>JBBQFP010000005.1:0-98862 GCA_038322045.1 Actinomycetes bacterium | reverse complement strand
CACCGTCCCCTCGGTCGACAAGCTCAACATCGAGATCGAAGACGGCGAGTTCCTCGTTTTCGTCGGCCCCTCCGGATGTGGCAAGTCCACCTCCCTGCGCATGCTCGCAGGCCTCGAAGAGGTCAACGCCGGCCGCATCCTGATCGGCGACCGCGACGTGACCAACCTCTCCCCCAAAGACCGCGACGTCGCGATGGTGTTCCAGAACTACGCGCTGTACCCGCACATGACGGTGGCCGACAACATGGGCTTCGCGCTCAAGATCGCCGGCGTCGACAAGGGCGAGATCCGCAAGCGCGTGGAGGAGGCGGCCAAGATCCTCGACCTCTCCCCCTACCTCGACCGCAAGCCCAAGGCTCTCTCCGGTGGCCAGCGCCAGCGTGTGGCCATGGGCCGCGCGATCGTGCGATCCCCCCAGGTCTTCCTCATGGACGAGCCGCTGTCGAACCTCGACGCCAAGCTCCGCGTCCAGACCCGCACGCAGATCGCCTCGCTGCAGCGCCGCCTCGGGACCACGACGGTCTACGTCACGCACGACCAGACCGAGGCCATGACGATGGGCGACCGCGTCGCGGTGCTCAAGGACGGCCTGCTGCTCCAGTGCGACACGCCGCGGGCGCTCTACGACCGTCCGGACAACGTCTTCGTCGCCGGCTTCATCGGCTCGCCCGCGATGAACCTCCTCACCGTCCCGGTGGACGAGACCGGCGTCACGGTCGGTCAGGTCCACCTGCCGCTGACCCCGGCGCAGCTGGCCGCGGCCAAGGCGCAGGGGCTCAGCAGCGTCACCCTCGGCGTCCGGCCCGAGTCCTGGACCCTGACGACCGAGGGCCTCGGCATGCCGGTGCTCGTCAACGTCGTCGAGGAGCTCGGCGCTGACGCGTTCATCTACGGCGAGGCCGAGACCGGCGACGGGCGCCACGACATCATCGCCCGCGTCGACGGCCGTCGTCCCCCGATGAAGGGCGACACCGTCTACCTCACCCCGGCCACCGGAGAGCAGCACGTCTTCTCCACGGCTACCGGCGAGCGCCTCGCCGACTAGTCCCACCGCACACCCAGCGACGACGCCGGGGGCAGCCACGACGGCGGCCTCCGGCGTCGCCCTGCTGCCCCGAGAGGCCGCCGTGCCGCTGCAGATCACCGCCTCCCCCGACGACCCCGCCCTCCTGCTCGACCTGCCGTGGGAGGTGCCGCTCGAGGAGTGGCCTGACGACCAGCTCGTGTCGCTGCCCCGGGGCATCTCTCGGCACGTCGTGCGCTTCGTGCGGCTCTCGGGGCGGGTCTACGCCGTCAAGGAGGTCAGCGAGCGGCCGGCCCGGCGGGAGTACCAGCTGCTGCGCCAGCTCAACCGCCTCGCCGTCCCGTGCGTGGATCCGGTCGGCGTCATCACGGGCCGCGAGACCCCGGACGGGCAGCGCCTGGACCCCGCCCTCGTCACCCGGCACCTCCAGTTCTCGCTGCCCTACCGGGCGCTGTTCTCGCGGACCCTGCGCGCGGACACGGCGACGAGGCTGCTCGACGCACTCGCCGTCCTCCTCGTGCGCGTCCACCTCGTCGGCTTCTACTGGGGCGACGTCTCGCTGTCGAACACCCTGTTCCGCCGGGACGCCGGCGCGTTCGCCGCGTACCTCGTCGACGCCGAGACCGGGGACACCCACGAACGGCTCTCCGACGGCCAGCGCGGTCACGACCTCGAGCTCGCCCGGGTCAACATCGCCGGAGAGCTGCTCGACCTGCAGGCCGGGGACTACCTCCACCACAGCATCGACCCCATCGAGACGGCCGAGCGCATCGTCGCCCGATACGAGGCGCTGTGGAGCGAGATCACCTACCCGCAGGTCATCGAGCATGGCTTCCGTCGGTACGGGCTCGACGCCCGGCTCCGTCGGCTCAACGACCTCGGCTTCGACGTCTCAGAGATGACCGTCTCTGCCGAGGGCGGCGGAGTGCGCATCCAGCCCAAGGTCGTCGACGCCGGGCACCACTCCCGACGCCTCCTGCGCCTCACCGGCCTCGACGCCGAGGAGAACCAGGCCAGGCGGCTGCTCAACGACCTCGACACGTTCCGCGCGGCGACGAACAGCACGGCTGACGACGAGGAGATCATCGCCCACCGGTGGCTGAGCTTCGTCTTCGAGCCGGTCGTCTCGGCCGTCCCTCGGGAGCTGCGGGGCAAGCTCGAGCCCGCCGAGCTCTTCCACGAGCTGCTCGAGCACCGCTGGTTCCTCTCCGAGGCGGCCGGGCGCGACGTCGGCCTCGACGCGGCGATCGACAGCTACATCTCGACCGTGCTCGTCAACAAGCCCGACGAGCGGGCCGTGCTCGGTGCACGCATCGGCACCCCGTCGACGGCGAGCTCGATGGAGGACACCGCCGAGATGCGGCTCGTCTTCCCCGAGGAGCTGTGAGCGATGTGACCGATTCGACGGTTACGCCCCGGAACGCCCTGAGCCGCCGGATTGTTGTGCCCGTCGTGCTCTCGACCTCCTTGCGCAGCCGCTCACCAGAGGCCCGCTCTCGACGCGGCCGACGCGCTGCCGTCGCCGTCCTCGCCGCAGGTGCTCTCGTCCTCGGGAGCTCTACAGCCGCGCAGGCGCAGCCGCCGTCGCCGGGCGACTCGCCCGCGCAGGACCTCGCCACCAGCACCCGCGTCTTCGAGCAGGCGACGTCGGCCCTGCGGCTGACCCAGGCACGAGCCTCGGTCGCACGCACCGAGGTGGCTGCGGCGGCGAGCCGGGCGACGCTCGCCCGGGCCCGGCTCGTTGCCAGCACCGCCGCCGTCACCCGTGGCGAGACGGCCGTGCGGGCCGGACAGGCGGCCGTCGTCGCCACCGGGGCGCAGCTGAGCGACCGCCAGGACGAGCTCGGCGAGCTGGCCCGCGCGCTCTACCAGCAGGGCGGCCCCTACGCCCAGCTCAGCGTCGTCCTGTCCGCGGAGTCCGCCGGCGACCTCCTCGGCCGGCTGCAGACCGTCCGCACCGTGACCGAGCACTCAGCGGCCGTCATCTCGGCCCTTGGCGAGCAGCGCGCCGAGCACCGGCTCGCCCTTGCGCGGGCCGCAGCTCAGGCTGAGGCCCTGCGGCAGGCCCGCGCGAGCGCCGCGGCGCAGGCCTCGGCAGCAGCGACCCTCTCTACCCGCGCGCAGGCCTCAGCAGCGGCTGCCTCCCGGGCCGTGGCCGCGCGCACAGCCGGTGTCGAGGTGGCCCGGCGTGCCCGCGATGCGGACGCCCGTCTCTACGCCCAGGAGCAGGCCGCTGCCGCGGCGCTCAGCGCACGGCTGCGAGGAGGGACGGCGGCCTCGGGGGTCGCCGTCCTCGTGCGGCCCGGGATGCTCGCGCGACCGGTCCCTGCAGCGACGACGTCACCGTTCGGGATGCGGACCAACCCCGTCACCGGCGTCTACCGGCTGCACAGCGGCCTGGACTTCGGGGCGTCGTGCGGGGCGCCCATCGTCGCGGCGGAGGCGGGACGGGTGCTCGACGCCGGGTTCAACCCTGCGTACGGCAACCGCACCGTCGTCCAGCACCCCGACATCACCGTCGAAGGCGCGCGACGCACCCTCGCCACCGCGTACAACCACCAGTCGCGACTCGGCGTGCGTCCCGGGCAGGACGTCGCGCGCGGCCAGGTCATCGGCTGGGTGGGGGCGACCGGCAACTCCACCGGCTGCCACCTCGACTTCGAGGTCATGCTCGGGGGCCAGTTCGTCGACCCCGCCGGCCTCGTCTGAGGCTCGACGCCCCTGGCCGGACCGCTGGCCCCGTTGAGCTCTACCTGCTACGCCGCCTCGCCACCTCGTAGAGCGCGACGCCGGCGGCGACGCCGGCGTTGAGCGACTCCGTGACCCCGGACATGGGGATGCTCACGACGATGTCGCACGTCTCCCGCACGAGCCGGGAGAGCCCCTTGCCCTCGGAGCCGATGACGATGCACAGCGGCCCAGAGGCTGCCTCGAGATCGGGCAGCTCGAGGTCGCCGTCGGCGTCAAGACCGACGACGAAGAGCCCGTCGTCCTGCAGGCCCTTGAGCGCACGGGTGAGGTTGACAGCCCGCGCGACCGGGATCCGCGCGACGGCCCCGGCCGACGCCTTCCACGCCGAGGCCGTGACGCCGGCTGCTCGACGCTCGGGGATGATCACGCCCTGGCCGCCGAAGGCTGCCGTCGAGCGCACGACCGCCCCGAGGTTGCGAGGGTCGGTCACGCCGTCGAGGGCGACGACGAGGGCCAACGCGCCGGCGTCGTCGGCGATCCGCACGAGGTCGTGGGGGTCGGCGTAGGAGTACGGCGGCACCGCCAGGGCGACACCCTGGTGCAGCGTGCTCTGGGTGATCCGGTCGAGCTCCGGGCGCGGCACCTCGAGGATGCTCACGCCGTTGTTGGCGGCCAGGGCCAGGGCACCGCGCACCCGGTCGTCCATGTCGATGCGTGAGGCCACCCACATCGTCGACGCCGGGACGCCGGCCTCGAGCGCCTCGAGCACCGAGTTGCGGCCGTTGACGACCTCCTGAGCGTCCTTGCGCGAGCGCGAGGCCGGACCCGGGCCACCGGCCCTGGACTGCGGTCGCGCGCCGCCGGGCCCGCCGCGGCCAGCCGCCGCGCTGCGCCGTTCCGCGGCCGCTGCGTGACGCGCCTTCGGGTGCCCCGTGCGCTGCTCGGCCTTGGGGGTGGGACCCCGTCCCTCGAGCGCGCGCCGGTTGCGCCCACCGCTGCCGACGGACGCCCCCTTCTTGGCCCCGGGCTTGCGCATGGCGCCCTTGCGCTGGCTGTTGCCTGCCACTACGTCCTGCTCTCTGCTGGTACGCCGGCCGATACGCCGGCCGATACGCCGGCTTCTGCGCCTGCCGGTGCACCGGCCCGGGTGCCCGCGGCGAGGGACCAGCGCGGTCCCTCGGGGGTGTCCTCCACCTCGACGCCTGCTGCGGCGAGCTGGTCGCGCAGGGTGTCGGCCGTGGCGAAGTCCTTGCGGGTGCGCGCCTGGGCCCGAGCCTCGAGCACCGCCCCGACGAGGACGTCGACCGCCTGGTGCATGCGTCGCGCCTCGCCGCTGCCCGCGGCCGACACCCAGGGCGCCTGCGTCGGGTCGAGCCCGAGGACCCCGAGCATGGCGAGCACCGGCGCGAGATGGCGCACCGCGAGCTCCTCGCCCGTGAGCGACCCAGCCGTGGGCGACCCAGCCGTGACCGACCCGGCCAGCGCGGCGTTACCGGCACGGACGGCGTCGTGGAGCACCGCCAGCGCGGCGGGGACGCCGAGGTCGTCGTCCATCGCGGCGGCGAAGGCCTCCGACACCTCGCTGGCCACCGCGCCGCCGCACCGCTCGGAGGCACGGGAGACGAAGTTCTCGATGCGCCGGAAGCCCGCGGCGGCCTCGGCGAGCGCACCCTCGGAGAACTCGACGTGGGAGCGGTAGTGCGGGGCGACGAGGTAGTAGCGCAGCTCGACCGGGCGGACCCGGCTCACGACCTCGCTGACGAGCAGCGAGTTGCCGAGGGACTTGCTCATCTTCTCCCCCGACGTCGTCACCCAGCCGTTGTGCAGCCAGTACCGCGCGAAGCCGTCGCCCGCAGCCCGCGACTGGGCCGCCTCGTTCTCGTGGTGCGGGAAGACGAGGTCGATGCCGCCGCCGTGGATGTCGAACTCGGGGCCGAGGTAGCAGCGTGCCATCGCCGAGCACTCGAGGTGCCAGCCGGGCCGCCCGTCTCCCCAGGGCGTGGGCCAGGTGGGCTCGCCTGGTTTCGCGGACTTCCACAGGGCGAAGTCGCGGGGGTCGCGCTTGCCCGCCGCGGTGGAGTCGGCCGCGGGCTCGACCTCGTCGGGTCGTTGACCGGACAGCTCGCCGTAGGCGGCCCAGGAGGACACCGAGAAGTAGACGTCGCCGTCGCCGGCGTAGGCGTGCCCGGCGTCGATGAGACGCGCCATGAGCTCGACCATCTGCGTGACGTGGCCGGTGGCGCGCGGCTCGATCGTCGGCGGGAGGCAGCCGAGGACGTCGTACGCGTCGCGGAACGCCGTCTCGTTGCGGGCCGCAACGGCCCAGAACGGCTCGCCGCTGGCAGCGGCCTTCGCGAGGATCTTGTCGTCGATGTCGGTGACGTTGCGCACGAACGTCACCTCGTGGTCCCTGTGCTCGAGCCAGCGACGCAGGACGTCGAAGCTCACCCCGGAGCGGATGTGGCCGATGTGGGGTGGCGCCTGCACGGTGGCCCCGCACAGGTACACCGAGGCACGGCCTGGGACCAGCGGGACGAACTCGCGCACCGCCCGGGCAGCGGTGTCGTAGAGGTGCAGGGTCACCGGCTCAGGGTATCCGCACCGGCCTGCGCGCCCCGGCGCTCGGCGGTGCCCTCAGGCCGGCGAGGGACGACGAGCGCGGTGGCCACGGCCGCGAGCCCCTCGCCCCGACCGGTGAGCCCGAGTCCGTCGGTCGTCGTCGCCGAGAGGCTCACCGGCGCACCGCACGCCTCGGCGAGCGCCGCCTGCGCCTCGGCGCGCCGGGTGCCGACCTTGGGCCGCGCCCCGACGAGCTGGACGGCGACGTTGCCGACGTCGAAGCCTGCGGCGCGCACGAGACGGGCGGCCTCGGCGAGGAGGGTGACGCCTGAGGCACCGGCCCACTGCGGCCGTGACGTGCCGAAGTGCGCGCCGAGGTCGCCGATCCCCGCGGCGGAGAAGAGCGCGTCGCACGCGGCGTGGCTGACGACGTCGCCGTCGGAGTGCCCGGCGAGTCCGGGCTCCCCCGGCCACAGCAGGCCCGCGACCCACAGCGGCCGCTCGGCGTCGAAGGGGTGGACGTCGACGCCGACCCCGACCCGCGGCAGCTCAGCGGAGGAGGCCACCGATGCCCCTCGATGCCAGCACGGCCTCGGCGAGGTCGAGGTCGATCGGCGTCGTCACCTTGAAGGCCTCGGGAGAGCCCGGGACGACGAGCACCTCGCCCCCGACGAGCTCGACGAGGCCGGCGTCGTCCGTCGCCCCGGCTCCGGGCGCGGCGGCGTGCGCGGCGTGCGCGGCGTGCGCGGCGTGCGCGGCGACGAGGACCTCGCGCCGGAACCCCTGCGGGGTCTGGACGGCGCGGAGCACGGAACGGTCCAACGTCGCGACGGCGCGTCCGTCGGGCGCGACCTGCCGGACCGTGTCGGACACCGCCACGCCGGGGACGACCGCCCCCGCACCGGCGTGCACCGCGGCGACGACGGCGTCGACAAGGGCCACCGGCACGAGCGGGCGGGCGGCGTCGTGGACGAGGACGACGTCGACCTCCGGCGGCAGCGCCGCGAGCGCGAGCGCCACGGACTCCGTCCGGCTCTCCCCGCCCGCGACGACGACCACCGAGGCGCCGACCTGGTGGTCGGCGAGCAGGCGTCGCACGTCAGCGACGTCGTGAGGTGGGGCGGCGACGACGACGAGCCCCACCTGCACCGACCCGGCCAGCGCGCGGACGGCGTGGACGAGCAGCGGCGCGCCACCGAGCAGACGCAGGGCCTTGGGGACCCCAGGTCCGAGGCGCTCGCCGCGCCCGGCGGCCGGGACGATCGCGGCGACGCTCATCGCGGCACCTGGGGAGCGCACGGACGGGTCACGAGGGTGATCCTCCCGCACCGCGGGGTCTGCGGCGCCCCCGGGGGCGCTCAGTCAGACCGGGGGCGTGGGCCTGGGCCGTGCGGCTCCGGGCCGACCACCGGACGGGCGAAGACCATCCGCCCGTTCGCCGTCGTGAGGACGCTGGTGACGAGGACGGGCAGCTCCCGGCCGACGAAGCCACGGGCCCGTTCGACGACGACCATCGTCCCGTCGTCGAGGTACCCCACCGCCTGGCCCTGCTCCTTGCCGCCCTTGAGCAGCAGGACGTCGACCTCGTCGCCGGCGACGACGGGCGGGCGCAGCGCCTGGGCCAGCGCGTGGAGGTTGAGCACCCGCACCCCGGCGACGGCCGCGACCCGGGCGAGGTTGGAGTCGAGGGTGAGCAGCGCCCAGTCGCGGTCCAGGCACATCCGGACGAGCTTGGCGTCGACGTCGGCGACCTCGGGGGCCTCGTCACCGATGACCTCGAGGGTGACCCCCCGCTCCCCACGCAGGGACTCGAGCAGCTCGAGGCCGCGGCGGCCCTTGGCCCGACGCAGCTCGTCACCTGCGTCGGCGAGCCCCTGGAGCTCGCTGAGCACCGGCGCCGTGACGATCATCCGGCCGTGGAGGAACCCGGCCCGGACGACGTCGACGAGGCGGCCGTCGATGGCCACCGACGTGTCGACGATCTTGGGCAGGGCGCTCGCGGTGCTCCGGCGCGGAGCGACTCCGGCCGGGCCACCAACGAGCCGGAGCATCTGCTCGCAGCGGCTGGCTCCGATCCGGTAGCCGAGGAGCCCGACGGCGATGCCGAGGAAGCACAGGACCGGCAGCGCCAGCCGATTCGGTGCCAGGAGGAAGACCGGCCAGGACGCCGCCGCCCCGGCCAGCGACCCGACGACGGCCCCGACGACGCCGGTGACGAGCTCCTCGGCCGGACGCTCGTGCAGGGTGCGCTCGGTGCGCCGGACGGCGGAGAGCGTGAGCCGACCGAGCACCCCGCCGACGGCGTACCCGAGGCCGGAGCCGACGATGAGCCCGACGGTGACGGCGTCGAAGGGCCCGAGGACGGCGCCGGCATCCGGTGCCAGCGCGCGTGCGGTCTCATACCCCGCTGCAGCGGCGAAGACGACGACGCAGAACCGGAGCAGCTCGACGACGACGCTGGGCACACGGCGCAGCCGATGAGTCCGCGGGGGGCTCGCCGGTGCGGGGAGGTCGGTCACGGCAGACGTCATGTCATCGTCATCGTCACGACGGCGCGGCTCCTGAACAGGAGCCGCGCCGTCGGTCGTGCCGTGAGCTCTCGCCTACGAGGCGAGGACCGCGTCGAGGATCGTCTCGGCCTTGTCCTCGTTGGTGTGCTCGGCGAGGGCGAGCTCGGAGACGAGGATCTGACGGGCCTTGGAGAGCATGCGCTTCTCCCCGGCGGAGAGCCCGCGGTCCTTGTCCCGACGCCACAGGTCGCGCACGACCTCGGCGACCTTGATGACGTCGCCCGAGGCCAGCTTCTCGAGGTTGGCCTTGTAGCGACGCGACCAGTTGGTGGGCTCCTCGGTGTGCGGCAGACGCAGCACCTGGAAGACCCGGTCGAGGCCCTCTTGGCCGACGACGTCACGCACGCCGACGAACTCGGCGTTCTCTGCAGGGACTCGCACCGTCAGGTCGCCCTGGGCGACCTTGAGGACCAGGTAGAGCTTCTCGACCCCGGCGATCGTTCGGGTCTCGATAGCCTCGATCAACGCGGCCCCGTGATGGGGGTAGACCACCGTCTCGCCGACCTTGAACGTCATGTGTCAGGTACCCCTTCCGTGACCTCCAGGGTAACACGCTGCCGCCATTCGCAAAACCTCCGATCCAGCCATTCGCGCAGGTCAGAGGCTTGAGAGAGGGTTGACAAACCCTAGTGAGGCGTGGTGGCGACCCCGAACCGGTCACGCAGCGTGGCTGTCGTTGTGCGCTCGTGCGTGCCTCCGCAATACTCCGGGCGTGCCCGCCGTCGCAAGTCGTCGCCGTGGAGGGGCCGCCCGTCGCCGGTTGGCGCAGGGCAAGCAGAGCACCGCCACGATGATCGCCGCGTGCCACCCGCTGCCCACGGCGGCCGTGACGGCCACGCTCACCGGCCTCGCCGTGGCCGCAGGGGCGGGGCCGCGGCGGGCCGCGCGGGTCGCCCTCGCCGTCCTCGCCGGGCAGCTGTCGATCGGCTGGTCCAACGACGCCCTCGATGCGGCCAGGGACCGGGCCGTCGGCCGCAGCGACAAGCCGGTCGCGACCGGGGTGCTCCGCCGCCGGACGGTGGCCGGCGGCGCAGCGACGGCAGCAGCCCTCACCGTGCCGCTGAGCCTGGCGCTCGGGCGCCGGGCGGGTGCGGCGCACCTCGCGGCCGTGGCGTCGGGATGGGCCTACAACGCGGGGCTCAAGTCGAGCACCTGGTCGTGGCTGCCCTACGCGACCGGGTTCGGAGCGTTCCCGGCGGCTGCCGTGCTGGCGGTGCCACCGCACCGGCGGGTGCCGGGGTGGCTCGTCCTCGCCGGCTCGACCCTCGGTGTCGCCGCCCACGTCGCCAACGTCCTGCCCGACCTCGACGCCGACGCTTCCTCCGGTGTGTCCGGCATGCCGCACCGGCTGGGCTACCGCCACGGGCTCGAGGCGACAGCGGGGCTGCTGCTCGTGGCCACCGGGTCGCTCACCCGAGGGCTCGACGGGAAGAACAGGCTGATCCGGGCCGCCCCGCCTGCCATGGCGGTCGCGGCCGCCGCCGGGGTTCTCGCGGCGCGCGAGCGCCCGCAGCGCGCGAGGCAGGCGTTCCGGCTCGTCCTCGTCGTCGCCGCGATGGACGTCGCCCTGCTCGTCGTCGCCGGGACCTCCCTCGCCGACACCGCCCTCGGTGGCGCGCCGGGCACTGTGGGTAGGCTCCCCTGACGAGCACGCCCTCTCGACCCGTGACCACCCGTGCCCGCCCGTACGAGGAGACGCACCGTGACCCCAGCACGACCCGCGCCCGCCGTCGGCACCCGGCGGCTGCGCCGTCCCGGCAGGGTCGCCCTCGCCGCTGCCGTCGTCGTGCCGCTCCTTGCCGGGTGCGGCGCCGGTCGCACCGCGCAGACCGACAAGCCTTACGCGCCGGCCGACGGTACCCAGGCCTCCCAGGGCGACATCCGGGTGCTCAACGCTGTCGTCGTCTCTCCGGGCGAGGGCGCGCCCTCGGTCCTCTCGACGAGCATCGCCAACAACGCGTCGCAGGCCGACGAGGTCACGGCCGTCACCGTCGGCGGGACGGCGGCCACCATCGGCGGCGAGGCCTCGGTGCCCGCCAAGGGCGTCCTGCGCTTTGGCGGGGGCTACGGCACGCCAGGCGCCTCGGTGGCCACAGCCCAGGCAACGGTCGAGGGGCTCACCGCCAAGCCCGGCGACATCACCTCGCTCACCGTGACGCTGGCACGCGGCGGCGCCATCACCTTCGCCGTCCCGGTCGTGCCGGCGAGCGGCTTCTGGGCCAGCGCGGTCCCGTCGCCGTCGGCCTCCTGAGACCAGCCGCTCCCGAGACCGCCGCTCCCGCGCTCAGGCCTCGAGCTTGTAGCCGAGGCCGCGCACCGTCACGAGAAGGTGCGGGTTGGACGGGTCGGTCTCGATCTTGGCTCGCAGCCGCTTGACGTGGACGTCGAGGGTCTTCGTGTCCCCGACGTAGTCCGAGCCCCAGACCCGGTCGATGAGCTGCATGCGGGTGAGCACCCGCCCGGAGTTGCGCAGGAGCAGCTCGAGCAGCTCGAACTCCTTGAGCGGCATCGGCGTCGGGCGCCCGTCGACCGTGACGACGTACCGCTCGACGTCCATCCGCACGGGACCGGCCTCGAGGGTGCCGGTGAGCAGCTCCACGCTCTCGCCGCGGCGCAGGACGGCCCGGATCCGTGCGACGAGCTCGCGCGGCGAGAAGGGCTTCGTCACGTAGTCGTCGGCGCCGAGCTCGAGTCCGACGACCTTGTCGACCTCGCTGTCCTTGGCGGTGAGCATGATCACCGGGACGGTGGAGCGTTGCCGCAGAGCTCGGCAGACCTCTGTGCCGGGGAGCCCGGGGAGCATGAGGTCGAGCAGGACGAGGTCGGCCCCGGAGCGGTCGAACTCCTCGAGCGCCGCGGGCCCCGTGGCCGCGACGGCGACCTCGAAGCCCTCCTTGCGCAGCATGTAGGAGAGGGCGTCGGAGAACGACTCCTCGTCCTCGACGACGAGCAGCCGGGTCACGGTGCGTCCTCCTGGGGAGCGGGGTAGGGCTGATCTGCGGGGTCCGGCTCGGGCGCAGGGTAGAGATCAGCCGCGGAGTCCAGCTGGGCTACGGGGTTCTCGCGCAGCGCGGGCAGCCGGAGCGTGAACGTCGACCCGGCGCCCTCGACGCTCCACACGGAGACGTCGCCACCGTGGACCGCAGCGACGTGCTTGACGATCGCCAGCCCCAGGCCGGTGCCTCCTGTGGCACGAGACCGAGCGGGATCCACCCGGTAGAACCGCTCGAAGATCCGGTCGATGTCGGCCTCGGGGATCCCGATGCCCTGGTCGGTCACCGTGATCTCGGCGAGCTCGCCCGCGCGGCGGAGCGCGAGGGTGACCTTGGTGTGCTGGGGGCTGTAGCTGATGGCGTTCATGACGAGGTTGCGCAGCGCGGTGACGAGCTGCTCCTCGTCGCCGAGCACGTACACCTCGTCGCCACCGTGGTAGACGAGAGAGATGCTCTTGGAATGGGCGGCGAACCGGCACCGGTCCAGGGCGTCGCCGACGACGTCGTCGACGTCGACCTCGACCGCCTCGCGGACGGGGTCGCGGTCCTGCAGCCGGGAGAGCTCGATGAGCTCGCCGACGAGCGCGCCGAGGCGCGAGGCCTCGTGCTGCATCCGGCCGGCGAAGCGCTTGACCGCCTCGGGGTCGTCGGTGGCCTCGCAGATCGCCTCGGCGAGAAGGGCGAGGGCGCCCACGGGCGTCTTGAGCTCGTGGGAGACGTTGGCGACGAAGTCGCGGCGTACCGCGTCGAGACGTCGGGCCTCGGTGCGGTCCTCGAGGAGCAGGAGCACGAGCCCGTCGTCCAGCCGGGTCGCCTGGGCCGAGACGCTCAGGGTCTCCCCGCCGAGAGGACCTCGCGCGAGCTCGAGCTCGGTGGTACGGACGACGCCGTCTCGACGGGTCCCCCGGGTGAGGGCGAGCAGCGCGTCGGCGGCGACCCGCCCGTTGCGCAGCACCCCGAGGGCTGCGACGTCCTCGCTCTCATAGCGGACGTCGTCGCCCGGACCGAGGACGACGAGCGAGGCGCCCAGTGCCGTGAGGACCTCGAGGGCGGCCTCAGGGAGCCCGGTCCCGGCCTCGCCCCCCGAAGGGAGACGCTGGCGAGGGCTGAGGTCGGGACGCCGGATGCTGCGCACGCGCCCGCCTCTCCACCGTGTCACCGAACGGGTCCCGAGCAGGTCCCGAGCAGGTCCCGAGCATCTCACCGAGGCGGCAGGCGACCGCCTGCCGCACGCGTGCATCGTACGGAGCCGCGGCACGGCCTCCGGGGCGCGGACGGCCCCCACAGGCGGCTCGTCTCCTACTGTTCACCGGACCACCGGGTGCCGTTCACCCCGGCGACCGCTGCGGTAGCGCGCACCCCCTAGCCTGGCCGGACGACACAGGCTGGAGCAGCGCAGCCGACACGTCCCCCTTGCGAAAGTCAGGAGCAGCACCGTGCGCGACGCTTACCACGAGGAGCTCGACAGCATCAGCGACCAGCTCGTCGAGATGGCCCGGCTGGCCGGGTCGGCGATGGAACGGGCGACCACCGCGCTGCTCGACGCCGACCTCGGGATCGCCGAGAGCGTGATCTCGGCGGACGACGTCGTCGACAAGCTGCGCAACGACATCGACGAGCGCTCGTTCACCCTGCTCGCCCGTCAGCAGCCTGTGGCCACCGATCTGCGGATCGTCTTCACGGGCCTGCGCATGTGCTCCGACTTCGAGCGGATGGGCGACCTCGCGCGCCACGTGGCGAAGGTCGCCCGGATGCGCTACCCCGAGTCGGCCGTCCCCCCGGAGCTGCGGGCGACGATCCAGCAGATGGGGCACGTCGCCACGGGGATCGTCGCCAAGGCCGGGACCGTCGTCGCGAGCAAGGACGTCCGGGTGGCGCTGGAGCTCGAGGAGGACGACGACGAGATGGACCGGCTGCACCGCGAGCTGTTCACCCTGCTGCTCGACGAGAGCTGGGACCGCGGCATCGAGGCAGCCATCGACCTCACGCTCATCGGGCGCTACTACGAGAGGTTCGCCGACCACGCGGTCTTAGCCGCGCGGCGCGTCGTCTACCTGGTCACCGGGCAGTACGCCGCCGACCAGACCACGCTGACGACCGGCGGCTAGCCTCTGCGCGCTCGGCGCCCGGGCCGCCGGCGCCCTGGCTCGTCGGGCTAGCGCCCTTGGTTCTTCACGGCCTCGATCGCGGCAGCCGCGGCGGCCGGGTCGAGGTACTCCCCGCCGGGGACCGTCGGGGCGAGGTGCTGGTCGAGCCGGTAGACGAGCGGGATGCCCGTCGGGATGTTGAGGCCGGCGATCGAGTCGTCGCTCACGTGGTCGAGGTGCTTGACGAGCGCTCGCAGCGAGTTGCCGTGGGCGGCGACGAGGACGGTCCGGCGGGCCATGAGGTCGGGGACGATGCCGTCGTACCAGTAGGGCAGCATCCGGGCGACGACGTCCTTGAGGCACTCGGTGCGCGGGACGATCTCGTCGGGCAGGTCGCGGTAGCGCGCCTCGCCGACCTGGGAGTACTGGTCGTCGTCGGAGAGGCGCGGCGGCGGGACGTCGTAGGAGCGGCGCCAGAGCATGAACTGCTCCTCGCCGAACTCCTCGAGCGTCTGCTTCTTGTTCTTGCCCTGCAGCGCACCGTAGTGGCGCTCGTTGAGCCGCCACGACCGCCGCACGGGGATCCAGTGGCGGTCGCACTCGTCGAGGGCCTCCTGCGCGGTGCGGATCGCCCGCCGCTGCACCGAGGTGTGGACGACGTCGGGCAGGACGCCGGCCTGCGTGAGCATCGTGCCGCCGCGACGAGCCTCGGCGAGGCCCTTCTCCGAGAGGTCGACGTCGACCCAGCCGGTGAAGAGGTTCTGGGCGTTCCAGACGCTCTCGCCGTGGCGGAGCAGGACCAGGGTGTGCGTCGCGTGCGTCATGACCGCGAGCCTACCGATGCGGCTCCTCGCCGAGGTGGAGGATCCCGGCGAAGGCGTCGAGGTTCGTCGTCGGCTCGCCGCGGGAGACCCGCCACGCGTGCTCCCGACGGATCGCCCCGGCGAAACCGAGGGTGAGCAGGGTGTCGAAGGAGCCGTCGGAGAGCGTGACGACGGCGCCGAGCAGCCGGTCGACCTCGTCCGGGGTCACCGCCGCGAGGGGCAGCGTGCCGACGAGGTAGACGTCGCCGAGCCGGTCGACGGCGAAGGCGACCCCCTGCGCGCGGAGGTTGTGCTCGAGCAGCCACCGGTAGACGGTGACTGCGTCCTCCTCCGGTGCCCGGACGACGAAGGCGTTGAGGCCCAGCGTGTGGTCGCCGACGACGAGGGACACGGTCGTGCGCAGCTTGTGCTCGCCGGGGAGCGTGACGACGAAGGTGCCGGGAGCCGACTCCTCGCACTCGACCTCGGCGAGCCGTACGGCGCTGCGGACAGCCTCGGCGGCCGCGGCCCGACGACCGGAGAGGGCGCTCACGCCAGGGCCAGCCGTCGCCGGTCCTCGCGCTCGGCGACGGCCTCGGCGTACACGTCGATCAGCGACGCCGCGGCCGCGGGCCAGCCGAAGCTGCGGGCCCGCTCCAGGCCGGCCCTGCCCATGGCGGCCCGCAGGCCCCGGCCCTCGACGACCTCGCCGAGGGCTCTGGCCCAGTCCAGCGGGTCGTGCCCGGGGACGAGCAGGCCGGTGCTGCGGTGGGCTACCGCCGTCGGCAGGCCGCCGACGGCCGCGGCGACGACGGGGGTGCCGCACGCCTGGGACTCGACGGCGACGAGCCCGAACGACTCGCTGTAGGAGGGGACGGCCGTGAGGTCAGCGGCGCGGTACCACGTGACGAGCTCGTGCTGGCGCACGGGCTTCTCGAAGCGGACGACGTCGGAGATACCGAGCTCGGCGGCGAGGTCGACGAGCCAGTCCGGCTCGGCGAGCCCGGAACCGCTCGGGCCGCCGACGACAGCGACGACGAGGCGGCCGCGAAGGGCCGGGTCGGTCTCGAGCATCCGCGCCGCTGCCCGGAGCAGGACGTCAGGGGCCTTGAGCGGCTGGATCCGCCCGACGAAGAGGAGGACGACGGCGTCCTCGCGCAGACCGAGGGCGGCGCGGGCGGCCGAGCGCGATCCGGGCCGGAACGTCTCGAGGTCCGCGCCTGGGTGCACCGTGACCACCCGCCCGGGATCGGCGCCGTAGAGCTCGACGAGGTGACGCGCCTCCTCGTCGGTGTTGGCGACGAGGCGGTCGCTGGCGGCGACGACCTGCTCCTCGCCGATCGCCCGGGCGGACGGCTCGGGGGTGTCACCGGCGGCCAGGCCCTGGTTCTTCACCCGGGCGAGGGTGTGCGCCGAGTGCACGAGCGGCACGCCCCAGCGCTCGGAGGCGAGCCAACCCACCTGCCCGGAGAGCCAGTAGTGGGAGTGGACGACGTCGTAGTGGCCGGGCTCGCGCATCGCCTCGGCCCGCAGCACGCCGGCCGTGACGGCGCACAGCTGCCCGGGGAGGTCTTCCTTCGCCATGCCGCCGTACGGACCGGCGACGACGTGGCGCACGGTGACGCCGGGGGCGATCTCGACCGACGGGGGGAGGTCCGCGGCCGTGGCGCGGGTGAAGATCTCGACGCTGACACCGGCCTCGGCCAGCCGCTTGGACATCTCGACGACGTAGACGTTCATGCCCCCGGCGTCGCCGGTGCCCGGCTGGTCCAGCGGTGAGGTGTGCACGGACAGCGTCGCCACGCGCAGCGGACGACGGCTGAGCAGGGGTCGCAGCGTCACGCAGCTACCTCCCTCGAGCGTGGGCGGCCGGTCGGTGCGGCCTGACGTGGGGAACCGCCCGCGATCCTGCCCCATTCCCCGCCGGTCCACCCCTCGGCGCCCAGCCGGTGGCAACGTCCCGCCCCAACCGTTGGGACAATCGCCGACATGACCTCTCCCACCGTCCCCGTCCGGGGCACCGCCGTCGTCACCGGTGCGAGCAGCGGCATCGGTGCCGCGACCGCCCGGCTGCTGGCCGCAGCGGGCTTCGACGTCGTCCTCGGCGCTCGACGCCTCGACCGCCTCGAGGCCCTCGCCGACGAGACCGGGGGGCGCGCCCTGGCTCTCGACGTCACGTCGCAGGAGTCCGTCGACGCCTTCACCGAGGCCGTCGGCCCGGCGCAGGTGCTCGTCAACAACGCGGGCGGGGCGGTCGGCCTCGACCCCGTGGCCGACGCCGGGGTCGAGGACTGGCGCGCGATGTTCGAGGTCAACGTCCTCGGGTCGCTGCGGATGACCAAGGCGCTGCTGCCGACCCTCGTGGCCTCGGGACAGGGGCACGTCGTCCTCGTCACCTCGACGGCGGGGCACGTCGTCTACGAGGGCGGGGGCGGGTACACCGCCGCGAAGCACGCGCAGACCGCGCTGGCCGAGACCCTGCGCCTGGAGCTGTGCGGCCAGCCCGTCCGGGTCACCGAGATCGCCCCCGGCATGGTGCGCACCGACGAGTTCGCCCTCAACCGCTTCGGCGGCGACGAGGCGAGGGCCGCGTCGGTCTACGCCGGCGTCGACGCCCCGCTGACCGCCGAGGACGTCGCCGACGCGATCACCTGGTGCGTCACCCGCCCTCCGCACGTCGACGTCGACCTCCTCGTCCTCAAGCCGCTCGCGCAGGCGGCGGCCCACAAGGTCCACCGGAGCACGTGAGCGCCCTGCCCCGGCGACCGACGCCGCGGCGACCGCTGGGCGTCGTCACCCGGGGGACGACGGCGCCCAACCGGCTGCGGCGCATCGACCGCTGGCTCGCCGCGACCCAGGGGCGGCGGCTGCGGCTGGCCGCCGAGCCGCTCGTCGTCGACCTCGGCTACGGCTCCGCCCCGGTGACGACGCTGGAGCTGCTCGACCGGCTGCGCGCCGTCCGGTCCGACGTCGCAGTCCTCGGGCTGGAGATCGACCCGGCGAGGGTCGCCGCTGCTCGCGGACTCGCCCGCCCCGGGGTGGCGTTCGAGGCGGGAGGGTTCGAGCTCGCGGGTCGGCGTCCGGCCCTCGTGCGGGCGCTCAACGTCCTGCGCCAGTACGACGAGGACGCCGCCCTGACGGCCTGGGGCACCCTGCGCGCTGGGCTCGCGCCCGGCGGGGCGCTCGTCGAGGGCACCTGCGACGAGGTGGGCCGGCTCGCCGGGTGGGTGCTGCTCGACGCCGAAGGGCCGCGCACGCTCACCCTCGCCGCGGACCTCTCGCACCTCGACGCACCCTCGCAGCTGGCCGAGCGGCTGCCGAAGGCGCTCATCCACCACAACGTGCCGGGCGAGCCGGTCCACGCGCTGCTGCGCGACCTCGACCGCGCCTGGGCGAGCGCCGCGCCTCTGGCCCCGTTCGGGCCGCGTCAGCGCTGGGTCGCCACCGTGCGCGCGGTCGCTGCCGACTGGGCCGTGGCGGCCGAGCCCGCCCGGTGGCCGCGGGGCGAGGTCACCCTGGCGTGGGCCGCGGTGGCTCCGCGCTGAGCAAGACGAACCGGGCCTCCTCGACGCTGGTCGGCGTCGCGAGGACGGTGGGCGGGCCACCGGGGAGGCGGCGCACGCAGGCGGCGACCCTCGGGCCCTCCGGCGGCATGGATGGCCCCGTCGACGCCCCCTCCGTCGCGCATCACCTTGTTCGCGGCATTGACGACGGCGTCGACGTCCTGCTCGGTGATGTCCCCACGGACCACGCTCACGCGCATGGCGCACCTCCTCGTCGACCAGGGTCGCCGACGAGCACCGCCGCACGCCAGCCTCGGAGCGAGCTCACGAGCGCGAGGGCGTCGGCCCGCGCGACGTCGTCGACGCTGAGGACCCGCTCGGTGAGCTCCTGCCGCTCGAGCAGCTCCTCGCGCAGGGTCCCGGGCAGGCAGCCGGCGTCGAGAGGCGGCGTCCACCACGAGCCGTCGAGCCGGACGGCGACGTTGGCGATGCTCGACTCGGTGACCTCGCCGCGCTCGTTGGTGAGGACGACGTCGTCGGCGTCGGGGTGGTGAGCGAGGCGCTCGTCGTAGACCGCCCGGTCGGTCGTCTTGTGGAACAGCCGCACGTCGGTGGACGAGACGGGCCGCCGGCAGAGCTCGACCCGGACGGGCCGGCCCGCGGGCTGCGGGGCCGGCGACACAGCGACGTCGACGGCGCCGTCGCGCTGCACGACGAGCCGCACCCTGGCCGGACCAGCGCTGCCGAGCCCCGCGAGCCGGGCGCGCACCGCGTCGAGGTCGACGGCGAAGCCGAGCACCTCGGCAGACCACGCGAGCCGGCGCAGATGCCGCTCGAGCCGCAGGACGCCGACGCCGGGTTCGTGGCGCAGCGTCTCGAGGAGCGCCTCGCCGCTCGGGCGGCCGAGGAGGACGGCGGTCTTCGCGACGAGCTCGGCCTCCTCGTCCTCGGCGACCGAGCCCCAGGTGATCCCGCTCCCCGTGCCGTACCCGGCCCGCCCCGTGGCCCTCTCGACGACAGCGGTGCGGATGCCGACGCTGAGCTGCGCGCGTACCGGCTCGTCGGGAGGGGCCACCCAGCCGATCGCGCCGCAGTAGACGCCGCGCGCCTCGCCCTCGAGCCCCGCGATGACCTCGGTGGTGCGTGCCTTGGGCGCGCCGGTCACCGACCCGCAGGGGAACAGCGCACGGAGCAGCTCGGTGAGCGTCACCTCGGGTGCGACGACGGCCTCGACGTCGGAGGTCAGCTGCCACACGGTGCCGTAGCGCTCGACGCGGAGCATCGTTGGGACGATCACGCTCCCCTGCAGTGCCACCCGTGAGAGGTCGTTGCGCAGCAGGTCGACGATCATGACGTTCTCGGCCCGCTCCTTGCTGCTGGACACCAGCGACCGCGCTGCCACGTCGTCCTCGGAGCGGAACCGGCCTCGGGCCGCGGTGCCCTTCATCGGCCGCATGAGCACCCGCTCGCCGGCGCGACGGAGGAAGAGCTCGGGCGAGCCGCTGACGACCTCGTGGGAGCCGGTCGAGACGTGGGCCGCGTAGGCGGTCCGCTGCCCGGCGAGGAGATGCTGGTAGAGCGCCCGCGCGTCCGGGACCTCACCGTGCAGCCGGGCCGTGAGGTTGCACTGGTAGGTGTCACCCGCAGCGATCCGGCGTCGGACCTCCGCGACGTCGCCGCGGTAGCCCTCCGAGGTCCACCCGCGGCTCCACCGTGCAGCACCGTCACCCGCGGGCTGCGGCGGCAGCGAGGGCTCGCGGCTGGGCGGCCCGCTGAGGCCGAACCAGACGAGCGGCACCGTGCAACGGTGCGGTGCGGCGAGCGTGGGGTCGAGCGCAGGCGCGGCCTCGTAGGCGACGAAGCCCCACGCCCATGCCCCGCGGAGCGTCGCGGCGTGCACGGCGTCGAGGGCGGCGACGACCTCGTCGGGGCGGTCGGCCCGGACGACGGCGTCAGCCTCGGCGAAGACGAGCGCAGAGCCGGCGAGGGTGTCGTCGAAGCGGGCACTGACGCCGGGGAGGGCTACCAGGGCCGGTCGCTGCCCCCGCCACGCCGGCGCCCGCCGCTGACCTGACGCAGCGCCGGGCGGACGTCGACGAGGTAGACGATCGTGGCGACGACGCCGAGCAGGCCGATGATCCCGATGGCGCTGTTGCCGAGGAGCTGCCACACGGCGGCCAGCCCGAGGAAGATCAGCCACATGGCCTTGCTCTGCTTGCCCGCGGCGGGATAGGCCGCCTGCGGCCGCATCACGGCGTCGACGAGGGCGAAGATCGTCAGCAGGAGCAGGCCCCAGCCGATCACGACCATGAGGAATCCGAGCGGCATCAGCACGACACCGAGCCTAAGCGACGTCGGTCACCGGTGGAACGCCACGGGCCGGGCCACCGGACGCAGGTGGGCCCGCCCCCCCGGCGAGAGGGGAGCGGGCCCACGTCTGCGGCCGGCCTGCCGACGGCGTGCGCCGCGTCAGGTCCAGCGGGTATCAGTTGCCGAGCTTCTCGGAGGCCTTCTCGGTGGCGACAGCGGCCTGCTCGACCGTGGCGGCCGCGCTCTGGGCGGCAGCCTTCGTCGCCTTGGCGGTCGCGGCGGCACCCGAGCGGACGGTGCCCGTCGTCTTACGGGCCGCGCGCTTCGTCGCGGTGCCGCTGGCCTTCGCCGTCGAGGCGGCGGCCCTGGTACGACGGACGGTCGTGCGGGCCTCCTCGGTGAGGTGCTGGGTGGCGGACTGACGACGCACCCGGGTGACGACGCGGCGCCCACGGACGACGAGCTCGTCGTAGGTCTCCTCGACGCGGATCGTGAGGTCGTGGGTCATCGTCTGCGCCCGCTGGGGCAGGTGGGTGAGCTCGGTGGAGACCGTGCTCAGCGCCTCGGTGATGTCCTTGCGGACCTCGGTCGGGGTGATCTTGAACGTGACGAGGTTCGGCCGCTCCATGGTGCCGACCTTGCGGACCTGCTCGACGGTGACGTCGAGGGCGCCGGCCATGGCGTAGAACGGCTTGCTCTCGAGGGGCTTCCTGAGGTCTTCGGTGATGGTCTTGAAGTCTTCGGTGATGGTCATGTCGACCCTTTCGTCAGTGGGACGTGACGTGCGCGTCCACGGGTTCTGGGGCTGCCGGAAGGCGGCCCGTCAGTGCTGCGCCGTCGGGCTCCGCGGTTGCGGGCTCGGTTGGCGGCGTCTCCTTGCGGAACGAGGCGTAGATGTCGATGAGCACGCTCTTCTGGCGCTCGTTGAGATGCGGGTCGGCGAGGATCGCCGCGCTCACCTCGTCGCCGTCGCGCTCGTCGAGGATGCCCGCACGCACGTAGAGCGTCTCTGCCGAGATCCGCAGCGCCTTGGCGATCTGCTGGAGGATCTCGGCCGACGGCTTCCGCAGCCCCCGCTCGATCTGGCTGAGGTAGGGGTTGGAGACACCGGCGGCGTCGGCCAGCTGACGCAAGGAGTACTGCGCTCCCTTGCGCTGCTCATGGATGAACTCGCCGAGCGAGCTCACGTGCAGCTGGGGCATGTGTCCTAGTGTGCGCCCCCGTGCTAGCTATTGCAAGCGCGCGAGCAAGCAGTCCGCTGTCGGCTCCGTCACACCGTCGCCGTCGTCATGGTCGACCGGTCAGCGCAACGAGCCGGAGCTCACCGACCGGCCTCCCCCCGCCGAGCACCACGCCCGTGGCGAGCCGGTCCAGGACGGCGGACTGGACCCCGAGCGCGCGCAGGGCCGCGACGACGACCGGGCCACGGGCACGATCGCCGCCGTCCTCGATCTTCACCGCGAGTGCCGACCCGTCGGGCAGCCCCGCGGCGTAGACGCCCTCGGCGCCGTCCTTGGCGAGCAGGCCCTTGACGCCGGACATGAGCTCGGTGACGTCGCGGCCGTCACCGCCGACGAGGCGAGGGTGCGCGCGCATCGCGTCGGCGACCAACCGCTCGGGGCCGGAGCCGGCTGCGGCCAGCCGGCCGAAGGCGCGCGCGAGCCCCGCGAGGGTGAGCGCGAGGACAGGGGCGCCGCACCCGTCGACCCCGACGTGGCGCACCTGCTCGCCGGCGAGATCCTCGACGGCGGCCGTCAGGGCCACCTGCAGGGGGTGGGCAGGGTCGAGGTAGCTCTCGACGTCCCAGCCGTTGCGCACACAGGTCAGGAGCATCGCTGCGTGCTTGCCCGAGCAGTTCATGGCGAGGCGGCTCGGCTGCCCCGACGCCCGCAGGGTGTCCTCGCGGGCGACGTCGTCGAGCGGCCAGTCGGCGACGTTGCCGAGCGCAGACTCGTCGAGCCCCGCGGCGGCGAGGATCCGGCGCACCCCGGCGAGGTGGACCGGTTGCCCGCTGTGGGACGACGCAGCCAGGGCGAGGAGCTCTCCGTCGAGGTCGAGACCGGCTCGGAGCATGCCGACGGCCTGCAGCGGCTTGTTGGCCGAGCGACCGAACACCGGAATGCGGGTCTCCCCCACGTCGAGGACGGCCTGACCATCGCGGTCGACGGCGATGACCGACCCGTGGTGGCGGCTCTCGACGAAGCCGGAGCGGACGACCTCGACGACGACCGTCACGTCCGGCTCAGGAGTGGTGGGACAGGGTGTCCTCGGCCCGGACCGCACCGTCGCGGTACCGGCGTCCGACCTCGGCGCTGAGCGCGTCGACGACGTGCTGCACGGCGCGCCGGTTGGTCGAGACGCCCTCCTCGAAGGTCTCGAGCCGCCCGACCGCCTCGGTGAGCTCCTCGACCGTACGCGCCTCGACGTCGGAGAGTCCGACGTCGGCGACGATCTGCTCGACCCGGCGGCGGTGCTCGGCGATGCGGCTCGGCTCGACGGTCATGACGCGGGCGGCTGCCTGCATCGTGGGCCCCTCACCCCGGGCGGGGTCGGCGAGGATGCGGGCCAGGCGGGCGATGAACGGCTCCTCCGGCTCGTCGGGGTTCTCGCGTCGGCCGAGCTCGGCGCGCACGAGGTCGAGGCGTGCGTGCAGGAGCCGGCGGATGTAGGAGAGGTCCGCCTCCTCCTGCTCGGACTCACGCCGACGGGCCCGGAGCTCCTCGAGGGGGATGGTCTGCAGGTCGGCGAGGAAGTTCTCACCCAGGACCCGGTCGATGCGCCGGCGTCCGCCAGGCATGGGGTCGGTCATGCTGATCCTTCTCCCGCCGCTGTGCGGCTGTCGGGGCTCGTCGCGGAGCGGCTGTCGGGGCTCGTCGCGGAGCGGGTGCGCAGGAGCGCCCGGGCCGCGTCAGGGGTCATCGGTGGGCGTTGGGCGAGCCTCGCCAGCGCGGCGGCGCGCTCGACGAGCTGGCGGTTGGAGTCGACGGGGACGCCGCGGGAGAGGGTGAGGACGTCCTCCATGCCCACCCGCAGGTGCCCACCGGCGGCCAGCGCCGTGAGAGCCACCGGGAGCGTGCTGCGCCCGACCCCGGTCGCGGACCACGTCGCACCGACGGGCAGCGCCGCGACAGCGGCGAGAACGGCCGCCGGGGTGCCCGGCATCCCGCCAGGCACTCCGGTGACGAGGTCGCAGTGCACCTGTCCACCGTAGGGCTCCCCGCAGGTGTCGAGGAGGCGGTGCAGCGAGGCGACGTGGCCGAGGTCGAACAGCTCGAACTCGGGGACGATCTCGCGGGCCTGGGTCTCCTGGTAGAGCTCGACCATGAACGACCACGGGTTGGCGAAGACGTCGTCGCCGAAGTTCAGCGTGCCGCAGCTCACCGAGCACGAGTCGGGCTCCGCGTCGAGGACCCGCAGCCGGTCGGCGAAGCTGTCGTGGACCGAGCCCCCGGTGGACACCTGGATGACGAGCGTCGTCTCGGCGCGGAGCCCGTCGAGCGCCTCGGTGACCCGGCCGAGGTCCAGCGTCGGCTGCGCGTCGTCGTCGCGCACGTGGACGTGGATCATCGCCGCGCCGGCAGCCTCGACCTCACGACCGGCTCTCACGAGCTCCTCGACCGTGACGGGCAGGCCCGGGGCGTCGGCCTTCGCCGTCTCGGCGCCCGTGGGAGCGCAGGTGATCATGGTGGCTGGGGCCATGCCCGCATCGTGTCACAGCGGGACCCCTCTCCAGCGGCTCAACCCGCGGCGTCGAGGTGCCGACAACGACGGGTAGCAGAACGCTGCGGGGACGATGGGGGACGCGTGAGCCAGGCGCCGGTGCTGACGGGCAGGCTCGAGACGGTCCTGCTCGACGCGGCCGCGCGAGGAGCGACCGGCTGCCTCTACGTCCGCGACGGCAACGGCGACGAGGCCGAGGTGTTCCTGCGGGAGGGCCTCGTCTACGCCGTGAGCGTCCCGGGCCGCCGGATGATGCTCGGCGCCCGGCTGCTCTCCTGCGGCGCCCTGACGCCGGAGGCTCTCGCCGAGTCGCTGGAGATCCAGCGCACCGAGCTGCAGGGCTGGCGGCTCGGCGAGCTGCTCGTCCACCTCGGCTACGTCGAGCGCGCCGTCGTCGAGTCCTACGTCGTCGAGCAGCTCACGGACGGCGTCACGGCACTGCTCGGCTGGCCCGTCTCGCGGTGGAGGTTCCGGACCGGCCGACGCACCCGCCAGGACGTCGCGCCGCCCATCGACGTCGAGTCGCTCCTGCGCGAGGTCGGCTCCCGGCTGACGACGTGGGCGCAGCTCGCCGAGGTCGTAGGCGGTCCGCGCGCCGTCGTCCGCCTCTCGACCCGCTCGGCCCTCGCCGACGAGGTGGTCCTCGGGCCCAACGACTGGGCGCTGCTGTGCAAGGTCGACGGCGAGCGGTCGGTCTCAGCGCTGGCGGCCGACTGCGGGTTCACCCTGTTCGAGGCCGGCTGCGTCGTGGCGCACCTCGTCTCGGCCCGACTCGTCGACGTCGATCCGATGAGCGAGGACGCCCGCGCCATCGCGGACGTGCAGGACGACGGCGCCGAGGTGGCGCATGGGCTGGACGACGTGCTGGCGACGGTCGCGCGCGTCTCGGCGGCTCTCGACGGGCCGTACGAGGTGCCCGAGGTGCCCGAGGCGGCCGAGGAGGCCGAGGCGGCCACTGACGCCGTCGCCGCTGCCGAGGCGGCCGCGGCGGCGGCCGCGGTAGCCGAGTCCGACGCGGTCGCCGCTGCCGAGGCGCAGGCCGCTGTCGCCGCAGCTGTCGACGCAGCCGCCGACGCCGACGCCGACGCCATCGACATCGACGCGGCCGCCGCCGCCTGGGAGCCGGACTCCGAACGAGGGGTCACCGCCCCGCTCCCGCAGCTCGGGCCCGCGACCGAGGATCTGCTCAGCGCGATCCTCGATCAGGTCGCCGGCGTGACGGGCGAGATCACGACTGTCGACGACGACGCCGAGGACCGCTCCGAGGAGCTCCCGTGGCCCTCCGAGGCGGCCGCGCCGGTGACTGCCGAGGTGGAGGCGCTCCCGTGGAACCCCGGGGGAGCCGCGCCCGCGACGGCCGAGGCCGAGGACCGCGGCTGGGAGGCGGCCGAGACGTCGCCGGCCGCCATGCTGCGCGAGCTGTCGATGGAGTCCTTCCTCGGGACAGCGCCGGCTCCCGCGGTCGTCGCTGCACCGGTCGCTGCGCCCGAGCCGTCGTACCGCCAGACCGGGTCCGGGCACCCCGCGCTCGGCGAGCGCAGCAGCGGCCCGACCAACAACGCGGACACCGCAGCGCTGCTCCGCGAGCTGTCCAGCCTCGGCGACGAGGACGAACCTGCGCCGCGGGCACCGCAGCGCTCGTCGCCCATCTATGTCCCGGCGAGCGCAGCCGCCCGGAACAAGCGACGGGGATTGTTCGGCCGGGGCTGAGGCCGGGCCGACCCTTGACTCAGTCCCGCTTGAGCCGCGCTGAGAGGTGCGGCTGGAGGGGGTGGCCTTCGGCCGCCATGTCGTAGGCCCACAGGAGGTCGCCCTCGACGAGCCCGTAGAGCCGGTGCCCGGCAGTGACCGACTTGGCAGAGGACGTGCGGGCGACGACGTCGGTCTGGAGCTCGATCTTGGCGCCCTCGACCGTGCCGACCCAGACCTCGGCGAAGCCGGTGGGGTGCGCCAGGAGGACCTCGAGCTCACCGCCTGGGCGGGGTCGCCAGAAGCCGGACTCGCTGCCGGAGGGCTTCACCCGCTGACCGTCGTCGTCGAGCAGCCAGGAGGTGCTGCGATAGCTGAGGAAGGGGCGGGTGTCGTGGCTGAAGACGATCTCCTGGCCGAAGCGAAACTCCTCGACGGAGGGGTAACCGCCCACGCCTGCGCCCCGCCACGTACCGACGAGGAAGGCGAGCGGCACGAGCTCCGGGTGCAGGTCGGCAGAGATCTCCACCGGATCAGGCTAGCGCTGGCCCTTGTAGAGCTTGATGACGACGACGGCCGCGAACCAGAAAATCACGACCGCGATGACGGCGAGAAGGCCGGTGTAGAAGATCTCGACGGTGTCCACACCCTCACTCTACCGAGCGTGGGCGCCCTAGCCTGGGTCGCATGACCCGAACCCTGGTGGTGAAAGCCACCTCTGGCAGCGATGCGCCCGAGCGGTGCTCCCAGGCCTTCACGGTCGCGGCGACCGCGGCGTCCGCGGGCGCCGCGGTCTCGTTGTGGCTGACCGGTGAGGCGGCGTGGTTCGCCGTCCCGGGACGAGCGGCGACCTTTGCCCTCGAGCACTCCGCACCTCTCGACGAGCTCCTCGAGCTCGTCCTCGAGTCGGGTCAGGTCACGCTGTGCACCCAGTGCGCCCTGCGGCGAGGGATCGGCCCCGACGACGTGCTGCCCGGCGTGCGCATCGCGGGGGCGGCGTCCTTCGTCGACGAGGTCCTCCGCGACAGCGTCCAGGCGCTGGTGTACTGACGGTGCGGGTGTCCTGACGGTGCGGGCAGTCGTCCAGCGGGCACGCGACGCGAGCGTCCGGGTCGACGGCGTCGTCGTCGGAGGGTTCGCCGGCGACGGGCTCGTCGTCCTCGTCGGGGTGACCCACGCGGACTCCCCGAGCACGGCCGAGCGGCTCGCGGCGAAGGTCCACGACCTGCGGATCATGGGCGGGGAGCGATCGGCGGCCGAGCTCGGGTCGCCGGTGCTCGTCGTCAGCCAGTTCACCCTCTACGGCGACACCGCCAAGGGCAGGCGCCCGTCGTGGTCGGCGGCCGCGCCCGGCGAGACGGCGCAACCGCTCGTCGATCTTGTCGTCGCGACGCTGCGGGCGCGCGGGGCGACGGTGGCCGAGGGCGTCTTCGGCGCCTCCATGGAGGTGAGCCTCACGAACGTGGGGCCGATGACCCTCGTCGTCGACGTCACCTGAGGCCGGCGACGACGAGGAGGACGGATCAGCCGGCCCGCGCGCGGGCGGCTCCGACCCATGCGGGCTCGGGGCAGGCCCGGTAGAGCCCCACCCGCGCCCGTTCCGCCACGGCCTCGACCTCGCGCAGGTAGCCGGCGTGCCGAGTCTGCGGCTGGAACTGCCGCGGCCGAGCGGCTCCGGAGGCGACGATGACGGACTGGACGAAGCGGCCGTCGGACAGCCAGAGGTCCCACAGCTCCCGGCCGTACCGGTCGGTGCGTCCTCCCGGCTCGTACGCCGCGGTCACGGCCGTCCCCGCGGGCAGCAGGGATGCGGTGAGCCGCGACGCCTGCTTGCCCCAGCACTCGACGGGGGTGTTGGGCTTCACCGACTCCGGGCTGTCGATGCCGATGAAGCGCACCCGGACGACCCGGTCACCGTGCCGCGCGAGCATCGTGTCGCCGTCGACGACGCGCTCGACCACGGCCGAGAACGATCCGGCCGGTGGGCGCGGAGCCCCTGCCGGCAGCTGGACCACCGCGGCGGCAGGTGCGGCGTGCTGCGTGCATCCAGCGAGCGTCACGGCGACGATCGTGAGCAGGAGGTGCGGTCTCACGGGGCGACGACGACCTCCTGCGCTGCGGCGATCCCCCCAGCCTGGAGGACGGCCTCGACCGGGGTGGAGCGCTTGACGAGGGCGAGGGCGATCGGACCCAGCTCGTGGTGACGGGCCGAGCTCGTGACGAAGCCGACCAGACGAGAGTCGAGCGTGACCTCGCTGCCGTGGCCGGGCAGGTCGACCTCGCTGCCGTCGAGGTGGAGGAACACGAGCCGACGCGGAGGACGGCCGAGGTTGTGCACCCTGGCGACGGTCTCCTGGCCGCGGTAGCACCCCTTGTCGAGGTGAACTGCTGTCTCGAGCCAGCCGACCTCGTGCGGGATCGTCCGGTGGTCGGTCTCGAACCCGAGCCGCGGGCGGTGCTCGGCGACGCGGAGCGCCTCCTCGGCCCAGATGCCTGCCAGCGCCGGCTGGGCGTCGCCCCACGCGGCGAGCTGCTCGCGCGGCAGCAGTCGCAGCGGCCCGCGTCCTTCGCGGACGACGGCGAGGGACTCGGTGACGTCGCGGACGTCGACGCGCAGGAGGAACCGCATGGAGTCGAGGAACGCCCGCAGCGCGTCGACCGTGCCGGGCTCGACGACGGCGAGGGTCCGCGCGCCGTCGTCGACGAGGCGCAGGTGGTGCTCGACGTGCCCGTGCGGGCTGAGGACGAGCGACTCGGCCCATCGCCCTGTGGGCAGTGCCGTGAGGTGCTGGGAGGTCAGCGAGTGCAGCCACGACAGCCGGTCGGCGCCGCTGACCTCGAGCACGGGGAGGTGGGAGAGGTCGACCGAGGCCTCGCCGCCCTCGAGCCAGCGCTGCTCCCGGTAGGGCTCGCCGTAGTGGGCAGCGACACCGGCGTCGACTCCCTCCGCCTCGACGGCCCCGTCACGCTCGAGCAGGGGGCTCCTCATGCCTGCGCGCCGCAGCCGGCGCAGCGGCCGTAGAGGGAGAGGTGGGCGACGTCGACGACGAAGCCCTCGGCCTCGCGGACCCGGGCCAGCAGCTCCTCGGCCGCGGACGAGGGGACCTCGGCGACGTGACCGCACCCACGGCAGACGAGGTGGAGGTGGTGGACCTCCCGAGCCTGGTGGTACGTCGTCGCGCCAGGCCCGAGATGAGTGTGGCTGACGAGACCGAGCTGCTCGAGGAGCTCCAGCGACCGGTAGACGGTCGAGATGTTGACGGCGCTCGAGGACGCGTGCACCCGCGCAAAGACCTCCTCCGGCGTCGCGTGCTCGAGCTCGTTGACCGCCTCGAGCACCATCTGCCGCTGAGGGGTGAGCCGCCGACCGCTCTCCCGCAACCCGCGCGCGAGCTCCTCGGCCGCCGGAACGGTCGGGTCGGTGGCCAGGGTGGGCCGCGGCAGCTGGGGGGTCATGCGGCCGAGTCTATGGACGAGCCGCGCGCCTGCCAGGTACAGCGGCGCGGGCTGTGGACGCAGACGACGTTCGTCCCCAGGCGGGGCCGGTCAGCCGAGGAGCGCCCTGCCGAGCAGGTACACCACCGGTGCCGCCGTCGCGAGAGGTAGAGCCGCGGCGAGCGCGGGCACGCTCCGGTCGGCTACCCGCGCCACACCGGCGCCGACGGCTGCAGCCAGGGCCGCGGACGCTCCGAGCGCCGCGCCCGGCATCCCGCCGAGCGACCCGGCTGCCCCCACCCCCGCCGCGCACGCGGCACCGGCGACGACGCTGAGCACGGCCGTCGCCCAGCCCGGCACCGGGAGGGGGACGACGAGGGCGCACAGTCCGGCGGCCAGCAGCCCGGCGATGACGAGCTGGTCTCCGGAGTCGAGCCGTGCCAGCGGGATGAGCATGGCGACGAAGGCGACGAGGACCGCGGCCGACGAGGTCGCCGTGAGCGAACGGACGACGCGCAGGCGTCCGCCGCGCCGGGCCAGCTGGTGGCCGACGACGGCGAGCACCGACAGGCCCAGCGGCGCGAGGACAAGACCCGGTCTCGTCGCCGAGGGGACGACGAGGACCAGGTCGGCGGCGACGGCCACCGCGAGGACGACGACCTGCGCACCACGTCCCCCCGGTGCACCGATCGCCTCGAGCCAGCTGATCATGATGACGACCTGCACGACGAGGACGGCGGCCGCCAGCGGCCAGGGGCCGAGCAGCGCCGCGACGCTGAGCGCAGCGGCGAGCGCCAGGCCGAGGGGCCCGGCCCACCACGCCACGGGGCCGCGCGGCGCCGGGTGGAGGATCGCAGCCTCGGTGGCCTCAGCAGCATCGAGACCCCGGGGCACCCGGCTCGTCGGTCGTCCGTTGTCGGTCGTCGGGCTCATGCCGCGTCCGCGACGAGGTGCCGGGCCGTCGCCGAGCTGGCCCACCGGGCGATGCGGAACGCGAGGTCGGCGGTCGCCGCGGTCTCGGCGTGGGCCATACCGGCCTCGACCCACAGCTCGCTCGGCTGCCCGGCCGCCATGGCGAGCGCCTCGGCGTGCTCGAGGGGGAAGTAGTGGTCGCGCGCGCCGTGGACGAGCAGCAGTGGCGTTGGGGCGATCCGCCCGACGACCTCGACGGGTGGCTCCGGCGGTGGGTCCCAGCCCGACGCCGCGATGCGGGTGCGCATCGCGTGACGCGCGTAGAGCCGGCCCGACCGGGTCTCGACCGCCCGGTGGACGAGCCGCATCGGCCGGGTCCCGCGGTAGAACCAGCGAGCGGCGGCGCTGACCGACACGACGGCGTCGACCCGGCTCAGCCCTGCGCCGGCGTGGCCGAGCAGCGCGGCGTGGCGGAGCACCACCGAGCCGCCCATGGAGAAGCCCACGGTGACGACCCTGCCGTAGCCGAGCAACCGCGCCCATCGGACCGCGGCGTCGAGGTCGAGGATCTCGAGGTCGCCGAGCGTCGAGACGCCGGATGAGCCGCCGTGGCCGCGCAGGTCAAGTCCGACGACGCCCCCGTAGGAGGAGAACCAGCGAGCCAGCCGCCGCAGCTCGGGGCGGCGCCACGAGCCGGTGAAGCCGGGGACGAGGACGAAGGCGAGGTCGCGCCCGCCGAGGAGCGCCGGGTCGTGGACCGCCTGGAGTCGGACGCCGTCGTCGCTGAGCAGGGCGCGGGGGTACGGCGTCAGCACGTGGGCTACTCTCGCATCTGTTGGACTCGGGCGACGGCGCCTCCGGGTCCTTCTGTGCTTTCCTGACCCTCGTCGACGGGGAGCGCAGCGGAACGCGAGCACCGGAGGTACCCGTGAGCCAGGTCCTGCTGCTGACCAACGACCTGCGCAGCTCTGCAGAGGTGCTGCCCGCCCTCGGGCTGCTCCACCACACCGTCCGGGTGGCCCCGGCCGAGGCCGCCGCGCTGCTCGACGTCCCTCCGTGCGACGTCGTCCTGGTCGACGGCCGGCGCGACCTGCCGCACGTGCGCAGCCTCTGCCGCGTCCTGACGACGACGGGGGCCGGGGCGCCTCTCGTCGTCATCCTCACCGAGGGCGGCATGGCGGCGGTGAGCGCCGACTGGGGGGTCGACGACGTCGTCGTCGACACGGTCGGCCCCGCCGAGCTCGAGGCGCGCCTGCGGCTGGCGCAGGGTCGCGCGCAGGTCCTCGCAGCCCCTGCCGACGACTCACCCGAGGAGATCCGCAGCGGAGACCTCGTCATCGACGAGGCGTCCTACACCGCCAAGGTCCGCGGACGGGTGCTCGACCTCACCTTCAAGGAGTTCGAGCTCCTCAAGTACCTGGCGCAGCACCCCGGGCGGGTGTTCACCCGGGCGATGCTGCTCCAGGAGGTGTGGGGCTATGACTACTTCGGCGGCACGCGCACGGTCGACGTCCACGTCCGGCGGCTGCGGGCGAAGCTCGGCACCGAGCATGACGCGCTCATCGGCACGGTGCGCAACGTCGGGTACCGGTTCGTCGTGCCTGCCGGGCCGGGCGCGGAGGAGGACACGAGCGTCAACCTGCGCGCCGGCTGATCCCGCCGCCGCTGGCGACCGTCAGCCGCCTCCGCCGCCCGCCGTCGAGGCGATGACCGGCTTCCACACCGCTGTCGCGCCCGAGTGCCCGATCCGCGCCACCTGGACGCCGACCGCGATCGCCAGCACGACGCCGAGCACGCTGGTCACCATGAGCAGCCGCGGCTGCCCTGAGCCGGCGCGCCGACGGCGATCGAGCCAGACGATGGCGGCCGCGACCGCGAGCGTCGGCACCATGAAGATGAGCAGCTGGTCACCGAGCTCCGCATGGTCGGAGATGGCCGGGCTGTCTCCGACGCGCTCCTGCAGCGACTCCCCGCTGCTCGTCGCGACCGGCACGAGCACCGTCGCCACCGCAGCGACGAGGACCGTGAGCCAGCCGTAGGTCGCTCGCCAGGCCGGTCGGAGGGCGATCGCGATGACTCCCAGTGCGGCCAGCGGCACGAGGACGACGACGGCGTGCACGACGAGCGCGTGCACCGGCAGCCCGAAGGCGGTGCTCGGCATCAGAGCACCGTCCCTGATCGGGCGGCCGGTGGGCAGTCGGGCATGAGGCGAGTCGCGCGGGGCACGGTGTCCTCCTGGGTGAGCTGGTCGGTGGGACGGGTCAGGTCGAGCGCACGACGGTGCGGGTTCACGCGAACCGCGCGATGCACAGGCCGCCGGCGACGAGGCAGTAGACAGCGAACGGCGTGAGCGTGCGGGTCTGGAAGTAGCGGGTGAGCCACCGCACCGAGGCGTACGCCGAGCAGCCCGCCACGGCGAACCCGAGGACCACCTGGCCGTGCATGCCGTCACCGGCAGGCCCGAACAGCGTCGGCACCTTGAGCAGCCCTGCGGCGAGGATGACGGGGGTCGCGAGCATGAACGAGAAGCGGGCCGCGTCGGCGTGCGAGAGGCCACGGACGAGCCCGCCCACCATCGCCACCCCGGAGCGGCTGATCCCAGCCAGAAGTGCGGTTGTCTGGAAGACGCCGACGACGGCGGCCTCGCGGTGCTCGAGGGTGGCCAGGCGACGGACCGGCCGTCGATGGCCAGGTGCCGCCGTCATGGCGGTCGTGGCGCTCGAGGCCGCTGCCGCCCCGACGAGTTCTGGGGCGCCGTCGGCGGCGGCCAGGTCAGCCCGGTCGGCCAGATCACCGACCTCGGGCTCGACCCAGGCCCGGCGTCGCAGCAGCTCGCCGGCGAGGAGGATGCCGCCGTTGACGGTGAGGAACACCGCCGCCGCGAGCGGCTTGGCGAACAAGGTCCGGAACGTGTGCTCGAGGAGGAGCCCGGTGACACCGACGGGGATGGTCGCGACGACGATGAGCCAGGCGAGCCGCTGGTCGGCGTCGGCGACGACCACGCGTCGGGCGCGCAGGGAGGGACCCAGGCTGCGGACGAAGCCCGCGATGACGCGCACCCAGTCACGGCGGAAGTACACGAGCAGCGCCAGCGCGGTGGCGACGTGCAGCGCGACGATGAAGGCCAGGTAGGGGCTCTGCTCGGACGTTCCGGTCGACGACTCGGTGACGAGGTGCTGCCAGCTACCTCCGAGGAGGGCCGGGACGAGGACCGAGTGTCCGAGGCTCGACACCGGGAACAGCTCGGTGACCCCTTGGAGCAGGCCGATGACGGCCGCTTGCAGATACGTGATCACAGAGCAGTCATCCGTCCGTCGGCGTCCCGCAGCTCCAGCTCCTACGGGGGTGTAGGTTTCTGACTCCTACCGTACTGTAGGAGTCAGAAGACGACGACCGGACCCGCCACCCGCGCCCGGCACGAGGAGGCCTGTTGCGCAAGCGCCGCGAGTCCGGTGGCCTCGAGTCCGAGGTCCTCGCGACGCTCTGGGCATCTCAGGACCCGCTCACCGCGGCTCAGGTGGCGGACGGCCTGGGCACCGACCTGGCGTACACGACCGTCCAGACGATCCTCACGCGCCTGCACCACAAGGGCGCGGTGCGCCGGGAGCTCGCCGGGCGGGCCCACGCCTACACCCCCGTGCTCGACGAGTCCGGGCTGGCGGCCGGGCGGATGCGGGCGATCCTCGACCGTGAGAACGACTCCGGGGCCGTCCTCAGCCGCTTCATCGAGACCCTGACGCCGGCCGAGGAGACCACGCTCGCCCAGCTCCTCGGCCTCGGCCGTCCAGAGGGGCCAGCCCCTAGTCTGGAGGAGCCAGCCTCGTGAGGTTCTCGGTCTACCTCCCGCTCCTGCTCAGCGCGGCCTTCGCCGTCCTCGCCAGGCCGGTGACGCGCCAGACACCACCGGCGACGGCCGCCTGGCTGCTCAGCGCCGGTGGCGTCATCAGCGCAGCCGCCTCGTACGTATCGCTGACGATCCTGTCGATCACGCTCGTCGCCAGGGTCCCGGTGCTCGCTCTCGCCGACCACTGGTCGCGCGCGGTCCTTGGCCGCGCCGACCCGGTGGCCTGGCCAGTGGCGCTGTGGGCGCTTGCGGCCCTGGTAGCGACGGCGGCAGCCGTCGCTACCACCGCGCGACGACGTCTTCACGAGCTGCGCGAGGCGCATGGCCTGGCACGGGCGTTGGCCGGCCGAGGGACCGAGCTCACCGTCCTCGACAGCCCGCTGGCCGAGGCGTACGCCGTCCCGGGACGCCCCGGGCGCATCGTCGTCAGCACCGCTCTCCTCCAGCGCCTCGACGGCGCCCAGCGGCGCGCGCTGCTCGAGCACGAGCGCTCGCACCTGCGCCACCGCCACCACCTCCACCACAGCGCCGCTGCGGTGTGCGCCGCCGCGAACCCCGCCCTGCGCCGGCTCCCCCAGGCGGTCGCCGAGGCCTGCGAGCGCTGGGCTGACGAGGACGCCGCTGCAGCGTGCCGCCGCGGCACCGTCGCGGAGGCACTGACGCGAGCCGCGACCGGGCCTCGCGCTTCCTCCCCGATGCTCCCCTCGACGGTCCTGCCAGGCGTCGCCGAAGTCGCATCCCGGGTCAGGGCTTTGCAGCGACCCGCGCCGCCCCGCCGGGCGTGGCCGGTCCTCGTCGTCCTGGGCCTGCTGCTCGCCATGACGCTCTCGGTCGTCGAGGCGACGGCGGATGCGCACGGGATGTTCGAGGGGGCCGAGGCGCACCGCGTCGTTGCCGCGGCCACGAGCTCGGCCGCATCCGGCGGCGTCGTCCCGGTCGACCACACCCGAGCGACTCCATGACCGACGTCGACCGGCGTCGGGTGCTCGCTCTGCTCGCCGCGGGGGCGCTGGCCGCCGGGTGCGCCGGCACGTCGAAGAGCGCTCCTGCGACGAGGCCGGCCGGCACGGCCGCTGCGCCGGGCGGTCCCCCGGCCACTCCTTCGGCCTCGGCGGCGTCGTCAGGCCCGACCACGGAGACGGGTGGTGCCACGACCGCCACGTCGCCTGAGCCGGCCGCGACCGGCCCGGCGGTCGAGGTCGTCCACGGCTCGCGCACCGGGGACGCCGTCGCGCTGACCTTTCACGGGCAGGGCAGCGCCGCGCTGGCTCGATCGCTGCTCAGCGAGGCCGAACGCGCCGGTGCCCGCGTGACGGTGCTCGCCGTCGGCAGCTGGCTCACGGCGGAGCCGTCGATGGCCACCCGCATCCTCGACGGAGGTCACGAGCTCGGGAACCACACGATGAACCACCGGCCGATGGCGAGGATGGATGCCGCGACCGCCTTCACCGAGATCGAGCGCGCCGAGGCCGTGATCGGACGCCTCACCGGCTCGCCCGGCGCGTGGTTCCGGCCCTCCGGCACACCGCACGCGTCGCGGCCCGTGCTCGGCGCCGCCGGGAGGGCCGGCTACCGTCACGTCCTCTCCTACGACGTCGACTCCCTCGACTACACCGACCCCGGAGCGACGGCCGTCATCCGCACCGTGGCGGCTGCCCTGCGCCCGGGCTCGGTCGTCAGCCTGCACCTGGGCCACCCGGGCACGGTCGAGGCGCTGCCGGCGTTGCTCGACCTGCTCGCCTCGCGACACCTGCGAGCCGTCACCGCGAGCGCATTGCTCCGCCCGCGGTGACTCGGCTCACTGCCCGACGGCGGCACGCGGGGCAGGCCGGACTCGTGCTCTGCGCGCTGCTCCTCGCGGGGTGCGGCAGCAGCAGCGGCAGCCTCTCGAGCACCGGCCGGCCCGCGCGGCCGGAGGCCCAGGCGAGCAGCCCCAGCTCCCTCGGGTCGACGGGCGCCACCCCGACGCCGAAGGCCGCTCCGACGGCGGGTGCGGAGGGACCGCTGCCCGGCATGCCGCCGCTGCTCGACCCCCACGACGTCTGGGCGGCCGATCGACCAGGTGCCCTCTCGCCCGTCGTCCGCCAGGACCCCGCGCAGGTCTACGTGCCCAACACGATGAGCAACACCGTGACGGTCATCGACCAGGCCACCTACCGCGTGCTCGCGACGCTGCCGGTGGGCCGGGAGCCGCAGCACGTCGTGCCGTCCTGGGACCTGCGGACCCTCTGGGTCAACAACGACCTCGGCAACTCCCTGACCCCGATCGACCCGCGCACCGGTCGGGCCGGGCGACCGGTGCCGGTGCACGACCCCTACAACCTCTACTTCACCCCCGACGGCAAGCACGCCGTCGTCATGGCCTCGGCCGACCATGCGCTCGTTTTCCGGGAGCCGCACACCATGGCCGCGCAGAAGGTCGTCCAGGTCGGCTGCGCAGGCGTCAACCACGCGGACTTCACCGCCGACGGCCGCCGGTTCCTCGTGAGCTGCGAGTTCAGCGCCGACCTCCTCGAGGTCGACACGTCGACGATGGCTGTCATCCGCCAGCAGCACCTGCCCGGCGGCGGGATGCCTCAGGACGTCAAGCTCTCGACCGACGGACGCACCTTCTATGTCGCGGACATGACGCGCGACGGCCTCTGGGTCCTCGACGCGACGACGTTCCGGATCAGGGGGTTCGTCCATACCGGGGCGGGGGCGCACGGCCTCTACGTCAGCAGGGACTCGCGGACGCTCTACGTGAGCAACCGCGGGGAGGGCTCGATCTCCCTGCTCGACATGGCGACCGGCAGGGTGCGCCAGACCTGGCACCTGCCCCGCGGCAGCAGCCCGGACATGGGAGGGCTCTCGGCCGACGGCAGGGTGCTCTGGCTGTCCGGCCGGTACAGCTCCGAGGTGTACGCCATCCGCACGAGCGACGGCCAGCTCCTGGCCCGCGTCCCGGTGGGCCGCGGACCGCACGGGCTCTCGGTGTTCCCGCAGCCTGGCCGGTACTCCCTCGGCCACACCGGGATCTTCCGCTAGCCCCGCCGCGGCACCGTCCGCACGGCTCGCTGGTGAGCACTAGGGTCGGCGGGCATGACGTCGGTGACGCTGACCGAGCACCTGCCCGACGCCGACGTCCGCGAGGTGCTCGCCCTCGTCGAGGCCGCCACCGATGCCGACGGAGTCTCTCCTCTCTCCGAGCACGTCTCCCTCCACCTGCGCCACGGCGGCGACCCGCACAGCCGCAACCTCCTCGCCCACGACGGCGGTCGGCTCGTCGGCTACGCCCACCTCGACACCACCGACGAGGTCGCGGGCTCGAGCGCGGAGGTCGTCGTCCATCCCGCGCACCGCCGCGCCGGCGTCGGCGGCGCGCTCGTCGACGAGCTCAAGGCCGCCTCGCCCGACGGCCGGCTGCGCCTGTGGGCCCACGGGGGAAGCGACGCCGCCGAACGCCTCGCCGGCTCCCGCGGGCTCACGGCGGTGCGCGAGCTGCTCCAGCTCCGTCGCAGCCTGCTCGCGCCACTCCCCGCGGCGGTGCTGCCCGACGGCGTCGCCGTCCGGACCTTCGCGCCCGGTGAGGACGACGATCGGTGGCTCGACCTCAACGCCACGGCCTTCGCCGAGCACCCCGAGCAGGGCGCCTGGACGCGCGGGGACCTGCGCCGGCGGCTTCAGGAGCCGTGGTTCGACCCGGCCGGGTTCTTCCTCGCCGAGTCGGCCCCTGACACCGACGCCGCCGCGGAGGCCACCGGCGCCCCTACCTCCGCAGGAGACGCCGTCGCCCCGTCGCCCCCGCGGCTCGTCGGGTTCCACTGGACGAAGGTCCACGGAACCGGCGGCGGGCACGGGCACGAGCCGATCGGCGAGGTCTACGTCGTCGGCGTCGACCCCTCGGCACGCGGCACAGGCCTGGGCAAGGCGCTGACCCTCGTGGGCCTACGGCACCTGCGCGCCCTCGGTCTGCCTCAGGCGATGCTCTACGTCGACGCGGGCAACACCGGGGCACGGTTGATGTACGAGCGCCTCGGCTTCACGCTGTGGGACAGCGACGTCATGTTCGGCCAGGCCGCCGAGGACGGCTCGCCGCAGCGAGACGGTGTCCCTCTCGGGACAGACGCGGCGCCGCAGGTTGAGAGGATGGCTCCATGACCGTCGAGGAGAGCGTCGAGACCCGCCCGGAGCTGCCCGCTGACCGGTTCCTCGACCGCGAGACGAGCTGGCTGGAGTTCAACGACCGCGTCCTCGATCTCGCCCGCGACCCCGAGCTTCCTCTGCTCGAGCGGGCCCGGTTCCTCGCGATCTTCTCCTCGAACCTCGACGAGTTCTTCATGGTCCGCGTCGCGGGCCTCAAGCGCCGGATCGCCACGGGCCTCGCCGTCCGGGCCGCCTCGGGCATGCTGCCGCGCGAGGTCCTCGAGGCCATCTCGGTCAAGGCCCACGAGCTGTGCAGCATCCAGGCGCGGGTGTTCCGCGACGAGATCCTCCCCGCGCTCGCGCAGGAGGGGATCGAGATCGTCCGGTGGGAGGAGCTCACCGACGAGGAGCGCGCTACGCAGACCGTGGTGTTCAGCGAGCGCGTCTACCCGGTGCTCACGCCGCTCGCTGTCGACCCGGCCCACCCGTTCCCCTACATCTCGGGGCTGAGCCTCAACCTCGCCGTCGTCGTCCGCAACCCGCGCACCGGCAAGGAGTCCTTCGCCCGGGTCAAGGTCCCCAAGCTCCTGCCCCGCTTCTACGCCGTGAGCAAGCAGCGCTTCGTCCCGCTCGAGGACGTCATCGCCGCACACCTCGCCGACCTCTTCCCCGGAATGGAGGTGCTCCAGCAGCACACCTTCCGGGTGACCCGCAACGAGGACCTCGACGTCGAGGAGGACGACGCGGAGAACCTCCTCCAGTTCCTCGAGCGCGAGCTCACCCGGCGCCGCTTCGGTCCGCCCGTGCGCCTCGAGGTCGAGGAGTCCATCGACCCCCAGGTGCTCGGGGTGCTCGTCCGCGAGCTCGGCGTCGCCGACAACGAGGTCTACGCCCACTCAGGCCCGCTCGACCTCACCGGGCTCTTCGCGATCGCCGACCTCGACCGGGCCGAGCTGCAGTACCCGTCGTTCGTCCCCCGCACCCACAGCCAGCTCGCCGAGGTGGAGTCCTCGAAGGCCTCCGACGTCTTCGCCGCGATCCGCCGGGCCGACATCCTCCTCCACCACCCCTACGACTCGTTCTCCACGAGCGTCCAGGCGTTCCTCGAGCAGGCCGCCGCCGACCCCGCGGTGCTCGCCATCAAGCAGACCCTCTACCGCACCTCGGGCGACTCCCCCATCGTCGACGCCCTCGTCGACGCAGCCGAGTCCGGCAAGCAGGTGCTCGCGCTCGTCGAGCTCAAGGCCCGCTTCGACGAGCAGGCCAACATCTCGTGGGCGCGCAAGCTCGAGCAGGCCGGCGTCCACGTCGTCTACGGCCTCGTCGGCCTCAAGACCCACTGCAAGCTCTCCATGGTCGTCCGCCGCGAGCCCGGGGGGCTGCGCCGCTACAGCCACGTCGGCACGGGCAACTACCACCCCAAGACCGCGCGGCTCTACGAGGACGTCGGCCTGCTCACCTGCGACGCCGACATCGCCGACGACGTGACCAACCTGTTCAACCACCTCTCGGGCTACTCCCTCAACGAGACCTACGAGCGGTTCCTCGTCGCGCCGCACTCCGTGCGCAGCGGGCTCGTCGAGCGCATCGAGGGCGAGGTGGCCAACCACCACGCAGGCCGCCCTGCTGCCATCCAGTTCAAGGTCAACAGCATCGTCGACGAGCAGGTGCTCGACGCCCTCTACCGCGCCTCCCAGGCGGGGGTGCCCGTCGAGATCTGGGTACGCGGCATCTGCGCCGTCCGGCCGGGGGTCCCGGGGCTCTCGGAGAACGTCCGGGTCCGCAGCGTGCTCGGCCGCTTCCTCGAGCACTCCCGGATCTACATCTTCCACAACGCCGGCGACCCCGAGGTGTGGATGGGCAGCGCCGACCTCATGCACCGCAACCTCGACCGCCGGGTCGAGACCCTCGTCCGGCTCCGCGACGAGCGCCACCGCGCCGAGCTCGTGCGCCTCTTCGCCCGGGGCATGTCGCCCGAGATCGCCGCCTGGGAGCTCGAGGCCGACGGACACTGGACGAGACGCAACCACGGCCCGGACGGCGAGCCCCTCGTCGACCTCCAGCACGAGCTCATCGAGATGCACAAGACAAGGCGTCCGTATGCCTCCTGACCCACGACGACCAGCCCTCCAATCCGCGATCGAGGTCGAGCGCAAGTACAAGGTCCACGGGCTGTTCCGGCTGCCTCCGGTCACCGGGGCCTCCCCGGCGGTCACCGTGGAGCTGACCGCCACGTACTACGACACCGCGGACCTGCGGCTCGCCCGCCACGGGGTCACGCTGCGCCGCCGCACCGGAGGCTCCGACGCCGGGTGGCACCTCAAGCTGCCGACGTCCGGCGGGGTCGGTCACCGCGAAGAGCTGCACGTGCCCCTGACCGCCGCTGCCGAGGGGTCGCCGCCGGCCGCGCTGAGCGAGCTCGTCCTCGGGCTGACCCGCGGTGCGGCGCTCGAGCCCGTGGCGGCCCTCCAGACCGAACGGACGATCCACGAGCTGCGCTCGACCGACGGCCGGCTTCTCGCAGAGCTGACCGACGACACCGTCTCGGTGCTCGACGAGGACCGGGTCGCCGCCCGGTTCCGCGAGCTCGAGCTCGAGACCCGGGACGGCGAGGAGGCCGAGCTCGACGCGGTCGAGGAGCAGCTCCTGGCAGCCGGCGCCGTGCGGGGCGCCTTCACCTCGAAGGCGGCGCGCGCCCTCGGCCCCTCCGCCGCCGCCGCTCCCGACGTCCTGCCCCCTGCCTCGGTGGGGCCGCAGGATCCCGCCGGCGAGGCGGTCCGGGCCCACCTCGCGACCCAGGTCCGCGCCTTCCTCGCCCAGGACGTCCGGGTGCGCAGGGGCGAGCACGACGCCGTGCACCAGATGCGGGTCGCGGCCCGACGGATGCGCAGCGGCCTCAAGGTGTTCGCACCGCTCGTCGAACCGGAGTGGGCCGACCCCCTGCGGGTCGAGCTCGGCTGGGTCGCGGGCGTCCTCGGCGAGGTCCGCGACCGCGAGGTGCTCATCGCCCGCTTCGAGCGCGACATGGCCCTCCTGGACGCCGACGACGGGCGGCTGGCGGGTCCCGCCGTGCACCGTGCGCTCGACAGCGGCATGACGCAGGCGAGCGCCGCGGTCGCCGAGGCGATGCGCTCGGAACGATACCTGGCGCTGCTCGACACCCTTGTGGCTGCGGCGCGCGAGCCCGCGCTCACCGACGCCGCTGCGGCCAGCGCGGGCGACGCGCTCCCACCCCTCGTGGCGAAGGCGTGGAAGCGGTTGGCCCGCGACGCCGCCGCCCTGAGCCACGACCAGCCAGACGAGCAGTGGCACGAGACGAGGATCGCCGCGAAGAAGGCCCGCTACGCCGCCGAGGCCTGCGCTCCGGTCCTCGGCAGCGAGGCCAAGGGGCTGGCCAGGCAGCTCGCTCGCGTCACTGAGGTGCTCGGCGACCACCAGGACGCCGTCATCGCCGGGGACGTGCTGCGCGATGTCGCGGCCCGGCCGCGGACCAACGGGTCGACCGGCTTCGCCCTCGGGCTGCTCTTCGAGCTCCAGCGTCGCTCGGCGGAGCACTGCAAGGACGACTTCTCGGGCATCTGGCGACAGGTCTCCCGGCGCCGCTGGCGGCGTTGGCTGCCGAGCTGACGCCGTGGCTGACGAACCCCGGCCCGTCGCCGCAGTCCGGGCCGCCGGCGCGGTGCTCTGGCGCCCGGCGAGCACGCGCGAGGGGGTCGAGGTCGCCGTCGTCCACCGGCCCAAGTACGACGACTGGTCGCTGGCCAAGGGCAAGGCCGAGTCGGGCGAGCACGTCCTGCAGACCGCCGTGCGGGAGGTCGCCGAGGAGACCGGGCAGCACGTCTCGCTCGGCCGGCCCGCCGGGACGACCCGGTACCAGGTCGATGGCCGCCCCAAGGTCGTCCACTACTGGTTCGCCCAGGGTCACCACCAGCCGTTCGTCCCGACCTCCGAAGTCGACGAGCTCGTCTGGGTACCGCCCTCGGCGGCGCGCGGGCTGCTCACCCAGCCGCGCGACGCCCAGCTCGTCCGCTCGGCCGTCGCCGCGACCGTGGACACGCAGCCGCTCGTCGTCCTGCGGCACGCCAAGGCGCGCAAGCGTGACGGGTGGCACGGCCGGGACGCCGACCGCCCGCTCGAGGCCCGTGGCCGGGCGCAGTCCGATGCGCTCGTCGAGGTCCTCCTCACGCTGGGGCCGATGACCGTCGTCTCCTCCGACAGCGAGCGCGCGCTGTCGACGGTCGAGCCCCTCGCCCATCGGCTGGGGGTCCACGTCGAGGTGGAGCCGCAGCTCAGCGAAGAGGCCTGGGCGCAGTCCCCCGAGACCTCCCTGGCCCGGGTCGTCGAGCTGCGCAAGCGGCGGACCCCGCTCCTGCTGTGCAGCCACCGCCCGCTGCTGCCGGCGCTGCTCGAGCGGCTCTGCGAGGGCTCAGGCGTCACTGCGCCGCCCCGACCGCTCGAGACGGCCGCCTTCGTCGTCCTCCAGTGCGCGCAGGGCCGGGTCGTCACCGCCGAGCGCCACGAGCGCCCGGTCGTCACAGGCGCAGGTCGAAGCTCTCAGTACCGTTCGTTCACCTGAACGGCATTCGTCGGTCATGTGACCCGTACCTGTCCGACGTCCTGCGTTCACCCTCAGTTCACCCCTGCCGTGCGAGCGCGACATCTGCGCTGCTTAGCGTCCCTCTCGACACGACGGGTCGACGACCCGATCGGACGTGACAAGAGAGGGATTCCACGACGTGACGATCCAGCGCTACGGACGCCTTGCCGGCGTCGCCCTTGTCGGCGCGCTCGCCCTGACGGCATGCGGCAGCGACAGCAACCCGAACACCTCCTCGAGCGGCGGCACCACCACGCCCGGTGCATCGAGCGCCGCAGGCAGCGCCAGCGCGACGGCCTCAAAGGACTGCGCCACCGGCTCGATCACGGCGTCGGGCTCCAGCGCCCAGGCCAACGCCATGGCCGAGTGGATCAAGGCGTACCAGAGCGCCTGCGCCGGCTCGACGATCAACTACCAGAGCGTGGGCTCGGGGGCCGGCATCGAGCAGTTCATCGCCGGCACGACCGACTTCGCCGGCTCCGACTCCGCGCTCAAGCCGGAGGAGCAGCCGAAGGCCGACGCACGCTGCAAGACCGGCAAGGCGATCAACATCCCCATGGTCGTCGGGCCGATCGCGATCGGCTACAACGTCGAGGGGGTCAAGGGCCTCGTGCTCGATGCCCCGACGATCGCGAAGATCTTCACGGGCAAGATCACCAAGTGGGACGACCCGGCGATCAAGGCGCTCAACGCCGGCGCCACCCTGCCGAGCACCGGCATCCAGGCGTTCCACCGCTCGGACTCCTCCGGCACGACCGACAACTTCACGAAGTACCTGGCAGCGGCGGCGAAGACCGACTGGACCCTCGAGCACGCCAAGGAGTGGAAGGCCCCCGGCGGACAGGGCGCCAAGGGCTCCGAGGGCGTCAGCGCAGGCGTCAAGCAGACCGCCGGCGCCATCGGGTACATGGAGCTCTCCTTCGCCCAGAACAGCGGCCTGGGGATCGCCAAGATCGCGACGGGTGCCTCCGCACCCGTCGAGCTGACCACCGAGGCAGCCGGCAAGGCGCTCGACGCAGCCAAGGTCGTCGGCACGGGCAACGACCTTGCGCTCAAGCTCGACTACGCGACGAAGGCCGAGGGTGCCTACCCCGTCGTCCTCGTCACCTACGAGATCGCCTGCGAGAAGGGCACGGCGGCCGACAAGCTGCCGCTCGCCAAGTCCTTCCTCGGCTACACCGCTGGGGACGCCGGCCAGCAGCTGCTCGCCAAGAACGGGTACGGCCCGCTGCCCGCCACCTTGGTGACCAAGGTGCGCGCCTCCGTCGCGGCGATGTCCTAGCAGTAGCCTCACCAGGCGGCGGCACCAGACCACCGGTCCGGTGCCGCTGACCGGACGACGACGCGCCCGGCACGTGCCCGACGGCAGGTGCCGGGCCCGTCGCCCTCCTCCCTCCCAACCGGAGCGACCATGACGAGCACGACCGAGACGGCGCAGGGACCCCAGCCACCCCGCCTGCCCGGAGTCGACACCGCCGACGCCGCACCGCGTCGCGTGGGCGACCGCGTCTTCAGCGGCCTGTCCCGAGGCTCGGGCGTCCTCCTGCTGGTGATCATGGCGTCGATCGCCATCTTCCTCGTCTGGCAGGCCCGCGAGGCGCTGTCGGCGAACACGGCGAACTTCTTCACCGAGCGGACGTGGTTCCCCGACGACGCCGCCAAGCCGGTCTTCGGGGTCGCCGCGCTCGTCGTCGGCACAGTCATCAGCTCGGTGCTCGCCATGGCTATGGCGGTCCCCGTCGCCGTCGGCGTGGCCCTGTTCATCTCCCACTACGCGCCCAGACGGCTCGCGCGAGCCCTCGCCTACGTCATCGACCTGCTCGCGGCCGTGCCGAGCGTCGTCTACGGGCTCTGGGGAGTCTTCTTCATCATCCCGCGCATCGAGGGGTTGCACCGCTGGCTCGACCACTGGTTGGGCTGGATCCCGCTCTTCGACCGCACGCAGGTCGGCGCGCGATCCATCTTCACCGCGAGCGTCATCCTCGCCATCATGATCCTCCCCGTGGTCGCCGCCGTCAGCCGCGAGGTGTTCTTCCAGTCCCCGCGGATCCTGGAGGAGGCCGCGCTCGCCCTCGGCGCCACCCGCTGGGAGATGATCCGCATGTCGGTGCTGCCCTTCGGCCGCTCGGGGGTCATCAGCGCCGCCATGCTCGGGCTCGGCCGCGCGCTCGGCGAGACGGTCGCTGTCGCGATGGTGCTCTCGTCGAACTTCCTCATCTCGATCAAGGTGCTCAACCCCGGGGGCAACACCATCGCGGCCAACATCGCCAACAAGTTCGGCGAGGCCGGACCCACCGGGCGTGGCGCTCTCATCGCCTCCGGACTCGTCCTGTTCGTCATCACCCTCGTCGTCAACGGCGCCGCCCGGCTCATCATCGCCCGGCGACGTGAGTACTCGGCGGCTGCGGCATGAGCACGATCACCCCTCCCGCGCCGACCAGCCAGGCCCCGGCCGACCCCTACGACCTCCAGTCCACAGTCCTGCCACGGTGGGCGCCGACGGCCGTCGGCGTCGCGGCGCTGGGGGCCGTCGCCATGCTCTTCGCCGTGACCCCGCTCTACGGCAACGCACAGCTCGTTCTGAGCACCGCCGTCGTCTTCGTCCTCGGGCTGACCGCTCTCTCCGCGCTGTACGAGGGCGCCCGCCAGGCCAAGGACCGCTTCGCGACAACCCTCGTCTACTGCGCATTCGTCCTGGCGCTCGTCCCGCTGGTCTCCGTCCTGGGCTACACGCTCGTCAAGGGCCTCGGTCGCCTGGACCTCGACTTCCTCACCCGCTCGATGCGCAACGTCGGCCCGCGGGACAGCTACGGCGGCGCCTACCACGCGATCCTCGGCACCCTCCAGCAGGTGGCGATCGCCAGCGTCATCGCCGTCCCGATCGGCGTCCTCACGGCCGTGTACCTCGTGGAGTACGGCAAGGGCCGGCTCGCCAAGGTCATCACGTTCTTCGTCGACGTCATGACCGGCATCCCGTCGATCGTGGCGGGCCTGTTCATCCTGTCGTTCTGGGTGCTCGGCCTCGGCCGGGGGTACTCGGGGTTCGCCGGCGGGCTGGCGCTGTCGATCCTCATGGTGCCCGTCGTCGTGCGCAGCTCCGAGGAGATGCTCAAGCTCGTGCCCGACGAGCTGCGCGAGGCCTCGCTCGCCCTCGGCGTGCCGCGGTGGCGCACGATCCTCAAGGTCGTCATCCCGACGGCGATCGCCGGCATCGTCACCGGCATCATGCTCGCCGTCGCGCGAGTCACCGGCGAGACCGCCCCGGTGCTCGTCACGGTCTTCGGCTTCGACTCGATCAACGCGAACCCGTTCAACGGCCCACAGTCCTCCCTGCCGTTGTACGTCTTCTCCGAGAACGGCCGTGGGCTGCAGTTCGCCACCGACCGGGCCTGGGCCGCAGCCCTGACCCTCATCCTCATCGTCATGCTCCTCAACCTCATGGCGCGAGCCATCGCGAGGTTCTTCGCACCCAAGACCAGCCGGTAAGGACGCTCTTCCATGGCCAAGCGCATCGACGTCTCCGGGCTCTCCGCCTACTACGGCAAGGTCCCCGCCATCGAGGACGTCAGCATGACGATCGAACCGCGGGCGATCACCGCCTTCATCGGTCCCTCCGGGTGCGGCAAGTCGACGTTCCTGCGCACTCTCAACCGCATGCACGAGGTCATTCCCGGCACGCGGGTCGACGGCAAGGTCATGCTCGACGACGAGGACCTCTACGGCCCCGGCGTCGACCCGGTCGCCGTCCGCCGCACGGTCGGCATGGTCTTCCAGCGCCCGAACCCGTTCCCGACGATGTCCATCGCCGAGAACGTCGCCGCCGGGCGGCGCCTCAACGGCACCCGGATGAGCAGCAAGGAGACCGCCGAGGTCGTCGAGCGCTCGCTGCGCGGGGCGAACCTCTGGGACGAGGTCAAGGACCGCCTGGACCGGCCCGGCTCCGGCCTCTCCGGCGGTCAGCAGCAGCGCCTGTGCATCGCCCGGGCGATCGCCGTCGAGCCCGCCGTCCTGCTCATGGACGAGCCGTGCTCGGCGCTCGACCCGATCTCGACGCTGGCCATCGAGGACCTCATGAACGAGCTCAAGGAGCGCTACACGATCGTCATCGTCACCCACAACATGCAGCAGGCCGCGCGGGTGAGCGACGCGACGGCCTTCTTCACCATCGCCGGCGCAGGGAAGCCGGGGCGGCTCATCGAGATGGACTCCACGTCGAAGATCTTCAGCAACCCCTCCGAGCGCAGGACGGAGGACTACATCACCGGGCGCTTCGGGTAGCCGCTCCGGGGCGGCCGCGACGTCGCCTCGAGCACACCGGTCAGCCGAAGAGCTCCCCGAGTGCCGCCTCGAACGCGACGGTGTGCCGGTCCACGTCGGCCCCCGTGGTCGCCGGCGACATGAGCGCCATGTTGTGGAACGGCGTCATGAGCACCCCTCGGTTGAGCAGGTAGAGGTGGAGGAACCGCTCGAGCTCGGGGTCGGAGGCCGCGGCAGCAGAGGCTCCGTCGTGCGGCGGGACGGGCGAGAAGGTGTACTCACCACGGGCGCCGAGCCGGCTGCACTGCCACGCCGCGCCGTGAGCGGACATCGCGGCGTCGACGCCGTCGGCCCAGCGCTCGCCCAGCGGGAGCATCGTGGCGAAGGCCTCCTCGGTGAGCACCTCGGTGAGCGTGGCGCGCATCGCCGCGAGAGAGAGCGCGTTGCCCGCGAGGGTTCCCCCGATGCCACCGACGTCGACGTCCTCGCGCTCGACCGAGGCCTCGATCGCGCGGGCGATCTCCTCGGTCATGCCGAACACCCCGCAGGGGATGCCGCCGCCGATGGGCTTTCCCATGACGAGGAGGTCCGGCTCGAGCCCGTCGCGCGCTGTCATCCCGCCCGGCCCGACCGAGATCGTGTGGGTCTCGTCGATGACGAGGTACGCGCCATGCGCCCGCGTCAGCTCGCGCAGGGCCGCGTGGAACCCCTCCGCGGGCAGGACGATCCCGACGTTGGTCAGCGCGGGCTCGGTGAGCACAGCCGCCACGTCACCGTGCGCGAGGGCCGCCTCCAGGGCGGCCACGTCGTTCCAGGGGACGACGCGGGTCGTCTCCTCGAGCGGCACCGGGGCACCGATGTTGCCGCGGCGTGCCACGGTGCGGCCCTCGGCGTCGAGGGTGGCGAAGGTCTCGTCGACCGTCCCGTGGTAGCAGTAGTCGAAGACGACGATCTTCGACCGACCGGTGAGGTGGCGGGCGTAGCGGATGACGTGGCGGTTCGCGTCCGTCGCCGAGAGAGTCACCTGCCAGCGCGGCAGGCCGAAACGCCGCGCGAGGTCCTCGGCGACGGCGACGGCGTCCTCGGTCGGGAGCATCGTCGTGATGCCGCGGCTCAGCTGCTCGGTGACGGCCGCCACGGTGGCCGCGGGCGAGTGCCCGGTCATCGCGCCGGTGTCACCGAGGCAGAGGTCCACGTAGTCGATGCCATCGACGTCAGTGAGGTGCGCACCTCGCGCTGACGCCAGGACGACCGGGAACGGGCCCGCGCCCTTGGTCATCCAGCTCATGGGCACCCCGCCGACGAGGCTGCGCCTGGCGCGCTCGGCGACCTTGCGCGACCGAGGCCGGGCCGCGACGAAGGCGTCGAGCTCACGCGTGAGCAGCGCGGCGAGCCGGTCGCGGTCGAGCGACGCCGGCGCGCGCCCCGCACCGGCAGGGGCGGCCACGGGGCGGTCGGACGGGTCGGTGGCTGAAGCGGCAGCGGGCACAGCGCTCTCCTGGCGACGTCGTGACAGGCGTGGGGCGAGCGTAGGGGCTGCCCCCGCGCGTGCGCTGCCCGGGAAGCCCCTACGCTGACGCTGTGCCCCCATCAGCCGGCGAGCCCGAGGGCGCCGCATCAGGTTCAGCCGCGGGCAGCACGCTCGTGCGGGCGCGGTCCGACCTCACACCGCAGCGCCCTGACGGGCAGGACCCGGTGGCAGCCCCGGTCACGCACGAGGTCACCGTCGGCCACGAAGGACCGTTCGCCCGTGCCACGTGCAGCACCTGCGGCTGGAGCGGGCCTGGTCGGCGCGCCCTGAGCCGGGTCGCCGACGACGCCGAGGAGCACCGGGAACTCGCTCCGGGGCCCTGAGGCCGCCGTAGGCTGAGCCCACCATGGGGCACGCGCTGACGACCTTCCTCCTCCACCTCAACGGGTGGCTGGTCTACGCCGTCGTCGGCGGGCTGGCCTTCGGGGAGGCGGCGGTCTTCCTCGGCTTCGTCCTGCCCGGTGAGACGGCGGTCGTCCTCGGGGGCGTCCTCGCCAGCCAGAAGGTCGTGCCCCTCGCCGCGATCCTCGTCGTCGCGGTCGTCGCGGCGATCGTCGGAGACTCCGTCGGCTATGAGGTCGGGCGGGTCTTCGGTCCTCGCGTGCTCACGAGCAGACTGCTGCGCGGGCACCGGCACCGGCTCGATGGCGCCCAGGGCTACCTCGCCGAGAGGGGCGGCTGGGCGATCTTCGCCGGACGGTGGGTCGCGTTCCTCCGGGCGGTCATGCCGGGCCTGGCCGGGATGTCGGGCATGCACTACCCGCGCTTCTTCGCCTGGAACGCCGTGGGCGGGCTGGTGTGGGCGACGACGTTCACCATCGTCGGCTTCGTGGCAGGGACCTCGTTCGAGAGCGTCGTCCGGCGCTTCGGCTGGGTCGCCGGCGCCGTCGTCCTCGTCGCGGCGGCGGTGGCGCTCCTCGCGCACCGGCGGCGCACCCGCGGCCGGGAGGACGCCGCCGCGTAGGCGGATCCGCTGCTGGTACTCATCCTCCGGGCGAGGCATGCAACGATGCCTGCGGGAGACGAACCGGTGCATAGGCATCCCCGGGACGGCCCGGTGCTGGCATGCTGAGGGTCGGAAGGAGCGCCGACCGTGATCACGACGACGTCGCCGTGCACCTCCCCATGAGCTGGCTCCTGGGGCTCTTGGCGGTGGCTGTCCTCGCAGCAGGCCTCACGCTCGCCTGGCGAGGCAGGCAGGACTCGCACCGGGCCGTCGCCGTCGAGGCAGGGCTGCGGCTGCGGCTCGAGGCCGAGCAGGCGCGGCTCCTGCGCCAGACGCGGCTCACGCACTTCGGCGTCCGGCTGCTCGGCTGCACCGACCGGCGCGCGATCTGCGCGCAGACCCTCGCCGAGGTCCAGGACATCATCGGCGAGCTCGCCCCGGCCGTCGTCGCGCTGAGCACCGGGCCGCGTCTCGAGCCGGTGGCCTACTCCCGCGGGGCCAACCGGGCCGCGCTCACGGCCTTCGCCACGCTGGACACTCTCGACGTCGACACCCGCGAGGCGCTCGCGATCGGGACGCCGACGACGACGAAGAGCGGCGTGCTCGTCGTCCCCTTCGGCGACAGGAGCGGCTCCTCGGGCGCCCTGTGCGTCGTCGCACACCTCGACGCCGAGACCATCGACCTGCTCACCGAGGCCGCGCTCGAGGCGGGTGCGGCCCTCGAGGCGTACCGCCGACGCGAGACCACCTACGGCTACGACGGCCGGCCCCGCACGAACCGGGCGCGCCGGACGACGACGCCGCTGGCTGCCAGCGACATCGAGCGAGGGTTGCTCGCCGACGAGTTCGTCTGCAACTTCCAGCCGCTGGTCTCCCTCGCCGACCGGCGGCTCACCGGCTTCGAGTCCCTGGCGCGGTGGCACCACCCACGGCGCGGGATGCTCCTGCCGGAGCGCTTCCTCGACGTCGCCGAGGACACCGGGCTGATCATCGCCCTCGGCGAGACCCTCATGGAGCAGGCCGCTGCCGCCGTCGCATCGTGGAAGGACCCCCGGCTGACGGTCTCGGTCAACCTCTCCCCGACGCAGTTCCTCCACCCGACCCTGGTCTCGACAGTCGCCGACAACCTGCGCCGCCACGAGCTCGGCACCGACCAGCTCGTCATCGAGGTCACCGAGGCCGCCGTCCTCGCCGACACGAGGCGAGCGGCCGCCGTCATGGCCGAGCTCCGTTCGCTCGGCGTGCGGGTGTCGCTCGACAACTTCGGCACCGGCTACTCCTCGCTCACCTGGCTGCTCGACTGCGCCGCCGACACCGTCAAGGTCGACAAGTCCTTCGTCGCGACGATCGACGCCCGCGACGAGCGGAGCCCGGTCACCGACGCCGTCCTCGCTCTCGCCCACGCCCTCGGCATGGAGGTCGTCGCCGAGGGGATCGAGACGGAGGCGCAGTACCGACAGCTACGCACGGCCGGATGTGCCCGCGGGCAGGGCTGGCTCTTCGGCCGCCCGATGGACGCTGCCGCGGCACGGGCAGCCGCGGAGCGGACCTCGGGACTGCGCGGCAGCAGCGGAGGCTGACGGCCCTCGGTTGCCGCAGGGCGACGCCTCCGTCACACTGAGGACACCTCGGTGGGGAGTACGCCCGACGTCCCCAGGTCGTCATCACGTCATCGCCCGTGCGGTGGCCGGCCTGGGAAGCCCGTGAAGCGCACGGGCGGCGAAGACCCCGGGGGCATCGCTCGTGCCCGGAGGTATCCCTCGTGCTCTCGTTGTCGGTCCCGATCTGGGCCTGGGCGGCCTTCGTCGCCGGTGTGCTCCTCCTCCTTGCCGTCGACCTCGTCGCTCACCGCGACGCCCACGTGCCGAGCACGAAAGAGGCGGCGGCCTGGTCGGCCGTCTGGATCAGCATCGGCCTCGGGTTCGGGGTCGCCGTCTGGGCGATCTGGGGTTCCGACGCCGGCAGCCAGTACCTCACCGCCTGGGTGCTCGAGAAGAGCCTCGCCGTCGACAACGTCTTCGTCTTCACGGTGATCCTCACGTCCTTCGCCGTGCCGCGCGAGCTCCAGCACCGGGTGCTGTTCTTCGGGGTCATCGGGGCGCTGGTCTTCCGCGCGATCTTCATCGCGCTCGGCTCCGTGGCGATCGACCGGTTCGCCTGGGTGCTCCCGCTCTTCGGCGCCTTCCTCCTCTACGCCGGAATCAAGCTCGTCGTGACCAAGGACGCGCACTCCGACCCGACAAACAGCCGCGCTGTGCGCTGGGTCCGTCGTCGGGTGCCGATGACCGAGGACTACCACGGCCAGCACTTCGTCATCCGGCAGGCAGGCAGATGGGTCGCGACCCCTCTGCTGCTCGTGCTCGTCACCATCGAGGTCAGCGACATCATCTTCGCCGTCGACTCGATCCCGGCGGTCTTCGGCGTCACGCGCGACCCGTTCCTCGTCTTCACGTCCAACGCCCTCGCGGTGCTCGGGCTGCGCGCCCTCTACTTCCTCCTCGCCGACGCCGTGCACCGCTTCCGCTACCTGCCGCCCGGCCTGGCGCTCGTGCTCGTCCTCATCGGCGTCAAGATGCTCATCACGCCGATCTGGCACGTGCCGAGCATGCTCAGCCTCGGGATGGTGCTCGCGGTGCTCGGGCTGCGCGCCCTCTACTTCCTCCTCGCCGACGCCGTGCACCGCTTCCGCTACCTGCCGCCCGGCCTGGCGCTCGTGCTCGTCCTCATCGGCGTGAAGATGCTCATCACGCCCATCTGGCACGTGCCGAGCCTGCTCAGCCTCGGGATGGTGCTCGTCGTGCTCGGGGGCTCGATCGCGCTGTCGGTGATGCGGACCCGTCGGGCCGACGCGGCGGTCCACGAGCCGGACGTCGACGAGCACCCGGCGCCGAGGGTCTAGCTCAGGGGGATGCCAGGCCCTCGGCGCAACCGTCCGAGCGGTGTCAGGGGTTCATGGCGTAGGCCCCGGCGTGGGCCACGACCTGCTCCCACACCCGCCCTGCACGAGCGGCGTCGTGGACAGGGGCACGCACCGCGGAGAGCGCCCACTGCCGCTGCGCGTCCTGCACCCCGGCGCGGCCGTGCCACGCGACGGCCGCCGCCGAGAAGTCCCGGACGAGCACGCCTGCCACCTCGTCGAGCAGGTCCTCGTCGAGACCGAGGATCGCGGCCTGTTCGAGGACGAGCTGGCCGTAGACGACGAGGGTGAACAGCTCGCCGAGCGGCAGCATGAGGTCGAGGTCCTTGGCCTGAGCCGCGTCCGGCGGCGAGCTCGCCAGGAGCGCTGTCAGCGACTCGGCCTGCTCGCGCAGCAGAGCGACGTCGGGGAGGTGGCCGAAGCGGTCGTAGGCCGGTCGCCAGTCGGGGAAGCGCACCGCACCGAGGCCCCTCGTCGGACCCTGACGGAACAGGAACGCGTCGTCAGCGGCGTCCTGCCGGGTGGGGACCTCGGGCATGCTCACCGGCCCGAAGAGGACGTTGGGGAGGAACTTGAGGACGAGCGCCATGTTGACGTGCACGGTGCCCTCGAGCTTGGGCAGTGCCCTGATGTCGCGGGCGGCCATGCTGAAGTACGTGTCCTTCTCGAACCCCTTGGCCGCGATGACGTCCCAGAGCAGGTCGATGACCCGCTCGCCCTCGGTGGTGACCTTCATCTTCGTCACGGGGTTGAACAGGAGGTACCTGCGGTCCTCGGGTGAGGCGCACCGGAGGTGGTCGATGGCCCGGTCGGCGAAGAGCTTCATCGCGACGAGTCGGGCATAGGCGTCGGTGAGCCCCTGGCGGACGTGCGGGAACTCGGTGACCCGTCGTCCGTAGAGCACCCGGTCGTGGGCGTGGGTCAGCGCCTCGTAGAAGGAGTGCTCGCAGAGGCCGATGGAGGCGAAACCGAGGTTGAACTTGCCGACGTTGACGGTGTTGAGCGCCGCATCGAAGGCCGCCTGCCCAGCGTGCAGGACGTCCTCGGGGCGGACGGGGTAGCCGTCGAGCCGGAACTCGCTGACGAACATCTGGGAGTCGACGATGTTCTTGACGAGGTGGTACCGCGGGTGACGGGGGTCGACGGCGAAGAAGACGTAGCCCTGCGGCCCCTCGACGTCGGTGCGGCGGCCGAAGACCGACAGCATCCCGGCGACGTTGCCGTTGCCGATGTAGTACTTGCTGCCGTCAGCGAGGAAGCCGTCGCCGCTCGGCGTCAGGAGCATGTCGGTCGAGTAGATGTCGGCGCCGTGCTCCTTCTCCGAGAGGCCGAACCCGAAGACGGCGCCATGGTCGAGCAGCCGGGCGGCCCGGGCGCGGGCGGTGGCGTTGTCGCTCTGCCAGACCGGCCCGAGGCCGAGGATCGTCACCTGGTACGCGTACCAGTAGGGCAGGCCGTAGAAGCCGAGGACCTCGGAGAGCAGGCTGATCCGTGCGGTGTCCCAGCGCTTGTCGGCATCGGCGCCCGCGTCGGCCCGCGGGGTGAGGAACGTCGCGAGCACCCGGTGCTTGGCGAGGTGCTCGAGGAAGTCGGAGTACCATCCGCGGCCCCGGTCGGCCTCCGTGAGCGCCGCCTTGCCGCGCGACTCGAAGAAGTCGACGGTGGCTGCGACGGCGCGGCGGGTCGCCGGGTCCAGCCTCGACCAGTCGGCCGTCACGGGGTTGAGCAGCAGGCTGCGGGGCTCGCTCAAGGGGACGCTCCGTTCCGTGGCCCGACGCCGGTCGCCGGTGGAGGCCGACGTTACCGGTCGGTAACGTCGGCGCGGAAGCCGCCGCCACCGGGTCAGGTGACGGCGCCCTCGAACTGGCTGGCGTGCAAGCGCGCGTAGACCCCGCCCGAGGCGAGGAGCTCCTCGTGGGTCCCCTGCTCGACGACGGCACCGGCGTCCATGACGAGGATCGTGTCGGCGTCGCGGATCGTCGAGAGACGGTGGGCGATGACGAAGCTCTTCCGGCCATGGCGCAGCCGTGCCATCGCAGCCTGGACGAGGACCTCGGTGCGCGTGTCGACCGAGGACGTCGCCTCGTCGAGGATGAGGATCGGCGGGTCGGCGAGGAAGGCGCGGGCGATCGTCACGAGCTGCTTCTCTCCCGCGGAGAGGTTCGAGGCCTCGTCGTCGATGACCGTGAGGTAGCCGTCGGGGATGTGGTGGACGAACCTGTCGACATAAGCCGCCCGCGCAGCGGCAAGCACCTGCTCGTCGGTGGCACCCGTGGCGCCGTAGGCGATGTTGTCCCGGATGGTGCCCCGGAAGAGCCAGGTGTCCTGGAGCACCATGCCGAAGCTGCGCCGGAGCTCGTCACGCCGTAGGTCCCTGATGTCGACGCCGGAGAGCGTGATGCGCCCGGCGTCGACGTCATAGAAGCGCATGAGGAGGTTGACGAGGGTCGTCTTCCCGGCCCCGGTCGGCCCGACGATCGCGACCGTGCTCCCCTGCTCGACCCGGACCGAGAGGTCGTCGATGAGGGGCACGTCTGGGGCGTAGCGAAATGCGATGTGCTCGAAGGCGACCCTGCCTCGCGCGGGACCGGAGACGGGGAGCGTGGCGGGCGACCGCTGGAGGGCGGGCTCCTCGTCGGCGTCGAGCAGCTCGTAGACCCGCTCCGCCGAGGCGACCCCGCTCTGGAGCAGGTTGGCCACGCTGGCGAGCTGGGTGATCGGCATGGAGAACTGACGGGAGTACTGGATGAACGCCTGGACGTCGCCGAGGGACAACGACCCCGTCGTCACGCGCCAGCCGCCGATGACGCAGATCGCCGCGTAGTTGAGGTTGCTCAGCAGCCCGAGCAGGGGCTGGATGATGCCGGAGATGAACTGCGCCCTGAAGCTGGCCGAGTACAGCTCGTCGTTGGCCTCGGCGAAGGTCTCCACGGCCTGACGCCGGCGCCCGTAGACCTTCACGAGCTCGTGCCCGGTGTGCATCTCCTCGACGTGGCCGTTGAGGATGCCGGTCCAGCGCCACTGCTCGGCGAACTGAGGCTGCGAGCGCCGGGCGACAGCCTGGGCGACGACGCCGGAGACCGGGAGGACGACGAGCGAGACGAGCGCCAGCAGGGGGCTGATGCTCAGCATCATGACGAGGACGCCGATGACGGTGAGCAGCGCGGTGAGCGCCTGGCTCAGGGTCTGCTGCAACGTCTGCGTGACGTTGTCGATGTCGTTGGTGACCCGGCTCAGCAGGTCGCCCCGTGAGCTGTTGTCGAAGTAGCGCAGCGGCAGCCGGTTGAGCTTGGCGTCGACCTCTTCGCGCAGCCGGTACCCCGTGCGCTGGACGACTCCGGCCATGAGGTAGTTCTGCGCCCACATGAACGCCGAGCTCGTGAGGAAGAGAAGCACGGCGACCGAGACCCACCGGTTGAGCGCGCCGAAGTCGATTCCCTGCCCGGGACGCAGCGTCATCGCCGAGAGGATGTCGGCGACCCGCGCGTCACCTTTCGCACGCAGCGAGGCCACCGCCTCGGCCTGCGTCACCCCGGCGGGGAGCCGGCGGCTGCTGATGCCCTCGAACACGATGTTCGTCACGTGCCCGAGGACCCGGGGACCAAGGACCGACAGCGCCACGCTCACCGCGCCGAGGGCGGCGACGGCGGCGATGAGCGCGCGCTCCGGGCGGAGCGACCCGACCAGGCGGCGGGCCGAGACCCCGAAGCTCTTCGGCTTCTCGACGGGCATCGCCATGGCCATGTGAGCCATCCCGGGGCCGCCGCGTGCGCCGGGCGGGGGCTTGGGCGGTGCCGTCGGGGTCCTCGGGCCGCCTGCAGGAGGAGCCGTGCTCATGCCGCAGCCGCCAGCTGGGAGCTGACGATCTCTTCGTAGGTCGTGCAGGTCTCGAGGAGCTCGTCGTGGGTGCCGATGCCCACGACCCGGCCCTCGTCGAGGACGACGATCCGCTCGGCGTGCATGACGGTGCTCACCCGCTGCGCCACGACGAGGACGACGGCGTCACGGGTGCACTCCCGCAGCGCCGCACGCAGCCGCGCGTCGGTCGTGTAGTCCAACGCCGAGAAGCTGTCGTCGAAGACGTACACGGCAGGACGCTTGACGACGGCGCGGGCGATGGCGAGCCGCTGGCGCTGACCGCCAGAGAGGTTCGCCCCGCCCTGGACGATCTCCGCCTCGAGGCCTCCCTCCATCGCCTCGACGAAGTCCCTTGCCTGAGCCACCTCGAGCGCGCGCCAGAGGTCGTCGTCGGTGGCCTCGGGGTCGCCGAAACGCAGGTTGCTCGCCACGGTGCCGCGGAAGAGGAAGGGCTTCTGGGGGCACAGGGCGATGGAGGCCCACAGCGCCTCGAGCCCCTGCTCGCGAACGTCCACGCCACCGACGAGCACCCGCCCCTCGGTGACGTCGTAGAGGCGCGGGAGGAGGTTGACGAGCGTCGTCTTGCCCGCGCCGGTGCTCCCGACGATCGCCGTCGTCGCGCCGGGGCGCAGGGTGAACGACACCCCGCTGAGCACCGGACGCTCGGCGCCGGGGTAGCTGAACCCGACGTCGACGAGCTCGACCCCGAGGCCCGGCGTGGCCAGGACGGGGAGAGCAGGCTCACGGACGGTTGGCTCGGTGTCGAGGACGGCGCAGATGCGCTCGGCGCACGCGGCGGCCCGCGGCACCATGACGACCATCATCGTCGCCATCATGACCGCGAGAAGGATCTGCATCATGTAGCTGAGGAAGGCGGTGAGCTGGCCGATCTGCAGGGCGCCGTCGTCGACCCGGTGGGCGCCGAACCACATGATGGCGACGCTCGAGAGGTTGAGCACCGCCATGAGCATGGGCATGAGCAGGGCGAAGACGCGGGTCACCTGGAGCGCAGTGCCGGTGAGGTCGGCGTTGGCGTCGGCGAACCGCGCCGTCTCGTGCTCCTCCTTGACGAAGGCCCGGACGACTCGGACGCCGGTGATCTGCTCGCGCAGCACCGAGGTGATCGTGTCGATCTTTACCTGCATCGACCGGAAGAGCGGCAGGAGCCGTCGGACCTGCAGCCCGATCACCCCGGCCATGACCGGCAGCGCCACGATGAGCACGGCCGACAGTCCGACGTCCTGACGCAGCGCCATGACGATCCCGCCGACCATGGTGACCGGCCCGAGCACCATGATCGTGAGACCGAGCAGGACGACCATCTGGACCTGCTGGACGTCATTGGTGTTGCGGGTGATGAGCGACGGGGTGCCGAAGGCGTTGACCTCCCGGGCGCTGAACCCCTCGACGGTGAGGAACACCGCTGCCCTCATGTCCCGCCCGACCGCCATCGCCGTGCGGGCCGACCAGTAGACGCCGGCCACCGTCGCGACGGCGAGGACGGCGGAGACGAGGAGCATCCAGCCGCCTATCGTCCACACCCGGTGCAGGTCGCCCTGGGTGACGCCCTCGTCGATGAGCCGGGCGTTGAGCGTCGGCAGGTACAGGCTCGTCATGGCCTGGACGAGCAGGAGGACGAGGACGACGACGAGCCAGCGTGCGTAGGGACGCAGGAATCGCCGCAGCAGGGGGGTCAGCACAGGTACACCTCCGACGCCCCGGGTCACGGGGCGCGTCCCACATGGTCGCACCGACGACGACCGCCCGCGACGGAGTTGACCAGCCCCGCAGACGCGCCCGGGGAGCCCGGGGAGCCCGGGGAGCCCCGGGGAGCAGGTTTCACCTCGTCACCAACGTTGTGCAAGCATCTGACCTGGTTCGGGGGAACGGGCGGAGACCGCTGTCAAGGTCGACGCCTGCGCTGCCGATTCTTCCCCCAGGGGTAATCGGCTCGAGGTACGGCGCGCGGGGAGGACCTCGCCGCCGGGAGCAGCCACGACTTGTGGGGCGGGCGGCGTGCGACGACGGACCGAGCAGTGGCGTGCCGCTGACGTGCGCCTCGTCGCGGTCACCCTCCAACGCCTCAGCTGGGCCGTGCTCCTCTGCGGTGGCGGCATCATCCTCGTCGTCGGCGCCGAGCACGTCGGTGCATCGATGCACGGCGCCCTCACCGCCACGATGGCGGCGTTCTTCCTCCTCCTGCTCGGCCGGCTGCTCCTCTCCGGGCTGCTCCAGCCCGCGCGCCGGATGCCGCTGCTCTGCCTCGCCGCAGGGCTGGCGTCCTGGGCCGCGGGATCGGTCGCGCTCATCGGCGGCGGCGTCGCCACGCTGACCCGCTTCCCTGCGCCCGGCGAGCTGTGGTTCCTCGCCTCCTACGTCGGGATCGTGTCGTTCCTCCTCCTCGACGTGCCGCGCCGCACCAGCCGGGGCGCCTCGGTGTGGCTCGAGACCGCGGTCGTCTGCGGCGGCGTGGCGTGCATCGCGGCATCGGTGCTGCTCATGCCGGCGGCGCAGGCCCTCGGGGCCTCGGGGATGCCGCTGTTCATGGCGCTGCTGTACCCGCTCATCGACTCCGCCCTGGCCCTCACCGTGCTCGGCCAGGTGCTGCTGCGGCAGCGCCGGGTGTCCTGGCAGACGACGACGTTGTCCCTCGGGTTCCTCGCCGTCGCGGTCGCCGACTGCAGCCTCGTGGCCAACCTCGCGAGCGACACCTACGTCTCGAGCGCCTCGCTCGACCTCGTCTACGGCCTCGGCTTCGCCCTCGTCGTCGCGGGCGCGACGACGTCGTCGGTCGACTCAGCGGCCCCCAACCGCCGGCAGCCCGCCTCGTTGCTCGTTGCTGCCGCGTCTGTCGCCGTCGGTGTGCTCGTCACCCGTCCCGCCGGCTTCGCCGGGTGGTACGTCACCGTGCCGGCCGTCATCACGCTGACGGCGGCGATGTGGCGTCTCACGCTGGCGATGCGCGACGCCGAGCGGACCAGTGAGGAGCTCCGTCTGGCCAAGCTCGACGAGCTGACGTCGCTGCCGAACCGCCGCGGGCTGCTCATCGAGCTCGAGGCCTCGATCCGGCTCGGTGGCCCCATCGGCGTGCTGCTCCTCGACATCGACGGCTTCAAGGACATCAACGACAGCCTCGGCCACGAGTCGGGCGACGCCGTGCTCCAGGTCGTTGCCCGCCGGCTGACGAAGACGCTCGGGTCCTCGGCTACCGTGGCCCGTCAGGGTGCTGACGAGTTCGCCGTCGTCGTCCGCCTCGACGACGACATCGTCCTGCTCGAGACGGCCCGCCGCGCCCGCGACGAGCTGCTGCGGCCGGTCCTCGTCAACGGCATGGAGCTCGCGATCCGCACCTCCGTCGGCGTCGCGGCGGGGGCGGGCACCGACCTCGCGCCGTCCGACGTCCTGCGCCGGGCCGAGGTCGCGCTCAACCAGGCGCGCTCGGCGCGCTCGGCCGTCGTCCTCTACGACGCCACGCGCGATGAGTTCTCCCACCACCGGCTGGCACTCATCGAGGAGCTCCGCCGGGGCATCGAGAACGACCAGCTCGTCCTCTGGTACCAACCTCAGGTGGACGCCGTCACCGACGAGGTGCTCGGCGTCGAGGCGCTCGTGCGCTGGGAGCACCCGCAGCACGGGCTCCTTCAGCCCGCGGCGTTCCTGCCCGACGCCAGGCGCTCGGGGCTCATGCGGGCGCTCTCGGAGCAGGTCATGCGGCTCGCCGTCACCGACGCACGCGGGTGGCTGGACCGGGGCCTGGACTTCCACGTCGCCGTCAACTGCGCGCCGCCGGAACTGCTTGCGGGCAGCGTCCTGCCGCAGCTGTTCCGCCAGATCACCGAGCACGGCCTGCCACCGCAGTCGATCCTCGTCGAGGTCACCGAGGACTCGTTCATCGCCGACCCGGAGCGGGCCCGCGAGACGCTGCTCGACCTGCGGGCCCACCAGGTGCAGATCTCCGTCGACGACTACGGCACCGGGTTCTCGTCGCTGGCCTACCTGCGCGACCTTCCGGTGCAGGAGCTCAAGATCGACCGCACCTTCGTCGCCACGATGCGCTCGGACCCCCGCAGCAAGGTCATCGTCGACTCGACCCGCCAGATGGCCCACGCCATGGGGCTACGGCTCGTGGCGGAGGGCGTCGAGGACGCCGACACCGGCAGCGAGCTCGCCTCGATGGGCGTCGACGTCCTCCAGGGCTACCACATCGCTCGTCCGATGCCGGCGCGCGACGTCGAGGCCTGGGTACGGCGCCGGACGGCGGCGGCGCCGACGACCGGAGCCCCCAGCGTCGCCGGAGCGCTAGCCGCGCGCGGCCGGCTCCTCGACGAGTCCGCCTGCTGACCTCGACGAGCGCAGGTCGATCCTCCGCTGCTGCGGCAGGACGACCGTCACCCGGTCAGCACACCCTGCCGTCACCGAGATCGCCGGAACCGGCAGGAGGAACGCCTCGGGCGGCGGCACGGTGACCCCGCTGAGCCCCACGCCCAGCGTGACGAGCCGGTACGCCTCCGGGGAGTGCCGACGCTGCCGGCTGAGCATCGCGGCGAGCTCGCCGAACACGGGGGTGCTCGCAGCGGAGCCCAGGTAGGGCATGGGCTTGGTGCCCGGCAGCGCCTGCATCCCGAGCCCGGCGGCCTCGAGCATGCCGCGGACCTTCTCGTCGAGGACGGCGACGAGCGCATGGACGTCGTTGACCCGGCCGGCGAGCACGAGGCCGTGATAGAGCGCCGCCGCGCACTGCCGCCCGGCGAGGCCGCGACCGGAGCGGACGCCGATCGTCGCGACCTCCCACGTCGTCGCGGGATCGAGCCCGGCGGCGCGGCTGGCGCGGTCGGGATCAACCTCCCACGGCGGGAGGGCGACGTCGGTGAACGTCTTGAGTCCCCGCGAGTTCGGCCGGATCACCCGGGTGACGCCGACGACCTCGAGGCCGTCGACGACCATCGTGCCGCCATCGCCCTCACGGCACAGGACGATGAACGCCGTCGCGTGCTCGTAGGGGCCGTACTCGGCGTCGAGCTGTCGGCGCGAGTTGCCGTACCAGCGCTGGAAGATCTCGGCCTCGCACTCTCGGGCGGCCTCGAGCAGCTCGCCGGTCGGGTTGACGTGAAGGCTGAGGACGGCAGCTCCGGCACGCGCGGGGGCGCTCACAGCTCCGCGAACTCGACGTCGGAGCAGCCGAAGCGCTCCCGCGTCATCTCGACCGCATGGGCGACGTCGAAGGGCTTGCACGAGTAGATGTCGACGCTGAAGAACAGGTCGGGCTCGTCCCACGCGTAGAAGTGCGCCCCGGAGGTCTCCCAGTGGATCCACCCGGCCCAGCCGTAGGTCGGCGACAGGTGCGTGACCGGCTCGATGAGGGCCACCATGTCGATGGTGTTCGACAGATCGGTCAGGTACTCGCTGATCTCCGCCGCACCGATCGCCTCGCTGCAGCTCCCCTCGATGACCAGCCGTTGCCGATAGATGCTCGGCGCCAGATCACGCACGTCCGCTCCCTCGCGATTCCCCGTTCCAGTGACTCTGCGTAGAGTATCGACAACAGAAATACTGAACGGCCATTCCTGATGTTACGGAGAGTGACATCGATCACTGGCCGCGGGAGCCGGGTGATCCGCGCTCCTGCGAGTCGGCGGGCCTCAGCGCACCCCGGCACCCTCCAGCGCCGGGGGCGCGCTCACCGCTGCCGCATGGGCTCCCGCCGCGCCGTCTTCGGCCCGGTCGCCCCCATCCTCGACGTCGGCGGTCCCGGCTTCCACGCGCGGACGGCGCCGGCGGTGCAGCGCACCCGCCAGGCCGGCGAGGGCAGCGAGGCCGACGACAGCCGCAGCGGGGTCCGTCCACCGCGTCAGAGGAGCGGCTGCCACACCGGTGACCTGCCGAGCCGCCGGGTCCGGCACGACCCAGCGGTAGCTCGCCGTCGCGTCGGGCAGCCCGCTGCGCGACGCCCGCACGCCGATGTGCCAGACCCCCGCCGTCAGCTGCGAGCCCGCCACGAGCCACGTCGACCCGCCCGCGGTGACCGCCGGAGCGCTCTGCGTGGAGCCGGTCGGCCCACGCAACGTCACCTCGACGCTGCGGACCGGTCCGGGCGCTGGACGGCGGGAGTCGAACACGTCGACCGAGACGAAGTTGGCACCCGGGCGGTCCGGCTTGACCCGTACCGTCTCCACCAGGTCACCGGCGTTGCCCCCGACGAGCAGCGCCGGCGGGTGCGCGACCGCCCAGCGCGGCCCTGACGCCGGCGCGGACGCGGCCAGCACCGCCGCTGCGCCCAGCGCTCCCACCACGAGCAGCCCCTCCCACGGCAGGAGCCGGCCCGCCCAGCGCTGCGGCGCCCGGTACAGCCCCACCCGCGCCGCCCAGGGCGGGCGCAGCGCGACCGAGCTCACCAGGCCGAGCAGGCCCGCGAGCAGCCCGACGGCGCACTTGACCAGCAGGGTCACCCCGTAGGTCGAGTGCACCAGTGCGTCGAGCGTGGCGATGCGGCGTCCGGCAAGGAGCAGCCCGGTGACGACCATGACGGCGACGCACCCAGCGGCCACCGCCCCGAACCGGCGAAGCACGGCGCTGCGCAGCCCGGCCGCGCCTGGCCGTCGCGGAGCCGTCAGGACGACGGCGGCGGCCACCACCGACCCCGTCCACAGCAGGGCAGCGAGCACGTGGGAGCTCTCCACCACGACGAGCAGCGGTCGACTGGCGGCTCTCGCCCCGCCATGGCCCATGAGCGTCGCGGTCGTGCAGGCGACGACGGCGCACGCCCCGGCGACGACCCCGAGCCGACGCGAGTGCTCGGCGGCGTCGGCGTCGTCGGCACGGTGTCGCGCCGCTCGGACCGCCAGCACCAGGCAGGCCAGAGCCGCCTGGTGCAGCCACCAGCGCGGCGCGTAGGCGCCCGTCAGCAGCAGCCGGCGCAGCGTCGCGCCGACGTCACCGCCGGCGCCGGCAGCCTGCGTCACGGGAAGGACGAGCCCCGCCACCAGCGCCGTCCAGGCGGCCGGACTCGCGACTCCGAGCAGTCGCCGACGCACCGGTCGGCCCACGCCCGCGACGTGCTGAACGCGGGACAGCAGCACCAGCAGCGTGACGCAGCCCAGTGCGACCCCGAGCGCGAGCAGGCCGACCCACCGGGTGGCGGCCTCGACCGTCGAGGGCCTCGGCTGCGCTGCGGCGGACCTGACCGCGCTCGCGCCGTCCGTCGTCGTGCCGACGCCGAAGACGAGGACACCCTGGGTGACGTGGAGGTCGTCGCTGGACAGCGTCCGCCAGTCGACCCGGTAGTCACCGCGCCCGAGCGTGGGCAGGTCCACGACGAGGGTGACGGGCGCCTCGGTCCCGGCGCCTGGCGCTCGGGTCAGGCGCAACGCACCCGTCGGCATGGTGTGCCCGTCACCGTCGGAGATGCTGATCGTGCTCGCCGAGAGCTCCACGGACTCGCTGAGGCGCAGGACCAGCTGCCTCGGCGCCTGAGCCAGGCTCGCCCCGTCCCCTGGTGCGCTGCTGTCGAGCTCCGCGTGGGCCGAGGCGGACCCGGCGAGCGCAAGGCTGGCGAGCATCGCGAGAACCACCGCGGACAGGACGGCGAGACCCGCCCGCAGGCGTCGCGCGATCGAGGCAGGGGCCGCCACGTCAGTGGACCGGGACCTTGCGGAGCTTCTTGCCGCCGGCGTCGATCTCCATGGTGTCACCGGGCCGGATCGAGCCCTGGTTGTTGAGGTAGAGGATGTAGTAGCTCTGGCCGGGCCGCAGGTCGTGGCCCTGCCGCATGAGGGCGGTGCGGTAGACGTTGCCCTTGCGGCGCTCGCTGTGCAGCACCGGCGGGTGCTTGACGTCGTTCTGGAACCGCGACGCCCGCTGCGGGTCGAGCACCGTGTACCGGAGCTCGACGATTCCGCCGTCGGCCACGACGGCGGCCCGCACGAACCGGACGCCGAGGCCAGCCTCCATGTCGGGGTCGGTGGGCACCTGGTAGGCCCGAACCGCCGACGCGGAGCCCGCGGAGTGCCAGGCGAACGCCGCCACCAGAGTCACCGCCAAGGCGAGGGCGAGCAGCCGCAGAGTGCCGCGGCCCGCGGCGAGTCGGTGCAGACCTCGTGCTGTCATGACGTGTCCTTTCTGGGTCCTCCGGCCCGCCGCCCCGGGGGGGTGGACGGCGGGCCGGAGGACGATCGGGGTTAGCGCGAGGCGAGGTAGGAGTCGAGGAACAGCCGGCCGGTCGTGCCGGTCCCCACGAGGCCGAGGCGGAGCGCCGAGACCTGGAGCGTCGTGGCTGACGGCTGCGCCGGAGACGCCGACCCGTTGACGGTCAGCACCGCCGTGCCGGTGGTGCCGCCGAGCCAGTCGACCCGCACGGCGGAGGCCGTGGCCGTCGGCAGCGTGACGGCTGCCGAGGTCGACGTCCCTGCGCCGCTGCTGACGACCAGCCTGACCTGCGGTGCAGCGGTGCCCTGACGGTGGTACTGGACGTCGACCACCGTGGTGCCGCCAGCCGTTCGTCCCTGCATCACCGAGACCCACGCACCGGCACTGCTGCCGGTGCTCAGCGTCTGCGGGGACACGAGGAACGTCGCGTGCAGCGCGGGCGTCGCGGCGGCCAGGGTGCTGGTCAGGTACGCGTTCCCGCCGCTGACCCGCAGCAGCCTCGCGCCCTGCAGGGCGCTGGAGGTGACCACCGAGACGTTGCCCGTGGTGGCGCTCCATGCCGCCGTCGTCCCCGACTCGAACGTGTCGCTGATCAGCGCGGTGACCGTGACCTGCACCGACACCGTGGCGCCCCACGTGCCGCCCGAGCTCCTGGCCCGCTGGCGAAGCAGGTGCGTCCCGAGGGTGAGTTGGCTCGGGTCCAGCGTGAGGGTTGCGGTGCTCGCGCCGGTGGAGGTGACGCCGAGCGGCGTCGCCAGGCCGGGACCAGGGTCGACGGTCTCGAACCACTCAGCCGCTGACACCGAGCCGGACGGCGAGGTGGCGACGCCGACCGCGATCGGAGCGGCGAGCACGCCGACCGTCACGGGTGCCGATGCCACGACCGTCGGCCCACGGTCGACGACGAAGGTCAGCGGGGCGAGGGTGCCCCAGTTCCCCGCTGCGTCCCTGCCGTGCACGAACACCGTGTGGCTACCGCTCGGGAGCTTCACGACCTGGCTGAGCGGCACGAGGCCGTAGCCGGCCTCGCTGGAGGAGCTCCACGAGCCGTCGTCGGCGACGAACACGATGCCGGTGCCCGCGGTACCCGTGGCATCGAGGAACCCTTCGGCCGCGACGACCGCCGAGGAGACCCCGCTGGTGACCGGGTCGACGAGCGTGACATGCACCTTCAGCGCCGTCGGGTCGACCGGGTCACCGACGAGCCCGTTGGTCGGGTTCGGCGTCACCTGGTTGCCCGTGGTACCCAGCGAAGGCCCTGTGCGGTCCATCACCAGGTCGATCGGGACGACCGCACCCCAGAGGTTGTTGTCGTCCTTGGCGTGGACGTAAAGGGTGTGCTTGCCCTGGACGAGGCCGCCGAGCAGCACGGTGTCGAGGGTCGCGCTCAGTGCGGCCACCCGCGCCGGGGTGCTGACGACCATGGCTGTGCCGGAGCCGTCCGCGGCGGCCGTGTCGAGGAAGTACTCCCCCGCCGTCACCGTGCCCCCGATGCTGGAGTCGTCACCCGAGGCCGTCAGCCGCACCGCGCTCGACCCGTTCGTCGGCGAGCTGGCGAGAGCCAGCGCCGACGTCGTCGGACCGGTCAGGCCCATCGTGAACGTCGTGCTCGCGACCGGCCCCCAGTTGGGTACGGCGGCGGCGTCCTGCCCGCGGACGTACACCGTGTGGGTACCCTGCGCGAGCCCCTGCAGGACGGTGGTGTCGATCGTCCCGGTGACGGCCTCGGTCGGGCTGTCGAAGACGCCGTCGACCGCCGTCATGACCACCCCGCCACCGACCGCCACGACCGTGGAGTCGACGATCAGCTCCGCTGCCTTGACGTTGCCGTTTCCAGTCGCGACGTCGGACACGGTCGCGGTCACGGTCGCGGGTGACAGCGGCGTCACGGGCTTGGGCATGACCGTGACACCGGAGGACTTCGGCCCGACGGTGTCACCGCTGGACCCGACCGCTCCTGCTGTCAGGAACGTCATCATGCCGCCGAGAGCCACCACCCGAGAGCCCACGGCGGTGACCTGTCCGGCGTTGTCTAGAGTCCCGGCCGTCTCATACAGCGGCATGGACGACGGACCGCCAGCAGGGAACGCGATCCGGACGTCTTCGGTCTGACCTGGCGTCACCATGTCCGACACGAGCTGGACCCGGCCGGTATCGGCATGGCCGCCGATGGCGAGGACCTGCTCCTTGGCACCGAGCACGCCCATCGAGTGAGCCAGCAGGCCACCGTTGACGTAGCGCACGAGCGTGCTGCGGCCATGTCCGGTGGCGATGGCCTCGGTCCCAGGGAACGACCGGCCGTTGATGAGCCGGTACGTCGGGTGGTAGCGCCGGAGGTCGTAGGTGTCCGGCGCGGCGTTGAAGGCCGGGTCGACCTCACCGAGCACGAGCACCGCCTCGTCGTCGAACGCTGTTGCGAGCGAGCCGTCTTGGGTCGGCGCCGCGACGTCGAAGCCGGCGGGCCGTACCACCATGGCGCCCACCAGGCCCATGGCCACCTGCCGGGGGCCGTTGGCCGTGTGGCCGGCCTCGTAGAGGTACGTGCCCGCGGCCGGAGCCGTGAACGTGTACGCCGCTGAGGCGCCCGCGGCCACGCCGGTGACGTCTTCGCCACGCACCGAGGTACCCGGCGCGATCATCGCGACACCAGGGACGGCCAGCGAGACATTCCTCGGCAGGGTGTTGTGCAGGGTCACCGTCACGGCGTCGCCACTGGTGACGACGAGCACGGGACCACGTCCGCTGGCGGGCGTACCGCTGACCGACGTGAAGCCCCAGACCGCGACGTTCGCGCCGGAGAGGGCGAGCGTCCCGGTCGCCGTCCACAGGTCGCACGCCGCGGTGCCGCCGGCTGCGGTGCACGCCGTGCTGGTAAGGGGGCCCTGGCCGGTGCTCGGGACCGCCGGCGCCGGCGCCGCGCGCACCGTGCCGACGTGCGCCGCGCTGACGCGTGCCGTGCTGACGGGAGCAGCCTGGACGGCGGGTGCGGCGGCAGCGAAGCTCGTGAGCGTCAGGGCCGCGGTCACCGCCAATGCTGTCAGCCCGGTGCGTGAGCGAGGCGAGGTGCTCAGGAATGAGTGCATCGTGCTCGGGTCCTCTCGGCGTGAGGTGCTCATGGCGTGGGGCACCCACCGCGAGGATCGATGCGGATGAGGGTCATCATCCCGCCGAAGCTCGCGCCGTAGTTGGTGGCCTGGTCCAGCGCGTGGCTGTGGGCCACGTGGTAGTACTCACCGCACTCGTTGTTCTGCACGATGCCGGGGGGCAGCGCTCCGGGCTTGCCGCCCAGGTAAGGGTTCTCCGAGAACCAGGTCTCGGTGCCCGGACCGACGATCTGGTCCTGAAGCTGCGGCAGGGCGATGTCCGCGGGGATCTGTTTCCCCGGGATGTCCTGATACTCCTGCTGCCACCTGTTCAGGGTGTCGACGCTCTGGCCAGGGCCGACGTCGATGAGGAACTTCTCGAACGACGCGTCCTGACCGGCCGTGTCAACCATGGGGGCACCGTCTCTGGTGATCACCGTCTCGTTGTTGCCGTGCGGGTGGAACGGGTAGTTGACGGAGCCAGCGTTGAGGTATCGGATCAGGGCTGGCCGGTCCCCCGGCTGGAACGGCTCGAGGTGGACCAGTGCGCCGTAGGGCTGGCTCGGGAGCCACGAGGCGAAGTTCGGAGCGAGGGTGTCCGGCATGCTGCGGCCGTTGATCAAGAAGTAGCGCGCCTTGACCGTGCGGTAGTCGAACGCTCGCCTGCGCTCGACCGCGGAGTGCAGGGCGGGGTCGATCTCGGACAGGACCAACAGGAACTCCCGCCCGGTGTCGAAGGCGGAGTCGGCCCTGTCGTTGGCCTTGCCGGCGTCCGCCGCGGGCCTGACGACGAGAGCGCCGTAGAGGCCCATCTGTCGCTGCTTGGTCACGTCGGTCCCCGACTCGTACAGGTACGTGCCAGGGGTCCCCGCAGTGAAGGCGTACGTGACGGTGCCCGACGTCGCCGGAGCGGCCGGGGTCAACGACACGAGGTTGCCGCCCGGGTCGAGCTGCGGCTCCGCGGGCAGCCCGTCAGCCGTCACGTCGGACTGGCCGGGGAACGTGAGCGACACGGGTTCGGGCAGCCTGTTGTGCAGGACGACGGTCACGCGAGCACCGCTCGCGACGCAGAGCACCGGGCCCGGCAGCTGGAACTGCTGGCCGCTGCCGGTGTAGCCCCAGGCGTAGATCGAGTTGCCGTCCGGGGTGCTGATGTAGCCGGCCACGGCGTCGAGGGAGAAGGTGTTGCCGGCGTTGGACTGGCAGACCATCCCGTTCTGCTGCAGGGACGCAGCGTTACCTCGACCGCCGGGGATGGCGAGGACGAGGCCGAGGAGAGCCACCACGACGATGGACAGAAGGGCCGTGCGCTGCCTCGTCGAGGCGCGAAACAGGGTCGTCGTCATCTCGTCCTCGCCTAGGAGTTCGGTGCATCGATGGGCTGGACGGGGAGAGTCCCCGACGGGTGCACCCGGATCTGCGTCAGCTGCCCGCCCGGCTCGGTGCCGCCGCCGTTGTTGAGGTAGCCGTAGCTGCGGTCGTAGAGCAGGAACGTCGTCGGCACGGTGACGGCGGGCGCAGTGAAGATGACGTCACGGCTCTCGCCGGGGCCGATCTCCGCCGAGTCGCCGCTGAGGTAGTGGGTGACACCGCCGGCGTTCACCAGCCGGACGCTGTCCTTGGCCACCGTCGTCAGCGGGATCTGGTCGCAGGTCATGACGTGGTTCTGGTAGCCGAGGTTCGCCAGCCGCAGCAGGACTCGCTCCCCGGAGTTCGCCTGGATGAGCGAGGAGATGGGCTGGTAGCGCAGTCGCTCCTGGCCGCCGGGCCAGCCGAGACCCGACGCCGGGGCCGCCACGCCGCTCAACGGGTTCCCGTTGCCCACGACGGTGTCGGGGTACGAGCGACCGTTGAGCAGCCAGAAGCTCGGAGCGTAGTCCGTCCAGTCCGTGGTCTGGATGTGCGCGTCGCGGTAGTGCGCCTCGGCCCAGACCTCGCTGAGCATGAACGAGTACTCCCTGTCGTACTGGGTGGACCCGTCGCCGTCGTTGTAGGCGTAGCGCAGCTGGTGACCGGCCGGGACCGCTGAGCCCGGGTTGGTGCCGTTCTGGCGCGGGCGGACGTAGATCACGCCGGTCATCCCCATCTGAACGTGCTCGACGTCCTCGAAGTGGCAGTGGTACATGTACGTGCCTGGGTCGTGCGGCCGGTAGTAGTAGGTGAACTGACGCCCGATCGGCACCGAGATCGAGAGCTCGGGAACGCCGTCGAACAGCGGGATGGCGTTGACGAACCCGTGCCAGTGGATCGTGTGGCCATCGACGAGGTCCGGTCGCACCGACAACCCGAGGTTGCTCAGCGTCAGCCGGACGTCGTTGTTCTTCGCCGCGTCGTACTCGTCGAACGCGAGGATGGGCGCGCTGATCTGGGCGAGGCCGCGCTGGGCCGTCACGCCCGCGGCGTCGAGGCCTGTCACGTCACGGAACCCGAAGACATACATGTCGTAGGGCGACGGGGCGAGGGTGTCGGGCCAGAACGAGGTGTGTGGCGCGTTGGCCGCCATGGACACCCAGCCGTCCGTGGCCGCCAGGTGCATGCTCGAGGCACTGGCCACAGGAGCGACCCGCAGTGCGGTAACCGGACGTGCGCCGGCGCGGCTCCCCGGCCACAGGGCGTAGGCCGCGGTGCCCGCCGCGCCAAGGAGCAGCCCCCGTCGGGTGACTTGGTGCAGGGCACCCTGTCGCTGGTCCACGTGCTTCTCCTTCGGTGACGGCGCGTGATCAGGTAGCCCTGCGGCCTGGTGGTCGGTGCTCATCGCTCGTCCGCACCGATGTCGCGCCCGGCTCCGATGGGCCGGGTCTGACCGTCGACGTCGATGCCGGGGGCGGTGAGCGCGCCCTTGCTCGCGGCGGCACTGGCCAGCGCCGGCGACGTCCCCTGGAGGTGGTAGTCACCCATCAGGGACGGCGGGACGTTCTCGACGACGATCAGCGCCTGCCTGAAGCTCGGGAAGGTACGGGACGCCTGCACGGTCACCGTCGTGGCGAACGGGGAGACGACGAGCGGGTCGGCGCCGACCTTGTTGGTCAAGGAGGCGATCACACCCGTGCCGTTGGACAGGATGCTGTTCGTCGGGTCGAGGGTGCCCGTGCCATCGGCGACACCCATGTCCCAGCGGTTGAGCGGATCGCCCGCCGGGGCGTCGGGGGAGCCGACACCGGTGACGAACTGGCCGTTCCAGCTGCCCGCGAAGTTGTCCCAGAAGATGTTGTTGAACTGCACCGGCTTGCTGTACGTCGGCGAGCCGGCCGGCAGGGTTGCCTGGAGCTGGTCGCTGTTCTGCGTGGTCGAGAGCCCGGCCGGGGCAGGAGTCCCGTCACTGGTCACCGCCGTCGCCGTCGTCAGGTTGCGGTAGATCGTGTTGTTGACCAGACGCACGTTGGTCGCGTCGTCGAGGGCGATGCCACCGCCCTCGTGCGCCGAGGTGTTGTTGGCGATGATGTTGTTGACGATGTCGACCGCTGCGGTGCCGGCCTGCAGCAGCCTGATGCCGCCGCCGTCGTCGTTGGCCATGTTGTCCTGCACCAGGTTCTCGTGGATGCGCACAGGGCCGCTGCCCGTCGACGGGGTGGCCAGGCTGCGAGAGAGCTCACCGGCGACCATGACGGCCCCTGCCTCGTCGTAGGACTGGTTGAACCACATGCGGTTGGCGCTGATGTCGTTGCTCGGGTGGGCCGTCGTCCCCTTGCTGAGCCCGAAGTGGCCGATCGCGCCGCCGTACTCGGCGGAGAAGTTCCCGCACAGGTCGTTGTGGTCGACGCTGTAGCCGTTGGTGTTGGCGAACAGCCCGACCGCACCAGCCAGGTTGGTACCCCCGTTGTCACGGATCTGGTTGTAGGCGATCCGCAGGTCGGGGTTGGAGGCGTTGGTGGCGTAGGGAGTGCCCACCCGCACGGCACCGCCGTAGGAGCCGCTGTTGCCGACGATGACGTTGTCGGTCACCTGCAGGCCTGACGTGCCGCCGTGGACGTAGATCCCGCCGCCCTGGCTCACCAGGGCACCTGGGCCGCCGATCGGCGTCGTCGTGCCGCCCGTCGTGGTGTCGATGTTCGTGGCGAAGTCCGCCTGCGAACCTCCGGTGATGGTGAACCCGTCGATGCTCGTGGTCCGCTGCGCGTTGGCCGACCCTCCGGACTGCACGACACTGATGACGGCGGAGTCGGGAATCGTCGCAGGGCCCTGCTTGGCCGTCAGACCGTTGACCAATGCCACCCACGCCGCACCGCGAGGGGTGTCGGGGTTGAAGCCGAGACCGTTGATGCGCGAGCCGGCGACGAAACTGCCGTCGGCCCGAAGACCGCCCGGCCCGACGCCCTGAAGCATGACCTGCCGCGGGAGGACGACGTTCTCGAAGATGTCACCCGTCGGGTTGTTCTGCACCGGCGTGGCAGGCCACACGAGGACCATGGTCTGCACACCGACCAGGCGGTTGGCCGCAGCGGCCGCGTTCACCGCGCGCTGCACCGCGTGGTCGTTCTCGATGTTGGCCGCGTCGGTCCGGATGTTCCCGAGGTCGAGCAGCCCGAACCCTGCCTCTGTGCTCGGCCGGTTCACCGTCACGATGGCCGGGTCGTTCGCCGTGAGCCCGAGGCCCAGCCCGCGCTGCAGGATCGCGACGCCGTTCGTGGCGCGCCGGCCCCCGCTGTTGGTCACCGAGAGGCGGTACCTGCCCTGGCTCATGGCCAGCAGTCCCGGCATGGTGACGGTGATCGAGGTGTCCGACCAGGAGACGTACGCCCCGGAACCGAGCACCGGGGCAGCCGGGCCGCCGGGCACCTGCTCGAGGGTCACCGCGCCCGACCCGCGGGTGCTGCCGAAGCCTCGCCCCTGGATGGTGACGCGCCGACTCGCGGGAAAGAGGTCGGTGAGCCGCAGCACCGGCTTGCTGATGGAGAACACCTGCGGCTGGGTGTCGGCCGGGGTGCACTGCACGGCACCCACCTGCGTCGAGCCGGGGGCCACTGCGGTGACGGCGACCTGGGTCGGCGCGGTGTCGGTCACGGTGAACAGCCCGGGCCATGCCTGGAAGTTCGTCGCGATCGTGCGGAACCGCGGGTTGTACTTCGCGTTCACGTGACCGGGCTGACCCGGGTCGTTGCCCACGAAGCGGTACATGTTCGGGCAGGGGCCTGCGGGCAGGGGGCAGTTGTACGTGCTGGTCGAGGGCTCGATCGCCTCATAGATGCCGTTGTCGTCAGACTCGACGGTGTCGACGAGCTTGCCGGCCCAGTCGTAGATGCCCATGGGGACGTGGGGCAGGGGCTGAGCCTCGCCGTAGCCGAGCTGACGCTTGTCGTTGGACAGCCCGAGGTCGTTGATGGTCAGTCCCCAGAAGTGCGTCGGCAGGGGGACCTGGGTGAAGAGGGTGAAGTTCGGCGCCACGGACTGCCCACCGCGGACGGTGATCAGCTTGGCGTCGCAGAGCGAGCGGTCCTGGCTCTCGAACGGGCTTCCGCCGCCGTCGATGAACGCGGGGTCGGTGACGTGCACCATGTGGTTGGCGCCCGCGCACGGGTTGACGAAACCAGGGCCCTGGGACGGCTCGGAGGCCGGCGGCGCCTCGGGGATCGGGAGGGCGCCAGAGGGGGTGTTCGTGGCCTCGGCGAGAGTCAGGTTGCGGAAGTTGGCCTGCGGCAGGTAGGCGTCGCCGTCGAAGACGTTGACATCCTCCTCCTTGGTCACCTGGTAGAGCGCCTTGCCCTTGGCGTCCTTCGGGATGTCGACCTTGACGACGAAGTCGCTGTTGGGCAGGGGCTGGGCCTCCATGCCGTGGGCCGAGAACTTCTCCATGTAGGCGAGCGGCGCCCCCGTCGTCGGGTCGACCGGGTCGTCGGGGTCGTCAGGCGTCAGCACGTTGTAGTCGGTGGTGGCGAAGCCGTAGTTGCCGTTGACCGTCTGCCCGAAGCTGTCGGGGGTGGTGTCGGCTGGCTGCGCGTACCAGCCGAGCATCGGCGACTCGACGCAGAGCTGGCGGTCGTCGCCCGCGGGCGGCAGTGCCAGCTGGTCGGTGAGCGGGTCACCGTTCCACAGCCGGGCCGTGCAGCCCTTGGGCTGCTGCCAGGACTCCGAGGTGTACGTCGCAGCCAGCTTCGCCGGCGCGTTGGTCACCGGGTCGGTCTCGATCGTCACCGAACCGTCGGAGCCGCGCACGACGTCGCCGTTCGCGTCGTGCTTGGCGTAGTAGAGGTCGACGCCGATGCCGGGGATGCCCGGCTGGTACGGCTCGCTGACGGCGAACCGCGGGTCGAGCTCGTTGCGGGTGGTGTCGTAGCTGATGGTGCCGACGATCCCGCCGTTGGTCGCGCCGGCGTACCGCTTGACGCCCCAGTCGACCGTGCCGCTCAGACCGATGACCGGCATGACGTCGACGTCGACGGCAGCGCCCTTGTAGGTGCGCGGCGTCTTCTCGTTGTCAGCCTGCACCGTGATGCCGGTCGTCTGGTAGCCGGTGTGGAACGCCTCGAGCACGAACCAGCGCGAGAGCGGGTACGCCTGACGAAGCACGTAGTTGCCCTGCCGGTCGGTCTGAGCGACGTTCTGCCCCTGGTCGATGATGGAGTTGTCTCGCTCGCGCAGCACGACCGGGAACCCCGGTACGCCCTGCTCGCCGGGGTCGCGCACGCCGTTGGCGTTGGCGTCGAGGTACACGCTGCCGTGGACCTCGGTGAACCAGCCCACGAGGCCCTTCTGACCGATGTCGGCGACCTGACCGGCTGCCACGGTCACCGTGAAGCTGTCGATGATGAAGTTCTGGTCCTCGTCCCAGAGCGTCAGCTGGTAGGAGCCGGCCGGGACGCCCGTGATGTCGAAGCTGCCGTTGGCGGCCGCGCGACCCATGTACGCGAGCTGGTCGTTGTTCTGCAGGTCCGAGAGCGCGACGAGCAGGTTCGGCACGGGACCCCGCACACTGGCTCCGGCAACTCCGGCGTTCGGCACGTCGACTCCGCCGGTGCCACCGACGTAGGTGTTGATGACGACGCCAACGCCTTTGATCTCGGCGGTCCCGCCGCTGATGGCCTTGGCCCGGACGAAGCCGAACTGCACGGCCGGCTGCAGCTCCTGGCCGACGGTCTGCTCCGTGTCGTAGCCGGTGTCACCCTCCTGCGTCCAGATGTCCCAGTCGTGGCCGCCCTCGAGCGTCGTCGTCTGGTACCACGGTGAGCCGGACGGTGGGATGACCGTGGCGGCATAACGGTCCGGCCCCATGTTGGGGATCTCGATGTCGCCTCGGGCATTGCTCTGGCACTTGCCCGTCGACCCGGCCGCGATCGTCGGCGAACCGCCGGCGAAGAGCACCTTTCCCGCGGCATCGGTCTCGTACCGCGTGCACAGCGGGTTGCCGTAGTAGTCGGTCGTCACCTCGCCCATGACGTCGCTGAGGTGCGCCGTGAAACCGGACAGGCAGGCGCGGCCGGCTGGGATCGGCGTCGTGCAGACGCTGTCCTCCTGGCTGCCGACCTCGTAGGTGGCGTCCACGGGCGCGATGTCGTTGAACACCCGGATCCGGACAGTGCCCAGCGGCAGCGGGTAGGGCTGCATGTCAACCGTCACCTGCTGCGGAGCACCACCGGTCACGGTGAAGTGCGCGCCGTCGATCTTGTAGTTCTCCGCGGTGACCGAGATGAGGTAGCGGCCCGCGGGCAGCCCGGCGAGGGGCGTCGCCAGACCGAGATCGGCCTGCGTGCCCGAGGTGACGACAGGGACGTCACCTGGGGTGAAGCGGGCTGACGGCCACTGGCAGCGGTTGGTGTAGGTCGGGTCCGACGAGTCGGCGGCGGCTGGGGTCCGGCCTCGCGGCGGGAGGCAGTCGGCGGCTGAGCCGTTGGGGTCGCCGACGTCGTCAGCCGTGACCATCCAGCGGTATGCCGTCACCGGGTCGCCCTTGTGGACGAAGCCGGCCGCGACGCCGACCGTGCGGGCGCTCTGCACCCGCAGCGTGATGTCGCCGGTCGTGGCGGCTTGAGCGCGGGGGGCCAGCCGGAGGACGACCGGCGCGGCGAGCATCCCGAGGACGGTGACCAGCGCCACCAGGAAGGGCAGCACGCGGGCCGGGCGGCGGTGCAGGTAGTGGCTCATCGTCATCTCCCCTGGTCCGCGTGGACCTCGGGGTCAGGATGCGGCCGCGTCACCTCTGCGCGAGAAACATGACAGTGCTGTCATCAAGCCCTCATCCGCCCGTCATCGCGGCGGCCGGCATCCGTCCACGGCCCGGCCTCCCGAGCTACCGGAGCCGTCGCCTGCGCCCGCTGGTGGGGCAGGACGACGGCCAGAGGCGTGACTGCTGCACCCGAGCCCTGCGCGACCGGCAGGAGCAGGTGCACGAGCACGCCACCGGCACGCGGCGCCTCCGCCCAGGCGGAGCCTCCATGGGCTGTGGCGGCGGCGCGCGTGAAGGACAGGCCCAGGCCGGTGCCGCCGCGGCGTTCGGTCCCGCGCCAGAACCGCTGGAAGACCCGTTCAAGGTCGCCCTCGGCGATGCCGGGGCCGTCGTCGGCGACGTCGATGTGCACCCGCTCGCCGACGACCCGGCAGGAGAGCTGGATGACGCCGCCCTCCCGGGTGACCCGCACCGAGTTCTCCACGACGGCGTCGAGCGCCGCCTGCAGCACGTCGCTGTCGCCGTCGACCCATGCCGACGGCGCGCACTCCAGCAGCCACGCGCGCGGGACCGAGGACATCCATCGGGCGTAGGTGGACCGCACCAGGGCCGCGACGTCGACCCTGGCCCGGACCAGCACGTCCGGGCGCTCCAGCTCGGCGATCGCCAGCAGGCGGCTCGCCATGCGGGTCATCCGCTCGACCTCGCAGAGCACGATGCCGACGTCAGCGCGGGACTCGTCGTCGGGAAGGCTCTCGGCCAGCATCTCCAGGTGGCCGCGAGCGATGGTCAGCGGTGTCCGGAGAGCGTGCGCCGTGTCCCTGGCGAACTCCCGCTCGCGCAGCCGGCACTCCCGCTCGAAGGACGCCAGCCGCAGCAGCTCGCGCTCCGCGCGCATCGCCCGGCGCGCGTGCCAGACCATCGCCGCGAGGATGGTCGGCATGAGGACGATCTCGGAGAGCTCGTCGGTCGGCATGGTCCCCTGCGACCAGCGGACGACCATCACCAGGCCGGTGGCCAGGATCATCGCCGCCAGCACGCCGACGGTGGCGCGCAGATCCCAGGCCCGGAACCCGTAGACCGCGGCGAAGCCGACGAACATCAGGTGGTACGGGATCGTCTCGTAGCCGTCGAGGAGCAGCATCGCCACGAGGAGCACCAGGCCGAGGCCGAAGAATCCGGCGTCGACCATGACGCGCCGCCGGACCCGGCGGCTGCGCAGCGCTTGCGCGAGCTCAGCTGGCGAGGCAGTAGCCGACATTGCGCACCGTCTCGATGACCGTGGTGTCGAGCTTGGCCCGCAGCCGCGCCACCGTGACGTCCACGACGTTGCTGCCCGGGTCGAACGCGTAGCCCCAGACCTCGCTGAGCAGCTCCTCACGGGTGCAGACGGCGTCGCGGTGACGCATGAGGTGCTGCACCAGCAGGAACTCCCGCGGGCTGAGGTCCACCGTCTCGCCACGCCAGGTCAGCCTGCGCCGTGCCACGTCGAGCTGGAGGCCCGAGGAGGACAGGATCGGGGCGCTCGGGTCGCGCGGGCCGTCGGCGAGGCGGGAGCGCACCCGGGCCGTGAGCTCTCGGACGGCGAACGGCTTGCCGACGTAGTCGACCGCGCCGCGCTCGAGGCAGGTGACCCGCGAGGCCGTGTCGCCGGTGGCCGAGAGGATGAGCACCCGCTGGATCGGGCGGTGCTCCAGCAGCGCGCCGAGCACGGCCGTGCCCGGCAGATCGGGCAGCACGAGGTCGAGGAGGATCAGGTCCCACGCCTCCGCGCACCCCAGGCGCAGGCCCTCGATGCCGGTGGCGGCGGTGGCCACGGTGTGGCCCTCCGCCTCGAGCAGGCGGCGCAGCAGGTGGCGCAGGCCTGGCTCGTCGTCGATGCACAAGATTCGGGACATGACCCCCCCACGGGTTTGCCAAGAGGCCAAAGACCCCAGGCGGACGCAGTGTGCACCGAACGAGCGTGCTTTGGCTATGAACCTTTCGGCCGAGTTTCCCGGGGAACCGCCGGTCTCGATGCACCTGAATCTAGGCGGCGTCAGCGCCGATGACCCCACACAAGGGAGGTGCCGCCGACTGGGCGGAGGGTGCCACCTGCGCGGACCGGGCCGCCCGGGCGAGCAGCCACGGCGTGAGAACCGCCTCGGGCGCTGGGCGGGAGAGGCCGTAGCCCTGGGCCACGTCGCAGCCCATGGCGCTGATCCGTGCCCATGCGGCGGCGTCCTCGACGCCCTCGGCGACGACGCGCAGGCCGAGCCGGTGCGCGAGCTCCACGGTCGAGGCGACCACGGCGTCGTCCTTGGAGTCGTGGCGGCCCATGATGAACGAGCGGTCGATCTTCAGCTCGTGCACCGGCAGGCGGGTCAGGTAGGTCAGTGACGAGTACCCGGTGCCGAAGTCGTCGACCGAGAGCCGGAGGTCGAGGGCGGCGAGCTCGTCGAGCACCCGTAGCGACCGGTCGAGCTCGACCATGATCGTCCCTTCGGTGATCTCCAGAGTCAGCCAGCGCGGGTCGAGCCCGGTCCGCGCGACGTGCTCGGCGACCCGGCGCGGCAGGCTGAGGTCGAGCAGGTCTCGCGTGGAGAGGTTGACCGACATCTCGAGCCGCAGCCCGAGGTCACGCCATGCGGCGAGCTGCGAGGTGGCGGTCCGCAGGACGTGGTCGGTGAGCTCCGCGATGCTGCCGGTGCGCTCAGCCGTCGAGACGATCTCCTCCGGCGCCACCCGTCCCAACAACGGGTGGGTCCACCGGATGAGCGCCTCGGTGCCGCGCACCTCGTGGGTGGCTGCGTCAGCCTGCGGCTGGTACCAGACCTCGATCTCGGCAGCAGCGATGGCCCGACGGAGGTCGGTGGCCAGGACGAGGGCGCGGTGGCTGCGGTCGCCGTCCGCCACGTCGTAGACCGACCGGTGTGAGCTGTGCTCCTTGGCCCGGTGCATGGCGATGTCACCGCAGCGCAGCAGAGCGTCCGGGGTGTTGCCGTGGTCGGGGGCCAGCGCGACGCCGACGCTGGCGGCGATCTCCAGCTCGGTGCCTCCTGCTGCCACCGGCGACGACAGGACGTCGAGGATGGCGGCGGACATGCCCAGCCAGGCCGGCGACCCGTCAGCGGACGCTCCGACCCCGGTGACGACGGCGAACTCGTCGCTGCCCAGGCGAGCGACGAGACGGACGTCGCCGACGAGGGCGGCGAGGCGCTCCCCCACAGCGACGAGGACGTCGTCGCCCACCCGGTGGCCCAGCGCCTCGTTGATCTCGGAGAACCGGTCGAGGTCGACGACGAGCAGCGCGCACGGTATGCCACGGCACGTCAGCTCCCCCAGCGCGGCCACGAGGGCGCGCCGGTTCGGCAAGCCGGTGAGCGAGTCGTGGAGCGAGGCGTGCTCGCGCTGCTCGAGCTCCTCACGCAGCTGGCTGACGAGCCGGCCGTTCTCCATGGCGACCGCGACGTGCCCGGCGAGGGCGGTGAGCAGCTCGAGGTCCTCGTCGGTGAACTGGCTGACTGCCCCCGAACGCTCCATGACGACGAGCACCCCGATGACGGTCTCGTTGCTCCGCAGCGGCACCGCCATCGCGTCGTCGACGGCGAGCCCGTCGGGTCCTTGGGGCAGCGGCTCCCCCGCGGCTGGGCGCTTGAGCAGAATCGCCTGGCCGGCCGCTGCGGGTGCCCACCACTCGCGGGCCGTCACGGGGACCGCGACCGGCCCCGCCTCGGTGCTGTCCCTGGCGAGCCAGGCACCGACGGAGTCCGCCGGGTCGTCAGCGAGGAGGACGAGCTGCGCGGACCCGGCACGCAACAGCCGCCGCGTCTCGACGAGCGCGCGCGTCGTCACGGATTCCCCGCTCGTGGAGCGGTCCACCGCCGAGGTGAAGTCGTAGAGCATGGCGACCCTGCTGTGCGCGTGCGCCAGCCGTCCACGCGCGCGGTAGGCGCGGAAGAGCACGGCGTAGAACAGCGCGAGGAACGGCAGGGCGGCCGGTCGCTGCTCGAGGAGGATGACGAAGACGAGCGCCAGGCCGCTGTTGGTCAAAGCAGCCACGAGTCCGGTCGTCGCTGCGTCGGCCATGACCGACCAGTCGGGCTCGCGGTCGTGCACCCAGATGACGCCGGTCACGGCCGCAGCGGCGACGATGTTGCTCACGGCGACTGCCAGTCCCGTGGCGGCCCAGCCGCGCGGTGCGGCTGCCACGGCGCCGTCGAGGACCGCGCCGTAGACCGCGACGGCGACGACCGCCTCGAGGAGCGTCTTGCAGAGGTTGAACGTCAGCTTGAGCGGACCCTGACGCCGGTCGAGCACCAGGGCGAGCCCGGAGCCGGCGATCTGCGAGGTGACGTAGGCGAACGGGCCCAGCACGGCCAGCCCGACGACCATGGGTAGCTCCGTCAAGGTGACGCTGTGCGCGCTGTCGCTGCTCTCCATGTGGACGGCGAACCGCTCACCGAGGGCGGTGAGCGCGGCGACGACCCACCAGCCGACGAGCGGGGTGACCAGGCGTGGTCCGGCACCCCAAGGAACGAACCACGCGAGGGCGCAGGCGACGAGTACCAGGCAGCTGGAGAGCAGGAGGACGTGCCGGGTCGCCGTCGCGCTCGCGCCGGGCGCGACCGTCACCGGCTCCTCCTCGTCACCCCAGGAGGATCGGCACCATCCGCGAGGCTCTTGAGCAGGACCGTGACGGGCACCGACGGCTTCGCGGGGCCGGACGCCGCGGCGAGGGGCCGGCTGGTACCGACCCCTCGCTGCTGGCGGCGCTGGTGGTGCTCGTGGTGCCGGTGGTGCTGGTGGTGCTGGTGGTGTTGCCGTCAGCTCACAGCCCGGCGTCAGACCAGCGACGCCCTGACCACATGGCGTCCGACCAGCGGCGGCCTGACCAGTCGTCCCCGGACCAGCGACCGCCTGACCACGTCGCGTCGGACCAGCGGCGGCCCGACCACTCGACACCCGACCACGCCGTGCCGCTCCATGCCGCGCCGCTCCAGCGACGCCCGTTCCACATGTCGGCGCTCCAGACCGTGTCAGCATCCTGAGCCACCGTCCAGGCGTTGGCGTCCCAGGCAGTACCGAAGATGTCCTGCTCGCCGAGCAGCGGCTGCCCGTTGGCCGGGTCCACGACGTGGCTCGCGCCCCGCGCCGCCTCGAGCGAACCGAGCCCCGTGGAGCGGGTGAAGGTCTGCGCCGCCTGCGTCAGCGATGGCGTCGGAGCGGCGATCGCCGCCTTGACGTCGAGCACCCGGCCGAGCGTCGAGGCCGCGTACGACCAGTTGTTCACGGCCAGGTTCCTGCCGGTGGACTCGAGCAGGTATTTCACCTGGTCGGGGGTGAGGCTCGGACGCTGCTCGAGCAGCACGGCGACGGCGCCGGAGACGACGGCGGTCGCCTGTGACGTGCCGCTGCCGCGGAAGAACCGGCCCTGCGTGTCACCGGGGACCAGACCCTCGGGGTGCTCGCGGTCGATCAGCGACCCAGGCACCCTGAGCCCGACGAGCGACTGACCGGGCGCGAGCACATCGGCGTAGCGCGCCAGCGTCCCGCCGTTGGTGAAGTCGGTCAGGGTGTCGTCCCTGACGTCGCTCGTGCCCTTGTGGTCGCTGGCCCCGACGGCGATGACGAAGGGGTCGGCAGCGGGCATGGTGAGCCGGCGGACTCCGATGCCCTCGTTGCCCGCCGCGACGACGACGACGACGCCGTGCTTCCAGGCGTTCTCCACGGCGCGGGCGAGCGGGTCGACCTGCGTCGGCTGGACCGAGCTGGTGCCGTAGGAGAGGTTGATGACGCGCACGTTCATGCCGTTGTCGTTGCGGTGGGCCACCACCCAGTCGAGGGCTGGGATGACCTGAGTGACGTCGACCCCGCCGTCCGCCGTCCCGACCTTGACGTTGAGCAGACGGGCGCCGGGTGCCATGCCCACGGTGTAGCGAGGGTCGGTCTCCTTGCCCACCGGGGTCGCGGTGTCACGGGCGGCGATGATGCCCGCCATGTGCGTGCCGTGGCCGTAGCCGTCGAGGTGGGCGCTGGCCGGGTCCTGGCTCTCCAACGACAGGTCCGGGCCCTGGATGACCTTGCCTGGCGCGTCGAGGCCGGCCACCGAGGCGATGCCCGTGTCGATGAGGGCGACGGTGACGCCGGTGCCGTCGAGCTGGCCCCTTGCCTTCCAGGCGTCCTGCGCCCCCGTGCTGCGGGTGACGTTGAACAGCGAGCCGTTGTCCTTGTCTGCGTGCCACACGCCGTCGACCGCTGAGGCCCTGGTGCCCTCCTGGGTCTTGTCGTCACCCCAGTGGTCTCCGCCCCAGCGGGTGCCGGCGAGCGTGGTGACCGACGGGTCCGCCGTGGTGCTGCTGTGGTGGGTCGCGGCCCCTGCGCCTGCTGCTGCAGCGACCAGGGCCAGGAGCGCGGCGGCGGCGGCCGCACCGTGGCGTCGCGCTCGGTGAGTGCTCGTCATCCGCTGGGTCCTTCCTGACGACGACGCCGTCCTTGGCGCTCTCCCTACTGTCCGGTAGTCGGAGCGTGCCGGAACGGTCGCGCTCCGAAGTCGACCCGGGCGGCCTAGCAACCTCCGCCGTTCGGCCGAGCCCAGCCGGGACCGCGGGGCGTGCTCAGCCCCGGTGCAGGCCTGAGGACTCGAGGTAGCTCAGCGCCGCCGGGAGGACGCTGCGCCACACCGCGGGGTTGTGCCCCCCGTGCCCCAGGACGAGGACGCGGGCCCGGTCAGGTGCGCGCAGGGCTCCTGCGAGGGTGCGGGCGTCGGAGACCGTCGTGCCGTCCTCCCTGCTGCCCATGAGGAAGAACCACTGCCCGGCCGGTGCCTGGTTGCGTGCCAGCCACAGGACGTCGCTGTGCTCCTTGCTCGCGGCGTCGGCAAACAGCCGTCCCGTCGTCGTGTCACCCGAAGGGTGCAGGTACCCCGAGAGGCTCGCCGCGGAGTGGTAGAGCTCCGGGTGCCGCAGCGTGAGCTTCAGGGCGCAGAACGCCCCTGTGCTGTAGCCGATCGTCGACCATCCGCCGGCGTCGGTGCGCACGTCCCAGTGGCTCGTCACCCAAGCATGGACGTCCGTCGTGAGGAACGTCTCGGCCGACGGACCCCCGGGCACGTCGGTGCACTCGGTGTCGCGCGGCGGGGCCACGGTGATCGTGGGGACGACGAGGACGGTGGGGCGCATCCGCCCCGCCTCGATCTCTGACCGCAGAGCCTCGACGAGCCCGAGCTTGTGGATCCACGTCGCGGGCACACCCGGGTAGCCGGGGAACGCCTCGAGCACCGGCAACGGCCTCTTCGCATACGCGGGCGTCCCGTACTGCGGCGGCAGCCACACCCAGACGGGAGCCGTCACCCCGGACACGGCTCCGGTGACGTCCACGGTTTGCGCCACACCGGGGACGACGCCCAGGGCGACGGTGCCTGCGGCGGTCGGCGCGGCGTGGGTCGCCCCACCGGACCCGCGGCTGGTGCTGGGGCCGACGTCGAGGACGACCTGCTTCTGCGAGCGGTAGCCACCCGTGAGGTCGGTCCAGCTGCTGTACAGATCGAAGTTGTCGTTGACCCACACGAGCAGGACCACGACGGCGGTCAGCTGGCAGCCGAGGACGAGCAGCAGCCGGCGGACGACGTCGCGCATCCGTCGTCCGGCCAGCCGGTCCCAGCAGAGGACGGTCGACGCCAGGGCTGCGAGAGCCACGAGGGACGTGACCGCGAGGAGGGCGCCCCCAGTCAGGCTCACCGGAGGAGTCCTCCGGCCGCTGGGGCAGGGTCCTGCCGCGGGGCGGCCATGGCCCGGCGGAGCCTCACGCGGCGCGTCCGGCAGGTACGGCGGCCGCGCTGGGCTCGGCCGGGAACGGAGCGTCGCTGTGGAAACGGTCGCGCGGGTCGCTCAGCAGCTCGGCGAACTGGTGGCGCACCGAGGTGTAGCCGACGGCGAGCCGCAGGTCACGCGGGTCCCAGCGGCCGTACTCGTGCGCGGCGGAGCGCAGCGCGTTCGCGGCACCGGCGTCGCGAGGGAGCACCCAGCGCGCGGCCGGCGAGGGCAGCCCCCACCACAGCCGGGAGACGGCGAAGTCCGCGCGGGCCACGACGCCCTGCTCGACGAGGCGGTGCAGCGCGGTGCCGTCGTCGAGGTGGTCGGGCTGGCGCTCGGCGGCGTAGGACATCGTGACGAACGTCGCGCCGGGGAACCGCCGGCTGAGCACCCGGATGACGGCCTCTGCCTCCGCGACGGTGGTGCGGGCGCCGTCGTCCGAGGTCGCCGCGTCGAGGTGCGCGAGGACGACGTCGGCCGGTGCGACGCCGAGGTGGCTGACGGCCGCGCGCATCTCCGAGACCCGAGCTGCGGCCACGGCCCGACGGGTGAGCGGCGCCGTCGCGGCGGCCGGTGCCACGGGAACCCGAGCGCTCCGCAGACCGAGGGAAACCAGTCGGCGGGCCAGGGCGCCTGCACTCGACGTCGACTCCCACGCCTTCCAGCGCCTGCTCAGGGCACGGTAGGCACCGGTGGACCCGCCGTCGGTCATCGATACGACGATGCACCGGTCGCCCCGGGCCTCGGCGTCGGCGATGAGCACCCCCATGCTCAGGGTCTCGTCGTCAGGGTGAGGAGAGAGGACGACGAGCGTCGCCCGGCCCGCCCGGCTCGGGGTCGGCAGCCGCCCGTCGGGCCGCCACACCCAGCCGGGCGCCCCAGAGACCGGCACCGTCGTCAGGCCGCGCGCCGCCAGGGTGCCGGCCTCACCGTCCGGCGCGCCGCCGACCCCGAGCGGCCGGAGCGCACCCGTGCCGACCGCGCTCCCCAGCCGGGCGGGGAGCACAGGGCGCGACCCGGGGGCGAGCACGGCGGCGCTCAGGGCAACGGCGAGAGCGAGGACGAGCAGGGCGACCACCGCGCTCCGACGTCTGCCAAGCATCAGCTGCTCCTCGCCCCGACCCCGCCCGGAACGGTAGCGGCGCGACCTGGGAACGCCGAGGTCGGGCCCCGGGTTCCCACCGCGGCTGCGCGCGAGCGGCGCCGTTCCGGGGCGGCGCCGTTCCGGGCGGCACCGCTCCGGGTCAGCGCCTTTCCCGCTGCGGTCCTGACGACTACCGTCAAGCGCGCCTGCCGCGCTGGCAGCACTCACCGACCTCGGGGGTCCACATGGCCGCGAACGTCACTGAGAAGCAGTCCCGAGAGGTCGCCGAGGCGGCGCGCGAGACCGAGTGGCACAAGCCGAGCTTCGCCAAGGGCCTCTTCCTGGGCCGGTTCGACCTCGACCTCGTCTCGCCGCACCCACGCCCCAGCGAGGCTGAGCGTTCGAGGGGCGAGGCCTACCTCGAACGGCTGCGGGAGTTCCTCGTCGCCGAGGTCGACGGCGCCGTCATCGAGCGCGATGCCAGGATCCCCGACGCCGTCATCACGGGCCTGCGCGACATCGGCGCCTTCGGCATGAAGATCCCTGTCGACTACGGCGGCGTCGGGCTCTCTCAGCTCTACTACAACCGCGCGCTCGAGCTGGCGAGCTCGGTGAGCGCAGCGATCGGCACCCTGCTCTCCGCCCACCAGTCCATCGGGGTGCCGGAGCCCGTCAAGGCCTTCGGGACGCCGGAGCAGAAGCAGCGGTACCTGCCGCGCTGCGCCGCCGGGGCGATCAGCGCGTTCCTCCTCACCGAGCCCGACGTCGGCAGCGACCCGGCGAGGCTCGGGACGACGGCGGTCCCGACAGAGGACGGCTCCGCCTACGTCCTCAACGGCACGAAGCTGTGGACGACGAACGGCGTCGTCGCCGAGCTGCTCGTCGTCATGGCCGCGGTGCCGCCCTCGGAGGGCCACCGGGGCGGCATCACCGCGTTCGTCGTCGAAGCGGGCTCGCCGGGCATCACCGTGACCCACCGCAACCAGTTCATGGGGCTGCGCGGCATCGAGAACGGGGTCACCCGGCTCATCGACGTCCGCGTCCCCGCCGAGGACGTCATCGGCCGCGAGGGCATGGGCCTCAAGATCGCCCTGTCCACGCTGAACACCGGAAGGCTCGCGATCCCCGCGATGTGCGCGGCAGCCGGGGCGTGGTGCGCGAAGGTGGCACGCGAGTGGGGCACCGAGCGGGTGCAGTGGGGGCGCAGGGTGGGCGAGCACGAGGCCGTCGCCACCAAGATCGCGTTCATCACCGCGACGTCCTTCGCCCTGCAGGCCGTCGTCGACCTCGCCGCGACGATGGCCGACGAGGAGCGCAACGACATCCGCATCGAGGCTGCTCTGGCCAAGCTGTGGAGCTCGGAGATGGCGTGGAAGGTCGCCGACGAGCTCGTCCAGGTCCGGGGCGGTCGCGGCTTCGAGACCGCTGCGTCCCTGGAGGCGCGGGGCGAGCGGCCCATCCCGGCCGAGCAGGTGCTCCGGGACCTGCGGATCAACCGGATCTTCGAGGGCTCGTCGGAGATCATGCGGCTGCTCATCGCGCGCGAGGCGGTAGACCAGCACCTGGCGGTCGCGGGCGACATCATCGACCCCGAGGTCGCCTTGCCGGCGAAGGCGCGCACGGCGCTTCGGGCAGGCGGCTTCTACGGCCGGTGGCTGCCACAGCTCGCCGTCGGGGAGGGCCTCAGCCCTCGCGCCTACGAGGAGTTCGGCGCGCTCGCGACGCACCTGCGCTTCGTCGAGCGGACGAGCCGCAAGCTCGCACGCTCGACCTTCTACGGCATGTCGCGGTGGCGGGGGCGGCTCGAGCGCAAGCAGGGCTTCCTCGGCCGGCTCGTCGACATCGGGGCCGAGCTGTATGCGATGAGCGCCTCGTGCGTGCGCGCGCAGATGATGTGGCAGGACGACCCCGAGGGCTCGGACGCCGCCGTCGAGCTCGCGGATCTCTTCTGCCGGCAGGCACGGGTCCGGGTCGACGAGCTCTTCGGCAGGCTCTGGCACAACACCGACGGCGCCGACGTCACGCTCGCCGTCCAGGCGCTCGACGGCCGGTACGCCTGGCTCGAGGAGCGCATCCTCGACCTCTCCGGGGACGGGCCGCTCGTCTCGCCACCGCCCGTCGGCCCCCCCACGACCGACGTCCACCGGCAGGTCGGCTGAGGACCGGCGTCACCCCGGTCGGGTGGTGCGCGCCGGACGTGATCGGCGCGCACGTCGCTCATGGGCATCACGCCGCTTGAGTCACAGCCGGACACCCGTGCAGCGCTCGGACCTGCGATCGACGTCGGGATCGGCGCGTCGGTTGTGGCCCTGTCCGTCGCGGCTGCACCCCGCGCGTGGGCTGCACGCTCTCCAGCGCCGGGGCGGTGAGCTGCGCGAGCGGGCGCTCGATGGCCTCGGACGCCGTCGGGGTGACGACTCGCGGCGGCCATCGGGTGCGACTGCCGGTGGCCCTCCTGCGCGCCATCGCCTGCGCCCTGCTCCCCGTGGGGCTGTTGTGGTGCGCGGGGCGACGACGGCTCTCGCTCCAGGACCTCGCCCTGCACACAACAGTCGTCTACGACTGGGCGCAGCGGCCGGCGAAACCGGGCCCGCGCGCGTTCCCCGCGAATCGGCCACGCGACGACCTCGGCGGCCATAGGTTCGAGGCGGCGGACGACGACACGCGGGGGACGACATGGCTGCGAGCGCGCACCGACGTCGTGGCTCCGCCGTCGGGAGCGCTGTCTGGGTCGCCGTCGTCCTGACCCTCAGCGGGTGCGGGCTCACCTCGTCGGCACAGGTCGGAGGGGTGGCCGTCGGGGCAGGTGCGCCAGCGGGCCGGACGGCGGCGGCTGGGGCGGCGTTGCCTGGTGCCACGGCGGCGGCGGTGCCTGGTGCTGCAACGCCCGCAGCTGCGACGCCAGGGTCGGTGACGGCTGCGGCCACGGCGCCGGCCCCCGCAGCGGGTAGCGCTGCGCAGGCCCTGACGGTGCTCGCGGTCAAGGGGCGCGCCGCCCGCACGGGCTACTCCCGTGAACTGTTCGGCCAGGCATGGGCCGACGTCGACAGGAACGGGTGCGGCACTCGCAACGACGTCCTCCGCCGCGACCTCAGCGGGCTGGCGCTGCGTCCAGGCACCCGCGGCTGCGTCGTCGAGTCAGGCGTGCTGCATGACCCGTACACCGGTTCGATCATCAGTTTCACCAAGACTCGCGCGACAGGGGTGCAGATCGACCACGTGGTCGCACTGTCCAACGCCTGGCAGACGGGTGCGCAGTCCTGGACGCCTGCCAAACGTCTGGCCTTCGCCAACGACCCGCTCAACCTCCTCGCGGTCGACGGCCCGACGAACGAGGCCAAGGGCGACGGCGACGCAGCAACCTGGCTGCCGCCTGTCAAGGGTTACCGCTGCGCGTACGTCGCCCGTCAGGTCGCGGTCAAGGCGCACTACGGGCTGTGGACCACCGCGGCCGAGAAGGACGCGATGCGCAGGCTGCTGACGACCTGCCCGTCGCAGGCTCTGCCGAAGGGTGGGCTGCCGGTGCCGACAGGATCTGTCAGGGCTCCGGCCGCGCCCAGCCGACCCACCTCGACGTCGCCCGCGGCTGCGGGGGCCGGGCTCGCGGACCCCGGCAACGCGAAGAACTGCGGCGACTTCGGCTCATGGGGGCAGGCGAACACGTGGTTCCAGCTGTACCTCCCGCGCTTCGGCGACGTGGCACGGCTGGATGCCGACGGCGACGGCGTGCCGTGCGAGAGCCTGCCTGGGGCACCCTGACGCTGTCGGGTCAATGCGCGGAGAGGGTCCCGAAGACCTGGCGCACCGTCACACGTTCGAGTTGCGGGGCCCCGAGGTGTCACTGACGATGAAGGCGCGCCGACAGATACGGTGCCCGCCGTTCCGGGAGACGACGGCTCACTTCGAGTCACGCCTCTTGGAGGCACCATGTCCTCGGTGGTCTCGACGTTGTCGAGCTCGCAGTTCCAGACCGTGTACAACGTGTTCTCCTTCGCGCTCGCCGCGATGCTGTTCACGTCGCTGTTCCTGCTCGTCTCTCAGGCCCGGGTCCTCCCTCGCTACCGGCAGGCGATCGTCGTCTCGGCGATGGTGTGCGGCATCGCGGCCTACCACTACGTACGGATCTTCAACTCCTTCAACGACGCCTACGTCACCTCCACCATCGGGGGTGATCACATGCTGACGCCGCTGGGGTTCAACGAGGCCTACCGTTACGTCGACTGGCTGCTCACAGTCCCGCTGCTGCTGCTCGAGACCATCGCCGTCCTGGCACTGCCCCGTGCCACGCGCTCGTCCTTGCTCACCAAGCTCATCCCCGCGTCAGTTCTCATGATCGCCCTCGGCTATCCCGGCGAGGTGGCCTCCGGCACAGCACCCAAGATGATCTGGGGGGCCCTGTCGACGATCCCCTTCATCTTCATCCTCTACATCCTCTTCGTCGAGCTGACGAAGTCACTTGACCGTCAGCCCCCGGAGGTCGCCGCGAGCATCGGGCGGCTGCGACTTCTTCTCATCGCCACGTGGGGCGTCTACCCGATCTCCTACCTGTTCCCCGTCTTCGGGATCGACGGCGCCAACGCATTCGTCCTGCGGCAGGTGGGGTACTCCGTCGCCGACGTCCTTGCCAAGTGCCTCTTCGGGCTGGTGATCTACAAGATCGCACGGATGAAGAGCGCTGCGGACGATATGATCTTCGAGGCGCAGGAGTTCGAAGAGGCGCCCTCGTCCGAGCGCGTCACGGTCTGACCACCAGCTCGGCACCGCGACGTCGATCCGTCGCTTCACGCCCGAGCGCGCTTCTCCCGGAGCGCGGTCGGCGGTCAGCAGTCCCCCGAGGCGCACGCCGTCTCGGGGGCTGCCGATCCGAACGCGGCACGTCCGTCTCAGCGACCCCACCTGCCGTCCCCTCACCGGCTGACCTGACTCGGGGAGGTTCCGTGCTGCAGCCGGCTCGGCGCGGCGGCATCAACGGCGCGGTGATGAACGCCGGACCGCTGCTCGTCGTCCTCACCGTCATCGTCAGCGTTGCCTGTCAGGCGACGGCATGGTCGCCGACAGTCCCGTCGTGGGCGGTGGCGACAGCCCTGGTCGCCCTCGCCCTGGGCATCCCGCACGGTGCTGTCGACCACCTGGCGGTGACGACACTCTCGAGCACGGTCGCCAGGCTGGCTGGCGGACTGGTGTATCTCGCGGTCGCGGCGGCGGCCACCGCGACCATCCTCCGGGTCCCAGCGCCAGCCTTCGTCGCCGTCCTGGCGATGTCGGTGTGGCACTTCGGGACCGGCGACGTCGGAGCCGCCGCTGACCTTGCCGGCCGCGACCCGCACCGCCGCGGGGTACGACTGCTCCAGGCTCTGGCGCTGGGGAGCGCGCCCGTGCTGCTCCCCTTGACGTCGGCGTCCGCCGTGGCGTCGGTGGGACTCATCAACCCGAGCCTCGCGACGGTGCTCCATCCTGCGGTCGGCTCCGTCGTCCGCTACGGCGTGCTCTGCCTGGTCGCCGTCACGCTGGCGGCACTCTGGCGAGTCGAGGACCGACGAGGGTGTGGCGAGCTGGCGCTGCTCGCGGTCCTGGGCCTGGTCGCCAACCCGCTCATCGCCTTCGCCGTCTACTTCGCGGCCTGGCATGCGCTGCGCCATACCGCTCGCCTGGCGATGAGCAGGGACGGTGATGTCCGCCTCGTCGATCTGGCCCGCACCTTCGCCATGGGGCTTCCGGCACTCGTCGGCGCCGTCGTCGTCGCCGGTGTCTGCGTCCTGGCGCTCGAGGAAGCGGCGCTCGGGACGTGGCTGTGGATCGGCCTGGCACTCGTGTGGGGGCTCACCGTGCCGCACATGGTGCTCGTCAGTCGCGCCGACCGATCGAGCCGTCGGCGTCGGGGGCGTCGCAGACCGGTCGGTCCTCATGAGCGCGGAGCGACGTCGTCGCTGAGCCGGGCGCCGGGCATCCCGTGAACGAGGGCGGAGATGCGCCTCCAGGTGGCTCAGCCTTGGGCTGGAGGGGTCTCCGGACCACGGAGGCCGTAGACCGCCGCTGTGCTCCAGTCCAGGGCCGGCTGCCCGAGATCGTGCCGAGCGGCGTCGAGGAAGCGCCGGCGGTCGGCCCAGTACCGATGCCTCCAGGATGCGAAGCTCGAGCCGGCCAGGACGATACCGAGAGGTTCACGGTCCCTCCGCATTCGTGCCCAGAGAACCGCTGCGGCTGCGACGACACGGTCGCTCGCGACCAGGGGGTGGTTCTCGAGATGGGCTCGTTGAGCAGTGCACCTCGCGGCCTGCCACGCAGCACTGGTCGACGTCGTCGAAGAAGTCCCCGTCCACGCCTTGAGCTCGTATGTCTCGCTGACCGACACGCCAACCGTCCGGTTGCGACGAACGCGTCACGGCGGTCTGGTTCGCCGTGGCCGGTGTGGACGCCGATCAGGTGCCGAGGCGTCGCTGCAGATCGGCGTACGCGATCGCACCGTCGAGGAAGCCGAGGGTGCCGGAGTCGAGCAGCTCCCGGCCGGCGTGCTCCAGCGTGCTGAGCGCGGCTCGGGCCAGGCTGCCGCCCAGGCTGACCCGCTTGACGCCCAGCGAGACGAGCGTTGGCGCGTCAATGAGGTTCGCCAGCCCGGCCACCACGTTGAGCGGACCCGGGATGGCGGCGGCGAGCCGGCGGATCGTGTCCTCCTCGACGACGCCGGGCACGAAGACGCAGTCGGCCCCGGCTTCGACGTACCTGACCGCCCGCTCGACCGTCTCGCCGAACGCGTCGCGGGTCGTGCCTGCGAAGTAGGTGTCGGTGCGCGCGTTCAGCACGAAGGTGCCGCTGGGCGCTGCGGCCCGGGCGGCCGCAAGGCGGTCGACTGCCTCATCGATGTCGAACAGCCCGCCCTTGCCGGCGTCCTCAAGGTTGCCGCCCACCGCGCCGAGCTCCACGGCCCGGGCCACGGTGCGGCCCACATCGTCCGGGGTGTCGCCGTACCCGGCCTCGAGGTCCGCGGTCACTGGCACGCCCACCGCGGCCACGATGCGACCGATGTGCTCGAGCATCGTGTCGCGGTCCAGCGCTCCTCCGTCGGGGACTCCGCAGGACCAAGCGATGCCCGCGCTGGTCGTGGCGATGGCCGGGAAGCCGACCTGTTCGAGGATCCGGGCGGACCCGGCATCCCAGGCGTTGGGGAGCACGAAGCCGGGACCGGCGTGGAGGGCAAGGAAGGCGGCTGCCTTGTCCGTCGACGGTGCGGCGGTCATGAGAGCGCCACGTCGACATCGGCGCACGGCACGCCGCCGGAGAGGACGCACCCGGGTCCCCGGGTGAGCACGACCCCGGCAGGGGCGGGCAGGGATGCGCATGCGGCATCCGGCGCGACGGCGTCGTGCGACCCCCAGTGGGCGTTCAAGTCTCTGGTGAACACCACCCCATAGTCGTCGATGGTGGCCCCTCACAACACCCCTCGACCGGGATGCGGCGCACGCGGTCGGCGAGGACCGGTGCGACCTGATACCACCGCGGTATCGTGGGGTTCATGGCTTTGACGGTGCGGACGGATGACGAGCTCGAGGTCGCACTGACGGCGTTGGCCGAGGCGGAGGGGACCTCCCGACAGGAGGTCATCCGCCGTGCCGTGCTGGACCGGTACGAGCGGGCCGGCCATGGGACCAAGGTCGAGGCCAGCGCCAGCAGGCTGATCGAGCGCTGGGGAGACGTGCTGCAGCGGCTCGGTACGGCGTGAGACCGGTCGAGTACCTCGCGCTGGAGGACCTGCTGTTCCTGGTTCGCCGTCTCGTCGTGGGGCCGGTCGTGGACGTGGGCCTGCTCGACTCGGCTGCCGGGCGCCCTCGCTCGAGCGCGTTCGGTGACGAGGCGTATCCGACGCTGGCGCTGAAGTCTGCGGCCCTGCTGCATTCGCTGGCCGACAACCACCCGCTCGTCGACGGCAACAAGCGGCTGGCGTGGCTGGCCACCGTCGTCTTCCTTGACCTCAACGGGTACGAGACCGGACTCGACGACGACGCCGCGTTTGGCCTCGTTATGAACGTCGCTGCTGGTTCGACCGACGTCTCCGCCATCGCCGACCGGCTGCTCCTCACACGACAGCGGGAGGACCGTGCCCCCTGACGGGTCCCGCGACTGACACCGGGGACCGAGGCCGCACTGGCGGCGTGACGAAGGTCCGGCCGGGCGAACAGGTCGAACCCCACAATGCTCTCGCTCCAGACCACAAGGTCGTACCGCCCGGCGGGCAACGCTGCGCTGAGCTGCTCGTAGCGGCGTGGTCACGCCCCGCCCGTCTCGGCAAGGGCGTCCAGCAGCGCGAGGTTGGCGGTGGTGATGCCGTCGACGCCGAGCCGTGCAAGGTCGGCGGCCCTTCCTCCGTCGTCCACGGTCCAAGCCAGCACGAGCAACCCGCGTGCGTGCGCCCACTGCACCAGCGAAGCGTCGACGAGCCCCTGGAAAACCGTGAGCCCGCGCAAGCCGCTGGTCGAGGAGGGCTCCGACCGGAGGCGCTCGGCCGTGTCGGCGAAGGGCACGCTGCGCAACAGCCCCACGCCGTCGGGCAGGCGCGCGCGCAGGTAGGCGAGCGCCTGGGGGTCGCGGCTGGAGACCAGCACCTCCCTGCCGGACACCCGGGGGACGAGGAATCGGACGAGGTCGTCGAGGACCGCCGGCGAGGTCTGCTGCAGGTCGAGCTTTAGCACCGGCGCGGCTGACGAGTACGACCACGCCTGCGCGAGGGTCGGCCCGTGGAACAGCCGGTCGGCGAGCCACTGCCACTCGTGCGCCCGCCCGGCGACGAGCCGTCCCCGCGCCCGAATCACGTCGATCTCGATCACATCGGCGCCGTGGCGCAGGGCGGCCCGGGCCGTTCGGGAGCTGTTGCCGGCGTTGTGCGCGACGCCGAGGACCTCGTGGCCGGCGAGCTCCGACTGGGGACCCAGCGCGGTCGAATGCTGCCGCGGTGGCGCTACGCCGATGTACCGGCGGGTGGCGGGCAGGACGGCGATCAGGACGACGATGGCGGCGACGACGAGCATGCTGAGCACCACGGCAGCGATCCGTGGTCGTGATCGCCACGCGGTGACGCCGCCGCTGCCCATGCCCCTCCGCCCGCCCGAGCTCTGCCGCATGGGGGGCATCATGCCCACGACCGCGTCGCGCCGCCGACCTGGCGTCCGCCGCCCCCCGCGTCCCGCGCCGGGCGTGGTGAGGCGAAGTCACACGCGCGGACGGGCACTGCCACGTCGTCTTGCAGGTCCCGGTCCTATCTGACTAGCGCACTCATCGACGCTCACGCCGACGATCCGGCGTCGGCTACCGTTCCTCGACGAGAGCGGGTGGACGCGGCGTGCTGTTCCCAACCTGGCCGTCGATCGCACCCTCCGGCGTCACGTCCTGAGTCTGTAGCCGAGGCCGGCTTCGGTGATCAGGTGCTCGGGTGAGGAGGGATCGGACTCGAGCTTGCGCCGGAACGGCTCGACCGCTGCGCACAGGCGTACTCGCCCCCCGGGGGGTGATGCTGCACGGCGTTCTCGACGAGGTTGGCGAGCGAACGCTCGACAAGGCCCGCGGCGGTGAGCATGAGCGGGACGTTGTCGCCGGTCTCGTCGTTGACAGATTCATGTGGAACGCCACGAAGGGCACGCTGCAGCACCTCGTCGAGCGAGGTGGGCTCGAGCCGAGGGCGCACGGCGACGGTCTGGATCCGACTGAGGTCGAGCAGGTTCGACACGAGCGAGTCGAGACGGTCCACCGACTCAGCCGAGTCGGCCAGAAGCGCGCCCCGATCATCCTCGGTCAGATGCAGCTCGGCGTCCTGCAGAGTCGTGATCGACGCTCTGATCCCCGCCAGCGGAGTCCGTAGGTCATGCGACACGGCGGCGAGGAGAGCGGTGCGGACGGCGTCGGACTCGCGCAGCCTGACCGCGTCACCCGCCTTGACAGCAAGCCGGCTACGTTCGAGCACGGCTCCAGCCTGTGCCGCAAACGCGTCAAGGATGCGCATGTCCGACGCGGCAAGGGGAGTTCCCGACATGGCGATCACCAGGCCAGGCCCAGCGTCCACGCTGACGTCGGCGTCGTCTGGTGAGTTCGGTGGCCGGTCCCCCGACACCTCGATGACGGACGCCCCCGGCGACCGTCCTGCCGTTCGAAGAGAGCCGCGCTACGCATGCCGAAGGTCTCGCGGGCTTGGTCGAGCAGCGCGTTCACGCCGTCTTGGCGGCGTAGCACCCCGACCGACAGCGATGCCAGGACGTTGGCCTCCGCGCCGCGCCGGGCTGCCTGCTGAGCCCTGGCCGCACTGCGGTCCACGATCGTGGCGACGACGGCACCGACGAACACGAAGACGGCAATCGCGAATGCGTTTGCTGGCTCGGCGATCGTGAACGTCCCGAGGGGAGAGACGAAGAAGTCGTTGACGAGGAGCCCCGCGGCGACCGAGGTGAATATCGCTGGCGCGAGCCCGCCGACAAGAGATGTTGCGATGACGCCGAGGAGGTAGGTCAGCAGAACGGTGGTCAGGCTCAATGCGTCGCGCAGGGGAAGCAGGACCACCGTGAGAACACCGGGGAGGGAGACGGCAAGGGCCCAGGCCCACACTTGCTTCGTTCCCAGTCGCCGTCTCGGTTGACCACGAGACGAGCCGTCTGGCCCTTGGTGGGTGACGACCTGGACGTCGATATCCTGCGAGTCGCGGACGATGAGATCAGCAGTGCTCGGTCGCACTGCCGTGCTCAGCCGTCCGCGTCGCGACGTGCCGACGACGACCTGGGTGCCGTTGACGGACCGAGCGAAGTCGAGGATCGCCGTGGGCGATGTCATCGCCGACGACGGTGTGGAACGTGCCGCCAAGATCCTCGGAAAGCTGGTGCAGGCCGGCCACAGACTCGGGCCGGACGCCGACAGTGCCGTCGCTGCGCACGACGTGGACGGCGATGAGCTCCCGACCCGCAGATCGACCAGCGATCAGCGCACCGCGGCGCAGAAGCGCCTCATCACCCGCACGGCCAGTGAGTGCCACGACGATCCGGCTGCGGGCAGCCCAGGTGTTCTGGATGCCGTGCTGCGCGCGGTAGCGTCCAAGACCCTCCTCGACCCGGTCGGCCAGCCACAGCAGAGCGAGCTCGCGCAACGCGGTGAGGTTCCCCGTCCGGAAGTGGTTGGTCAACGCGGCGTCGACCTTCTCCGGGGCGTACACATTGCCGTGAGCGAGTCGGCGGCGAAGCGACTCCGGGCTCATGTCGACCAGCTCGATCTGGTCGGCGGCCCGGACCACGGCGTCGGGCAGAGTCTCGCGTTGCTTCACCCCCGTGATGGCCTCGACGATGTCGTTGAGCGACTCGAGGTGCTGGACGTTCACGGTGGAGATGACATCGATCCCGGCGGCGAGCAGCTCGTGGACGTCCTGCCACCGCTTCGCCTGACGCGAGCCGGGCACGTTGGTATGCGCCAGCTCGTCGACCAGGGCCACCTCGGGGCGTCGGGCAAGGACAGCATCGACGTCCATCTCCTCGAATCGGGCGCCGCGGTGCTCCGACACCCTGCGGGGCACGACCTCCAGGCCGGTGATCATGGCCGCGGTCTGCGGCCGGTTTTGGGTCTCGACGAAGCCGACGACGACGTCGGTGCCGCGGCCGAGGCGCCGGTGCGCCTCGCCAAGCATCGCGTAGGCCTTTCCCACCCCTGGGCCGCCTGGGCGGTCCTGGGCGTCGGTGTGAGGTGCTGCGCTGACGGTCAATGCATCTGCTCCAGCGCGAGGTTGAGCTCGAGAACCTTGACTCTCGGCTCGCCGAAGATCCAAGCCCGCGCCCGGCAGTCTGGGCGTCGACCAGGTCGAGAACCTTCGCGGGATCGAGCGAGCGAGACCGTGCCACGCGAGCGGCCTGCACCCGTGTGCGGCTGGTGGCGTCGCGGCGGTGCGGCCGGTGCACCACTGCCAGGAACACGCGCATTGTCTTGACTAGTACCAGAATAGGGAGCAGGTTGGCGAGGTGGTTCCCCCACTCCACTGTGAGCCTGCTGACGAGCATGGTCCGGGACCGACTGGGCGCGGTGTCCACCCAGGCCATCTACGACGTGCCGGAGGCGTGTGTCGGTGCCGGCCTGGTGCGGCGTATCGAGCCGGCCGGGTCACCCGCCTGGTTCGAGATCCGAACCGGCGACAACCACCACCACCTGGTCTGCCGCGCATGCGGGCGGACGACCGACGTCGGCTGCGCCGTCGGGGCTCGCCCGTGCCTGACTCCGAACGACGACGCCGGCTACGAGGTGGACGAGGCCGAAGTTCTCTTCTGGGGCCGGTGCCCCCGACTGCCAACAAGCAGGCCCCCAAGGAATCAAGGAGCTGTTCGCGTGACCACAGACGAATCTCCCCCGACCACCACCGACGCCGGGATCCCGGTCGCCAGCGATGAGAAATCGTTGTCGGTTGGCCCCGACGGCCCGTTGCTGCTGCAGGATCACTACCTGATCGAGCAGATGGCGATGTTCAATCGGGAGCGCATCCCAGAACGTCAACCGCACGCGAAGGGAGGCGGCGCTTTCGGCACCTTCGAGGTGACGCGGGACGTGAGCGCCTACACGCGGGCGGCCATGTTCCAACCTGGCACCAGGACCGAGATGCTCGCCCGCTTCTCGACGGTCGCTGGCGAGCGAGGCAGCCCCGACACGTGGCGCGACCCGCGCGGTTTCGCGCTGAAGTTCTACACCAGCGACGGGAACTTCGATCTGGTCGGCAACAACACCCCAGTGTTCTTCATCCGCGATCCGATGAAGTTCCAGCACTTCATCCGTTCGCAGAAGCGTCGCTCGGCGAACAACCTGCGCGATCATGACATGCAGTGGGATTTCTGGACGCTCTCGCCAGAGTCGGCCCACCAGGTGACCTGGCTGATGGGCGATCGAGGCATCCCGCGTAGCTGGCGACACATGAACGGCTACTCCAGCCATACCTACATGTGGATCAACGCCAACGGTGAGAAGTGCTGGGTGAAGTACCACTTCAAGACCGACCAGGGAGTCGAGTTCATCCCCCAGGACGAAGCCGATGAGCTGGCGGGCAGCGACGGTGACTACCACCAGCGTGACCTCTACGACCACATCGAGGCCGGACAGTTCCCCAGCTGGACGCTGCACATGCAGATCATGCCGTTCGCGGAGGCCAAGACCTACCGCTTCAACCCCTTCGACCTCACCAAGGTGTGGCCGCACAGCGACTACCCGCTGCAGGAGGTCGGGCGGATGACGCTGAATCGCAACGTCACCGACTACCACACCGAGATCGAGCAGGCCGCCTTCGAGCCCAACAACCTCGTAGCCGGCACCGGACTCTCGCCGGACAAGATGCTGCTCGCCCGCGGATTCAGCTACTCCGACGCGCACCGCGCCCGGCTCGGGGTGAACTACCGGCAGATCCCGGTGAACGTGCCCAAGGTGCCGGTGCACAGCTACTCCAAGGACGGCCACATGCGGACGCAGAACGTCAGCGATCCGGTCTACGCGCCGAACTCCTACGGTGGTCCGGTCGCCGACCCGTCGCTGACCGACGACGGCGGGCTTTGGTATGCCGACGGTGAGATGGTGCGCAGCGCGTACACGCTGCGCACCGATGACGACGACTGGGGCCAGGCCGGTACCATGGTGCGCGAGGTCCTCGATGACGCTGCCCGCGATCGGCTGGTCGGCAACATCGTCGGCCACCTCCTCAACGGTGTCAGCGAACGCGTCCTGAATCGGGCCTTCGCGTACTGGCGCAACGTCGACCAGGACCTCGGTGACCAGGTTGAGTCCGGTGTCCGCGCGAAGCAGGACGGCAGAGACCCCAAGGCCCAAGCACAGGGCGACCACACCCACGCCACCATGCAGGCCAAGGCCTGACCGCTTCGCGACTCGACGAAAGCTCTCACCGCTTCGCATCTGTCAGGTCACGACGTCGATGGCGACATTCCGTACTCGCCCAGCGAGTGCAGCCATCGACGTCATCTGACTCGTGTCCCGGACCTGAAGTTCGTTGAATAGGTCGTCCGATCTTGCCGAGGATCTGTTCTGCGGTCTTGGTCCAGACGAAGGGTTTGGGGTTGGCGTTCCAGGCGGCGACCCACGCGCGGATGTCGTTTCTAGGGCGTGGATGCTGCGGTGGTCTGATCGTTGCAGGAGGTCGGCGGGGCTCGTCCGTGCGCGCACGGTGCGTCTCGTCGATGGTCAGCAAACGACCGGCGTCCAGCGCCCGACCGCTCTGGCAGTTGCGAGTACAGGTCACGTGCGTCGGACCAACCGGCAACGAGGCCAATGCCTCACGCGGTCTTGGT
>JBBQFP010000004.1:0-106225 GCA_038322045.1 Actinomycetes bacterium | reverse complement strand
GGGGCGGAGTGGATGAAGGTGCCGCTGTAGGTGAGCCGGACGTCCCAGTCGACCTTGAGGTCGTAGTAGTTCGGGTCCTTCTTGTCGCAGGTGATCTGCGCGCTGCACGAGGTCATCTGCAGCGACTCCTGCTTGCCGAGGACGACGTAGGTGCCGGTGCGGGTCTGGAACTCCGGCTTGCCAAGGCTAGTCGGCCAGGTAGCCACCGCCTTGTCGGCGACCGAGAGCGTCATCGTGTGCGCCGCGCCGTTGACCCGGGTGACCCGCTTCTGCCCGATCTGGAAGCGGACTGTGGAGTCGCGGATGCCCCACTGGTCGGCGCCGATGGCCTTGCCTGCGAGCGGCAGGGTCACCTCGACGGTGGTACCGGTGGGCCAGTAGGACTCGGGCCGGAAGTGCAGCTCGCTGTCCGAGACCCACCGGAAGCCTCCGCGCAGGGGAACCGAGGAGGCCACCCGGACGAGCTTCTCCACGGCGGCGCGGTCGGAGACGTCCTTGGTGAAGCGCAGGACGACGGGGGCGCCGACGCCGACCGTGCCACCGAAGGGCGTCAGCGTGGCCGCGAGGCTGCGCGAGGCCGGCACCGCGGCCACCGTGACGGTCCCGGTCAGCTGCTGGATCGCGCCGTCGGCGTCGAGCGCTGTGACGGCGACCTGGTAGGCCGCGGAGGCCTGCGGCAGGACGTCGCTCGACCACGCGGTCTTCACCGCGTCGATGGAGCCCGTGAGCGGGGTGCCGTGCTTGGCACCCATGACCGACACCTCGCGCAGGGTCCCGTTGGCCACCGAGAGGCTCAGCGGCTTGTCGAACGCCGCCGCGGTGGTGGGCAGGACGAGCGAGGGCATGACGGCCGGCGTGCGGGACGCCGCCACCGGGGGCTTCTCGGTCCCCTGGGCGACTGAACCGGAGGGGCCGCAGCCGGTGAGGGCCAGGCCCAGGGTCAGCAGCCCCACCCCGGCGGCGAGGCGCCCTGAGGGCCTCAGGCTGCGGCGCGCCGCTGACCGGGTGCTTCGGCGGGTCGCGAGCATGGGGGGTCTCCTGCGGGTGCGTTGCGGAACGAGGGCGTCGCTGGGTCAGACGCGTGAAGGGGCACAAAAGTTGCCTGCAACCCTCACCGCGTCCCGGCCCAGTGTGCCAAACGACTGGGCCGACGTGGCCTCCCGTCCCAGAACCGGTCAGCCGTAGTAGCCCAGGCGAAGCAGCTCGGTGAGCTCGGTGAGCATGGGCATCCGCGGGTTGGTGCGGACGCTGAGGTCGTTGAAGGCCGCCTTGGCGAGGTCGGGCAGCGCGGCGAGGAACTCGTCCTCGGGCACCCCCGTCTCCTTGATCGTCCGCGGCATGTGCAGCGTGGCGAGGAGCTCGTCGACCGCCCGGAACAGCACCGCGCGGCACTCGTCATCGCTGCCCGTCGCCGCGAGGGCGACCCGGGCGAGCGTGGCGAGCTTCTCCGGGGCGACGTAGGCGGAGTAGCCCGGCGCCGGCATGAACTTCGTCGGCAGCGAGCAGTTGTAGCGCAGGACGTGCGGCAGGAAGATCCCGTTGGCGCGCCCGTGCGGCAGGTGGAAGTGGGCTCCGACGGCGTGCGCCAGCGCGTGGTTGGTGCCGACGAAGGCGTTGCCGAAGGCCTGACCGGCCATCGTCGCCGCGTTGGCCATGTCGGTGCGTGCCGCGATGTCCGAGCCGTCGGCGTACGCCACCGGGAGGGCCCCGAGAATCATCCCCGCCGCGTGCATCGCCAGAGCGTCGGTGAACGGCGAGGCGAAGATCGAGATCGAGGACTCGAGGGCGTGGGTCAGCGCGTCGACGCCGCAGTCGGCAGTGATCGCCGGGGGCATGGAGACGGTGAGCAGCGGGTCGACGATGGCGACGTCCGGCACGAGGGTGTAGTCGACGAGGGACTCCTTGCGGTCCCCGACCGTGATGACCGCCGCGGGCGTGACCTCCGAGCCGGTGCCGGCGGTCGTCGGGACGGCGACGAGGAGCACCGTGTGCGGGTCCTGCGGGTACTGCGCCACCCGCTTGCGCGGGTCGAGGAACGGCAGGGCCAGCTCGTCCATCGTGCACTCGGGGTGCTCGTAGAACAGGCGCATCGCCTTGGCCGCGTCGATGACCGAGCCCCCGCCGACGGCGACGATGAGGTCGGGCTTCACCCGCTCGAGGAGGGCGACACCCTTGCGGATGATCGTCTCGTCGGGCTCGGGCTCGACCTCGCTGAAGACGTAGATCCCGTCGCGGGTCCCCAGCCGGGGGCGGATGGTGTCGACGATTCCGCGCAGCTCGCTGAGGCTGTCGGTGACGACGACGACGGTGGTGCCGGGGATGTCGGCGAGGTTCTCCAGCGCGCCGGCGTTGATGAACGTCGTCGACGGGATGCGGAACCACTGGGAGGGCGCCCGGCGGCGCGCGACGGTCTTGATGTTGAGGAGCTGGCGGTAGTTCACGTTCTCGGTCGTGCTCGATCCCCCCCATGTTCCGCAGCCCAGCGAGAAGGTGGGCGTGAGGTTGTTGTAGATCCCGCCCAGCGCACCGACGGCGGTGGGGGCGTTGACGAGGATGCGACCGGTGCGCACGGCAGTCCCGTAGGCGTCGATGACGGCGTCGTCGGTGGCGTAGATCGCCGAGGTGTGCCCGAGGCCACCGTGCTCGGTGACGAGGACGGCGGCGGCGATGGCGTGCTCCTCGCTCGTGGCGCGCACGAGGCCCAGGACGGGCATGAGCTTCTCCTGGACGAGGGTGTGGGCGCCGAGCTCGTCGAGGTCGCTGGGCAGCGGCGCGAGGAGCACCTTGGTCTCCGGCGCGACGTCGAAGCCCGCCCGGCGTGCCAGCTCGGCCGCCCGCTGGCCGAGGGCACCGAGGTTGACCTTGTCCGTGCAGCCGAACGCGAACTCGGCGATCTTCGCCGACTGCTCCTCGGTCATGAGGTGGGCGCCCATCCGCTGGAACTCCGCGACCATGTCGTCGTAGACCTCGTCGTCGATGATCGCGGTCTGCTCGGCGGGGCAGATCACCGACGCGTCGAAAGTCTTGGAGATGAGGATGTCGACGACGGCGCCGCGGATGTCAGCGGTGCGGTGGACGTAGATCGGCGCGTTGCCCGGGCCGACCGACAGGCCGGGCTTACCAGCCGAGTTCGCGAGGGCGACGATCTTCGGGCCGCCGGTGACCCAGATGAAGTCGATCTGGGGGTGCGCGAAGAGGTAGTGGGTCGCCTCGTTCTCCGGGTCCGGCAGCAGCTGCAGGGCACCGGCGGGCATGCCCGCCGCCTCGGCGGCCTCGCGGAGCAGCTCGACCGTCGCGTTCGCGCACCGCACGGCCAGCGGTGACGGGCGGAAGATCACGGCGTTGCGGGTCTTGGCCGCGACGATGGCCTTGTAGAGGACCGTCGACGTCGGATTGGTGATCGGGGTGATGGCGAGCACCACGCCGATGGGGTCGGCGACGTGCGCGATCGCGAGGTCGGGGTCCTCGTCGATGATCCCGACGGAGCGCTTGCCCTTGAGGTGGTCGTAGAGGAACTCGGTGGCGACGTAGTTCTTGACGACCTTGTCCTCGAAGATGCCGAAGCCGGTGTCGCGGATGGCGAGCTCGGCGAGGTGGCCGGCGGCCCGGACCCCCGCGCGGACCATCGCCTCGACGATGCGGTCGACCTGCTCCTGGTTGAGCGCGCGGAACGCCTCGGCAGCCGCGTGGGCCCGGGCGACGGCGACGTCGATCTGTGCGATGCGCTCCTCACCCAGCACGTCCTGCGGGGACCGGGCGGCACTCTTCACGGGGGGCTTGGGCATGGCCGGGGATCCTTTGCTGCGACGGGGGCACCTTGGGGTAAGCCTGTCGCAACAACCATCCGCAGGGTCAGGGCCGTTCGTCCCATTATTACCGGTAGGTAATGACCGCCCCGAGGTCGCCTTGCGCACCGGCCAGACGTACGGCGTCTCGCGCGCCACGGCGTCGAGGGCACCTGAGCCCCTCGGCACGAGGACGGTCTACCCTCGACGTGACGGTGGACTGGGGCGACCCCCGCACCGTCGGCGGAGAAGCAGCATCGAGCACGGAGCCGAGGGGACGTCACGACCAGCACCAGCGCGGGCGCCGGCCCCCCGAGCGAGCTGGGCCCCCGGGTCGGCGGCTCCGGATTCGTCCGCGACCGGATCACGTGGTTCGCCTACGCGCTGCTCGGCACCTACGGGTACTTCCTCTACGGCTTCGGCCCCGCGATGAACCTCCTCCGCGGCGAGCAGTCGACGAGCCGCAGCGTCGCCGGGCTGCATGGAACGGCGATGGCCGTGGGCTCCATCCTCGCGGGGATGCTGCTCCACGTCATGGTGGCTCGCTACGGCCGTGCCGGCGTCATCAGGGTCTCGACGGCGCTGTTCGGAGCGGGCATCGCCATCCTCGTGTCCTCCGACCTCGTGCCGGTGACGCTCCTCGGCGCGCTCGTCTGCGGTGGGTTCGGCGCCGTCATGGTCAACGCCACCGGACCGGTTCTGACGGCACGGCACGGGCGGCACGCCCCGGCGGCGATCACGGAGGGCAACGGCGTCGGGACGGTCTTCGGCGTCACGGCGCCGCTCATCATCGGCGGCTGCGTCGCGCTCGGCGTCGGCTGGCGAGCCGGCGTCCTCGTCGTCCTGCCGCTCGTCGCCGCCGTCCTCTGGTACGGGCGCAGCGTCGAGGTGCCCGACGCGGAACCGCCGGCCCCGGAGCCGCTGCCCGGCGGAGCGCTACCCCGGGAAGGAACAAGCCTCTCGCCGCGGTTCTGGACCGCGTGGGGGGTCGTCGTCATGTGCGTGTCCATCGAGTTCACGCTGTCGTTCTGGACGCCCGACCTCCTGCGCTCCCGGGTCGACGCCTCCCCGGGTGCGGCATCGGCGGGGGTGTTCGCGATGATCGCGGGGATGGCGGTGGGGCGCTTCCTCGGGGCCCGGATGCTCCTGCGCCGGGCGGTGGACCCCATGCTCATCGCCGCCATCGGGCTGAGCATCGCGGGCTTCGCCGTCCTGTGGTCGAGCACCTCGTACCCGGCGGCGCTCGCCGGGCTGCTCATCACGGGGCTGGGGCTGTCCATGCACTACCCGCTCGCGGTCTCCCGGTGCCTCGCCTTCGCGGAGGACCGGACGGACCTGGCGGCGGCGCGCACCGGCCTCGGCAGCGGGCTGGCCGTGGGAGTGGCTCCGTTCGCGCTCGGGGTGCTCGCGGACTCGGTCGGCACCCACACCGCGCTGCTCATGACGCCGGCGTGTGCGCTCGCCGCGCTCGGGCTCGTGCTGGCCGGACGGCGCGCCCCGGCCTGAGGGCGAGGGCGGCGGTTACTCGGCCGCGGCGTAGAGCCTGGGGCCGGCGAGGCTCTGCAGGTGGTCGGCGAGGGCCAGGGCGGCCCAGGTCCGGGACGAGCATGGGTGGTCGAGGTGACCGGCCGCTGAGTCCCTCGACACGGCCTCGCCGATGGCCGAGAGGACGAGCTGCGGCCCTTCCGGCGTCCGGCAGTAGGCCCGCACGACGGCGGCGAGCGCGCGCGCTGGGAACGTCACGGCGACCGGGTGCGCCGAGGAGTCGACGATGGCGTCGTCGACAGCGGCGAGGACGGCGTCGAGGGCGCCCGAGGCGGGGAGCGTCTGTTCGAGCAGCATGCCCACCACATCGGCCGGGCGGCCCGCGGGCTTGAGTGCCGGACGGCGGACTATGTCAGGGTTTGCCCGGCCCGCACCGGCACGGCCAGCACCTGGGCAGCGCACCAGCGTCTCGACGGCGACGACGCGCCGCCGGCCGGTTCAGACGACGGCGACCGCGGCCTCGGCTTCGGCCTTGGAGCCGAGGTCCTCCTTGCGGGCGGTCACGAGGAAGGTGGCGCAGAGGAGCGCCGCGGTGAGCAGCATCGCCCCCCAGAAGAAGGCGACGTGGTAGCCCCTGATGAAGGCCAGCGGGGTGAGCCGTGCGGCGTCGGCCGGGTTGACGAGGTTCGCCGTCAGGTACGAGGTGACCGCCGTGGCGAAGACCGTGTTGAGCAAGGCGGTCCCCAGCGAGCCCCCGATCTGATGCGAGCTGTTGAGCACCGCGCTGGCGACCCCGGCGTCGTGGTGACCGACGCCGTAGAGCGCGACGCTCGACGCAGGGATGAACACCCCGGCCAGCCCGACGCTCATGAGCAGCTGCGACGGAAGCACGAGGGTGACGTAGGACGTGTCCTGGGAGATGCGGGTGAGCAGGAGCATCCCGACGATCGCCATGATGAGTCCGGGGATCATCAGCGGCTTGGGACCGACCTTGGGCAGCAGCTGGGCCACCACGCCGGCGGAGAGGATGATGCCGGCGCTGAACGGCAGGAACGCGAAGCCGGACCGAAGCGGGCTGTACCCGAGGTTGATCTGGAAGTAGTACGTGAGGAACAAGAACATCGCGAACAGTCCTGCCCCGACGAAGAGGAACGTCAGGTAGGCGCCGCCCCGGTTGCGGTCCATGACGATCCGTAGCGGGAGCAGGGGGTGCGGGGTTCGCTGCTCCCACACGACGAACGCCGCGAGCAGGACGACGGCGAGCACGAGGAACCCGATGGTCGACGGCGCCGTCCAGCCCTGGACCGCTGTGTCGTTGGGGTTCGCGGGGTTCTTCGCTTTGGCCGCCTCGGTGAACCCGTACACGAGCGACACGAGACCCAGGGTCGACAGCAGGGCACCAGGGATGTCGTAGCGGGTATCCCCCGCTGCCTTGCTCTCGGGGACGACGACGCTCGCGGCGAGCGCGGTGACGAGCGCGATGGGCACTCCGAAGGCTCGCGCCGGAGCTCGACGACCGGGTGGAGTTCCTCGGCGTGCACGCCTGGGCCCGACGGCTGCTTTCCGCGCGCGGCGAAGCGCCTGTGCTGGATGGTCAGGACGCGGCATTCCGAGCTGCGTGGTCGGCGGTCGGGGAGCCCGGCCTGTTGGGCCGCAGCCTCCTGCCGGTCTCGTACTGGCGTGACGAGGTTGGCGCGGTCATCAAGGGACGTGGCCTGAGCGACGTCGACCAGTACCTCGCTCTCGAGCGCATCGGACGGCGGAACCCGCTGCGCGAGGAGCAACGACGCGCGGTCTGGCAGCTGTTCGAGCAATACCAGCAGCGCCTGTCCGAGACCGGAGTCGCCGACTTCGACGACCTGCTGCTCCTGGCCCTCGACAGCATCCGCAACCGCCCGCTGTCCACGCCCTATACGTCGGTCATCGTCGACGAGGTCCAAGATCTGTCGTGCACCGGTTTGCGGCTGCTGCACGCCCTGGTCGGCGACCGCCCTGACGGGCTGCTGCTCGTGGGCGACGGCCAGCAGTCCGTCTACCCCGGTGGCTTCACACTCTCGGAGGCGGGGGTCAACGTACAGGGCCGCGCCACGGTGCTGAGCACCAACTACCGCAACGCCGCCGAGGTGCTCGCACGGGCGCTCGATGTCGTCAGTGCGGACAGGTTCGACGACCTCGACGCCGAGCCGGAGCTGGGTGCCCGGGCCGTCGACGTCGAGCGCAGCGGGGGCCAGGTCGCCTACGTCGCCTGCCGTGACGCCGCATCTCAGAGCGCCGCGCTGGTGCACACGGTCGCCTGGACCATCGATCATGGGACCCGGGCCGGTGACATGGCGGTCCTCGTCCCCAGCAATCGCGAGGTTCGTGCCTGGCGTACCGTGCTGGAGGCGGCCGGACTGCCCGTGAGCCTGCTCAATGATTACGACGGCCGGCCGACGGACGCCGTAAAGGTGGGCACCTATCAGCGGGCGAAGGGCCTGGAGTTCACCTGCGTCCTGTTGCCCGACCACGACACCGCCGTGCCTCCCCAGCAGCCGGACGAGACGGAGGAGGCCTACCGCGAGCGGGCGGAGCTGCAGCGACGACAGCTCTTCGTCGCGATGACTCGGGCCCGCGACCGGCTCTGGCTCGGAAGCAGGGGCTGACGCTCTGATCCGGGCTCGTCTCAGCTCAGCGACCACCGGAGACGTCGAGCGTGGCGCCGGTGATGTACGAGGCGGCGTCGGAGGCGAGCCAACAGATCGCCTCGGCGACGTCGTGCGCGGTCCCCGCCCGCCCCAGAGGCACGCCGGTCACCAGCCGCGCGAGCCGACCGCCCGCCGCCGGACCGGTGTTCATGTCCGTCGCGATCAGACCCGGGCGCACCCCGACGACCCGGATGTTCTCTGCTCCCACCTCGCCGGCCAGACCCACCGTCAATGAGTCCAGGGCTGCCTTGCTCATCGCGTAGTCGACGAACTCCCCCGACCCGCCCCGCACGGCCGCCCTGGACGAGACGTTGACGACAACTCCGCCGCGCCCCGCGAGCCGCATGCGCGCCACCGCCAGCCGCGCCATCTCGAGCGGCGCGAGCGTGTTCACCGTCAGCGTGCGCAGCGCCCGCTCGGGCGTGATGTCGGCGACGCTGCCGAGCGGGGGGAGCAGACCCGCGTTGTTCACCAGCAGGTGCAGGTCGAGGCCGGCCTCGTCCACCGCGGCGAGCACGGCACCTGGCGCTCCGGCGACGGAGAAGTCGGCCTGGACGACATGTACCAGCGCACCGCCGAGCCGACAGCGAGCCGCGACCTGCTCGGCAGCGTCGGCCCGGGAGGCGTAGGTGAGCACCAGGTCGTACCCGTGGCCCGCGAGCTGTTCGGCGACAGCTGCGCCGATGCCCCGGCTGCCCCCGGTCACCAGGGCCACCCGTCGAGCGCCCGCACCATCGGCCGCGCCAACCTTCTGCCCCTCGACCTCGTCGGGCGCTGCATGCTGCGTCACCACGTGGTCCTCCTCGTCCAGGCCCGGACGGGCCAGTCTGGTCGACAGTGTGGCCGACATGGCCCGCAGACGAGGTGAGCCCGTCCGCAGGAGGCGCGTCCCCCGGCAGGCGCGCGGTGGACCATGCACGTAGGTTGCTGACATGGGTGACGACGGCAGGCGAGCGACGCACGGTCCTGGGTTGATACCGACCCGGCTTGAGGGCCTGAGACGGTGGAACCTTGCGCTGGGCGTGCTCCACGCGGTCCAGGCCCTCGTGATCCTGGCCCTGTCGAGCAGCTTCGCCATCGCCGTTACCTCGTCGTTCCCCACAGGACCGCCAGGCACCGCCGCACCGGCGCCTGAGCGGTTGTTCGACGTCCGGATCGGTACGGCCATCGCGGTGTTCCTCGTTCTCGCGACCATCGATCACCTGCTGACGGGAAGCGTCCTGCGCGACCGCTACGAGGCCGACCTCCGCGCAGGGATCAACCGCTTCCGCTGGGTGGAGTACAGCCTCAGCGCCACCCTCATGGTGCTGCTCATCGGGTTCTACTCCGGTGTCACCGAGGTCACCGCCGTCGTCGCGGTCGTCGGGGCCAACGTCGGCATGATTCTCTTCGGCTGGCTTCAGGAGCGGATGAACCCGCCGCACCGGCAGTCCACCACGATGCTCCCGTTCTGGTTCGGGTCGCTCGTCGGTGCCGCGCCGTGGGTGGCGATCGGCATCAACCTCTTCGGGGCCGAGGAGGTCCCCGGCTTCGTCTACGGGATCTTCGGTTCGCTCTTCGTGTTCTTCCTCTCGTTCGCCGTCAACCAGTGGCTGCAGTACCGACAGGTCGGGCCCTGGCGCGACTACGCGTTCGGGGAGAAGACCTACCTCGTCCTCAGCCTGGTCGCGAAGTCCGCTCTCGCCTGGCAGATCTTCGCCGGTTCGCTGCAGTGACCTCGGGCAGCGGCGCCGGGCGGAGGGAAGGGCTGGTGACGGCGAGTCAGAGCTCGTCGGTGTACATCGGGCACAGCGGCAGCTGCGAGAGGTTGTCGGCCGTGGTGTCGTCGGGGGCGGTCGCGATGTACGGATAGTAGTAGACGTCGTCGGCGGTCCGGTGCGGCTCGACGATCACCACCTCCGCGACTGTCCCGTCGGGGGCCTTGGTGAAGAACGTCTTCTGGCTGCTGCGCACCAGGTACATCACGGTGTCACGCTTCAGCTTCCAGAACGTGGCGCCGTCGTATCCCCCGACGGCGGAGATGAACCGGGCGTGGTGGGGGCCGCGCTGGCTGCGGTGGTAGGTGTACTCAACGCTGGAGATCTGCAGCCTGTCGCTGGGCGGGATGACGTCGACAGGGATGAACTTCGGTATCGCTTCGTAGCTCAGGTGCAGCCGCCCGATGTAGACCCCGTGCCCCTCGTCGGCTGTGCCGGTGTGCACCAGACCCCGCAGAGCGGGGACGTGAACACCGTCGTCCTCGATCCAGAAGCTGACCGAGCGGGCGTAGCTCTTGGCCATCTGGACGTCGAACTTGGGCCGCTGGTCGTAGTGCGGGACCGTCGGCCGGTCGGGGAAGAGGACCCGGAACTCCGCGACCCGGCTTTCACCTGAGTGCGGGACGTTGGCTGGGAAGCGGCCCGAGTCGTCGGCCAGCGCCGTCAGGTACACGGTTTTGGCGTGGTTGAACTCGGACTCGGTGACCACGGAGGTCACCGGGTGGATCTCGGTCTTGTCCGAGTGCGACTTGTCCTCCGACCAGGTCCCGACCACGGTCACGTGCCGGCCTTTCAGAGTGCCGAAGTAGATCTGCTCGTGGACGTCGTCGTCGAAGAAGTCGCTCGGCTCGACCTCGCACTCGACCTGGCCGTTCTCGTTGCGGGTGCCGTGCGAATTGGTCAGCAGCCACTCGCTGGCCGCGTCGGGGCGAACCATGAGGATCCAGTCGCCGTCGAGGGCCCTGCTGGTGTCGGTGACGGTGCCGTGCAGGACGGCGTAGTCGGCCAGCTCGTTCCACCCGAAGACGCCCATGCGTCACCTCCTGCCGGTCGTGCTTGGCGGGCTAGGTCAGCCCGATGAACCCGGATCGGCCGCCACGGGAATCATCACCCGGTCCGGTCGCGCACTACACAGGCGCTGAGTCGAGCAGGACCCGCCGATGCCCGCGGGCGGCCACCGCGAGCAAGGCCGCGACCGTGAGGAGGCTCAGCACTATCCCCACCTCGACGGTGCCGCTGCTGTGGTCGGGATCCCAGCCGAACACCTCGAGCCAGTCGCGAAAGACGACAGTGAGAGCACCGAGTAGGCCGGAGATCACGGCGAGGGCGAACTCGGCCCGCACCCTGGCAGCCGTCGGGATCCTCGTCATCGCAGAGCCCCTCTCGCCCGACTCGAACGGCCTGGCCCCTAGACATTGCCCGCGATCGCTGGTGGCGTCAACCGGCCGATGCGGATACCTGGCTCTTGACCGATGAGCCTTCTCGTCGTCCTCCTGACGACGCGCCGGCGTCGCCACGTCCGAGCAGTCTTCCATCGCTATGGCTGCTATCGTGCCCGGCTCTCCGCCCGGAGCACCTCGTGCGGGTCGGAGTTGAGCTCTTCCGCAGCCGTTCGCCGGGGCGTTGCGTCCCATGAGCCGAGCTGGATCCCCGCCGCGCCACCGCCAGGAAGGACACCGCCGTGGCCATCACCTTGCCGCCCGGGGAACCCGCGGCTGGCCCCTGGCGCCGGGTCACCGCCATCGAGCTGCTCGACGTGGTCAACGCCGCGGCAGGCACACCCGCAGGTCGCCCGCGCATCATCGCCATCGACGGACGCGGAGCCTCGGGCAAGTCCACTCTCTCTGACGCGCTCTGCGCGACGACGTCAAGAGCGACGGTCGTTCACACGGACGACCTCGCCTGGCACGACTGGATGAGCCACGAGCTCGCATTCTTCGCAGCGCAGCAGCCCTGGCGTCGCGCCTGCGTCGTCGTCAACGGCACCCCCGACTCGTTCCTTCCCGGCGACACGCTCGAGGTCGCCCCACCCCCGCGGAGAGGACTGCACGATGAGCGATGACCACGTAACCCCGGGTACGAGCGGTGTCGCCGTGGAGCTGCTGGCCACCGTCGAACTCGGCCCGGAGATTGAGGGCATGGACGGACGCCGGCTTCGGATGCGCATGGTCACCATCGAGCCGGGAGGAGTCTTCGGCCCGGTTCACGACCACAGGGGCAGACCGGGGACCGTCTACGTGCTGCAGGGAACGATCACCGACCATCGCGACGGGATCTCCACGGACTACGGGCCGGGCGTGGGCTGGCCCGAGGACCGCAACACCGTCCACTGGCTCGAGAACAGGGGGACGGTGCCGGCGGTGGAGATCTCGGTCGACGTCGTCAGCCAAGGGTAGGCGGGCACCGTGCGAACCGGGTTTGCGCACGCGGCAGCGGGTTCAGGGCGCCTGGCGGCCATGTGCGAAGTTGACGAGAGGGGGCTCCCGTACCTGCGATCCGCGGCTGCTGGGACTCGCCGACAGCTTTCGCGTGAACTCGTCAGTAATCCGCACCGACGCCGCCGAGCAGGAGTCGATCCGCGCGATCTGTTGGCAGACTCCGCTGAGCTCAGCTCGGGCTGACCCGCCGGGCCCAGCCGCCATCGGTGTCGTTGATCCCAGGTCGCGACGCCCGTCCAGGGGCGCCGCGCCACCACGCACGACCGGCACCTCGGCCAGCACTGGCACCGGGCGGTAGGTGAACCAAGCCGGCGACGGCCAAGGCCGCCTCAGCGGCTTCTACGCTGCCGATTGCCGCCATTCGATCATCGTCTTGGTCAGGACACGGGACGCTTCCGCGAAAGCCCCACCGGTGGCGATCGACGTCTTGGCCTGTGCTCTGTTGCCAGCAGAGACCAGACGCAGAGTGTTAGCGGTTTCCTTGTGGAAGGCCGCGTGCAACGTCTTGGCAGCCTGGTGGTGGGCTTGGTCGGGCCCCGTGGGCTTGGAGCCGTGCAACCAGCGCCCGAACTCGCACTGGTCGTCCTGCGCCACGACCGTCACGTCTTCTTTGTGCGTCCCGTCGGATATCGCGGTGCACAGGCGCTTCTTCCATGCCCCGTGCGCGCCGATCGCCTTCGTGATCATGGCTTCGACCGAGGAGGTGGCCAGATCCTGGGCCGCCCCGCGAGTGTAGGTGAAGTGGGAGACCAGGTCCGTCAGCTCGGTGGACATCTTCGAGAGCCTGGCGGACGCCTCGAGGGTCTGGGTGACGCCCCTCGTCGTGGCCGTGGCCGCTGTGGCGACGCCGGAGATGTTCGCGGCGATGTCGCCCGACCCGGTTGCCGCCTCGGTCACATTGCGGCTCACCTCGTTCGTGGTCGCGGTCTGCTCCTCCACGGCCGACGCGATCGTGGCCTGCGTGTCGTTGATCTGCTCGATGATCGCCGCGATCTGGGTGATCGCGGCCACGGCCGCCCGGGTGTCGGACTGGATCGCCTCGATCCGATGCCCGATGTCCTCGGTCGCCGTCGACGTCTCCCGCGCCAGCTCCTTGACCTCACTGGCCACCACCGCGAAGCCCTTGCCGGCCTCACCTGCCCTGGCGGCCTCGATCGTCGCGTTCAGTGCCAACAGATTGGTCTGCTCCGCGACCGAGTTGATGACCTTGATCACCGAACCGATCTCCGCGGAGGACTCACCCAGCTTCGCGACCGTCACGCTCGCGGTCTGCACCACGTGCACCGCCGTGGCGGCCACGTCCGCGGCGTTCTGCGTGTTCTTGGCGATCTCCCGGATCGAAGCCGACATCTCCTCCGTGGCGGCCGCCACGGTCTGCACGTTGGTCGAGACCTGTTCGGCGGCCGCGGCCACGACCGTGGCCTGCGCCGAGGACTCCTCCGCGCTGGCGCTGATCTGGTTGGAGAACACCGTGAGCTCCTCGGTGGCGCCCGACAAGTTGCCGGCGTTGTCTGCGATCGTTGCCAGCACCCCGGACATGGCGTCGGCCATGGTGTCGTAGGCGCGCCCGACCACGCCGAACTCGTCCCGAGACTGGTGGGTGTTCCGGCCGGTGAAGTCCCCGCTGGCGGCCGCAGTCAACAACGTCTGCATCTTCCCCAGCGGCACGGTCACCTGCCGCGCCATCCACGCGGCGATGATCACGGCGAGGACGCCGCTCACAGCCAGCAGGAGCAGCAGGTCTCGCTGCGCGGTCCTGGCGGCACCGTCCTGGGCGGCGACAGAGGCGTCGAGTGCATCCCTGGCCTGTGTGGTCGCATCATCAAAGAGGGCCTCGAACGCTTTGCGCACATCGCGGTTCGCTCCGAATGCGAGCTTGAGAGCCTTGGCCGGGTCGGTGGCCTGGAGCGTGAACTCCCCGTGCACCAGGTCGGCCCATGCTGTCAGACCGGCTCCCACCTGGGCGACAGTCGAGTGCTGCTTGTCAGTCGACGCGAGCGCGTCGGCAGCCATGAGCGATGCCTGCACCTGCGCGATCCGATCGTCGAACTCCCCGACGTACTTCTGGTCACTGGTCAACAGGAAGCCGCGCTCGCTGTTTGCGGCGAGCGTCTCGGTGACTGCTGCGTCGGACAGTTGCATCAAATATGGCGTCGTCTGCTGCGCCACGAGCTGGCCCTGGCTGTGCAGGGACTGCACCCCCGACAGGCCGACCCAGAACACGGCCACCATGAAGGCCAGGACCAGGCCGTAGCTGGAGTACAGCCGCGCGCGCATCCCGAACATGACAGCCCCTCTGAGAAGTCGCGGTTGATGAGCACCCGATCAGCACATCGGCATCGACACCGCACGAATGAGGGAATCTCGGCCGAGCGCGCCTTCGTCGGTGCGTTGGGCCCGGGCATAGAGAGGTCACCGCCAGCGCGCGGCTGCGGCCCCAACCGAACAGTCGACGACGAGCCGTCCCGATTCACGGACAACGTCTGTCGAGGTCAACCCTCCCGACAAGGAGGGAATGGAGATCGTCTCCGGTAGGGTAGGCGCCTCCGCGCGACGCGAGTACGCGCGTAGCAGCGCGAAACGCTGCGGTGAGGAGCAATGATCAGAACCTGTGGATGGTCCTCGACCAGGTGAGGTGAAGGGGGGCACCTTCCCGGGGATGATCTGGAGCGCAAGCAGGTCCTGGTCGTGGCCTGCGTTGACGCGCCGGTCGGGAAGGTAGGCAGATGCTCACGGTGGTTGAGGACACGCATGCCACGACCGAAGACCTGTCCTCGGGTGGGTCGTTGCTTGATCGGATAGTCCGTGATGGTGCCCGGCAGATGCTCGCGGCGGCGCTGCAGGCGGAGGTCGCCGCCTACATCGAGGCACATGCCGGGGAGGTCGACGAGGCCGGTCGGCGCGTGGTGGTCCGCAACGGCTACCACCAGGCCCGGGAGGTGACCACGGCTTCTGGCGCGCTGCCGGTGCGAGCCCTGCGGGTCAACGACCGCGGCGTCGATGAGACCGGGCAGCGGCGCCGGTGCTCCTCGGCGATCCTGCCGGCCTGGGAACGGAAGTCCCCGCAGGTGGCCGAGGTGCTCCCGTTGTTGTACTCGCACGGTTTGTCCAGCTCGGACTTCGCCCCGGGGTTGGAGCAGTTCCTCGGCACCGGCGCGGGCCTGTCCCCGGCCGCCATGACCCGCCTCACCAGCCAGTGGCAGCAGGAGGCCCGGGCCTTCAACGAGCGGTCGCTGACCGGCACGGACTACGTCTACTGCTGGGTCGACGGCATCCACCTCAAGGTCTGCCTCGAGCAGGACAAGGTGTGCCTGCTAGTCATGATCGGGGTCCGCGCCGACGGCACCAAGGAACTCTTCGCCCTGGCCGACGGGTTCCGGGAGAGGTCGGAGTCATGGGCGGACCTGCTGCGCGACTGCAAGCGCCGCGGGATGAGGGCGCCGGTGGTCCTGGCCGTCGGGGACGGGGCGCCGGGCTTCTGGAAGGCCCTACGCGACGTCTTCGCCACCACCCGGGAGCAGCGCTGCTGGGGGCACAAGATCGGCAACGTCCTCACCGCCCTGCCGAAGTCCGCCCACCCCGGCGCCGAGAAGGCCCTCGCGGAGATCTACAACGCCGCCGACCGCGACCACGCTGCCCGGGCCGCGAAGGCGTTCGCGGACCTCTACGGCGCCAAGTGGCCCAAGGCCACCGCGAAGGTCACCGGTGACCTGGACGTGCTGCTGGCGTTCTACGATTTCCCGCGGAGCACTGGATCCACCGGCTGTTGACCACGAACCCGATCGAGTCCACCTTCGCTACCGTCCGCCTCCGGCAGCGCGTCACCAAGGGCCCCGGCTCCCGGACGGCCGGGATCGCGATGGCGTTCAAGCTCATCGAGGCCGCCCAGCGTCGCTGGCGCTCGGTCAACGCACCCCTCCTCGTCGCGCTCGTCAGAGCCGGAGCGACAATCCACCCAGGCAAGCTCGTCGAAGGAGTCAGTATGGAGGCCCGCACCAGCACCGAGGAAGCAGCAGCATGAGCCCCGCGACCCGAGGCCACCTGCACCACGTCGAACTCTGGGTGCCTGACATCGACCGAGCCACCCGCAGCTGGGGATGGCTCCTGACCGAGCTCGGCTACCAGCCGTTCCAGGACTGGCCCGGCGGCCGCAGCTGGCTGCTGCCCCCGACCTATCTCGTCATCGAGCAGTCACCGGCCATGCTGCCCGGCGGGCATGAGCGCACCCGAGCGGGGCTGAACCATCTGGCCTTCCACGCCGGTGACCGCGGCGATGTCGACGCCCTCACCGCCGCAGCCCCCACCAACGGCTGGACGCTCATGTTCCCCGACAGCCACCCCCACGCCGGCGGAGCCCAGCACTACGCCGCCTACCTCACCGACGCCGACGGATACGAAGTCGAACTCGTCGCCGACGACACCTGAGCAACCAATCCACAGGAATTGACTACTGCTCCGCGGTGAGGCTCTGCACGGCAAGAGCCCCTGAGCACGACCGTGCCGAGCAGGTCGGGGGCGGTGAGCTCGACGACGCGCTCGTCCTGGGGGACGCGCGCGCGTTGCGTGCGCGTCAGCGCCTGGGCGCCGCCGTCGATCGCCATGACGGGCCTGCCGAGCAGCCTGGGGCGAGCGCGGCCCGGGAGGTGGGCGGCCACCAGGAGGTCGATGGTCTACTCAGCGCGGCGCGGCCGGGCGTCGACGAGCTTGTCGACGTCGGGCCGTCGGACGCACGTCGTGGACTCCGGCCGCGCGCGGGGAGCTGGACCATGAGTTCCTGGCCTGCGCTACTGCTGCCGGGCCGCGTGCGCCGCGGCGTCTCCCGATAAGAGGACGAGGGTTCCGCCGATCCGCTCGACGGCGAGCAGGGCACGAAGCTCACGGAGAGCCGGGTTCGCCTCGATCAAGCGGGCAGCGTTCGCCAGCGACCGGAGCGTCGCGGTCTCGCCGCGAGCGCGCTCGAGGGAGGCCGCAGCCTCCTGGTGTGCGATCGCCACCTGAGCAAAGACCCGTCGCAGTTCCCCAGGGAAGGACAAGTCCCGGAGGTCAGCGGTCTCGACGGTTGCTCCGACCTCCGCCCCAGCGTCCCGGATCGTCGCGACAAGCTGCTGCGATGCTTCCGCACGGCTCGCCAACAGCTCCTCGGCGGTCCGCTGAGCGATCGCATCACGCACGGCCAGCTGGGCCGCAAGGTAGAGCCGCTCGCTGCCCGCGCCCGGGCCGTCGCCGGACAGCACCCAGCGCAACGGGTCGGCGACGAGGAACCGCATGACGACGGTGGCTCGCACTCCGACACCGTCCGCGGTGAGGACCTCCTGGCCGGCCACCTTCAACAGGGTCGGGCGCAGGTCGACGACAGCCAGCATGCTGCGCCGTTTGCGGTACCAGTGGCGTCCGGGCGCGAGCACGACGGCGGCCGCGCCTGCCTGGTGCAGCACGGCGCGCTGGTACTCCTGGACGGTGACCCGGGCCATGGTCCTTCCTTCTACGAGAGCGGGGCCGACCGCCAGGCTGGCGCGAGAAACAGGTCGGGGCGTGAGCCACAAGGACCTGTGTCCGGGATGCGTCAGCCAGACGGCCGGGTTGCGGAGTTGCACCGCGGGCTCTCGGGGACCGAGGGCACCTGCTTGACCAGCAGACCGCCGACAATTGGGAAGCCCGGGCCGAATCGGCTCGGAGCCCCGTGAACAGCGCGCCTGACGACGGTAGCAGCGAGGCGCTGAGCTTGTCCTGAGAATTGATCGCTCGGCTCAGCCCGGGTCCCGGAGGAATCCCGCGCCTCCGGCTCGTGGCCCAGCCGTCGCTGGAGGACGAACAGGTCCGTCCCCGCGGGGATCCAGGACGCGTGGGTGTGCCGCTGGTCGTGCACCCACGGATGCTTCGTCGGGCGTGGCGTCTGCGCACCGACCATGTCGGTGAAAAGCAGCGCGTCACGTGCCTCCCCAGGTCGATGTGCTCGGAGACCGCCGCCTCGAACGTCCCTCCCGGCGTGCGCACCACCTCGTCAGTGACGATTGGCACCCCGGTCTCGGGGTCGTGCCAGAGCACTGCGACGATCGGACCCCATCGGCCCGTCTGCGCTCGCGGATGCTCGGCACAACGCAAGAAGGTAGCCCTCCGTGTCAACCGACGACTACCTTCCTGTCAACGTGACCCACGTTTCCGCAGGTCACAGGAGTGGAGGTGGCGGGAATCGAACTCGTCCGAGCCGTCGGGATCCGTAGGAACCCGTTGGCTGCGAGCACAACCGGTCGGGTTCCGTCGGGACCTGTCGGGTCCCATTGGGTCCGGCCGTTGACGCCGTCAACAGCCCCATCGACGGCCCGACGACCGGAGTCATGGCTGACGGCGGACGGGGCTCCAGGGGACAAGGTTCGCAACGGTCACGGGGTGAGCTCGTGTCTCCATACGTCGAAGAACTCACGCATCTGCTTCGCCGACGCGCTCTCGACAGGTAGGTCGCTGTCCAGGAATCGGCTCAGGGTCCCGAACTGCTCGGCGAGGACGCCAGGGTCGAAACCGCCGTCCATGTCGTGTGCCCACGTGAGCATCTCGTTCTTGGTGTACGTCTGGAGCAGCACGTACACGTCCGCGAAGTCTCGCGCCTCGGCCCGGTCGAAGAGGGCCAGGAGCTTGCGACCCGCGAGCTCGTCCGGTGCGAACGTCGGTCCCAGGAAGCTGGCCGTCGCGGGCTGCCGCGGTGGAGAGTCGAGCGCGATGTCGACGAGGAGCGCGGCTCCGCCGGCCAGCAGGAAGCGATCGGATGCGGCTAGAGAGAAGAACAACCGGGCAACCTCGACTTGGAAGTCGGTGAGCACGGTCGGTTTGATCTCGTCCCCGTGTCGGTTCGTCACGACGCCTCGGCTTCCAGCTCGGCTCGGATGACGGGGTCCCACGCGGACCGCACGGCGCGGGGCAGAACGAGTTCGTCCCACAGATCCACCAGCAGTGCTCCGTCGATGATGCTGCGGATGTCGTCCGGGTCCCCTTCCCTGAGCACGACCTCATACACCCTCGAGCGCCGACCACGATCACTGAGATCCGACGTCCGGCCCGGCTCTGACCAGCTCACGTGAAGCGGCAGCGTGACCTGACCCAACGCCTGACGGACCGGGAGTCGCCACAACCTGTCCGGCACCCACACAGCGCGCCCGCGCGCGGTCACCTGGTGACGAAACTCGACACGAGGCACAGCTTCGAGATCATGGCCGGTGGCGTCGAGCAGCCGTCGGGCCGTCGCCAACGTCGGCGACTTGTGACCGTGCTCGTACGCCGACAGCGTCGGACGCGACGTTCGGGCCCGCCGAGCGACCTCGTCCTGGGTGAGCCCCGAATCGTGCCGAGCGCGCTCGAGGAGGTCATCTAGCCCCACGCAACCCCCAACCCCGACAGGTATCTACTTGGATACTCTAGCGTTTCTCGTCGCTCGTTGCGAGATGGCCGCTACCGCTGCGGCGGGAGTCCTCGTGGGTCCGGGAAGCCGAGACTGGTGTAGCCGCGGGCTCAGCGGCGCGGCAAGGGGCCGGGCATCCGGCCCCTTGCGGTTAGCCTGCCCCAACAGGCTCGCGCGGTGGAGGGGCCAGTGTCCTCGAGGGGGTCGGGAAGTGCTGACGTTCAACGATCTGCTCGCGCTTGAAACCGTCGACCGTGCGCAGGTGCGGCTGGTGCGTCACCGGGACAACTGGCTTCGGCCGGGGCGGATGTACGAGGCCTGGCGCAACGACCGCCCGACCTTCGAGGCCTACCAGCAGGTACAGAGCAAGAACCGGTTCCATGTGGGTGAGCTTCTCGCAAGCTTCATCGTGACCGAGGTCCGGAAGACCGTGTTCCTGGAGCTGTACCGGGTCGCCGGCGTGAGCACCTGTCCCCTGGGGAGCATCGACGCGTTGATCAAGCACGACGTCTCTGGCCACTTCCGCTACGACCTCCCGCTGGACGATCGGCTGGCCAGCTACCGGGACAAAGTGGCGATCGACTGGGGCGCTGGAACGCGGTCCTGGGTGCAGCGGGCGGCGAACCAGTCCAAGCCGGTGATCGAAATCGCCGAGCAGTACGAGCCCCGCTTCCCCGGGTTCCGCGAGTTCGTCCGGCCGGTTGACGAGATACCGACGCTCCCGCACGGCTGGCAACAGGTGCTGCGCAGTGTGAAGGGCGTGTACCTCCTCGTCGACCTGAACTCCGGTGCCCAGTACGTCGGCTCGGCCAAGGGCGCGGACAGCCTGTTCGGCCGCTGGATGAACTACACCGATGGCGGTGGCGGCGGCGACGTGGGCCTGAAGGCGGCGGCCAGGCAGGGACGCCGCCGATACCAGGTGTCGGTGCTGGAGGACGTGGACCAGAACACCCCCGACGACACGATCGAGCAGGTCGAGTCCTGGTGGAAGAACAAGCTGCTGTCCCGCGGATTCGGCCTGAACCGCAACTGACGACCGAGCATCCACACTGTTCCGCTTCATGGGCGCCGTCTCAGTTCTGAGGCCAACCGGCGCGGCTGATGGGGAGTTCCCAACGAGCCTCCACTCGGCATTCTGACTGGGCGAGGCTTCCTTTACAGCGCACGGGGTGACCATGACCGCCCCATCGAGGCGGACGTCATTCTGCGAAGAGCCTTCGCTCATTCTGCGAAGGCCGCTGAGTGGAGGTGGCGGGATCCGTCGTTATGGAACGAGGTCGCCGGAGCGCGGCGCTTCGCGCCGGAGAGCGACGACCTCGTGTGCGCTCCTCCCGATTCCCACCACCTCGAGGGACGCCTGTTGTTCGACGAAAGCCCCCGCCTGACGGCAGGGGCTTTCGTCGTACAACAGGGGTGGAGGTGGCGGGAATCGAACCCGCGTCCTTCGGTAACGCCCCAGGGCTTCTCCGGGCGCATCCTGCATCGAGTTTCTCGGCCCCAGCAGTCACGCAGGCAAGCTGCTGACGGGCTCAGCTGCTGTTCGATTTCCCACCCGTCCCCGCAGCCGGGACGAGTGGTTGAGCTCCCTTGATGATGCCAGACACCGAGCCGGGAGCGCTCCCGGGCTGACAGCCTTCCTTAGTGCTCTAGCTGCTAGGCAGCGAGAGCGAAGGCAGCGCGATGAGTATCGGCGCTTAGTGGTTTCCAGGGAATGGTTAACGAGATCGTCCCTGGCGTCCTCGGCCCGCTTCCCCTGATTCACTATCCGAAGTCGAGACCAATCACCCCCTGTGCAGTTGTGCCTCCATGCTACCTCCCGTACCGGGCGAGGGCTCACAGGTCGCAGCGCATCTCCAGCACGACCTTGCCTCGCACGTGCCCCTCCGCGACGAGCATGTGCGCCTCGGCGGCGTCCTGGTACGGGAACACCTGCTCGATGGCGACGTGCAGCCGTCCCTCGTCGATGAGGTGCGCCAGCTCGCGCAGCTGACCGACGTTGGGGCGCACGAAGACGTACACCCCCCCGAGCTCCTTGACCCTGGCGGCGTCGACGATGGAGACGACGCGGCCCGGACGCCGCAGCAACAGCGGCGTCAGCTCCAGCGCCTCTCCCCCGACGAGGTCGATCACCGCGTCGACGCCCTCCGGCGCGTAGGTGCGCACTGCCTCGACGAGCCCGAACCCGTAACAGATGGGCTCGGCGCCGAGCGAGCGAAGGTACTCGTGGTTGACGACGCTCGCCGTCCCGATGACCCGGGCGCCGCGAAGGTTTGCCAGCTGGATGGCGAAGGTGCCCACCCCGCCGGAGGCGCCGTGGACGAGGACGGTGTCCCCCGGGCCGACGGCGAGCTCCTCGACGACCTGCCGCGCCGTCAGCCCGGCGAGCGGCACGCCGGCCGCCTCGAGGAACCCCACAGACCGCGGCTTCGGGGCGATGCACCGCACGGGCGCCGCCACGCGCTGCGCGTAGGTGCCGTGCTCGATGTGGTCCATCCGCAGGTAGCCGTACACCGCGTCTCCGGGGCGGTACTCGGTGACGGCCGTTCCGACGTCCTCCACGACGCCCGCGACATCCCACCCAGGCACCAGCGGGAAGTGGACGTCGAAGCCGCCGTCGAGCCGCCCGGCGCGGATCGCGAGGTCGACGGGGTTGACCCCCGCGCCGCGCACCCCGATGAGCACGGAGTCCGGGCCGACCTTGGGCTCCGGCAGCTCTTCGAGGGCCATCACCTCAGGACCGCCGTAGCGATGGGCGACGATCGCCTTCATGAGGTGAGCCTTACCCAGGCTGTTGCGGACACTCGGGGCAGGCTAGCCGAAAACGGCCGCAAACCCAACGAGGCAGCATCACCTGACCCGCGTTCACTGCCATGCGGCACGGGGGTACCGGCGACGTCCGATCCGCCTCAGTCCTCGCGCCCCCGGGTCCGCGCCCGCAGCGCACGCTGCGCCTCGCGGTTGGCCTGCTGCTCGGCGAGCACCTGTCGCTTGTCCCACGTCTTCTTGCCTCGGGCCAGGGCGATCTCCACCTTGGCGCGGCCGTCCTTGAAGTAGAGCGAGAGCGGCACCAAGGTCAGGCCGCCCTCCTTCGTCTTGCCGATGAGCCGGAGGATCTCTCCTTTGTGCATGAGCAGCTTGCGGACACGGCGCGGGGCGTGGTTGTTCCACGTCCCCTCGACGTACTCGGGGATGTGGACGTTGTGCAGCCACGCCTCGCCGTCGCTGATCATCGCGAAGCCGTCGACGAGCGAGGCGCGACCCGCTCGCAGCGCCTTGACCTCCGTGCCGGTCAGGACGATGCCCGCCTCGTAGGTGTCCTCGATGTGGTAGTCGTGGCGCGCCTTCTTGTTCTGGGCGACGAGCTTGCGCCCGGTCTCGCGGGGCATCAGCCGCGCCCGCTCGAGCCGAGGGAGGCGACGAGGCCGGAGAGCACCTCGACCGCCCGCCGCTGAGCCACGTCGGCCGCGGCTCCCGGGTCGACGGCGACGTCCGGCGTGATTCCCACACCGTCGAGGGAGCGCCCGGACGGCGTGCGGTAGCGGCCCACGGTGATCTCCAGCGCCGACCCGTCGGAGAGCCTGCTCGGCTCTTGCACCGAGCCCTTGCCGAACGTCGTCGAACCGACGACGACGGCGCGGTTGCGGTCCTGCAGGGCCGCGGCGACGACCTCGGCCGCGCTCGCCGTGCCGCCGTCGACCATGACGACGACGGGCGTGGCGGTGTCGGCCTGCCCGATCGCCTCGAGGGTCGTGGCGACCTGGCCGCGCCGCTCGACCGTGACGACGGGCCCCTTGTCGAGGAACACCGACGCGACCTCGACGGCTTCGTCGATGAGGCCGCCCGGGTCGCCTCGCAGGTCGAGGACGACGCCGTTCGACGAGCTCGACCGGTCAGCCCCGAGCGCCGAGCGGAGCTGGCGACCCACCCCGCGGGAGAACTGCGAGATCCGGGCGAGGGTGATCTTGCCGGGGAGCCGTTGGACCGAGACGTCGGCCACCGAGAACGACGAGCGGCTCACCTCGACGCTGCGCTCGCCCGTGCGGGAGCGGACGGCCAGGGTCACCGTCGTCCCCGGGGTGCCGCGCAGCGACCCGACGACCTGCGCGACCGTCTTACCCGTCACCGGTGCACCGTCGACCGCCGTGAGCGTGTCCCCCGCGATGATCCCCGCCGTGGCGGCCGGCGAGCCCACCTGGACGCTGCCGACCTCGAGCGCACCGGCTGCCGTCGAGCGAAGCCACAGGCCGACGCCTGCGTACCGACCGTCGAGGCCGTCAGCGAGGGAGAGGGCGTCGCCGGGCGGGAAGTACGACGACCAGCGGTCGTCGAGCGCCCCGAGCATGCCCTCGACGGCGGCGCGGTCGAGCTCCTCACGGCCCACCGAGCGCGCCGCCGAGCCCTGGATGCGCTCTGCGGCCTCGTCGACCACGGTGCGCGACACGGACGTCGCGGCGTCGGCGTCGGCCCGCGGGCCGCGGGTGCCGAGCACGCCCGTGGCCACCCCTGAGGCGAACGCCGCAGCAACCGCGAGCACCACCGCAGTGGCGCGCAGCAGGCGTCGGGTCAGGAAGGGCACCCGACCAGTCTACGAGCGCGCCGCGGCACCGCCCGCGTCATACGCGCAGATAGCGCCGCAGCGTGACGAACGAGGCGAGCGCCGAGAGCAGCACGCCTAGGCCCAGGAGGATCGGGACGGTCGAGACGACGGAGTTCCACCCGATGAAGTTCGTGAACGGGAACGACTCGACAAGGCGGTCCTCGACGACGAACTTCTGGATCGCCACGATGCCGAGGCTCGCGAGGATGCCACCGGCGAGCCCGGCGACCGCCCCCTCGAGGAGGAACGGCAGCTGGATGTAGAAGTTCGAGGCTCCGACGAGCCGCATGATTCCGGTCTCGCGTCGTCTGCTGAACGCCGCCACCCTGATGGTGTTGGAGATGAGCAGGGTGGCCGCGATGATCTGCACCAGCGCGATGATGATGGCCGCCAGCTGGAACCCGTTGAGGACCTTGAAGAACCTGTCGAGCAGGCGTCTCTGGTCCTGCACCTGGTCCACGCCTGGTCTGCCCTCGAACGCGCTGGAGACGATGGCGTACTTCGTCGGGTCTGACAACTTGACGCGGAACGACTCCGGCATGGCATCAGGGGTGACGTTGTCAGCGATCGCGGAGCCCTTGAACTGCTCCTTGAACCTGCTGAACGCCTCCTGCTTGGACTCGTAGTACACCTGCTTCACCAGCGGACGCAGGCTCTCGAGGTCGCTACGGATGCCGTCGCGCTGGGCCTGCGTGACCTCGCCGTCCGAACAGCTCGGGCGCGTGGAGTCCTTGCTGCACAAGAAGACCGAGACCTCGACCTTGTCGTACCAGTAGTTCTTCATCTCGCTGACCTGGTCGCGCAGCAGCAGGCCGGCGCCGAACAGGGCGAGCGAGATGGCGACGGTGACCACCACGGCGATCGTCATCGTCAGGTTGCGACGGAGGCCGATCCCGATCTCGGAGAGGATGAATCGCGCGCGCATCAGGCGGAGTACCCGTACACGCCACGAGACTGGTCGCGCACCAGGCGGCCGTTCTCGAGCTCGACGACACGCTTGCGCATCTGGTCGACGATCGACGAGTCGTGAGTAGCCATCACGATGGTCGTCCCCGTCCGGTTGATGCGGTCGAGCAGCTTCATGATGCCCACGCTCGTCGTCGGGTCGAGGTTCCCGGTCGGCTCGTCGGCGATGAGGATCATCGGCCGGTTGACGAACGCGCGGGCGATCGCGACCCGCTGCTGCTCGCCGCCGGAGAGCGCGTCGGGGCGCCTGTCCTCGAGGCCTGACAGCCCGACGAGCTCGAGCACCTCGGGCACCACCTGAGCGATGTGGTGCCGTGGCTTGCCGATGACCTCGAGGGCGAACGCGACGTTCTCGTGCACCGTCTTGTTCGGCAGCAGCCGGAAGTCCTGGAACACCGTGCCGATCTGACGGCGCAGCGCGGGGACCTTCCAGCTCGAGAGCCGGCTGAGGTCCTTTCCTGCGACATGGACGACGCCGGAGGACGGTCGCTCCTCCTTGAGGACGAGACGCAGGAACGTCGACTTGCCCGAGCCGGACGTGCCGACGAGGAAGACGAACTCGCCCTTGTCGATCTCGAGGGAGACGTCGCCCAGCGCCGCACGGGTCTGGGTCGGGTAGATCTTGGTGACGTTGTCGAAGCGGATCACAGGGGCATCAGGGGCCGGGTAGGGGACTCGGGCACCGACGTCACGGAGACGCGGTTGGAGTGGCCGTGAGTCGAGTGTACGGGGGATGATGGAGGGGTCGCGGAACGCCCGGTGCATCGTCGGGCGTTGTTCCGGGCAAGGAGGACGACATGAGCCTGAGCAAGCTCGGTGGCCTGAGCGGCCTCGGGGGCACCGCGGGCAGCAGCCTGGTCTGCGCCCGGTGCGGCAGCCCGGTGTCCCTGGCCCGGTGCGCGTCCTGCCGCTACGCCCTCGACCAGCTCCGCGCCCAGGCCGTCCGGGCGGTCCTCTCGTGGGTCGCCCTCGTCGCCGGCCTTCTCGCCGTCCTCGTCCTCTCGCTCACGGGGGCCCGCGCCCTCGCGAGCTGAGCCCCCTCGCTCGGGGGAGTCGCCCTCGTGAGCCGAGCTTCCCAGCACCGACGACAGGCCCCGCCCGAAAGCGTCCGGGTGGGGCCTTCGTCGTGCTCGTGGAGCGCGCCGATCAGTGCCGACGGCTGCGGCGCGGCGTCGCGATGGCGAGCAGCGCTGCCCCGAGCACCAGCGTCAGGCCGGCCGCGAGCAGCAGGTCGCTGACGTCGGCCCCCGTGTGGGGCAGCCCACCCAGCGGAGGCCTGCCGGACGTCGGGTCAGCGGGGTCCGGCGGCCCGGGGATCTTGGTCCCGAGCACGGAGGTGGCCGGCAACGGCGTCGGCCGCGGGGCGGCGGAGGTCGGGGTCGTCGGGACGGCGGTGCTCGTGGCTGCCGGCGCCGGGTCAGGGCCACTCGGTACCGTGGGGACGGCGGGGTCCTGAGGGCCGGGGCTCGACGTCGGGACGGTCACGACGGGCAGGTCGGTGCTCACCGGCGTCGGCGTCGGGGACGGGGTGGCCGTGGGTTCCGGCGTTGACGTGGGGGAGGGCGTGGGCGTCGGCGTGGCGGACGGCGACGGCGTGGCGGACGGCGTCGGCGTGGCGGACGGCGTCGGCGTCGGCGTGGGCTCGACCGCCCCGGCGCGGCTGTTGTGGAACACGCACGTCACGGTCTCGCGGTCGGCCAGGGCGACGCGCGCCTCGGGCGGCGTCGTCGTCCAGCGGCTGGTACCTCGGTTGGACGTGCAGTTGATGTCGGTCAGCGGCCAGTCGGCGTTCGGCATCTGGGCGACCGTCCACGGGTCCTCGGGCGGCAGGCTGACCGCGCGGGTGAAGCTCGTGCTGGCGCCGTCCGCCAGGCTCAGGGCACCGTCGGGGTTGAACGACAGCGACCCGGTGAAGTCGAACGAGGGCGCACCGGTGCGGTCGCCGTCGACCTGCTCCTTGAGGACGATCTTGCCGTAGCTCGGGGCCGGCTCCACGTAGTACGCATAGCAGAACAGGTGCGAGACGTTCGACGGGAACGACAGGTATTCGACGTTGTCGCCGTTGACGTCGTCGGTGGCGCAGCGCAGCGAGGCGAACCCGTGCCCGCTGGGCAGCGGTGCTGACGGCGTACCACCCATGACCCAGAGCTTCCTCGTGGCGGCGCGGGCGACCTCGTCGTCGGTCAGCGCGACGGTGACGGCACCCTCGAGGCTGCCGCCGGTACCGAGGCCGGTCTTGCTCAGCAGGGGTGTGCTCGACAGCGTCGTGAGGGTGCGTCCGGGGTTGGTCACCTGGCTGAGGTTCGGGGTGAGCTTCGCGGCCGCGATCCCGTCGCCGAGCGTGAGGGTCCAGCCGGGCAGCGGTCGGCAGGCTGACTGGTCGGTCGCCTCCTTGACCGGGTTCACCGGGAGCGTCGCGGAGGTGTACGTCGTGTCGGCGCCGAGGTCGCGCAGGGACTGCTGGATGTCGTTGCGCGCGCGGTTCGCCGTCACGTCGGTGTACTCGTCGCACTCGCGCGCGGCGACGGTGAGCAGCCGCACGGAGGGCGTCGTCGGCGTGGTGCCCGCGAGGGCGGCTGGCGCAGCGGCGGCGAGGAGGAGCCCTCCGCTGAGGACCGTGCCCGCGGCGGCGGCGACCGTGGCGCGCCCCCGGCGGCGCCTCGCGTGTCCAGACGTGCGCACGGGTGGTGCTCCCTTCGACGCGCGCATGACCTGGGCAGTCCTGCGCTCTCGTCCCGATCGGCGGCAGGCCTGAGGACCTGAGCGGTTCGTTACTCCGAATGGGTGACACCGGCGACCCGAGACAACGACGCCGGAGCCGGTGGCTCAGGAGGCGCGGGCGCCCTGGCGCCGCCAGCGAATCGCGGCTTCGATGAAGCCATCGATCTCGCCGTCGAGAACCGCCCCGGTGTTGCCGGTCTCGAACTCCGTCCGCAGGTCCTTGACCATCTGGTACGGGTGCAGGACGTAGCTGCGCATCTGGTTGCCCCAGGAGTTGCCGCCGTCGCCGCGCAGCGCGTCGATCTTGGCATCCTCCTCCTGACGTCGGCGGTCGAGGAGCTTGGCCTGGAGCACGGCCATCGCGCTCGCCTTGTTCTGCAGCTGGGAGCGCTCGTTCTGGCACGACACGACGATCCCGCTGGGGATGTGCGTGATCCGGACGGCGGAGTCGGTCGTGTTGACGCCCTGGCCGCCGGGGCCGGAGGACCGGTAGACGTCGATTCGCAGCTCGGACTCGTCGACCTCGAGGTGGTCGCTCTGCTCGACGACGGGGACCACCTCGACCCCCGCGAACGACGTCTGACGGCGGCCCTGGTTGTCGAACGGCGAGATCCGCACGAGCCGGTGGGTTCCCTGCTCGACGGAGAGGGTCCCGTAGGCATACGGCTCCTTGATGGCGAACGTCGCCGACTTGATGCCCGCCTCTTCGGCGTAGGAGGTGTCGTAGACCTCCGTCTTGTAGCCGTGCCGCTCGGCCCAGCGCAGATACATCCGCATGAGCATCTCGGCGAAGTCCGCGGCGTCGACGCCACCGGCCTCGGAACGCACGGTCACGAGAGCCTCGCGGCTGTCGTACTCGCCGGAGAGCAGGGTGCGCACCTCGAGCTCGCCGATCTCACGGCGCAGGCCCTCGAGCTCGGTCTGAGCCTCGAGGCGCACGGACTCGTCGTCCTCGTCCTCGGCGAGCTCGGCGAGGACGGCGAGGTCGTCGACCCGGCGCCGCAGCCCCTCGATCTTGTTGAGCTCGGCCTGGACGTAGGAGAGCTTCGAGGTGACCTTCTGGGCGTTCTCCTGGTCGTCCCACAGGTCCGGCGCCGCAGCCTGCTCGTTGAGGTCGGCCAGCTGGGCGACAAGCCGCGGGACGTCGACGACCGCCTCGATGGAGCCGAGCGTCGCCGTCAGGGCCTTGAGGTCGTCGGAGAAGTCGGTGGCCACGTCGGTCCACGGTACGCGACCGGACGCCTCGGCCCCCACCTCGACCTGTCTCCGCGGAGGCGTGCGGATGACTCGCGGCCTCAAGGGGCCGAGGGGCGTTGCCGAGACATGAAGGGCGACCTGGACGTGGTCGCCGCCGTCCGTCGCCCCATCAGGTGACCGCCAGAGCCGTCGCGAGTGCTGTCGACGTCTGCTGAGCAGCCGCCGGGCGCGGCCGCCGTCGTGAGTCGTCGTGAGTCGTCGTGAGTCGTCGTGAGACAGGGAGTGTGCAGTCGCGTGAGCACGGTCGCCGTCCTCGGGTCGTGCGCAGGGACCGTCTCGGTCCTGGGGTCCTGGCCGCAGGTCCTCCGGCTGGCCCGGGGGCGGACCGCTGCCGGGGTCTCGACCGCTACCGCGCTCATGCAGCTGCTCGCCTGCGCGGGATGGCTGACCTACGGCGCGCTGATCGCGGACGGCGCACAGGTCCTGACGAACGTCGCCTGCCTCGTGCCGTTCACTGCTGTGATGGCCTACCTGCTCGCGCACGCCCGACCTGCGCTGCTGCCGCTCGCTCTGGTCTCGCTCGCCTGGTCAGGAGCTGTCGCGGCGACGGGCGTCGCCACGGGCGGTGCTGGGGTAGGCGTGCTGTGCGTCGCGCTGTCACTCGTCATGCGGGTGCCGCAGCTGCGCGAGGTCTTCCTCGCGAAGGCGCTCGTCGGGCTGTCACCGGCGACGTGCGGGTTCGCCGCGCTCGGCTCGGCACTGTGGACGACCTACGGCCTGCTCAACGGCGACGTCGCCGTCGTCGCGTCGTCCGTGGTCGCGCTGGCGATCAACAGCGTCGTCCTCGCTCGGCGCTGCCCACCGAGGCGGGTGCTGCTGGCGACCGCAGACGGCCGCTTCGGCGCCGCGCCCGCGCTTGCGGTGCGGCCCCTCGTGGCTCTGGCCGCCTCTGGTGCGCTGCAGCCCGCACGGCAGCGGCACCCGGCAGGGCTGGCCGCAGCAAGACCTGGCGGCGTCAGCGGCTCCCGCATCCACGGCTCGCGAGCGGCCGTCGCGCTCAGCGCACGAAGGGCGTCCGGGCACGCGCCGTCACCGTCATGGGCACGCCGTCCGCCCAGCCTGCAGCCACGACGCCCAGCACCGGCAGCCGGACCGTCGCGGTCACGGACACCGTCACGCTCCTCCCGTCACTGACGACGTCGGCCGGATCCAGCGACTGCACCCGATCGGCGAGGCCGTCGTCGGACAGGTACTGATCGACGACGGCGCGGGCGTCCTCCTGAGCGAGCGGTACCCCGTCGAGGTCGGCGGCCGAGTACAGCATCGCCTCGTCGAGGGACTGCGCCGCTGCCACGGCCGCACCGTCGACGGTGCCCGCCATCGACCTGCGCGCGAGAAATACGGCGCTGACGTCGACGAGGACGACGGTGAGGGCAGCCAGGACGAGGCCGTAGCCGATGACGAGCAGCAGCACGGAGCCGTCGTCTCCACGTGCGTAACGACGCAACCGGCCTAGCGCGCTCACCGCTGGGCCCGGAAGGCGTCGATGCGCTCGCGGTGCGCCCCGTGCACGGCGAGGGAGGTCACGGAGCGGTCGCCCGCAAGGACCCGTGGGAGCAGCGGCAGGTCGACATGGGCGTCCACCAGCGCCTCGACGCTGCCGCCCGGCGCGCAGTCGCCGACACACGCGACCGATAGACCTGCCGGGTCGAGCACGAGCCCCTGGTCGTGCAGCGCGAGACGTGCAGCCACCACCGCGAGCAGGTCGCGGTCAGCCGAGTCGGCGGTCGCGTAGACCCGGGCGGCGTCGCGGGCTGCTGCGGTGACCCCGAGCGCAGCACGCTGCACGGCCAGCACGGTGAGCATGATGTACACGAGCGGCACGAGCAGGACGAGGCCGAGCACGGTGAACTCGATGACCGCCGTCCCTGAATCGCCGGTGGGCATGCGAGACCGGTCCCGCACGTCAGCCCACGCCCTCGACGACGGCGTGCCCGCGGACGACGAGACCCCGGGGCGGTCCCAGCAGGGCCAGGACCGGCAGCGTCGCACGGACCTCGACGACGACCGTCTCGACGCCCGAGACCGGCTCCGACGACGCCCTGACGTCCTGCGCATAGGAGTCGGGCAGCGCGCCGATGATGAGCTGGCGCGCCATGACGACCGCGTCGTCCGGCCCCCGGTCTGCCCGGGCTCCGTACCGGGCACCCTCCGCCGCAGCGGCCACGAGCAGGGTCCGGGTGTGGATCGCCAGGCCGAGCTGGAGGATGGCGAGGACGAGGACCGTCAGGACGGTGCTGACGAGGACGAACTCGACCAGGGCGGAACCCTCGTCGCGCCGGGTCACTTGATGACGTCGGTCAGGGCGGTGTTCAGCAGCGTGACGAGCTGGTCCTTGGCGACGACCCACAGGGCTGTCACCAGCCCGGCGGTCATGAGAGTGACGAGGACCCAGCCAGGGACGTCGCCGCGGTCGCGGCCGCCGGCGGTCAGTCGCAGGTGCAGCCCGGCGAGCAGGCGGAGGGCAGCGGTGATGGGCATGGTGGTGCTCCTGGGTGACGTGACCCGCGTCTGACGGACGCGGGTCGGGATGGGCTGGGGGGTGATCAGGTGACGCGGCTCAACCGGAGAACGACAGGGAGAGGAACCCGGGGAAGAGCGCGAAGAGCACGGTGACCGGCATGATGAGGAACACCACCGGCACCATCATGGCGACCTCCTTGCGGCCACCCGTCTCGAGCAGGGCGCGCTTTCCGGCCTCCCGCACGTCGGCTGCCTGAGCGCGCAGGACGTCGGCCAACGGGGTCCCCCGCTCGACCGCGACGACGACCCCGTCGAGGAACCTGCTCAGTGCAGCGACCGAGGTGCGTCGTGCGACGTCGTCGAGGGCCTGGGTCAGCGGCCGACCAGCGTGTGCGGCGTCGAGGGCTCCTGACAGCACGCGGGCGAGCTCGCCCCGGCTGATCCTCGACACCCGCTCGAGGGAACCGACGGCACCCTCCCCCGCGGCAACTGACAGGGCCAACAGCTCGGCGATCGTCGGAAACTCGGCGATGATCCGCTCCTCACGCACCGCGACCTCATGGCTGAGCCACTTGTCGCGGGCGAGCACACCGAGCAGACCGCTGATGAGGCACAGGATGACCAGCGGAACGGCCTGCCCGCGCCCGGACAGCCACGCCAGCACGGAGAGGGTCAGGGCACTGGCCAGGGCCACCGCCCCCCACAGCAGCTGTTCGGCACGGAACTGCTCCACGGTCCGGTCGTGCCCTGCCTCGCCGAGCCGTCGTCGCACGCTCGCGGCCCCGCCGAGGCCGCGCTCGACGAGGGCGACGCCGTCCTTGAGGACCGGAGCGAGCACCCGCTCGAGCGTCGGGAAGGGGGTGAGGGTGCGGTCCGTCTGCAGCAGCCGGGACGGGCGGGCAGCGTCGCGCAGGTACGGGGACAGACGGTCGTCGAGGGTGGGGCGGCGCAGCACGGGCAGCCGCGACACTGACAGCATGCCCCCCAAGGCCGTCGCGAGGCCGACGCCCGCCCCGACGAGGGCGTTCACCGCAGCACCCTCTCCTCGGCGGGCAGCCGGCCGATGCGCAGCATGAGCCGGTAGGCCACCGCGCACAGGGTCGCGCCGAGCAGGAGGACGACGGCACCAGCCGGGGAGTTGTAGGCAGCGACCGCCTCAGGGTTGAGCGACAGCATGGCGAGCAGCGCCCACGGCGCGCCCGCAGCGAGCCTCGCCCCGTTGACTGTCCAGCCCTGACGGGTCTCGAGCTCGGCGCGAGCGCGCGCCTCCTCACGCAGGAAAGCTGACAGCGTGCGCAGCAGCGAGCCGAGGTCGCTTCCGCCGACCTCCCGCGCCAGCCGGAGCGACTCGACGATGCGGTCGCCGACCGGGTCGGCGAGGCGGTCCTTGAGGCGGTCGAGGCTCTCGGAGAAGCGGCCGGTGGCGCGGTAGTCCTGGGCGAAGCGCTGGAACGGCCTCCGTAGCTGCTCGGGTCCTCGGTCCCCCAGCTGGCTGAGAGCCTCGGGCAGGGACAGCCCCGCGCGAACTCCGGAGGCGAGGTTGTCGACGAGGTCCGGCCACACGCCGCGCAGCTCCTCCTGACGACTCCGCACCCGCCACCTGACCACCGCCATCGGTCCCCATGCGGCCATGACGCCGAACGCGACGGCGATGGACGGCGACCTGGACAGCACCCCCATGAGCAGGGCGACGACGAGACCGGCACCGATGCACGACCCCACGAGGGCTGCTGGCGACACCTGCTCGATGTCGGCGCGCACGAGGAGCTCCGCCAGCCCGGACGTCCGGCTGCGCCGCTCGGAACGGCGAGGACGCGCGGGCACCGTGAACGAGCGCACCACGAGCACGACGCCGAGCCCGAGCAGGAGCCCTAGCAGCGCTCCCATCAGGCGGCCTTGTCGACGGCCGGTGCCAGCAGCGCCGTGATGTCGAAGCCGGCTCGCTCGAACCTGTCGAGGTGCGGCGGGTAGCCCTCGGCCCTGACGAGGCGTCCACCCCGCGTCGAGAAGATGTCAGCGGTCTCGACGACGTCACCCTCGACCCTGCCAGGCACAGCGACGATCTCGCGGACCCTGCGACGTCCGTCGGCATCGGTCGCCGCGTGGATCACCAGGTCGATGCACCCGGCAACAGTCGGGACGACGAACGAGTGGCTGACGTTCTCACCCGCGAGCAAGGGCAGGGTGCACATCTTCGTCACGGCCTCGCGTGCGCTGTTCGCATGGATGGTCGCCATGCCTGGCAGGCCGCTGTTGAGGGCGATGAGCAGGTCGAGGCTCTCCTCCTGACGCACCTCACCGACGAGGATGCGCGAGGGCCGCATGCGCAGCGCCTCCTTGACCAGGCGGCGCAGCCGGATCTCGCCCGTGCCCTCGAGCCCGGCCTGACGGGTCTGCAACCCGACGACGTCAGGCAGCGGGATCTGCAGCTCGAAGACCTCCTCGCAGGTGATGACCCGCTCGCGACCGGGGATCGCTGCGGCGAGGCAGTTGAGCAGCGTCGTCTTTCCGGCCTGCGTGCCGCCGGCGACGAGCACGTTGAGCCCGCTGACGACGGCGGCGTCGAGGAACGCAGCAGCGGCCGGCGTCAGGGTGCCGAGGCCGACGAGGTCGTCGAGGTGAGTGGCCTTGACGACGAACTTGCGGACGTTGACGCTCCAGAACCGACGCGTGACGTCGGGGATGACGACGTGCAGGCGGCTGCCGTCGGGCAGGCACGCGTCGACGAAGGGCGAGCTGAGGTCGATGCGCCGTCCGCTGGTCTTGAGCATCCGCTCGACGAGGTCGCGGACCTGGTCCTCGCGCAGGATCGTCGTCGTCAGCTCGCTGCGGCCGCCGCGGGCGACGAAGACCCGTCCCGGCTCGTTGATCCACACCTCTTCCACCGTCGGGTCGTCGAGGTACTGCTGCAGGGGCCCGAACCCCGCGACCGCGTCGAAGACCTGGCGGGCCGCGGCGGCCGGGTCGACGAGGGCAGGCAGGAGGCCGCCGAGGCTGCGCTCGTCGTACTCAGCCATGACCTCGTCGAGCAGCTGCCGGACCCGCAGCGGCTCGGCCACCGGGTCGATGCCGCGTCTGCGAACGAGCTCCCGAAGCTCGTCCTCGACAACTGCCGTGCCATCCATCGATCCCCCGTGGTTACTCTCCGTGCTCAACTCAATCCACCTGACGGTAAGCGATGCGCCACAGATCACTCTGCGTATCCGTCCCTCCTGTGGACAACGGGCCGGTCCTTTCCCGGGCATAGCGGACGTCGAGCCGGCAGGATCACCCGTTCGGCGGGAACCTGTGGACGACGCCCGAGCATCAGGCGAGGCCCCGACGACACTGTGCGGCGTGGATCTGAGGATGACCCTGAGCGCGGGGCGTACAGAGGGTGCCGGCAGCGACGGCGGCGCACCCCGAGCCGTCGACGTCGTCGTGACCGTCCCGGAGGGGGCCGCCTTCTCCACGGTCGCGGCGGGACTCCGGCAGGCGCTGGGGCGCGCACCCGAAGGCCCCGAGCCGTGGACGTGCGTCGGCGAGCCCGTCCCAGGCGCAGCGGTGCTCGGCCTCCCTCCGCTGCTCCAGGGCGCCACGCTGTCCCTGGGCGAGGTCTCGGTGCCCGCAGCTGTGCGGTCTCTGCTCGAGATCAGGGTCGTCGGCGGCCCGGACGCCGGCGCCGCGGTGCCTCTGCGCCCGGGTTCCCTCGTCGTCGGTCGTGCGGCCGGGTGCGACCTCCGCCTCGACGACCCCGTGCTGTCTCGGCGCCACCTCGTCGCCACCCTCGGGGAGGAGGGCTGCACGGTCCGCGAGGCGGGTTCGGCCAACGGCTCCCAGGTCGGCGAGGACCCCGTCCCTCTCTCCGGATGCAGCTGGCCGGTGGGGACCCTGCTGCGCTGCGGGTCCTCGACGCTGGTTCTTGCAGAGGTACGCCACCGTGCCAGCGCGGTGCGTCCGGACGGTCGCGGACACCTCGTCCACAACCGCATGCCCCAGCTCACCGTCACGCCGGCTACGGGTGACGCAGTCCAGGACCCGCCTGAGGTGGCGCCGTGGCGCATGGGCGCGCTGTCGGCGAGCGCGCTGGTGGCACCCCTCGTCACGGCCGCGGTCCTGCTTGCCGTCGGCGTACGGGGCTCGATGCTCGCCTTCGTCGTCGTCTCACCGGTCGTGGGCCTGGCCACCGGCGGCTTGGGCGCCCTTCCGGCATGGCGACGCCGCAGGCGTCAGCGACGCGACCGCGCCGAGGCGCTTCGGACCGCCGCTTCCGCGCTCTGCCAGCAGCTCGATGAGGAGCGCGGGAGACGCCGGGACGCGTCACCGGATCTCGCCGAGGTTGTCTCCCGTGCCGTCGAGCGGACCACGCAGCTCTACCAGCGCGGGCAGGACGACGAGCACGCCCTGGAGATCCGATGGGGCAGCGGCCCCGCTTGGTCGGAGGTCGCGGCGAACGCGCTCGACGAGACGCTCACGCTGGCGGGCGTGGACCGACGCACCTGCGACCGTGACGCGCCCGTCAGCTCGTCCCTGCGCCACCACCCCGTGACAGGCGTCGCCGGACCACGTGCCGCCGTCACCTCCGTGGCGAGATCTGCAGCCCTCCAGCTCGCGACCCTGCACCCGCCTGAGGAGCTGTGGCTCGCGGCCGCGTGCGAGCCGTCCGCCGCCACGGCTTGGGAGTGGCTGAGGTGGCTCCCGCACCATCACGCCGAGCTTGACGGCACAGCCGCCGTCGAGGCGCTCGTGGCAGAGCGACTCGCTCACCGGTCGGGCGGCTGGATCGGACCGGCCGTCGTCGTGCTCGTCGAGGGCGTCCGCAGCCTGCGTGACTCTGGGCTGCTCGCCGTCGCGCTCGATCGGGGGCGCGAGGTCGGCGTCCACCTGCTGTGCCTGGCTGACGACGTGCTCGACCTGCCTGCCCAGTGCACGGCAACCGTGGTCCTCGACGGCCCGGCCGCGAGCGAGCTCCGCGTCACTTGCTCCGCCAGCAGGACGAACGGCCGCCCCGACGGTGCTTCACCGTCTCGGACCGAGGACGTCGCCCGCCGCCTCGCACCTGTGGTCACCGGACCGGCGCACCGGACGGCGCTGCCGGACGACCTCACGCTGCTCGATCTTCAGCCCCTGTCCAACCGATTCGCCGACGGCTCGCTCGATCCGTCAGCGATCGCTCGCGGCTGGCAGGCCGGAGACGGCCGGGCCTCTGCCGTCATCGGGGTGGGGGCAGACGGGCCGCTGCGCGTCGACCTCGACGACGACGGTCCCCACGCCCTCGTCGCCGGCACGACCGGGTCCGGGAAGAGCGAGACGCTACGGACGCTCGTCAGCAGCCTGGCCCTGGGCAGCAGCCCGGCCGACCTCGCGTTCGTGCTCGTCGACTACAAGGGCGGGTCGGCGTTCGCCGGCTGCGCGGAGCTGCCCCACACCGCAGCGGTCGTCACCGATCTCGACCCGGGTGAGGCTCGACGGGCGCTCGCTTCTCTCACCGCGGAGCTCCGCCGGCGAGAACGCGTCCTCGCGGCCGTCGGCGCGCGCGACCTCACGGAGTACCGCGCGATGACCGCCCGGGCAGGAGGCCGTGCGGGAGGCGCCGCTCGCAGCGGCCGCGGCACGCGCGGCGCTGCGGACTCGACGCCGCTGCCGGAGCAGGTCCCCCGGCTCGTCATCGTCGTCGACGAGTTCGCGGCGCTCCGCGACGAGCTGCCCGACTTCGTGCCGGGTCTCGTGGGGCTGGCTCAGCGTGGACGGTCCTTGGGCATCCACCTCGTCCTGGCGACCCAACGACCGTCCGGCGCGGTCAGCGCCGACATCCGGGCCAACGCGAGTCTTGTCATCGCTCTTCGGCTGTCCGCGGAGGAGTCCCGGGAGGTCCTCAACGATCCCGCGGCCGCGACGATCGCAGCGAGCTCGCCGGGGCGGGCTGTGGTGAGCACGTCGAGCGGACCGCGCATGGTTCAGGTGGCCCGCCTCGACCCGTCCGGCCCGAAGCCCACTCACCGCGTCACGCTGGCTGGCGAGGAGCGCGACGTCAAGGTCGAGCGCGACGGCGAGCTGCACGCGGTCGTCGCAGCCACCCGGGCGGCGGCGGCCTTGCTGGGACTGCCGGCTGCCGCACGGCCGTGGCTGCCGCCGCTTCCCTCTTGCGTGCGCCTCGATGCCCTGCTGGGCTCCCGCGATCTGGGTCCCGAGGCCGACGTGTCGTCGGGCGATCCGCGGGCCTCGCACGCCGCACCGGTCTACGCCCTCGTCGACGAACCCGAGCTCCAGCGGCGTTCGATGCTGAGTCTCGACCTGAGCGGCGGCTGCAGCCTCGCCGTCGTCGGGGGTGCGCGCTCCGGTCGGACGACGACCCTGCGGACCGTGGCGGGGACCGGCATCGCTTCGCACTCGCCCGACGCGCTGCACGTCCACGTCCTCGACGGCACCGGTGAGCTGCTGGCACTCGACGGGTTGCCCCACGTCGGCACGGTGGTGGGAACGGGCGACCTCCACCGGGCGGAGCGCCTGCTGGTGCATCTCAGCGAGAACGTCTCGCGGGCGCGGCGGTCGGACGCGCTGGCCAGAGCGTCCGGGACCACGGCAGCTGGTGCGCGGGCCCATCCCGGCGCTGCCGCGGAGACTGGGGCGACGCCGAAAGCCACGCTGCTTCTCGTCGACGGCTGGGAGGCCTGGTGTGCCGCCACCGAGGCGGCGGCCGGTTCCCCTGTCATGGAGCTCCTCCATGCGCTGCTGCTCGACGGGCCCGGAGGTGGCCTGAGCGTCGTCGTCACGGGAGGCCGTGCGCTGCTGTCCGGCCGAGCGGGTGCAGCGATGCAAGACCGGCTGCTGCTCCCCCCGTACGAGCACACCGCCGTGGCGCTCGCCGGCCTCCGACCCGCTGACCTGCCCGGCCGGCCCGCGACGGGGCGCGCCGTCCTCTCCGACGGCCGCGAGGCGCAGGTCGCCGTCCTCACCGATGAGGCCACCGCCGCGGCCGATGCCGTCTGGCTCAGCGATGCGTCGCGACGATGGGGCGCGCCTGCTGGTCTCCCCCCGCTGAGGCTGCGTGCGCTGCCCGAGTCCCTGGACGCCGCGGAGTTGCCACCGGCACCGAGCGCCCATCAGCTCGTCGTGGGCGTGGGCGACGACCAGACGCAGCCGCCGACGCTGGACCTGCGCACGGGCCCGCTCCTCGTCGCTGGACCGGCTCGCTCTGGGCGGACCACGGCGCTGCGCACGCTCGCCGCTGCGCTGGTGGCAGGTGGCCGCGAGGTCGCCGTCGTCACCGCGCGACCCAGAGAGTGGGCATCGGTGCAAGGCGTCAGCGCCGTCATCGACCCCACGGCGGCCCTCCCGATCCCGGTGGGCTGCGGGGCCGTCCTCGTCGACGACGTCGAGCAGATCACCGACATGTCCGCGCAAGAGTCGCTGCGCCGGCTCATCGTCGGCGGGAGCCAGGACGTCGAGGGCCCTGCCGTCGTCCTGGCCGGGAGCTCCGAGGCGCTCGTCACGAGCTTCGCCCCGGCGATCTCCGCGCTGCGCCGTCGGCGTCCTGACGGCGTCCTTCTCACTCCGCGGCACTCGACGGACGGCGAGGTCTTCGGCCTTCGCGTGCGGCCGGGCCCCGTCGGCATGCCGCCCGGGCGAGGCCTGCTCATCCGGAACGGCACGTGCACCCCCGTCCAGGTCGCCCGGCACCACAGCGCAGAGGCAGCAGTCCCCGGTCAGGCCCCGCTGGCACCAGGCACCGCCTGGGCGCCGCCCGGCGCGGCGCCGGTGTCACCGGGGGCACGTACCCTCTCCGTCGTCACGTCGGCGCGCCGAGCCGCGTGAGCCCGACAGCTGACCACCGCCGCCGGCTGCCCGAACGACCCCGAGAGCCGCAACCGCCCGCGCTCACCGCCGAAGGAGACGCCCCGTGATCCGCCCCGCAACCCCGGCCGACGTGCCGGACCTCCAGGCGATGATCGTCGAGCTCGCCGAGTACGAGAAGGCGGCGCACGAGGTCCGCACCACCGAGGCGCACCTCCACGACGCCCTCTTCGGCCCCGACGCGCGCGCCCACGCGCACGTCGCCGTCGAGCCGGGGCGGCCGGCGGCCGGCGCCGTCGGCGGGACCGCCGCGGACGGCGGGGGGCGCGTCGTCGGCATGGCGCTGTGGTTCGTCAACTTCTCCACGTGGCGAGGCGTCCACGGGATCTACCTCGAGGACCTCTACGTGCGCCCGCAGCACCGCGGGGCGGGCCACGGGCGGGCGCTGCTCGCCGGGCTGGCCTCGCTGTGCGTCGAGCGCGGCTACGCCCGCCTCGAGTGGTCGGTGCTCGACTGGAACGAGCCCTCGATCGGTTTCTACAGAGCGCTCGGTGCCGTCGCCATGGAGGAGTGGACCGTCTACCGGCTCACCGACGAGTCGCTGCACGCCCTCGCAGCCGGACCACCCGACGCAGACGCGAGCCGGCCGTGACGTCTCGGCTTCTCCGTCCTTTGTCCTGGGCGGTAGCGTTCACCGGCGGGGCACGACGCTGCCGCGTACTGAGGGGGCACACGTGAGCGAGCTGGGTACAGCCATGAGGGGAGCCGACATGACGGCCGTGAAAGACGTCGTCGAGGTCCGACTGCCCGCCTCCGGTGCCTACCTCTCCATCCTGCGCACCGCCACGGCCGGCCTCGCTGCCCGGCTCGACTTCACCCTCGACGAGATCGAGGACCTGCGCATCGCCGTCGACGAGGCCTGCGCCATGCTGCTCCCCGACGCTGCCGGCGACAGCGACCTGTGCTGCGAGTTCTCCCTCGACGGCAACGCCATGCACATCACCGTCTCCCTCGACACCGTCGCGGGCCGGCTTCCCGAGAAGGACAGCTTCTCCTGGACCGTCCTCACGGCCCTCGCCGGCGAGGTTGACGCGTACGCGGACGGAAACCGGGTGAGCATCTCTCTGCACAAGCGGCGCGAGCAGCAGGAGACGCCGTGAACCGCCCGCACATCCAGGCCCCCGTCGTGCCCGCCCAGGACGGCCCCGCCGCCCACCCAGCCCCGGGCGCCCCCGAGCCGACCCCTGGCGAGGACACGGTCGACCCCACCACGTCGGCTTCCAGCGGTGACGACCCGTCCGTCCGGGTGACCGGCCAGGACGCCGCCGCCATCGCGACCGTGGACGACGACTCCGAAGCCACGGACGACGCCGAGCCGGTCCTTGACCCCGTCGACGAAGCGGACCCCGAGGACGCCGCCGCCCTTGTTGAGCTGCCGGCTCAGCCCACCGTGCGCAGCGCCGAACGCGAGGCGGCGCGGGCGCTCTTCCACACCCTCGCCGAGCTTCCTGCCGACTCCCCGCAGCGCTCGCGCCTGCGCGACAAGCTCGTCGAGACCCACCTACCCCTCGTCGAGCACCTGGCCCGGCGCTTCCGCAACCGCGGCGAACCGCTCGACGACCTCATCCAGGTCGGCACCATCGGGCTCATCAAGTCCGTGGACCGCTTCGACCTCGGGCGCGGCGTCGAGTTCTCCACCTACGCCACCCCGACGATCGTCGGGGAGATCAAGCGTCACTTTCGCGACAAGGGCTGGGCCGTCCGGGTGCCGCGCCGGCTCCAGGAGCTGCGGCTGTCGATGACCGCCACGACCGCCGAGCTGACCCAGCGCAACGGCCGTGCGCCGACTGTCCACGAGCTCGCCGTCGCCTTGGAGATCACCGACGAAGAGGTCCTCGAGGGCCTCGAGTCGGCCAACGCCTACAGCACGCTGTCCCTGGACGCACCCGAGGGCTCCGGTGACGACTCCTTCGCGGTCGCCGACACCCTGGGCTCGGAGGATGAGGCCCTCGTCGGCGTCGAGTACCGCGAGTCGCTCAAGCCGCTGCTCGCGAAGCTCGCGCCGCGGGAGAAGAAGATCCTCCTGCTGCGCTTCTTCGGGAACAAGACCCAGTCCGAGATCGCCGCCGAGGTGGGCATCTCCCAGATGCACGTCTCCCGGCTGCTGGCCCGCACCCTCGGCCAGCTCCGCGAGGGGCTCCTCGACGCAGACGAGCGCCGCGACTGACCCAGGGCCATCGGCCACCGGGGCGGCGTCCGGGCGCCGCGACGGCTACGTCGGGGACTGACGCGCCCCCACCCGAGCCCGGAGGGTCGCCTCCGCTACTGGCCGAGCGAGCGCCCCACGGCCGGGCTGAGGAGCAGCGCCAGCGTCGCCACGCCCCAGGCGAGCAGCACCCAGCCCAGTAAAGATCGCTCAGCGCTCTGGACGAGCCCGTAGGCCACGGGGAGCAGGAAGAGCTGGACGAGCACCGCGGGTGAGCGCGCCCAGCGCTGCCCACGGCGCAGAGCCCGGGCGACGAGCACCAGCGCGGCGCCGGCCAGCAGTGCCATCGCCGTCGTGAAGCCCGCAGCCAGTGCCGACGTCGGCGTCGCCACGACGAGCTCGACCAGGAGGAACACCCCGATCCCCACGAGACCCGCTCCCTGCGCGAGGACAGATGCGACGCACAGCGACGGCAGGCGGGACGACGGCACGCGCGCACGATACCCGCGAGCAGTCGCACCCTCCCGTTAGGCTCCCTGCCATGCGTGCGTTGCTCGTCGTCAACCCCCAGGCCACGAGCACCTCCGACTCCGCCCGCGACGTCATCACCCAGGCGCTCTCCGGTGTGTGCAAGGTCGACGTCGCGGTGACCTCTCACCGGGGTCACGCCTCCGAGCTCGCCGCCGCCGCTGGTGCAGAGGGCTACGGCGCGGTCGTCGTCCACGGCGGCGACGGCACGGTCAACGAGGTCGTCAACGGTCTCATGGCCACCCGTACGACGGCAGGCGTCTCGGCTGCAGAGCCCTACGGCGACGCCGTCGGCCGTCCGTCCCTCGCCATCGTCCCCGGGGGCAGCACCAACGTCTTCGCCCGTGTCGTCGGCTACCCGGCCGACCCCATCGAGGCGACCGGGACGATCCTCGACGCCCTGCGCCACCGCAGACGCCGCACCGTCGGGCTCGGCCTCGCCGACGACCGCTGGTTCACCTTCTGCGCCGGGATCGGCTACGACGCCGAGGTCGTCGCGCGGGTGGAGCGCCATCGCGCCGGCGGACGCCGCTCCACGCACGCGCTCTACCTGCGCTGCGCCGTCACCCAGTTCTTCACCGGGACGCAGCGCCGCGACCCCGCCCTCACCGTTCGCGTCGACGACGAGGAGCCGATCGAGGGGATCCACCTGGCCATCGTGTGCAACACGACGCCGTGGACCTTCCTCGACGACCGGCCGATCGAGCCGTGCCCTGACGCGAGCTTCGACACGGGGCTCGACCTGCTCGCGCCGACCTCGCTGCGCACGGCGACGATGCTCCGGCACTCCCGCCAGCTGCTGGCCGGCGTGCCACCGCGCGGCCCCCACCTCGTCACCCGTCACGACGCCGCGACCATCACCCTCACGGCGAGCCGGCCGATGGCGTTCCAGCTCGACGGCGACCACCTCGGTGACATCGAGTCGGTGACGCTGCGCGCCGTGCCTCACGCCATCGACGTCGTCGTCTGACCGGGACGCCCAGCCGAGCGCTGCGAGCGGATCCCGGACCTGAGCGTCCCACCACGGGCCGAACGGCCCTGGCAGCGGCGGAACGGGCGGTTCGGCGTGACCTTCCTGTGACCTACGCAACACCAAGGGACAGGAAAACTCGGCGCCGGGGGCTTGTGGTCTCGTCCGGCGGTCGGCAGGCTTGAGAACAACGTCGTAACCGCTTGCATCAGCACGCATCGGCCTGTCTTGCCCGAGGGGCAACGGCGCCATGCGGGAACCATCAGCCGGGTCCCGGTGTTAGGCCACATCAGGTGGTACGCGGCTCGCCCGCAGCATAGCCCCGGCGGCTGAGCACGATGACACGCCCCCGACGACGACGTCGGGGGCGTGGCTGAAGCGACACGACAGAAGTGACGACGAACGAGTCTGTGCGCGATGCAGACGCCCCTGACGAGGAGAACACGACATGGACTGGCGCCACCGCTCTGCATGCATCGACGAGGACCCTGAGCTGTTCTTCCCCATCGGGAACACCGGTCCTGCGCTCCTGCAGATCGAGGAGGCCAAGGCGGTGTGCCGCCGGTGCCCCGTGATGGACACCTGCCTCGCCTGGGCCCTGGAGTCGGGCCAGGACGCCGGCGTGTGGGGCGGCCTCAGCGAGGACGAGCGCCGCGCGCTCAAGCGCCGCACCGCCCGCAACCGGGCGCGCACCGCCTGAGCGCGCACCCCGCTCGCGCACCACGCGGCGCCCCGGCCCAGCGGCCGGGGCGTCGCTGCGTCGTCGCCCGACCTGGCGATGACCGCACGGTCGCTCAGCCGGCGCGCCGGTCGGCACCGTCGAGCGGCAGCCGTAGCCACGCGACCGCCCCGCGCCTCCGGCCGTCCTCGCCCGGCGCTCCCGGGCGGAGGCTGAACTCCCCGCCGAGCTCGCCGACGACGAGCGTGCGGACGATCTGCAGCCCGAGGGTCCCCGTAGCCCCGGGGTCGAAGCCCTCGGGCAGCCCGGCGCCGTCGTCGATAACGCTGAGCACGAGGGCGTCGGCCGTGCGCTCGGCCGCGATCTCCACCGTCCCCGAGCCGCCCTGGACCCCGTGCTCGAGCGCGTTCTGCAACAGCTCGGTGACGACCATGGCCAGCGGTGAGGCGACGGCTGCCGCGAGCACCCCCGTCTTCCCCCGCCGACGAACGGTGACACGGCTGGATCCGCCGACGTCGAGCACCATCGCGACGACCCGGTCGGCGACGTCGTCGAAGCTCACCTGCTCGGTGAGCGCCAGCGAGAGCGTCTCGTGGACGACCGCGATCGCCCCGACGCGGCGCACTGCCTCTTCCAGGGCCGTGCGCGCCTCCGCCGAGCTGAGCCTGCGGGTCTGCAGCCGCAGCAACGCCGCCACGGTCTGGAGGTTGTTCTTCACCCGGTGGTGGATCTCGCGGATCGTCGCGTCCTTGGTGAGCAGCTCCCGGTCGAGCCGTCGCAGCTCGGTGACGTCGCGAACGAGGACCACCGCCCCGGTGCGTCGTCCGCCGCGCACGAGCGGGATCGACCGCAGGGCGAGCACCGAGCCGTTCCCGTCCGCCTCGAGGCTGCGCCCCACCTGACCGCCGGCCACCTGGGCGAGCTCCTCGGCCCGCTGGCTCGGCGGGACGAGCTCACGGGTGACGCGCGCGAGGTTGCGCCCCTCGAGGTCGGCAGTGAGGCCGAGGCGACGGTAGGCCGACAGCGCGTTGGGGCTCGCGTACTCGACGTCGCCGGAGGCGTCGAGGGACACGAGACCGTCGCCCACTCGAGGGGCGGCGTCGAGCTCAGGTGGCAACCCGGGCAGAGGGAAGCCACCCTCGGCGAGCATCTGGGCGAGCTCCCCCGCGAGCCGGAGGTACGTGAGCTCCAGCCGGCTGGGGACGCGCGCCGAGGCGAGGTTCGTGTGGCGTGACACGACCCCGACGACTCCCCCGCCGGGTCTCACCACGGGGATGGTCTCCTCACGCACCGGGATGTCGGCGAGCCACTCCGGATCGCGTTCCCGGCAGATGCGCACCTCGTCGTGGGCGACGTCGAGCTGCGGGCGCTCGCCGCGGGCCACGGCTCGCCCGACGAGGTCGTCGTGATAGACCGTCGGGCCGGTCGTCGGACGCATCTGCGCGACGGCCCACCACCGGGACCCGTCGCGGTCGGGGACCCAGAGGACGAGGTCGGCGAAGGAGAGGTCGGCGAGCAGCTGCCAGTCGGCGATGAGGCGGTGGAGCAGGTCGACGTCGGCCTCGCCGAGCGCACCCCGGCGCGCCACGATGTCGTTGAGCGTCGGCACGCGACCAACCTACGCGGCGCCACCGCCTGTCCCGGCCCGCTGCAGCGTGCGGACGACCCGCAGGGCCACTGACAGTGTCGCGAGATCGGCTGTCTCGGCGGCGGCGACCTCGTCGAGCGTCGCCCGCGCACGCGCCAGCCCCTCGCCGTTGAGCACCGCCCAGGCCTCGATGCGCTCCTCGACCCCGGCGCTCGGCAGCTCGGCCGCCGCGTGCAGGACGTCGACGGTCAGTGCGGCCAGGGCGGAGTAGAGGTCGTAGCGCAGGGCGGACCTCGCCAGCGACTGCCAGCGGTCTCCCCGCGGCAGGCTCGTGATGAGCATGAGCAGCCGGTCGACCTGCATCCGCTCGGACAGCGCGAAATACAGCGGCCCCACCTCGTTCGCAGGGACTCCCCGCGCAGAGGCGATCTCGACGATGTCGAGCAGCGAGAACGCGTCGAGGAGCGCCGCCGAGCGCATGGCGAGCCCGGCCGGAGCGCCGAGCACCTCGATCTCCTTGGCGCGGCGGTCGAGCCGCTCCCGCTCCACCCCGACGAGGTAGCCGGGGATGAGCGGGGTGAGCTCGCTCACCGGCTCCTGGAAGCGGGCGATCTCGGCACCGACCTCGAGCTGCGAGCGCCGAGCGTGGAGGAACCAGCGGACCCCGCGGTCGAGGAGGCGGCGCGCCTCGAAGTAGAGGTTCGCCTGCGCCGCTGTCGGCGCGACGTCGTCGAGCGAGGCGACCTGCGCCCAGTAATCACGCAGGCCGAAGATCTCGCGGACGGCGGTGTAGGCGCGAGCGATCTCCGCCGGTCCCGCGCCGGTCTCCTCCTCTGCCCGGAAGGCGAAGGTGTAGCCACCCCGGTTGACCATGTCGTTGACCACGCAGGTGACGATGATCTCCTGGCGCAGCGGGTGCTCGCTCAGCCGGTCGCCGAAGCGCGCCCGGACCAGCGGCGGGAAGTACCCCTCGAGCGCACGAGCGAACCACGGCTCGTCGGCGAGGTCGGTGCGCACGAGGCGGTCGGTGAGGTTGATCTTGCTGTACGCCAGCAGGACGCTGTCCTCGGGCGTCGTCAGGCCCCGCCCCTCGGCAGCACGTGCCTCGAGCGCCGTCTCATCGGGGAGGAACTCGAGCCCGCGGTCGAGCACGCCCTTGGCCTCGAGGTCGCGGATGAAGCGCCGCGCGACCGGGAGCATCGCCGTCGACTGCCGACGCGAGTTCGTCAGGAGGGCGTTCTGCCGGTAGTTGTCGGCAAGGACGAGCGCGGCGACGTCGTCGGTCATCGACGCGAGCATGTCGTTGCGCTGCTTGACGGTGAGGTCGCCGTCCGCGACGAGGCGGTCGAAGAGGATCTTGAGGTTGACCTCGTGGTCGGAGGTGTCGACCCCTGCGGAGTTGTCGATCGCGTCGGTGTTGATGAGCCCACCCGCGCCTGCTGGCCCGCCCCGGCGGGCGTACTCCACCCGCCCCAGCTGGGTGAAGCCGAGGTTCCCGCCCTCTCCGACGACCGCGGCACGCAGCTGGGAGCCGTCGACCCGGATGGCGTCGTTGGCCTTGTCCCCGACCGCGGCGTTGGTCTCGGCAGCGGCCTTGACGTACGTGCCGATGCCACCGTTCCAGAACAGCCCCACCTGTGCCGTGAGGATGTACCTGATGAGCTGCTGCGGGGGCAGCGACGTCGTCCCGGTCGGGATAGCGAGCACCTCGGCGACCTGCGGGCTCACGGGCACGGATTTCGCCGTGCGCGGGTAGACGCCGCCGCCGGCGGAGATGACCGCCCGGTCGTAGTCCGCCCACGACGAGCGCGGCAGCCCGAAGAGCCGCTGGCGCTCGGCGAAGGCTCGCTCCGGCTCGGGTGACGGGTCGAGGAAGATGTGCCGGTGGTCGAACGCGGCCACGAGGGCGAGCGCACGCGAGAGCAGCATCCCGTTGCCGAAGACGTCGCCGGACATGTCGCCGATGCCGACAGCGGTGATGGTCTGCCGGCTGACGTCGATGTCGAGGCTGCGGAAGTGCCGTTTGACCGACTCCCACGCGCCGCGCGCGGTGATGCCCATGGTCTTGTGGTCGTAGCCGACCGACCCGCCGGAGGCGAAGGCGTCACCGAGCCAGAAGCCGTACTCCGCGGCGAGGGCGTTGGCGATGTCGGAGAACGCAGCCGTGCCCTTGTCAGCCGCCACGACGAGGTAGGCGTCGTCGCCGTCGTGGCGGACGACGTCGCGGGGCGGGACCGTGCGCCCACCCACGAGGTTGTCAGTGACGTCGAGCAGCCCGCGGATGAACTCGCGGTAGCACTCGACGCCCTCGGCCGTCACGGCCTCGCGGTCGGCCGGGTCCGCTGCCGGACGCCGGACGACGAAGCCGCCCTTGGCCCCCACGGGGACGATGACGGCGTTCTTGACCATCTGCGCCTTGACGAGGCCCAGGACCTCGGTGCGGAAGTCCTCGCGCCGGTCGGACCACCGCAGGCCACCGCGGGCGACGGCGCCAAAGCGCAGGTGCACGCCCTCGACCTGCGGGGAGTGGACCCAGATCTCGACCTTGGGCCGAGGGGCGGGAAGCTCGGGAACCTCTGCCGAGCTCAGCTTGATCGACACGTAGCGCTTGGGCCGGCCGTCAGGTGCGTGCTGGTAGTAGTTCGTCCGAAGCGTGGCGCGGATGGCACCGGCCAGCGCCCGCAGGATCCGGTCCTGGTCGAGGCTCTCGACGGCGTCGAGGCAGCCGTGCAGCTCCTCGACGAGGCCGTCGACGACCTCGGCGCGACCGTCGCCGTCGCCGTCGAGGGCCGGGGAGAGTCTGGCCTCGAACAGCCGCACGAGCAGGCGCGCGATCCTGAGGTTGCCGACAAGGCACGACTCGACGTAGTCCTGGCTGAAGGGCAGCCCGCACTGACGCAGGTAACGAGCGTAGGCGCGCAGGACGACGACCTGCCGCCAGGTGAGCCCACCCTTGACGACGAGCGCGTTGAACCCGTCGGACTCCGTGTCTCCGCGCCACACCGCCGAGAGCGCGTCCTGGAAGAGCTCCTTGACGTTGTCGGGGGTGGCGGTGCCGGCGTCCCAACGGAGGCCGAAGTCGTAGACGTACGCGGCGCTCGCGCCACGCCGCTCGATCTCGTAGGGCCGCTCGTCGACGACCTCGACGCCCATCCGCTGCAGGTGAGGCAGGACCTCGGACAGAGACAGCGGGCGGTCCACCCGGTAGACCTTGAGCCGTCGCTGGCCGGAGGCGGCACCGTAGGGCTCGTAGAGGTTGAGGCTCGGCTCGTCGGAGGCCAGTGCCTCGAGGTGGCGCAGGTCGGCGACCGCCGTCCGGGCCGGGAAGACCTCCTTGTAGCCCTCGGGGAACGCCGGCCCGTAGCGGCGGAGCAGCCGTGCGGAGCCCTCCTCGCCGCACTGCTCGAGCACCGCACGGGCGAAGTCGTCGACCCAGTCGCGGGTCGCGGCCGCGAGCCGCTCCTCGAGCTCGTCGGTGTCGACGTCGGGGACCTCGCTGCCGCGCGGCATGCGGACGACGAAGTGCAGCCGGGCCAGGACCGACTCGGACACCAGAGCGGAGTAGTCGACCGTCTCACCGGCGTAGGCCGCCTTGAGGATCGCCATCATCTTCTCGCGCACCGCCGTCGTGTAGCGGTCGCGTGGCAGGTAGACGAGGCAGGACATGAAGCGGCCGAAGGCGTCCCGACGGCTGAACAGCCGCACCTGCCGGCGCTCTTGGAGGTGGACGATCGACAGCGCGATCGGCGCCAGGGTCGCGGCGTCGATCTCGAACAGCTCGTCGCGCGGATAGGTCTCGAGCAGCTGGAGCAGGTCGCGGGCGCTGTGGCTCCGTTCGGGGAACCCGGACGCCTCGAGGACCTGCTCGACCGTGCGCCGGACGACGGGGATGTCGCGGACGCTCTGGGTGTACGCCGCCGCCGCGAAGAGCCCGAGGAAACGCCGTTCGCCGACGACCCGCCCTGCCTCGTCGAAGTTCTTGATGCCGACGTAGTCGAGGTAGGCAGGGCGGTGGACCGTGGCACGCGAGTTTGCCTTGGTCAGCACGAGCAGCGAGGGCTCGTGCGCGTGGGCCCGGGCGTCGGGGGGCAGGAGCGCGAAGCTGTTGGAGACGAGCCGGTCCGAGCGCAGGATCCCCAGCCCACTCGCCGGCACCGGCCGCAGCACCTCGGTGCCGTCGTCGTCGGTGAGCAGCTCGTAGCTGCGCGCCCCGAGGAAGGTGAAGTGGTCGGCGGCGAGCCAGCGGAGCAGGGCGACGCCCTCAGCGACGTCGTCCGCGCTCCTCGCGGTGGGGGGCTGCGCCTCGAGCTCGCCGGCGAGGTCGAGGGCGCGGTTGCGCATCTTCGCCCAGTCCTCGACGGCCTCCCGGACATCGCTGAGCACCCGGCGCAGCTGGGCGGTGATCTGCTCGACGTCCTCGAGCTCGGTCTCGCGGTCGATCTCGACGTGGACCCACGCCTCGAGCGAGGCGTCGGCGGGACCAGGGGCGCCGGCGTCGTCGTCGAGCACCTCGAGGAGCTCGCCGCGCAGGTCCCGACGGACGAGCACCTGGGGGTGGACGACGAGGTGGATCGCCCGGTCCTGCCGGGAGAGCTCGGCCATGATCGAGTCGACGAGGAACGGCATGTCGTCGGTGATGACCTCGACGACGGTGTGACCCGACGCCCAGCCCTGCTCCTCGACGGTCGCGGTCAGCACCCGCACGGCGGCTCGCCCCGTCGGGCGGTGCGCCGCGAGCTGTAGGTGCGACGCCGCCGCCCCGAGGATGTCGACCGGGTCGCGCCCCACGATGTCTTCGGCCGCGACGTGGCGGTAGTACACCCCGAGCAGCAACGGGGGGTCGACGTCGGCGACGAAGTGCGCGCCGGCAGCGACTGCGGCGGCCTCCGCCATGAGGACGACCTTGGCGTCGGCCAGCCGGGAGCGGGCGCGGGCGCCTGCTGCGGCGCGACGCCGGCTGCGTACCGCAGGAGCCGTGTCGGGCGCGGGGACGACCTCGTCGGCGGGTCCGACCTGTGTGCGACGTGACGTGCGTGCCATGTCTGCGCGCTCCCTGGGCCGCTGCTCAGCCCATCGAGGGGTACCGGTAGTCCTTCGGAGGCACGAACGTCTCCTTGATCGCCCGCGTCGAGGTCCACCGCAGGAGGTTCTGCGCCGAGCCGGCCTTGTCGTTGGTGCCGGAGGCGCGGCCACCCCCGAAGGGCTGCTGGCCGACGACGGCGCCGGTGGGCTTGTCGTTGACGTAGAAGTTGCCGGCCGCGAAGCGGAGCTTCTCGGCGGCCTGGGCGATGGCCGCGCGGTCCTGGGCGATGACCGCGCCGGTGAGCGCGTAGCTGGCGACCCGCTCGAGCTGGGTGACGACCCGGTCGTAGTCCGCGTCATCGTAGACGTGCACCGAGAGCACCGGACCGAAGTACTCCTCGCTGAAGATCGCGTGCTCGGGGTCGGTGCCCGTGATGACCGTCGGCCGGACGAAGTAGCCCTCGGAGTCCTCGCACCCACCACCGGCCACGATCTCGAGCGCTGGGTCGTCAGCCACGCTCGCAAGCAGGCCGGCGAGCTTGTCGTAGGAGCTGCGGTCGATGACCGCCCCCATGAACACGCTGAGGTCGGCGACGTCGCCCATCGTCAGCGAGTCGACCTCGGCGAGGAAGTCGTCCTTCATCCTCGCCCACACCGAGCGGGGGACGTACGCGCGCGAGGCGGCCGAGCACTTCTGGCCCTGGTACTCGAACGCCCCGCGGACGAGCGCCGTCCGCAGGACGTCGACGTCGGCCGAGGCGTGGGCCAGGACGAAGTCCTTTCCGCCGGTCTCCCCGACGATCCGCGGGTAGGCGCGGTAGCCGCTGATGTTCTCCCCGATCGTGCGCCAGAAGCCCTGGAACACCCGGGTCGAGCCGGTGAAGTGGATCCCGGCGAGGTCCGGTGAGCTCAGCGCCACCTCGGAGATCTCGCGGCCGTGGCCGGTGACGAGGTTGATGACGCCGGGCGGCATCCCGGCCTCCTCGAGCAGGCGCATCGTGTGGTGGGCAGCGAGCAGCTGCGAGGACGCGGGCTTCCAGAGGACGACGTTGCCCATGAGCGCGGGCGCTGTCGGGAGGTTCCCGGCGATGGCGCTGAAGTTGAAGGGGGTGATGGCGTAGACGAACCCCTCGAGGGGTCGGTGGTCGACGCGGTTCCACACCCCGGGCGAGCTCACCGGCTGCTCGGCGAGGATGTCCCGGGCGAAGGAGACGTTGAACCGCCAGAAGTCGATGAGCTCGCACGCCGCATCGATCTCGGCCTGGTGCACCGTCTTGGACTGCCCGAGCATCGTCGCCGCGTTGATGGTGTCGCGCCACGGACCGGCGAGCAGGTCGGCGGCCTTGAGCAGCACGGCCGCGCGGTCGTCGAAGCTCATGGCGGCCCACCCCGGTGCGGCCTGCTTGGCTGCGGCCAGCGCGTCACGCGTGTCGTCCTCGGTCGCGGTCGAGGCACGGGCGACGACCTGGGAGTGGCGGTGCGGCGCGACGACGTCCATGGGCTCACCGCGGCCGGGCCGGTGCTCGCCGCCGATGGTGAGGTCGACGTCGGGGCACTCGCCGGACATGGCAGCGAGGCGGGCCTGCAGGCTGCTGCGCTCCACGCTGCCTGGCGCGTACGTGCGCACCGGCTCGTTGACCGGGACGGGCACGCGGGTGACGGCATCCATCAGGAACAACCTCTCCTCGACGTCATTGGCGAGAATCGTAGGCAGAAACGGCGATCGTGGCACGGATCGTAGCCTTGCAGCCTCTGCTGCACCGGCTTCCGCAGGCAGCGCCTCAGGTGGGTGGCGGTGCGCCAGGTGCACCGCCGTCGGCTCCGAGCTCTGCAGCGGTGTCGGCGAGCAGCCCGGTGAGCTCCTGCACGGCGAACCACGCGAGCTCGTGGCCCTGCACGTCGTCGACGGAAAGCTGTGCGGCGTCGTCCCCGAGGTCTGCGGCGAGGACGGCGTCGGCGGCTCGGACGACGTCGCCCTCGGCGGCCGCGTCGTCGACGTGGACGCTGGCCACCTGCCGGCGGGCCACCGGGGCCTCGACGCGCACGGCGGCGCGGTCGAGGTGGGTCAGCGGCGTGACGAGGGTGTCAGGGACGTCGGCCGCGACGACCGCGCGGCGACGCGGTGCTGTGGGGTCGGCGGCGAGCAGCCGCAGGCTCGCCTGGGCCGCCAGCGTCATCGCGACGTACTCGAGCTCCTCGGCGTCGCCCTCGGTGTACCACTCACGCATCCCCGGGGTGACGGCGAAGCAGGTCAGCGGAGCAGGACCCACCTCACCCTCGGCGACGAAGGAGGCGACGGTGCGCATCGTGGCGGGCAGGTAGATGCGCACGTCACCTGCCCCGGGGCGGCAGCGAGGGCAGGAGCTCGTCAGGGGTCGGGTGCGCCAGCGCCGCAGCGCTCGTGCGCAGCGACGTCTCGAGCACGAGTCGGCGACGGGCGGCGTCCATGAAGTTGGCGCCCATGGCCTGGAGATCCTCGGGTCCGGGGCCGAGGACGGTGACCTCGGAGCCGGCGTCGCGCAGGCGCGCCACCTCATGCAGCAGCCGTCGGGTCACCTGGCTGCGCCAGCGGCGTTCCATCCGGCCGAGGACCGACCCCGGGGCGTCCATGAGGAACGACGCCATGGGAGCGAGGACGTAGACGTGGTCGAGCCGGGAGTCCTTGAGGAGGTCGGCCGAGGTGGCCGAGCACGCCCCGCCGTCGACGTACCGGCGTCCGCCGATGACGACCGGGGCGTACCACGCAGGGATCGAGCACGAGGCCATGACCGCCTCGGACAGCCCGGCGGACGGCGACCCCGGGCGGCCCAAGACGACCCGCCGGCCCGAGGCGAGGTCCATCGTCACGACCCAGATGCCGTCACGGGGGGCCCAGTGCCCGTGCGGCACGAGCCCCTCGACGAGCTGGCCGACCGCAGTCAGGCTGCCCGTGCCTGTGGGCAGCAGCGCGGTGAGGACCGCCGTCGGGGGCAGGCGGTGCAGGCCCAGCGCGTTCTCGCGCAGCAGCCGCAGCGAGGAGATCCCCGGCCGGGGCAACGGGGGCCGAGAGCTCCCGGTGGAGCGCTCGTAGTCGAAGGAGGATCCCGCCAGAGGTCCGGCGAGGACGGGGATCCCCCGCTGATGGTCGCGCAGGTGCTCGACCCGCACCCCCGCACCGAGCATCGCGGCGAGCACCGAGCCGGCCGAGGTGCCGACGACGACCTCGGCAGAACCGGCGTCGACGCCCTCGACGTCGCGCAGCGCCTCGAGCGCACCGACCATCCACGCGGCGCCGAGGACGCCGCCACCACCGAGGACGAGGCCGGTGCGCTGGCTCACCGCACGGTCTCCACGAGCTCGGTGAGCGAGTCTTCGAGGCAGTGGACCAGCAGGTCGACGTCCTTCATGGCGTCGCGGTCGGCGTTGATGCCGTAGTAAAGGCCGCCGTCGTAGGACGTCAGCCCGATCGCCACGGCCTGCGCCTTGGCCAGCGGCACGACGGGGTAGGACGCGAGGAGGCGGGCCCCTGCCGCGTACAGCGGGAACTGCGGCCCCGGCACGTTGGTGACGACGATGTTGAACAGCCGCCTCGTCAGGCCGCTGCCCACCCGGGCCCCGAGGGAGTGCAGCGTCGGCGGGGCGAAGCCGACGAGGCCGACGAGGGCGTCCGCCCCGATCGCCTGACCGGACTCCTTGTGCGCCTGCATGGCATAGGAGACCCGGTGCAGCCGCATGACCGGGCGAGCCTCCCCGACGGGCAGGTCGACGAAGTAGGAGGACACGTGGTTGCCGACGACCCCCGACGCGTCGGTGCGGACGCTGACCGGGACCATGGCGCGCAGCGTCGACTTCGCCGTCACTGCCTCGCCCCGCGCCTGCAGCCACGCACGGAGCCCGCCGGAGACGACGGCGAGGACGACGTCGTTGACCGTGCCGCCGTGCGCCTTGCGGATCCGCTTGTAGTCGTCGAGCTGATGGGCGAGCATCGCGAACCGGCGCTGCTCGCCGATGGCGACGTTGAGCGGGCTCTCCTGGGCGGGGCGCGCCGCCGTCCGGGCCATGGCGAGCACACCGCCGGCCGCGCCCAGCACCCGCCCCGCGCTCGAGCGCACGTCGGAGAACGCCCCGCGCACGGAGTCGACGACCGCGGTCGGCTTGCGGGCGAGGTCGTTGACACCACCGACGACGAGCTCGGCCCAGCTCGGCTCGGGCGAAGGCCGCCAGACGTCAGGGGGGTTGGGCCTCGGCTCGGGCGTGACGTCGAGGATCACCTGGCCGATGTCGACCGCGCTGACGCCGTCGACCATGGCGTGATGGGTCTTGGTGAGCAGGGCGAACCGGTTCCCGGCGAGACCCTCGACGAGGTAGATCTCCCACAACGGCCGGTTGCGGTCGAGCTGACGGCTCATCACCCGGGCGACGAGCTCCCGGAGCTGTTCGTCGTTGCCCGGCCGGGGCAGGGCCGAGCGCCGGACGTGGTAGCTGATGTCGAAGGACTCGTCGTCGACCCACACGGGGTTGACGAAGTGGCCGGGCACCCACCGGACACGCTGGCGGTAGCGGGGGACGAAGGCGATGCGCTCCTTGATGAGCCGCACGAGCGTGCCGTAGTCGAATCCCTCGTCCGGGGCCTGGAAGATCGACACCCCGCCGACGTGCATCGCCGTCGTCGGTTCCTCGAGGTAGAAGAAGGACACGTCGAGAGCGCTCAGCCGTTCAGGCACGGGACACCTCCGACGGTCATGCTCGCACGAGGCAGGCGCCCGGGGAGACGCTCCGCCGAGGGTGACGAGCGCGGCGGCCGGGAGGCGTGCGGGACGGCGCTCACCGCAAGAGCCCCCGACCGAGGAGGAGCTCGACCTCGGCCGCGGTCGAGGCGTAATCGACGTGCTGGATGCCGACGAGGCCGAGCGCGGCGGCGGCCCGGACGTTGGGGGCGAGGTCGTCGACGAAGACGCACTCGCGCGGCTCGAGACCGAGCAGGCCGACAGTGTGGTGGAAGATCCTTGCCTCTGGCTTGCGCATGCCGACCTCGCCGGAGATGACGACGACGTCGAACATCTCGTCCCAGCCGTCTCGCGGGTATTCGTTTCCCCAGGAGTTCGACAGCAGCGCAGTCCGGACGCCACGCTCGTGGGCGCGCCGGACGAGACCGACCATGTCCTCCGCCCGTTCGAAGCGCGCGAACATCCGGGTGAGCAGCCCGTCGGCGACGACCGGCAGGGACGCACTGGGGCGCAGCCGCGCCGCGAGCTGCTCCTCGAAGTGCGGCACCTCGACCTCGCCGCGCTCCAGGGCGTGGACCGGGTTGTACCGCGCCTCGGCAGCGCCGCTCACGCCGAGGAGCTCGCGCATGACCTGCTGGAAGTGGCCGTAGTCGATGCCGTCCTGCTCCGCCCAGGCCGACATGGCGTCGTCGAGTCCGGTGGTGAGCACCCCGCCCCAGTCGACGATGAGCCCGCGCAGGGTCGACGGCGCGGCCGGGAGACGCTCAGGCACCGCAGACCTCCCTCGCTCGGGCGAGCAGCGCGGGGACACCCGTGTCGAGCTCGGCGAAGAACGCGTCGTCGGAGCTGCCCGCGAGCCAGCGGTGGTAGGAGGCCTCGAGGAGGATCGCGAGCTTCCACAGCGCGAGGGCGATGAACCACGAGGTGTCGCCCGGCTCCCGTCCGGTCCCCTGCGCCCACCGCGACACGAGCTCGTCCCGGCGCGGGAAGCCCGGGTGTGCCGTCACGAGCGTCGCGAGCGGGACGGCCTCCCCTGGCTCCGGCCAGAACGAGAGCAGGTAGCCGAGGTCGGCCCGAGGATCACCGACGGTCGCCATCTCCCAGTCGAGGATGGACGTGACCCGTTCGCCCTCGACGAGGACGTTGTCGAGCTTGTAGTCGCCGTGGACCACGGCGGCGGGGACGTCGTCGGGACGGTGGCTCTCCAGCCAGTCGCGCAACGCGTCGTAGTCGGGCAGCTCGCGGGCGCGCCCACCGCCGGCCGCCACCGCGGCGAGGATTCCCTGCCGCTGGCCGGTCCAGCGCCGCAGCTGCCGCGGGAGGTACCCCTCGCTGCGCCCGATCCCCGCCTCGATGAGCGGGACGGGGTCGACCCGGTGGACCTCCGCGAGGGCGTCGAGGACGTCGAGGCCCAGGGCGCGGCGCCGGCGGTGGACCTCGCCGATGTCGGCAGCAGCGTCGTCGAGCCAGGCCGGCAGGGACTCCCGGACGACGACCCCCGGCGAGGCGGTCATGACGTAGAACGGCGCACCGATGACCTCGGGGTCCTCGCACGCCGCGACGACCGCAGACACCCGCGCACCGCCGGAACGGCCGAGGATCTCCAGGACGCGGTACTCGCGGAGGACGTCGTGCGCGGTGGGGAGCAGCGGCCCCGCAGGCGGGCGGCGCAGGACCCACCGCGGTTGCCCGGGGCGGTCGAGGAGGTAGGTGATGTTGCTGTGACCGGCGGCGAGCCGGGTGACCTCGAGCGGCCCGCTCCCGGGCAGGTGGCGCTGCGCCCAGACCGCGAGACGGTCACGGTCGAGGAGAGGATCCGGTGCCGTCGTCGCCACTCCTGGGATCTCGCCGGACGCCGGCTCGGCTGCGCGGGTGTCGTCCACGAACGGGAGCCTAGCCACGGGCACCGACACCGGGCGGTGCGGGCTTGACGGGGCGAGGTGCGGGGATGTCGGGGGGCGGCGTCGGGCGCCGACGGCCACGGAGCAAGATGGCGGCATGGAGCTCTCGCCCGGTCCCAGCGCCCAGGAGCTGACGGCGCGCCTCACCGCCTTCATGCACGAGCACGTCTACCCCGCCGAGCCGGTCTACGCAGCACAGCGCGCCGAGCTCGAGGCGCAGGGACGGCGACATCACCCGCCGGCCGTGGTCGCCGAGCTCGCGGCGGCCGCCCGCGCGCAGGGGCTGTGGAACCTCTTCCTGCCCGACGAGAGCGGCCTGTCGGTGAGCGAGTACGCCCCGCTCGCCGAGATCACCGGACGCTCCCCCGACCTCGCCCCCGAGGCGCTCAACTGCGCGGCCCCGGACACCGGCAACATGGAGCTCCTCCACATGTTCGGCACTCCCGAGCAGAAGGAGCGTTGGCTCGAGCCGCTGCTCGACGGCCGGATCCGCTCCGCCTTCGCCATGACCGAGCCGGCCGTCGCCTCGTCGGACGCGAGGAACATCACGACGGAGATCGCCCGGGACGGCGACGAGCTCGTCATCACCGGGCGCAAGTGGTGGACGACGGGCATCTCCGACCCGCGGTGCGAGGTCATGATCGTCATGGGCCGGACGGATCCGGAGGCCGACGCCCACCACCAGCAGTCGATGGTCCTCGTGCCGGTGAGTAGCGCCGGCGTGACGATCCTGCGCTCGTTGCCGGTCTTCGGGTATCACGACCAGCACGGGCACGGAGAGGTCGATCTCGTGGGCGTCCGGGTCCCCGCGAGCAACCTCCTCGGGGAGGCGGGCTCCGGCTTCGCGCTGGCCCAGGCCCGACTCGGCCCGGGGCGGGTCCACCACTGCATGCGTGCCATCGGGACCGCGGAGCGGGCGCTCGACCTCATGTGCGCGCGCGCCGCGAGCCGGACGGCGTTCGGGGGCCCGCTGTCACGGCAGGGCATGGTGCAGGACAAGATCGCCCGAGCTCGGCTCTCCATCGACCAGGCGCGGCTGCTCGTGCTGCGCGCCGCACAGCTCATCGACACCGTGGGCGCCCGTGCCGCGGCGACCGAGATCGCGGGTATCAAGGCGGTCGTCCCGGCCATGGCGTGCCAGGTCGTCGACGACGCCATCCAGGTCTTCGGCGGCGCCGGGGTCGCCGACGACGTCCCGCTGGCGAGCATGTACGCCGGTGCTCGGACCCTGCGCATCGCGGATGGGCCTGACGAGGTGCACCTGCGGACCGTCGCCCGGGCCGAGCTGGCCCGGGTCGCCGCCGCAGCAGGCACGACGACCACGGCGACGGTGGTCTGAGGGCGGCGGCCGGCAGGCGGACTGAGCCGACGCCTCGGCGAGGGCGGCGGCCGGCCGGCGGTCGGAGTCAGCCGGCGCGTCGGTGCAGCCCTCGTCGCTGTCGCGCGCCGGAGTCCCCGCCCGCAGCCGGGTCGGCACCCGCGTCGGCGTCGGCGTCGGCGGCGAGCTCGAGGGCGAGGGCGCGCATCGCCGTGCGCAGCGCCGAGCGGGGCGCGACCTCCGGGAGGGTGCGCCCCTCCCGCAGGGCGGAGTCGGTGGCGGCCTGGTCGAGCGGGAGGGTGTGGATCGCGCGGACCCCCGCGTAGCGCTCGAGCGCCTCGGCGAGCTGCCGCTCGGGGCGCGAACCCAGCGGGCCGGGCCGCACGCGGTTGATGACGACGACCGGGTCGACGCCTGGCGCGGTCTCGCGCAGCTCGTCGAGGCCCCGGATGAGGCGCTGGACGCCGAGGGGGTCGCTCGTACCGACGACGACGACGACATCGGCGACGTCGAGCGTCCGCAGCGTGGCCCCGTTGCGCCGGGGGGCCGCGGTGTCGAAGGAGAGCTCCTCGTCCAGCTCGAGGCAGAAGCCGAGGTCGACGACCGTCAGGGCAGCCAGCCTGCGGCACTGGGCCCAGACGACGTCGAGCGAGGCAGGTCGCAGCTCCGTCCACCTCGACGCACGGCTGATCCCCGAGAGGACCCGCAGGTCGCGCCCGACGACGACCGCGAGCCGGGCCAGCGCGGCGAGCTCGAGCGTGCCCTGGTTGGCCAGACGCGCTGCTGCGGCGAGGCCTGGCGCCTCGTCGAGCATCCCGAGCATCGGCGCCACCGCTCCGCCATAGGTGTCGGCGTCGGCCAGGACCGTGCTCCGGCCGGTCGCTGCCAGCTCGGCTGCGAGACCGATTGCCACCGTCGTGCGTCCCGGTGCGCCGGCTGGTCCCCAGACGGCGACGAGGCGCCCCCTCGCCTCGGGAAGCATCGGGCCACTCGAGCCCCCGGGAGTCGGCGCCGTCGACTCCTCGACGTCGGAGAACGTGTGCGCGAGCCAGGAGCGGTCGGCCTCGGGATCCCGGACCGACGCGACGACATCGAGGACCGCTGCGGCGACGAGGGCAGGGCTCGAGTCCGCGGGGAGCACCCGGGCCACGCCGAGCTGGCGCAGACGGCGGGCGGCGTCGTCGTCGGAGGGCGTGACGAGACCGACCACCCCGACGCCTGCCGCGGCGAGCCGCGCGAGGGCGTCCCGGTCGAGGCGGCGCAGGTCGGCGGAGAGCAGCACCGCTGCAGCGGTGCCCGCAGCAGCGGCAGCGAGCAGGTCCGGCAGGTCCACGCAGCGGCGCACGATGCTCAGGCCGACGTCGGAGCGGTCGAGAGCCGACACGAGGTCCGCCTCCCAGACAGCCCCGGGGACGGCCGTGAGGATGCCGATCGAGCCCACGCTCACCGGCTCGCCACCCGCACGACGTCGATGGACCCCGAGCCGAACGCGGCGACGAGCGGCAGGACCGGATCCGTCGTCGGGGCGCCCGAGGACGCCCCGGGCGGGGCGCCCGCCGCCGTCCGGGGCAGCGCGAGGACGATGCCCGTCTCCCCCGAGCTGCTCACCCCGAGGCGGCCGTCGGAGCGGCGCACCTGGGCAACCGTGGCCGCCGCGAGCACGCGACGGGGTGCCGGCCTGTCCTCGCCGTCCGCGGCAGCTCCCCCGGCCGCTGGGGTCGGCGTCACGTAGACGTCGACGTGGTCGTTGCGGGCGAGGTCCAGCGGGAAGTGCCCCGCTCGAACCGGGACCGAGACCTCGACCCGGCCGGCCTCCGACGGGGTGACGAGCGCCGCCAGGGGCAGCAGCTCGCCGCTGCCGAGGCCGTGGGCGAGGGTGCGGCCCACGACCGGCGCGCTCGCAGGGACGTAGCCGAGCGCCGTCGGTGGCAGGTGCACGTGGGCGACGACGACGTCGGAGCTGCGCAGCACCGACCCGGCGGACAAGGACCCGGCAGCGGACCAGACCGGGGTCGTGTCGTCGGCGCGTGCGACGACCTTCGCCCCGAGCGTCATCGAGCCCAGGACGAGGAGCACCCCGAGAATGAGCCGGGAGTCCAGCCATCGCGCTCGTCGGATCCGTGCAGCGGGCGGGGAGGGCAGCTCGGGCATGCGGAAGGACTCCTTGCGGACGTGCAGAGGCGCGGACGGAGGGACGGGTGGCCGGCGCGGGAAGCGCAGACGGTCGGCCACTGGCCCGACCGGTGGGTGTGCCGGGGCAGGGCCCATGGTGCGGTACGGGGAGGACGGCCCCGTGCTGTTCTCCACAGGGATTCACCCGTTCGGCGTCGTCCACAGCCCTCCACGGTCTGGCCGCCGTGATCGTCACGGACGTGCCAGACTCACCGGGTCAGACGGACGTCAATGCGGGAGAGCACGACCAAACGGACGAGGGACGACGTGTCACCACGGTTTCTGCAGCTGGCCGACGTGGCCGAGGTCCTCAACATCTCCTCGGCCCAGGTGTATGCGCTCGTCCGCTCCGGCGAGCTGCCGGCGATCAAGATCGGCGGCCGGGGTCAGTGGCGGGTCGAGGCCGCGGAGCTCGAGAACTACATCCAGCGCTGCTACGCCGACACGCGCTCGTTCGTGGCCGCTCACCCGTTCGGCAGGGGCGAGGACCCCGAGCCGGAGTGACTGACGACGGCGACGTCCTCAGCCGCTGCGCACGAGCACGAGCGAAGCCGTCGGCACCGTCCGGGTCGCGCTGACCGTGCCACGGCGCGGCGACTCCCCTGCCGGGTGCTCGACGACGTCGACCCAGTCGGCGCCGACCCTGGCGAGGGTCCCGGCGACGACAGCGCCGCCCTCCAGCGCGACCCGGACGGGCGCGCGATCTCGGGCCAACGCGCGCAACGCGTGACCGAGGGTGAGCCGAGCCTCGAGCCGCGCGGCGGCCCCTCCTGGCTCTGGACCGCTCTGGCGTCCGAGCCCACGGAGCCAGAGAACCCTCGACAGGGGCACGAGCGCCTCGCCACCTGAGTCCTCCCGCAGGAGCAGCCACCCGTTGCCGGCTGCGACGACCCCCCCAGCCACCTCGCCGGCGAGGGTCCCCAAGGTGACCGGTGAGGCCCCCACCCCCCGGAGCCGGGCCACGAGCGTCACCTGGGCTGCCTCGCGGCGGGTCCGATCGGACACCTCGGCCCGCACGTCGGCGGCGTCCGCCTCGACGAGCTGGGCCTCCAGATCGGCGAACAGCTCGTCCCAGCGCACGCACCCACGGTAGGCCGCCAGCAGGGAGCCGATCGTCGACTCGGGGTCGGCCGTTCGTCCACAGTTGGCTCAGCGGGCTTGACCTAGGTAAAGGGTGGCTGCTGCACTCAGTGACATGCAAACGCAAGCAGACGAACGTTCACCACACAGTCGGGCAGCCAGCATGAGCGGCCTGCTCGTCAATGCAGCGGCCTGGGCCAGCCTCGCCGTCCTCTGGTGGGTGTCCTCACCGGTCGTGGCCGTGGCTGGTCTCGCACGCGAGCTGCGGGACCCCAGGGGGCTGGACCCGCTCGTGGGGGGCCTCGCGGAGTCCTCGGCCTGGGTGCTGGTCGCGTGGTTGTGCCTGCACAGCACGCTGGCCGTGGCGCGCCTCGTCCCGGGACGCATCGGCGCAGCGGCCGGGACGCTGGCGGACCGGTGGACGCCTCGGACGCTGAGGGCAGCGCTGGCGATGACGCTGAGCGTCGCCGCGCTAGCGGCGGTCAGCCCATCCGCCCAGGCCGCCCAAGGCGCCCCCAGTCCGGCGATGGCCGCGGGAGTCGGCGCGCCGGGTGCACGGCCCACCGCGGCCGACCTCCTACTCGACCGCCCTGCGGCGGACCCCTCCCCACAGGCTGCCGCGGCCGCGGCATCAAGCCCCCTCGACCGCCCGGCCGCGGGTGCCACGGCGCCCGAGCTGCGCGACCAGCCGTGGACCCCTCAGCGTCCTGCACCTCGGCCGGTCGACGCGAGCACCGTCACCGGTCGGGTTCGGCCCGAGCTTGCCACGCCACAGGACGTCGTCGTCCGGGCGGGAGACACGCTGTGGTCGATCGCGGCACGCCACCTCGGGGCAGCGGCGTCACCCCACGCCGTGGATGCCGAGTGGCGGCGCTGGTGGCACGCGAACCGGCACACCGTCGGTCGCGACCCCTCACGGCTACGGCCCGGTCAGCTGCTCACCCCTCCGACGTCGCCCGCGAGCGAGCACCTTCGAGCGGGCTGATCGACACCGCCCGGCGGGCCAGCTCGCCCAGCACGTCCCGCGCTCACACCTCCCCAGCCCAAGCACCACGACGCCTGCTCAGGAGCATGTCCGATGACCTCCCTCGCCACCGTCCTCCCGCTGCGGCGCAGCGCCGCCCCGAGCACGGAGCCACCCTTCGACGACGAGCTCGAGCTGCTGGGGCGCCGGTCCGCGGTCCCCATGCTGGGCAGCCTCGCGCTGCCGCTCGAGGGCATGGCGGGAACCGTCGTCGTCCGCACGGGGCGGGACCGCCCTGCCCGGCGCCGTGACCACCTGCGGGTCGTGCCCGACCTTGCTGCAGGCGCGCCCCACGCACCGACGTCCCCAGGCCCTCGGACGCGTACGAGGACGCCGGGCGCGCAGCCCAGGGCCGGCGCCGAGCGAGCTCGGGTGTCCCCGCACCGCGACGACGCCGGGCTGCCCGACGCGACGGTCTGGTGCCAGCGGTTCGTCCCCGCCCTCGTCGAGGTCCTCGGCGGCGAGCGCCCGCTGTCGCAGGTGTCGGCCTACGTCACACCGAAGGTCGCCGAGGGCCTGCGCGGGCGGGTCAGCGCCCTGGCCCGAGCTGGTGCGCCCGGGCGAGCAGGGCACCGGCGCGCCGTCGTGCGGTCCTTGCGCATCACCGAGCCGGCCGACGGCGTCGTCGAGGCGTGCGCGACGGTGCGCCGCGGCGAGCGCACCGTCGCCCTCGCGCTGCGGCTCGAGGCGCGGGAGGGCCGGTGGCGCGCCACCGTCGTCCAGCCGGGCTGGACCACCGCCTGAGCGCCCGGCACCCCGTCAGCCGGCCGCACCGATGCGAGCCGGTCGGCTGCGGTCTAGCCGGTGATGGTCAGTCCCGGTGGCGGGGGTCGCCGTGGCAGCGCTTGTACTTCTTGCCCGAGCCGCACGGGCACGGCGCGTTGCGGCTGACCTCCTCGTCACCGACGTGGACGGCGCGCACCTCGCTCTCGCCGTCGACGGTCGGTGCCGTGTAGTGCAGCTCGGTCGGGCGTGAGGGCGTCTGGAGGCCCTTGGCGACGACCTCGACGCCAGCGCCACCCTCGGCGCCCTCGTCGGTCACCGTCGGCTCCACCTGCACCTCGAGGTGGAAGAGGAAGCCGACGGACTCCTCCTTGATCGCCTCCATCATGGCGCCGAAGAACTCGAAGCCCTCGCGCTGGTACTCCACGAGCGGGTCGCGCTGGGCCATCGCCCGCAGGCCGATGCCCTCCTGCAGGTAGTCCATCTCGTAGAGGTGCTCGCGCCACTTGCGGTCGAGCACCGAGAGGACGACACGCCGCTCGAGCTCACGCATCGTCTCCTCGCCGAGCTCGGCCTCACGACGGTCGTAGGCCCCCTGGGCGTCTGCGGTGAGCTCCTCGACGAGCAGGTCGGTGGTGAGTCCGTCGCGCCCGCCGGACTCGCCCTCGAGCTCGGCGATGCTGCGGCTGACCGGATAGAGCGTCTTGAGCGCGACCCAGAGCTTCTCGAGGTCCCACTCCTCGGAGTAGCCCTCGGAGGTCGCGGCGGTGACGTAGCCGGACACGACGTCGTCGATCATGTTGCGGACCTGCTCGTGGAGGTCCGCGCCCTCGAGGACCGTGCGCCGCTCGTCATAGATGACCGTGCGCTGGCGGTTCATGACCTCGTCGTACTTGAGGACGTTCTTGCGGATCTCGAAGTTCTGCGCCTCGACCTGGGTCTGCGCCGAGCGGATGGCGTTGGACACCATCTTCGACTCGATCGGGACGTCGTCGGGGATGTTGAACCGGGACAGGAAGCCCTCGACCATCGGGGCGTTGAACAGCCGCATGAGGTCGTCGCCGAGGGAGAGGTAGAAGCGCGACTCACCGGGGTCGCCCTGGCGGCCGGACCGGCCACGGAGCTGGTTGTCGATCCGCCGGGACTCGTGGCGCTCGGTGCCGAGCACATAGAGCCCGCCGAGGTCGGTGACCTCCTCGTGCTCGGTGGCCACCGCCTTCTTCGACTTCTCCAGCGCGTCGGGCCACGCGGCCTCGTACTCGTCTGGGGTGTCCAGCGGAGAGAGGCCCCGCTGGGCGAGCTCGGAGGCGGCCATGTACTCCGGGTTGCCGCCAAGCATGATGTCGGTGCCTCGGCCGGCCATGTTCGTGGCGACCGTGACGGCCCCCTTGCGTCCGGCCTGCGCGACGATCTGCGCCTCACGCTCGTGGTGCTTGGCGTTGAGGACCTCGTGCGGGACGCCGCGCTTGCGGAGCAGCGTCGAGAGGTGCTCGGACTTCTCGACCGACACCGTTCCGACGAGGATCGGCTGGCCCTTCTCGTTGCGTTCGACGATGTCCTCGACGACGGCGGCGAACTTGGCATCCTCGGACTTGTAGACCAGGTCGGCCTGGTCGGCGCGCTGCATGGGCCGGTTCGTCGGGATGGGCACGACGCCGAGCTTGTAGATCTGGTGGAACTCCGAGGCCTCGGTCGAGGCCGTGCCCGTCATGCCCGAGAGCTTGGAGTAGAGGCGGAAGTAGTTCTGGAGGGTGATCGTCGCGAGGGTCTGGTTCTCGTTCTTGATCTCCACCCCCTCCTTGGCCTCGATGGCCTGGTGCATGCCCTCGTTGTAGCGGCGGCCGGCGAGCATGCGGCCGGTGTGCTCGTCGACGATGAGGACCTCGCCGTTCATGACGACGTAGTCCTTGTCGAGCCGGAACAGCTCCTTGGCCTTGATCGCGTTGTTGAGGTAGCCGACGAGCGGGGTGTTGACCGACTCGTAGAGGTTGTCGATGCCGAGGTAGTCCTCGACCCGCTCGACGCCCCGCTCGAGGATGCCGACAGTGCGCTTCTTCTCGTCGGCCTCATAGTCGTTCTCGCCGGACTCGAACTCGCCGCGCACGAGCATGCGGGCGATCTTCGCGAACTCGGCGTACCACGAGGTCGCCGCGTCGGAGGGACCGCTGATGATGAGCGGCGTGCGGGCCTCGTCGATGAGGATCGAGTCGACCTCGTCGACGATGGCGAAGTTGTGCCCCCGCTGGACGAGCTCGTCGCGGCTCCACGCCATGTTGTCGCGCAGGTAGTCGAAGCCGAACTCGTTGTTCGTGCCGTAGGTGATGTCGCTGGCGTACTGGGCGCGGCGCTCCTCCGGGGTCATCTGGGCGAGGATGACGCCCACCTTGAGGCCCAGGAAGCGGTGCACCCGGCCCATCCACTCCGAGTCGCGCTCGGCGAGGTAGTCGTTGACCGTGACGATGTGCACGCCGTTGCCGGACAGGCCGTTGAGGTACGCCGGCAGCGTGCCGACGAGGGTCTTGCCCTCACCGGTCTTCATCTCGGCGATGTTGCCCCGGTGCAGGGCCGCACCACCCATGAGCTGGACGTCGTAGTGGCGCTGACCCAGCGTCCGCTTCGCCGCCTCGCGGACGACGGCGAAGGCTTCGGGCAGGAGGTCGTCGAGGGTCGCGCCGTCGGCCAGGCGAGCCCGGAACCGGTCGGTCTCCTCGCGGAGCTCAGCGTCGCTCAGTCCGACGAGGTCGTCCTCCAAGGCGTTGATCTGGGTGGCCAGACCTCCGAGCTTGCGGACGATCTTGCCTTCACCGGCGCGGAGGATCCTGTCGAGCAGAGCGGGCACGGACATGTCTCCTGATGCTGCCTCGGGGCCGGAGACCTCAAGGGTCTGACAGCCGGAGGCCTCGTGGGGCCTTGCGCCGGGCGGGTCCGCGGATCGAAGACCCGAGCCCGCACGGCGCCACGGCGCGTACGACGCCGTCGCTCCATCGTAGGCGCTCCGGCGAGGAGGCGGCCGGGGCCGGCGGGAGGCGGGCCAGTCGCGCTCGGCCAACGGCGCCGGGTGCGGGCGGGCGGGCATGATCGCCGTCGCGTAGAGCCGCACGGCCCGTGGTGCGGCGGCGCACGTGGCTGCACGCCCGGTGGGGGACGCCGTCGTACACCAGGCGGCTACGGTGCATCCCCGTGGGCGACGCGATCAGCCAGGCGGAGGCACGCCGGATGGCGCTGCGCGCGCAGGCGCTGCTCGGCGCGCCGGACCGTCGCGCGGGGGTCTCGGGGCTGCTGCGGCACCTCGGGGCGGTCCAGCTCGACACGATCAGCGTCCTCGCCCGCTCCCACGAGCTCGTCCCCTACGCCCGGCTGGGGCCGGTCGGGCGCCCGGCAGTGGAAGCCGCGTACTGGTCAGGCCACGCCGCGTTCGAGTACTGGTCGCACGCCGCGTGCGTGCTGCCCATCGAGGAGTGGCCCTGGTTCGCCTTCCGCCGTCGCGCGTTCCGCGCACGGGGCTGGCGCTGGCACGAGGTCGACCCGGGCGCGTGCGACGTCGTCCGGGCCCGGCTCGCCGCCGACGGCCCCTGCACGGCCCGAGACCTCGGTGGCGCCCGCAAGGGTGGGCCGTGGTGGGACTGGTCGGGTGCGAAGGTCGCCGTCGAGTGGCTCCTCGACATCGGCGAGGTCGTCGTCAGCCGGCGCGAGGGCTGGCGACGCGTCTACGACCTCGCCGAGCGCACGGTCCCCTCAGCGCTGCTGGACCACGAGCCGGACGACGAGGCGTGCCTCACCCGGCTCGTCACACTCGCCGGTGCGTCGCTGGGCGTGGCCGACGAGGCCGACCTCGCCGACTACCACCGCCTGTCCCGAGCCCAGGTACGCCAGGTCGTTGCCGGCAGCGGGCTCGTCCCGGTCGAGGTGGCGGGCTGGCGCGGACCCTGCTGGGCCGACGCCGGAGCGCTCGAGGGCCTCGGCCGCGGGGGTCGTCACCGCACGACGCTGCTCTCGCCGTTCGACTCGCTCGTGTGGGACCGGCGGCGCACCGAACGACTGTTCGGCTTCACCCACCGGCTCGAGGCGTACGTGCCGAAGGAGAAGCGGCAGCACGGCTACTTCACGATGCCCGTCCTCGCGCACGGCCGGATCATCGGCCGGGTCGACCCGGCCCGCGAGGGCGGCACCCTCGTCGCCAGACAGGTGTCGGTGCACCGACCTGCCGACGTCGCCGACGTCGCGGCCGCCCTCACCGAGGCTGCTGCCTGGGTGGGGTGCGAGGCCGTGCGGGTCGAGCGGGTCTCCCCGCCCGACCTCGCCCCCACCCTGGCTTCGGCCGTCAGACGCTGACAGCTACTGCCTCCGGATCGGACGCTGGCTGCTGCGCCGACCGCTCGGGCAGCACGCGCACCAGCCAGGTCGGCATCCACCAGTTGCGATGGCCGAGCAGAGCCATCGCCGAGGGGAGGAGCACCGCCCGGACCACCGTCGCGTCGAGAAGGATGGCGACGGCCAGCCCGACGCCAAGCTGCTTGAAGTCCAGCAGCGAGAGCGAGGCAAAGATGGAGAACACCGCCACCATGACGATCGCAGCGCTGGTGACGACGCCGGCGGACGTCGTAATCCCCGCACTGACGGCGTCCTTCGTCGGCATCCCTGACAGGACGTTCTCGCGGATCCTGCTGACGACGAAGACGTGGTAGTCCATCGACAGGCCGAACAGGACGACGAAGAGGAACAGAGGCAGCCACGAGATGACCGATCCGCTGCTGTGGAACCCCAGCAACCCCTCCGCCCAGGTGTTCTGGAAGACCGCCACGAGGACGCCATAGGAGGCCGCCACCGACAGGAGAGTCAGCCCGACGGCGGTGCCCGCGACGACGACCGACCGGAAGCTGACGACGAGCAGGAGGAACGTCAGGCCGAGCACGAAGAGCATGACGAACGGCAACCTGCTCGCCAACCTGTCGGCGAAGTCGACGGTGCCGGCCGTCATACCGGTGACCGCGACGTCGGCACCAGGAACCGAGCCAAGCGTGCTCGGCAGGACGTCCTGGCGCAGGACGGAGAGAGCGTGCCTGGCCTCGTCGGACTGACCAGTAGCGTCGACCGGCACGTCGAGCCGCGCCGTCCTGCCGTCCTTGGACCACACGAGCTCGGGTCGGTCCGTCAGGTCGAACAGGCCGGTGGCCGAGGCGGCTCGGACCGCCAGGCCTGAGGCTTCGGTGACGGCAGCACGGTCCAGCGGCCGGCCGTCGGTGGACCACAGGGCCACCGTCTGGCTGATGCCTCGTGCCGGCAGCTCGTCGGTCATGTGCAGGTAGGCGTTGACGACCGGGATCCTCGGCAGGTCGCGGACGTCGGAGTCAGCGGTGCGCATGGACAGCGCCGGAACCGCCAGCGCCACGAGGGCAGCGGTCGCGAGCACGAACGAGACGCCCGGCCGGGCGAGGACGACCCTCATCACCGCAGGCCAGAAGCGGCCGCCGCCAGGACGACGAAGCCGGTGCAGCACAGGGATGCGGGGCCGGTCGACCCGGTCGCCCAGCCGTGCCAGCACCGCGGGAAGCACGGTCAGCGAGCCGAGCACCGCCACCGCGACGACGAGCATGGTCCCCATGGCGAACGAGGCGAAGGTGGCGTTGCCCGCGACGAACATGCCGGCCATCGCGATGCCCACGGTGAGGCCCGAGACGACGACGCTGTGCCCCGAGGTCGCCGCGGCGATCTCGACGCTGGTGAGGACGTCGTGGCCCTTGGCGCGCTCCTCGCGCGCCCGCCGGATGTAGAACAGGGAGTAGTCCACACCGACAGCCATGCCGATGAGGAGGATCACCGAGCTGAGCTGGCTCGTCGTCGGCACGAGGTGGCTCGTCAGTGCCGACAGCCCGATCGCCCCCGCCACGGCCGACAGGGCCAAGAGCACCGGCACTCCCGCCGCGAACAGGGCGCCGAACGCGACCGCCAGGATGACCAGGGTGATCGGGACGCTCAGCTGCTCCGCCCGGCTGAAGTCCTTGCCCACCTGGGCGTCGATGGCTGTCGTGATCGACGTGTCGCCGACCTGCTCGACCCGCAGACCTGGATGGGCGCGAGTCACCTCTGCCACGACGTCCTCGACGACGCCGAGGTGGTCAGCCGCGCGGGTGGCGGCCACGGCCCCCGAGGCACCACCCGTCTGCAGCTCGACAGGGACGAGGACCATCCGGCCGCTGGGGGCGCGGATCGCGTCACCGACCGCACCGATCTCGGGGCGGCCGACGAGCCTCTGCGTCACGAGTGCCACGGCGGCACCGACGTCCGCGGCGTCGACGGGTCCGCCGTCCCGGCTCGAGAGCAGGACGCTCTCGGTCGGCAGCGTGCCGAAGTCCGCCCGGGCCAGCGCGAGGTCCGCGAGGCGGGACTCTCCCGCGCCCCCTTCGCCGTCGGGCATCTCGCGGGTGCCGACGGCGCCGCCCAGGACGACGACGAGGCCGATGACGCCGAGCCACCCGAGGATCGCCCGCCAGGGGTGCTCGGCGCTCCAGCGGGCCAGGGCCAACGTCTGGTCGGTCAGGCTGCGACGGCGACCGACGACCGAGGGCCGCCGCATCGTGGGTCGGGTCATGGTGAGCCTCCTGGGGATCGAGACGCTCGTCGACGGGCGCGAGCAGGTCCCGTCCACTGTCCCGAGCACACGCACCCGCAGTCGCTGGTGCCGACACCCGGACCGGGGGTGGGGCTGTCCCTACCCCGGCTCACCTGCGAGCCGTAGAGACGCCGACCCCGACGGCTGCCAGGCTTCGTCGGAACGGGGCCGTGCGGCCCGCCGAGGTCGAGGGACGGAGACGACGGTGAGACGCCTGCCATGGTCGCGGCGCAGCTGGCTGACGACGGCGCACCTGGCGGTGGGCCTTGTCGTCCCGCTCGTCACCGGGACCGTCATGGTGACGCTGCTCTCTATCGGGATCGGCCTGCTCGTCGTCGTCGTCGGTGTCGCCGTCCTGGCCCTCGCGGCGGTGGTGGCGCACTGGTGCGCCCGGTTCGAGCTGCTGCGCATCGACGTCTTCCTCGACGAGCAGGTGCGGCTGCGACCGTTCCCGCCCCGCCAGCCGAGCCTCGTGCGGACAGCCGGCTCCTGGGCGGCGTCGCCAGCGGTGTGGCTGCAGTCGCTGCACCCGGTCCTGCGCCTCGCCATCGGACCCGTCGTCGCCTCGTTGGCGGCAGGCACCTGGGCCCTCGGGATCTCAGGGACGCTCTACCCGGCCTATCGCTGGGCGCTCCCGGAGCAGGCCTGGTCGCGTGACCCGCTGATCGGCGCGGCCCTCACGGTCGGAGGCGTTCTCGCTCTGTTCCTCGCGCCCTGGGTGGCCGAAGGTCTCGCCCGGGCCGACGTCGCGATGGCCCGGGGGATGCTCGGCACCGACGAGGTCGCCGAGCTCTCGCAGCGGGTGACCGAGCTGCGCGAGACCCGAGCGGCTGTCGTCGACGCCGCCGACGAGGAGCGGCGCCGCATCGAGCGCGATCTCCACGACGGCGCGCAGCAGCAGCTCGTGTCGCTCGCGATGACCCTTGGTCTGGCCAAGACCCTGCTCGACGACGACCCGGAGGGAGCCAAGGCCCTCGTCGACCAGGCCCACGGCGAGGCCAAGCTGGCGATCACCGAGCTGCGCAACGTCGTCCGCGGGGTGTTCCCTGCCGTGCTCACCGACCGCGGCCTCGACGCCGCGCTGTCCGCGCTCGCCGCCCGCTCGCCGGTGCCCGTCCGCATCGAGGTCGACGTCCATGACCGGCCGTCCCCCACGGTCGAGGCGGTCGCATACTTCGTCGTCGCCGAGTGCCTGACCAACGTAGCCAAGCACGCGCAGGCGCGAGGGGCCGTCGTCACCGCCCGGCGAGGGCACGGCGTCCTGCGGGTCGAGGTCGCCGACGACGGGCGCGGCGGTGCCGATCAGCTCCGCGGCACCGGCCTGCGCGGGCTCGCCGACCGGGTCGCCGCCGTCGACGGGCGCCTGGACGTCCACAGCCCGCCCGGGGGCGGAACCCTCGTGACCGTGGAGATCCCATGCCCGTGACCCCGCCCGTGACCGCGACCGAATCGGTGACCGGGTCGGTGACCGACCGGCCGCCGCTGACCGTCGTCCTCGCCGAGGACTCCGTCCTGCTTCGCGAGGGGCTCGTGCGGGTTCTCGAGGCCTCGGGACTCACCGTGCTCGATGCCGTCGGTGACGCCGAGGCGCTGCTGCGCTCGGCGGCCGCCCACGAGCCCGACCTCGTGCTCACCGACGTCCGCATGCCGCCCGGGCACTCCGACGAGGGCCTGCGCGCGGCGCTCGTCCTGCGCAGCCTCACCCCCGGCCGTCCCGTCATGGTGCTCAGCCAGTACGTCGAGGAGCGCTACGCCAGCGACCTCCTCGCCACCGACAGCCGCGGGGTGGGCTACCTGCTCAAGGACCGGGTCGCCGACGTCGGTGACTTCGTCGAGGCGCTGCGCCGGGTCGCGGCCGGAGGCACAGCTCTCGACCCCGAGGTCGTCGCCCAGCTCCTCGCGAGGTCGCGGCGGCGCCACCCGCTCGACGGGCTGACGCCGCGGGAGACCGAGGTGCTCGCCCTCATGGCCGAGGGGCGGAGCAACGCGGCGATCGCCGCTGCCCTCGTCGTCACTGACGGCGCCGTGGAGAAGCACGTCGGCTCGATCTTCACCAAGCTCGGCCTCCTGCCGGGCGACTCCGACCACCGCAGGGTCCTGGCCGTCCTGCGCTACCTCGACGTGAGGACGACCTGATGGCCGCCACCACCCCTGGGCGACGGGTCGCCGTCATCGGCGGGCTCGTCGTCGCCGTGCTGCTCGTCGGTCTGGCCGTGCAGTCCCTCACCGGGCTCATGGCGCGGCGCAGCGAGGACGTGACGTCGTCCTTCGCCTCGGTGCGCGCCGTCGACGTCTCGCTGGGAGCCGGGGCGATCCGCGTCGTGGGCACGGACGAGCCCGTCGGCAGCACGGCCACCGTGCGGTGGCGCCGGACGTGGGACTGGTCGCGCCCGACGCTCTCGGCCGTCGTCGTCGACGGGACGCTCCGGCTACGCAGCCGCTGCCGCGCCGTCCTCGGCACATGCACCGTCAGCGCAACCGTCCTCGTCCCCCGCGGCAGCGCCGTCACCGCCCACTCCTCGGCAGGCAGCGTCCGCGCCTCAGGCGTCGACGGCGACGTCCGGCTCGACTCCAGCGCTGGCTCGGTGACGGGCGAGTCCTTGCGCTCCGGCTCGGTGCGGGCGACCTCGTCGGCTGGATCGGTGCGGGTGAGCATGGCGACGCCGGCCCAGAGGGTCCAGGCGAGCAGCTCGGCAGGATCGGTCGACGTCACGGTCCCCGACGACGCGACCGCGTACCGCGTCGACGCCCGCACCTCGGCGGGGTCGCGCAGAATCGACGTCCGTACCGACCCCGCCTCCGCGCGGCTGATCTCGGTGAGCAGCTCCGCCGGCTCGGTGCGCGTGGCCTACGCCGTGGTGCCCGTAGCGGGGGCGCTGCCGTCGAGCGAGAGCCGGATGACGCCGTAGTCGTAGCCGCGGCGCCGGTAGACGACGCTGGGGTGCTCGGTCGCGGCGTCGACGAAGAGGAAGAAGTCGTGCCCGACGAGCTCCATCTCGTAGAGCGCCTGGTCGAGGGTCATCGGGGCCGTCGCGTGGACCTTCTCGCGGATGACCATGGGACCGCTGTCGGTGTCGGGATCCAGGCCGGCCTCGGCGCTGATGTCCTCGCCGAGCTCGGCCAGTGGCGAGGCGCCGCCGGCCGCGGCGCGGATCGTCGCCGGGGTGCGGCTGCCGTGGTGGACCCGACGCCGGTCAGCGGCCCTGCGCAGGCGCGCCTCGAGCTTGGCGTAGGCCAGGTCGAGCGCGGCGTAGGGGTCGTCGGCCGAGGCCTCGGCGCGGATGACCGGCCCGCGGGAGCGGCACGTGAGCTCGATGCGGTCGCTGTTCTCTGCCTGACGCGGGTTGAGCTCCCGGGAGACCTCGACGTCGATGTGCATGACCTTGCCGTCGAGCATCTCGACCTTGGAGAGCTTCTCGACGACGTGCCTGCGGAACCGTTCGGTGACCTCGGTCTTGCGACCCTTCACGACGACGTCCACGGCGCACTCCTTATCTCGCAGTACCACTTCTTGACACGCGATCCACGCCAGACGACTGCCTAGTGCCTCCCTTCGGAACGGCTCTGCCGTCCCCTCAGCTCTTCGGGCTGCTGGCGTCCGGTCCGGTGCCGTGCCGCGGGTCCTCGCGCCGGGAGGACACCCGCCCGGCCGACCTGGTCTTCGACCCCACATCCGCCTGCTGAGGGTCTCGCAGCCAACGCCACTACTCCCCTTCTCCTGGGTCGGCAGCCATCTGGACCGCCGGCAGGGCAGGACTTACCTCTAAGCCGCACCGTGATCGGACGACCACAAGTCGCCTTACGTGGACCGTTTCGCCTGCGGCTGGCATCGGCTAGCAAAGACGTCACATCGTCCGCCCTCACGCAACCACGGACCCGGGCGGGTGCCGTGACCTCACGTTAGTCGCACCGGCGCCGCTTTGCGCGGCGCAGTTGACCTTGACCTCGGCGGGTCACCCGAGCAGGTCATCGTCGCCGCGGGGTAGCCGCGACGGTGGCCGCCGCGGCAACGGTCGCTCCCGCGCCGCGCAGCACCCGGGCCGCCTCGACGAGGGTCGCGCCGGTCGTGACGATGTCGTCGACGAGGACGACCCGGGTGCCCCTCACCTGGCAGCCGGGCCGCAGCGCGAGCGAGCCGCCGAGGTTCCTCGCGCGGGCGGCGGCGCCGAGCCCAGCCTGGTCACGAACCCGGCCGAGCTGACGCAGCACGGGCGCCGGACGTGCCGCCACCCCGGCTCCCGAGAGGACGGCGGCGGCCTGCACCGCGAGCGCGCCGACCGGGTCGTGACCGCGGTGGCGCCTCGCCCTGGCCGACGACGGAGCCGGGACCAGCAGCAGCGCGCCGAGCGGGTTCGCCGGCCAGTCGACCTGGCTCCCGGCTGCGGCCTGCAGTGCCCCGAGCCGACTCGCCCGTCCGCCCGCGCACCCCGCGCCCGCGGCGTGGAGCGCCGCCGCGACGGCACCGGCGAGGGCCTCACCGAGCAGTGGCGCGAGCGCAGTGACCCCGTGCTCCTTGTAGTCGAGCAGGGCGCGACGCACCGGGCCGGCGTAGTGCGCCGCAGCCCGGAGCGCAGGCGCCGCCGCGGCGGCGGACGACGGCCCGGGCACCGGCCAGCCCTCGAGCATGCGCGCGCAGTCGAGGCACATCGGTTCGGGCGACGGCACGCCGCAGCCGCTGCAGACGGCCGGCGCCACGAGCTCGGCCAACGCGAGCCACCAGCGGGCCGGGGCGCCGGGTGACCCACCAGGGGCACGGGCGGACGGCCGAGGGCTGGCCGCGGACGGCCCGGCGACCGGCCGCACGGCGGGCAGGTGGGCGGCGGTCACCCGTCCGGGCGGCTCGGGGGCGCTGGGGCGCGGGGGCTGGCTCACCCCGCCAGGCTGGACCCACGGGCATCGAGGACCGCTGCCCGGCACCCACGGCTGTGGACCGTGCCCTGTGGACGAACGCCGCACGGCACGACCCGCAGCCCCTGCGCGCCTCGGCAGGTCAGCCCGGGTACGCCGGATCGCGCCCCGGCCCGACGAGCTCCCACTGCCGACCGGACGCCTGGTAGACCTTCCGGTCCTGGCCGCCGACGAGGACGGGCCGCCCGGGGGCCGCCGTGATCGTCTGGGCGGGGACGGCGCCGAGCTGGGTCACCTGCCACCCGCTCGTCTCGACGAGGAACACCTGCACCGGCGACTTCGCGGTGTTGCCGAGGACGGCGAGGCTGCCTGCTCCGGCCCACGAGACGTCGAGGACGCTCGTGAGGTCGTTGTCGAGACGCCGCAGCTCCTGGACGCCGACCGTGGGGACGCCGCCAGACGAGCGCTCGACGACCCGGCCGAGGAGCAGGACCGTGCCGCTCGGGCGGCGCACCGCGACGGCGAGGCGCGCGCCGTCGCGGCTGACCCGCATCGCCGTGACCGTGAGCCCCTGGATCTCGGGGGCGATGACCCGCAGCGGGCGCTGTCCGTCGCGCAGGACGTAGACGATGCTGCCCTGGACGGTGCGGTCGGCGACCCAGAGGTTTCCGAGGACGTCCCACGACGGCGAGGACAACGACGTCCCGGTGAGCCGGGCGACGAGCTTCTGACCGCGCCCGATGATCCCCGAGTAGAGGGTGCGGCCGTTGGCGGACAGGCCCGCGACGACGCCTCCCCGAGGTGAGATGGCCGGACGGCGCAACGGCGGCGTCCCCTCCCCTGCAGCACCGGCCATGGGGGTGAAGGACTCGGCGTCCCCGACCTGGACGACCCGGCCCAGCCGCTCGACATAGGCGACGGCGTTGGCCGGGAGGGCGTCAGGGTCGAAGCTGGCGAGCGACGCCGTCGTCTGGTCGGTCGGCGCGTCGCTGATGGCGAGCGGGACGCCGTCGACCCGGACCCGGACGGAGCGGACGCCCCGGACCTGTCGCAGCGTCCACATGAGCTGCGCGCTGAGCGCCTTCCGCTCGGTGTCGCCGGCCGAGTACACCTGCGCGGTGAGGTCGACGAACGCCCGGCCGTCAGCGACCGCCACCCCGGCGAGCCCGAGGCTCGTGCCCGCCGGGAACGCCGTCCGGACGGCAGGGGACGTCCACGACGTCGGTCCGCGCAAGAGGGTCCGGACGAGCTCGGTCGGCAGGTCCGGACGGGCGGGGACGAAGACCGGGTCCGGGACGAGGACAGGTGCCCGCGCGGAGGGGAAGTACAGGCTGACCTGCCGGAACGCTCGAACGACGTCGTAGGGCTTGAGGAGCAGCCCCTGCGGCAGCGTGTCGATGCGCCACTGCCCGGAGACCTGGCGCAGGGTGAACGCGGCGCGCGTCACCGAGCCGGGAGCGGCCTGCGTGTACCGGCCCTCCCCGTCGATCGTGCCCAGGGCCGGTGCGGTCATGAGCACCGGTGCACCCGGCTGGGCGACGACCCCGAGGTTGTCGCCGGAGTCGTAGACGCTGACCCGGCTGTCGGGGTCCCACGTCGCGTTCGCCCTCGGGGTGAGGAACTGCCGCGCGACGGCGTGGGCGTCCTCGAAGCTCGCCGACGCCTGGAGGAACCCCCGGACGACGGCCTCAGGGACGTCGCCCGCCCTGGGCGGTGCCGGGAGCACCCGCAGGTACCCCTCCGGCGCCTTCGCCGCGACCTCGCGACCGGCGTGGACCGTGCCGTCCATCGGCACCCCCGCGCACCCGGCGAGGAGCAGCGCGCCGAGGAGAGCCGTCCAGCCGCGGCGACGGCCGCCACCGGGCCTCACGACTGCTCACCGCCGTCGCGGCCGGTGACGACGGGGGTGGGCAGCGACGCGGAGATCCACGTGGGCGCGGTCGTCGACGGCGGAGACGGGCGACGCGCGGCGAGCGCTGCCTCGGGCCCGGCCGCGGTCGGCGCGGGCTCACCGGCGGCGTCGGGTGCGACGAGGTCGAGACCGAGCCGACGCCGGGAGTCCGGCGGCTCGAGCGGCAGCGGGGAGTGGTCGAGCTCGACGGCCGGACGGCGGGGCAGCGTGAGGCGGAACTGCGAGCCGCTGCCCGGCTCTCCCCAGGCCTGGAGCCAGCCGCCGTGCAGCCGCGAGTCCTCCATGGCGATGGACAGCCCGAGTCCCGTGCCGCCAGTCGTCCGGGCCCGGGCCGGGTCGCCGCGCCAGAAGCGGTGGAAGACCAGCGCTGACTCCCCCGGGCGCAGGCCCACCCCGTGGTCGCGCACGGCGACGGCGACGGCGTCGTCGTCGGCAGCAACGGTCACCTCGATGTCGTAGCCCTCGCCGTGCTCGACGGCGTTGACGACGAGGTTGCGCAGAACACGCTCGATGCGCCGGGGGTCGACCTCGGCCACGCAGGCGCGCCCCGGGGCGATGAGCCGGAGCGTGCTGCCGCGGCGCTCGGCGAGCGGCTCCGCGGCGTCGATGACCCGCGCGCACAGGTCGCGCAGGTCGACCGGCTCGGCGTCGAGGACGGCGGCACCGGCGTCGAACCGGCTCACCTCGAGGAGGTCGGCGAGCAGGGACTCGAAGCGGTCGAGCTGGGTCTGGAGCAGCTCGGCGGAGCGCCCGGTCACCGGGTCGAGCCCGGGACGGGCCTCGTAGATGACGTCGGCGGCCATCCGCACCGTCGTCAGCGGCGTGCGGAGCTCGTGGGAGACGTCGGAGACGAAGCGGCGCTGGACGCGCGAGAGGTCCTCGAGCCGGCGGATCTGCTGCTGCAGAGCGCTGGCCATCCGGTTGAACGACGCCGCCAGGCGTGCGAGATCGTCCTCGCCCTTGTGCGGCATCCGCTCCTCGAGCCGGCCCGCGGCGATGCGCTCGGACACATGGGCGGCGATGCGCACCGGCCGCACGACGAGGTGGGTGACGACCCAGGCGACGAGCGCCACGAGGACGACGAGCGCCAGCCCCGCGACCGCGAGCGTGCTGCGCACCAGCCCGATCGTCCGCTCCTCGTTGGTGAGCGGGAAGAGCAGGTAGAGCTCGTAGGAGCCGGCGCCGGGCACGCGCACCGGCGTCCCGACGACGAGCCCCGGGACCGGCGGCCGCCCGTCGGTGTAGCGCATGGGGGCGCGGGTCCACTGCTGGCGCTGCTGCGCCTCGACGGCCCGACGCAGCCGGGAGGGGATGCTGCTCGCCTCGACCTCGTTGGACGCACGGTCGAGGGCCACGCTCACCGACGGTCCGGCCGGCGAGCGCAGGAGCACCACCTCGTTGAGCCCGGCCTGACCGCCGCCCGAGGCCAGCCCCGAGACGAGGGAGTCGACGAGCTGGATGAGGCTGCTCGAGTCGGTGCGCTCGGCGGTGTCGAAGCGGGACTGTGCACCGGCCGCGCCGGTGCTCGCCTCGAGCAGGGCGGCGTCGGTCTTGGCCTGGAGCAGCCCGTCGGTGATCCGCGAGAGGAGGAAGCCGCCGACGAGGAGGACGACGACGACGGAGAGGACGACGGTCGAGGCGACGACGCGGACCTGGAGCGAGCGGCGCCACCGGCTGCGCGCGTAGCGCAGCGGCGCCGTGAGCGGCCACGGCTCGCGGTCGGGCCGCGAGCGGGCCCACCGCGAGGTGGGCGGGCGCGAGGAGGACGCCACGGGCCGCTGCCTAGACCCCGGCCTTGTACCCGACGCCGCGGACGGTGACGACGATCTCGGGGCGCTCGGGGTCGACCTCGATCTTGGAGCGGAGTCGCTGCACATGGACGTTGACGAGCCGCGTGTCCGCCGCGTGCCGGTATCCCCACACCTGTTCGAGGAGCACCTCGCGGCTGAAGACCTGCCACGGTCTCCTGGCGAGCGCCGCCAGCAGGTCGAACTCCAGCGGGGTGAGGGCGATGGGGACGCCCTCGCGGGAGACGGTGTGACCGGCGACATCGATGGAGAGGTCGCCCACCCGCAGCTGGTCGGGCGCCGGCTCCTCGACCCGGCGCAGCCGCGCCCGGACCCGCGCGACGAGCTCCTTGGGCTTGAAGGGCTTGACGACGTAGTCGTCGGCGCCCGACTCCAGACCGACGACGATGTCGACGGTGTCGCCCTTGGCGGTGAGCATGACGATGGGCAGCCCCGACTCTGCCCGGATGTCGCGGCAGACGTCGATGCCCGAGCGCCCGGGCAGCATGAGGTCGAGCAGGACGAGGTCGGGCTTGGTCTCGCGGAACGCGCTCAGGGCCCGGTCGCCGTCACCGACCCACGCGGTCTCGAACCCCTCACCCCGCAGGACGATGCCGAGCATCTCCGCGAGAGCGGCGTCATCGTCGACGATCAGCACACGACCCTTCATCCCGTCATGGTCGCACCCGTCTGCCAGGATGAACCACACCGCGGGAGCGCCGCGGGCGCGGCGCGGGCGAGGGAAGGCTGTCGGAGATGACGGACGGAACCGGTTGGGGCTCACCCGCCGGCGGCGACGACTCCCCGCGCCCGCCGCTCCCGCCGTCCGGATGGGGCACTGCCCCCGGCTGGGTCCCGCCCCCGCCCGAGCCCAAGCCCGGCGTCATCCCGCTGCGCCCGTTGAGCGTCGGCGAGATCCTCGACGGCGCGGTGACGACGATCCGCTCGTACCCGCGGGCGACCCTCGGGCTCGCAGCCGTCGTCGTGACGATCTCCCAGCTCGTCCAGTTCACCGGGCTGGCGCTGTTCCGCAACCGGTTGAGCACCTCGGTGTCGAACCTGCCCGAGACCCCGACGTTCAGCGACGTCGCTGACCTCCTCAGCGGCACGGCGACCGTCCTCGTCGTCAGCACGGTCGTCGCCGCACTCGCGCAGCTCGTCCTCACCGGGCTCGTGACCGTCGTCGTCAGCAAAGGCGCGCTCGGGCAGCCCTGCGGCATCGGCGAGGCCTGGTCCGGTGCGCAAGGACAGCTGTGGCGGCTGCTCGGCGTCACCCTGCTCGCGGCGCTGGCGGCGACAGCAGCCCTCCTCGTGCCGATACTGCCCGGGGTCGCCCTCATCGCCTCGGGCGCAACGGCCCTCGGCGGACTGCTCCTCGCCATCGGCGTCGTCACCGGAATCGGCCTCTCGGTGCACCTCTACGTGTCGTTCGCACTGGCCTCCCCCGCCGTCGTCCTCGAGCGCCAAGGCGTCGTCACGTCGCTACGCCGCTCCCGCACCCTGGTCAAGGGCACGTGGTGGCGCATCCTCGGGATCCTCCTGCTCTCGGCGATCATCGTCCAGGTCGTCAGCGGCGTGATCTCCGTGCCCTTCAGCCTCGTGACCGGTGGCGCCTCCATCTTCGGCGGGAACACCGGAGCCGTCTCGTTGCTCAGCCTCGCGCTCGGGTCGGTCGGGACGATCATCTCGGGCACGATCACCTGGCCGTTCGCCGCTGCGGTGTCGGCGCTGCTCTACATCGACGTCCGGATGCGTCGCGAGGGCCTCGACATCGAGCTCGCGCGCGCCGCCGGTCTCCCGGTGCCGCGCACCCCGCCGCAGCCCTGGTGAGCCCCGGGATGCCGCTCGAGCCGGGGGCCGCAGAGGCCCGCCGGCTGCTCCGCGCGGAGCTCAGCGACCCCGCGTACCACCGAGACGACCCCTCGTGGGTGTCCCGTGCGGTGTCGTGGCTCGTCCGCCAGGTCGGGCACCTCCTCGACAGCGTCTCCTCGACCCCGGCCGGCAACGCCGCTGCCGTCGTCGTCCTCCTCGCCCTGCTCGTGGCCGGCGTCCTCGTCGTGCGGGCCGCGCCGGCGAGGCGCCACCGGCGAGCCCTCGAGCCGCTGTTCTCCGCGGTCGAGCGCAGCGCGGCCGACCACCGCCACGCCGCCGACACGGCCGCGGCCTCCGGCGACTGGGGCACCGCGGTGCGGGAGCGGCTGCGTGCCGTCGTGCGCGACCTCGAGGAGCGCGCCGTCCTCGACGTGCGGCCTGGTCGCACCGCCGACGAGGCCGCGGCCTTGGGCGCCGCCGCCCTGCCGGGGTGCGCAGCGGCGCTCCGGTCAGGCTCCCGGGTGTTCGACGAGGTCGTCTACGGCCGTCGTCCGGCACGCAGGGAGGACCACGAGCAGCTCCTGGCCCTCGACGCCGCCGTCCGGGCCGCTCGTCCGGGCGCGGCGGTGCTGCAGTGACGACGGCGACCGCGGTCGGGCCCACTGCCGGCTCCCGGTTGCGTCGCGCGCGGGTTCCGCTCGTCATCGCCGCCTTCGCCGTCCTCACCGCGGTGGTCCTCGCGGCCCTCACCGGGCAGCAGACCGCAGGCCGGCTCGACCCCCGGGCCACCGACCCCTCCGGCTCGCGCGCGGTCGCCCGGGTCCTCGGTTCCCTCGGGGTCGACGCCGTTCTCGTCCGCACGGTCGACGACGCGCTCGCGCGGACCCGCGGCGGCGCCGCCACCCTGCTCGTCGCTGACGACGCCCTCGTCCCCGACGACGCCCTGCGCCGGCTCGCGGGCGACCGCACGGCCCCCGACGTCGTCCTCGTCACACCTTCGCGGGCAACCCTGCGGGCAGTCGTCCCGGGGGTGTCCGCGGCCGGAGACGTCGCCGCCGCCGACTCCGGCGCGCGGGCCCCCGCGTGCACGGACCCTGACGCCGTGGCAGCGGGACCGGCGGACGTCGCCGGCCAGGGCTACTCCGTCGGCGAGGTCGCGCCCGGCACCACCGTGACGGCGTGCTACCCGAGGGACGGCTTCGCCTCGCTCGTCGTCGTCGGGCAGCCCTCGGGGAGACGGGTCGTCATCCTCGGCGACCCCGCAGCCCTGACGAACGCGCGCGCCGGGGAGCGGGGGAACGCGGCCCTCGCGCTCCGGCTGCTGGGCCGTCACCCGAGGCTCGTGTGGCTGCTGCCCGACGGCACCGACGCCGCGGACGCCGGCAGCCGGTCCCTCGGCGGCCTCCTGCCCGCCGCCGTGCGCTGGGGGCTGCTCCAGCTGCTCGTCGCCGTCGTCGTCCTGGCGCTCGTGCGGGCCCGCCGGCTCGGGCGGGTCGTGCCCGAGCGGCTGCCCGTCGTCGTGCGAGCCTCGGAGACCGCGGAGGGTCGCGGCAGGCTCTACCAGCGCGGCCGGGCTCGGGGCACCGCGGCCGACGCGCTGCGCACGGCGGCGCTGACCCGGCTCGGGCCCCGCACCGGCGTTCCGCCCGGCGCCGCGCCCGACGTCGTCGTCACCACGGTGGCGGCGCGCACCGGACGGGCAGCCGAGGACGTCGGCCGGCTGCTGTACGGTCCGGCTCCGGCCGACGACGCCGCCCTCGTCCGGCTCGCCACCGAGCTGGACACGCTGGAGAGAGAGGTCACCGCACCGTGAGCGCAGGTATCGCAGGCACGTCCGGAGCCCAGGACGGCGGGGCGCTGGGGCACGGAGCACAGGACGGCGGCGCCGCCCGAGCCGACTCCATCGGCGAGGACGAGGCCCGCGCCGCCCTCGTCGCGCTGCGCTCGGAGGTCGCGAAGGCCGTGGTCGGCCAGGACGCCGCCGTCACCGGCCTCGTCGTCGCGCTCCTCTGCCGAGGCCACGTCCTGCTCGAGGGCGTCCCGGGCGTGGCCAAGACGCTGCTCGTCCGGGCGATGGCCGCAGCGCTCTCCCTCGACACCAAGCGGATCCAGTTCACCCCCGACCTCATGCCGGGCGACGTCACGGGCTCGCTCGTCTATGACGCCCGCACCGCCGAGTTCTCCTTCCGGCCCGGCCCGGTGTTCACCAACCTCCTGCTGGCCGACGAGATCAACCGGACGCCGCCCAAGACGCAGGCCTCCCTGCTCGAGGCGATGGAGGAGCGGCAGGTCTCCGTCGACGGCACCCCGCGCCGGCTGCCCGACCCCTTCGTCGTCGCCGCGACGCAGAACCCGGTCGAGTACGAGGGCACGTACCCGCTGCCCGAGGCCCAGCTCGACCGCTTCCTCCTCAAGCTCGTCCTGCCCGTCCCGCCCCGCGACGACGAGCTCGCCATCCTGAGCCGGCACGCCGCCGGCTTCGACCCGCGCGACCTCGCCGCAGCCGGCCTCGTGCCGGTCGCCTCGGCAGCGCACCTCGCCGCCGGGCGCGCCGCCGTGGCGCGGGTCCAGGTCGGACCCGAGGTCATCGGCTACGTCGTCGACCTCGCCCGGGCCACCCGGAGCTCGCCGTCGCTCTCGCTCGGGGTGTCGCCGCGCGGGGCGACCGCCCTCATGGCGGCGAGCCGGGCCTGGGCCTGGCTCTCCGGCCGAGGGTTCGTCACGCCCGACGACGTCAAGGCGCTGGCCCGGCCGGTGCTGCGGCACCGGGTCTCGTTGCGCCCCGAGGCCGAGCTCGAGGGAGCGACGGCCGACGCGATCCTCGACGGCGTCCTCGCCACCGTGCCCGTACCCCGCTGAGCCGAGGGCTGCTCGCATGGTGCTCACCGGGCGCGCGGCCCTCGTGGCTGCCGTCGGCGTCCCCGTCGTCGCCGTCGTGCGTCCCGACGGGATCGGCGTCCTCCTGTGGGCGGCGATGCTCGCGGTGCTCGTCGTCGTCGACGCGGTCCTGGCAGCGCCGGTGCGACCGCTGGCTTTGCAGCGCTCCGGCGACACCGTCGCGCGGCTCGGCACGACCGCGACCGTGCACCTCGTCGTCGCCAACCTCGGCAGGCGTCGGCTGCGCGGGGTCGTGCGCGACGCCTGGGGCCCCAGCGCAGGGGCCGGGTCCTCGCGTCACGACATCGACCTGCCTGCGGGTGACCGACGACGGCTGAGCACGGTGCTCACGCCGACCCGGCGCGGCGACCGGCAGCCCGACCGGGTGACGGTCCGCTCGCTCGGGCCGCTGCGGCTCGCCGGGCGGCAGGGCAGCCACGAGGTGCCGTGGCGGGTACGGGTGCTCCCGCCGTTCAGCTCCCGGCGGCACCTGCCCTCGAGGCTCGCTCGGCTGCGCGAGCTCGACGGCCGCTCCGCCGTCCGCCAGCGCGGGGAGGGCACCGAGTTCGACTCGTTGCGCGACTACGTCGACGGCGACGACGTCCGCGCCATCGACTGGCGCGCCACCGCCCGCAGGCAGGCCGTCGTCGTGCGCACGTGGCGGCCCGAGCGCGACCGACGGCTGCTCGTCGTCGTCGACACCGGGCGCACCTCTGCCGGCCGGGTGGGTGCGGCGCCCCGGCTCGACGCCTCGATGGACGCCGCGCTGCTCCTCGCCGCCCTGGCCTCGCGGGCCGGCGACCGGGTCGACCTCGTGGCCCACGACCGCACGACGCGGGTGCGCGTCCTCGGGGCGACGGCCGGGCAGCTGCTCCCGACGCTCGTCGACGCCATGGCCCCCCTCGAGCCGAGCCTCGTGGAGAGCGACCCGGCCGGGCTCGTCTCGGCGGCGCTGACGGGGGGGCGCCGCTACTCCCTCGTCGTCGTCCTCACCGATCTCACGCCGGCGGCGATGGCCGAGGGGCTGCTCGACGCGCTGGTCGCCGTCGCGGCACGCAGCAGGGTGCTCGTCGGAGCGGTGGCCGACCCACGCCTCGCCGAGCTGGCCGAGGGGCGCACGGACGCCGCAGCCGTCTATGGGGCAGCTGCCGCCGAGCGGAGCAGGAGCGAGCGCGCCGCGGTCGCCGCGCAGCTGCGTCGGCTCGGCGTCGCCGTCGTCGACGCTCCACCCGAGGACCTGCCGCCAGCGCTTGCCGACGCCTACCTCGCGCTCAAGGCAGCCGGCCGGCTCTAGGGTCAGCCGCTCGTCGGGACGACGTCGCCGCGCAGCGACTCCTCGAGGTCCCCGATCGCGCCCTGCTCCGTCGCCCGTCGCCCGAGCACGAGCGCGTAGGCGAGGAAGAGACCCAGGGCGACGGCACCGATGGCGACCCGCGCCCACGTCGGCAGGCCCGAGGGGGTGACGAACGCCTCGATCACCCCCGAGACGAAGAGCACCCCGACGAGGCCGACGGCGATCGCCCCGGCGGCACGGCCCTCCTCGGCCAGCGCAGCGGCGCGCGTGCGGCGGCCCGGGTCGACGACGCCCCAACCCAGCCGCAGCCCGGCCCCCGCTGCGACGAAGACGGCGGTGAGCTCGAGCAGCCCGTGCGGAAGGATGAGCCCGAAGAAGAGGCCGAGCTTCCCGTTGGCCGCCATGAGCCCGGCCGAGACGGCGACGTTGATGGCGTTGGACGCGAGCACGTAGACGACGGGGAGCAGCAGGACGCCGAAGGCGAGGCTCGCGGCCGCCACCCAGGCGTTGTTCGTCCACACCCGGAAGGCGAACGAGGCCGCCGGGTTCGCCGAGTAGTAGCCCTCGAAGTCCCGGTCGACGAGGGCACGGATCTGCTCGGGCGCCGCGACCGTTGCCTGGACCGATGGCGTCGTCGCGACCCACCAGCCCAGGGCGACGGCGACGGCGAGGAAGACGAGCGCCGTCGTCCCCCACCACCACCGGGCCCGGTACAGGGCGGCCGGGAACGACACCGTGACGAACCGGACGGCGTCGCCGAGGGACGGTGCCCGCGCGCCGGTCACCGCAGCGCGCGCCCGCGCCACGAGCGTCGTCAGCCGTGCCACGAGCGCGGGGTCGGGCGCCGAGGAGCGCACCATCGACAGGTGTGTGGCCGTGCGCTGGTAGAGGCTGACGAGCTCGTCGGCCTCGTCACCGTCGAGCCGGCCGCGACGGGCGACGAGCCGTTCGAGGCGGGCCCACTCCCCTCGGTGCTCAGCGACGAAGACGTCGACGTCCACCTGCGGCCTCCCGGGTGCCTGACCCGTTCGTGGGTCGCGCGGTCAGGCGGCAGACTAGCCGCGTGAGCGACCTGGTGACCGGCGAAGCCGTCGAGCTCGAGCTGCGCCCCGCCCGGCTGGCCAGCCGCATCCTCGCCCTGAGCCTCGACCTCGCCTGCCAGCTGGGGATCTTCGTCGTCGGCGGCCTGGCGGCAGGCGTCGTCCTCAGCACCGCCGACGAGGCGCTCGGGGCGGCGATCGTGCTCGTCCTCACCGTCGGGGTCCTCGTCGGCTGGCCGGTCACGTGGGAGACGCTGAGCCACGGCCGGTCCGTGGGCAAGATCGCCTTCGGCCTGCGCGTCGTCCGCGAGGACGGCGGTCCGATCGGTTTCCGCCACGCGCTCGTCCGGGCGCTGTTCGGGGTCTTCGTCGACTTCTACGTCACGAGCGGCGTCGTCGGGCTCGTGACGTCTCTGGCCTCCCCGCAGGGACGCCGGGTCGGCGACTACGCGGCCGGCACGATCGTCGTCCGCGAGCGCCCGCCGACCCAGGCCGGCCCCACGCCGCAGATGCCGCCAGCGCTCGCGCCCTGGGCGCGTACCGCCGACCTCGCGATGCTGCCCGACGCGCTCGCCCTCTCGTGCCGGCAGTACCTCGCCCGGCTGAGCCAGCTCGGTGCGTCGAGCCAGGCCGGCATGGGGGCGCGCCTGGCGGAGGAGGTCTCGCGCTACGTCGCTCCTCCACCGCCGGCGGGCACGCCCCCGTGGGCGTACCTGTCGGCAGTGCTCGTCGAGCGGCGCACCCGCGAGGAGGTCCGGTTACGGGCGGCGCCGCGCCGGCGTCAGTAGCGGTAGCCGTCGCCCTTGAACGGCCCTTCGACCGGGACGCCGATGTAGGCGGCCTGCGCCGAGCTGAGCTCGGTGAGCCGGGCGCCGAGGGCGTCGAGGTGCAGCCGGGCGACCTTCTCGTCGAGGTGCTTGGGGAGCACGTGGACGCCGACCGGGTAGACCTCCGGGCGGGTGAACAGCTCGACCTGCGCCATCGTCTGGTTGGTGAACGAGTTGGACATGACGAAGCTGGGGTGCCCGGTCGCGTTGCCGAGGTTGAGCAGCCGTCCCTCGGAGAGCACGATGATCGCCCGGCCGTCGGGGAACCGCCACGTGGCGACCTGCGGCTTGACCTCGGTCTTGACGATGCCGGGGACGTGGGCCAGGGCCGACATGTCGATCTCGTTGTCGAAGTGGCCGATGTTGCCCAGCACGGCCTGGTGCTTCATCCGCGACAGGTGCTCGACCGTGACGACGTCGCGGTTGCCCGTCGCCGTGACGACGAAGTCGGCCTGGTCGACGACGTCGTCGAGCCGGGCCACTTGGTAACCGTCCATCGCGGCCTGCAGCGCGCAGATCGGGTCGATCTCGGTGACGATGACCCGGGCGCCCTGACCGCGCAGCGACTCCGAGCAGCCCTTGCCGACGTCGCCGTAGCCGCAGACGACGGCGACCTTGCCGCCGATGAGCACGTCGGTGGCGCGGTTGATGCCGTCGATCAGGGAGTGCCGGCAGCCGTACTTGTTGTCGAACTTCGACTTGGTGACGGAGTCGTTGACGTTGATCGCCGGGAACAGCAGGTCGCCGGTCTCGTGCATCTGGAGGAGCCGGTGGACCCCGGTGGTGGTCTCCTCGGTCACCCCGCGGATCCCGGCAGCGACGCGGCTCCAGCGGCCCGGGTCCTCGGCGAAACAGCGGCCGAGCAGCCCGAGGAAGACCCGGAACTCCTCGGAGTCCGCCACGGACGGGTCCGGGACGACGCCGGCGCGCTCGAACTCGACGCCCTTGTGGACGAGCATCGTCGCGTCACCGCCGTCGTCGAGGATCATGTTCGGGCCACCGCCGTCGGGCCACGCCATGATCGCCTCGGTGCAGTCCCAGTACTCCTCGAGCGTCTCGCCCTTCCAGGCGAAGACCGGGACGCCCTGGGGGTTCTCGGGGGTGCCGTGCGGGCCGACGGCGACCGCGGCCGCGGCGTGGTCCTGCGTCGAGTAGATGTTGCACGAGGCCCAGCGGACCTCTGCGCCGAGGGCGACGAGGGTCTCGATGAGGACAGCGGTCTGCACGGTCATGTGCAGCGAGCCGGCGATCCGGGCACCGGTGAGCGGCCGGCTGTCGCCGTACTCGGCCCGCATCGCCATGAGGCCGGGCATCTCGTGCTCGGCGAGGCCGATCTCGCGGCGTCCGAAGGCAGCCAGCGACAGGTCGGCTACCTCGAAGTCGGCGCGGGTTCCCAGGTCGGTCATCGAGAGTCCTTCTCTGCAGGAGGTAGGGCCAGGCGGTGAGGTAGGGCCAGGCGGTGCGGACGAATGGTACAGATGGGCACCACGCAAAGCGACGATGTCTCGTCCCAGGGTAGCCCTCGGCCCCCTGGACCTCTCTCTGAAGCGCCCTAGAGCGGCTGCACCCGATCGGACTCAGGGTCGATGTAGACGTGGGCCGTGAACGGCAAGGCAGCCTTGACCCTCGCGGCGGCCGCGTCGAGACCCCTGGCAAGGTCGAGGGCCGGCCCGTCGAGGCGGACGACGACCTTGGCGGCGACGAGGATCTCCTCGGGCGCGAGGTGCATGCTGCGGAGGCTGACGACCTCCTCGATGCTCGGCTCGGCGAGCAGCGCGGAGCGGATCGCCGCGGTGTGCGCCGGGGTCACCGACTCGCCGAGAAGGAGGCTGCTCGTCTCGCGGGCCAGGACGACGGCGACGACGACGAGCAGCGCACCGATCGCCAGCGTGCCCGCGGCGTCCCAGCGCCCGTCGCCGGTGACCAGCGTGAGGCTGACGCCGAGGAGGGCGAAGACCAGACCGGTCAGGGCGGCGACGTCCTCGAGGAGCACGGCGACGAGCTCGGGGCTCTTGGACTCGCGGACGAACTGCCGAAGGGTCGCCGAGCCCCGCACGTGGGCGATCTCGCCGAGCGCAGTGCGCAGCGAGAAGGACTCCAGCCCCATGGCGACGACGAGCACCGCGATCGGCACCCACTGCCAGGACTCGATGGCCTCGGGGTTCTGGAGCTTGTGGATCCCCTCGTAGAGCGCGAAGAGCCCGCCGAGGCTGAACAGGATCACGGCGACGAGGAACGCGTAGGTGAAGCGCGAGCGGCCGTAGCCGAAGGGGTGCTCGGCGTCGGCCTGCTTGGCGGCCCTCTTCGACCCGACGAGCAGGAGGACCTGGTTGCCCGAGTCGGCGGCCGAGTGCAGGGACTCCGCGAGCATCGACGACGAGCCGGTGAGGGCGAACGCACCGATCTTCGTCACGGCGATACCGAGGTTGGCGGCCAGGGCGGCGAGGACGGCTTTCGTGCCGCCCTCGGCGCTCACCGCTGCACCCGCCAGCCTCGTCGCCGCCCGGGCGCGCCCGGCGCCCCGGCCCGCTGTGCTCTCATCTGTGCATCCGCGCCTTGACCTCCGCGATCGCGGCGATCGGTGTCGGGTCGATGCCCAGCGCGATGGCGAGGTACACGCTGGCGAAGTCGGTGAGCCCGACGAGGCTCGCGAGCCGGACCAGCGCCGAGCCAGCCGTTGCCGTGACCTCGCTGACGGGCACCCCCCGGGCTGCGGCGACGGCGCAGGCCGCCTCGCGGGCCTCGATGACCTGCGGGTGCTCGTCGGTGTCGCGCATCATGACGACCCGCATCCGGGCGCCGAGGGCACCGTCGACGTCGGGGTCGCGGAAGACGTCGTCGTCCGGTCCGTCACCGGCCGAGCGGCCCGCCCACAGCCCGTCGAGGGTGACGACCTGGTTGTGCAGCGCCTCGGGCAGGACGCCGTTGACCGCCGGGTACTTGGCATTCTCCGCGAGCTGGCACAGGAAGCGATAGGCGGCGATGCCTGCGAGGTCGGAGGAGCCCCAGAGCAGCGGCAGCGTCCCGGCGATCTCGGTCGCGAGCAGCTTCGCCGGGTTGAGGAAGCTGTCGCTGTCAGGACGGCAGGCGACGGCGATCTCGTCGAGGAGGGCCGCGGTCTCCTCGAGCATCTGCTCGGGCAGCGACAGGATCCCCAGCTCGGAGGCAGCGACGAGCAGCGGGACCGACAGGGCCCAGATGCTGGCCCGCGGCATGCGACCGCCGGTGGACACGGGGACGAACGCGGCGCGGGCGGCCAGGGCCGCCTGGGCGAGCGGCGACTCGGGCTGGGAGACGACGAGCAGCCGCGAACCGCGGCGTCGGGCCTGGTCGAAGCACGCCAGCGTCTCGGCGGTGCGCCCGGAGCACGACACCGAGATGACGAGGTCGAGCGGCCCGACCCAGGCTGGCAGGCTCCAGCCGCCGACGCGCTGGACGGGAACGGGGCACTCGGGACCGGCTACCGCCTGGAGCACGTGGCCGGCGATCCCCGAGCCGCCCATCCCCGCGACGACGACGGCGCGAGGGCGGCCGTCCTCGCGCAGCGCCTCGAGCCCGGCCTCGTGGGAGAGGCGAGCGGCCTCACGGACCTGCGCGCCCGAGGTCGCGACCGCGCGAAGCATCTGACCGGGGTCGGCGGCCTCGATGGCGGCGACGTCGTCGAGGATGTCGACCGAGCTGTCTGCCATGGTCATGACCCCTGGGCTCCGCTGCCGGGACGTCGCGCCTCGTCGACGAGCATGACCGGGATGTCCTCGCGCACCGGGTAGGCCAGCCCGCACGCCGGGTTGGTGCACACGAGCTCCTCGGCCGCGTCGTCGGCGCGCACGCTGGACCGGCACGCCGGGCAGGCGAGGATGTCGAGAAGGAACGGTTCCAGCCGCACGTGGATCTCCAGGGGTGAGAGGGGGTCTGTCCTGCGCAGGGGCGCTGGTGCCTCAGCGCAGGACGATGCCGAGGACCTCGTCGCGGACCGCCACGAGGGTCGCCTCGTCGGCGGCTTCGACATTGAGCCGCAGGAGGGGCTCGGTGTTCGAGGGCCGCAGGTTGAACCACCAGTCGGCCGTGCTGACGGTGAGCCCGTCGAGGGTGTCGGTCGCCACCCCGAGCCGCTCGCGAAAGGCTGCGAGGACCGCCTCGGTGGCTGACGCCTGGTCGGCGACGGTGCTGTTGATCTCACCCGAGGCGACGTAGCGGCTGTACTGCGCCAGGAGCGAGGACAGCGTCGTGCCCGGGTCGGTCTCCCCGAGCGCGGCGAGGACGTGGAGCGCGGCGAGCATGCCGGAGTCGGCGCGCCAGAAGTCGCGGAAGTAGAAGTGCCCGCTGTGCTCCCCGCCGAAGACGGCGCCCGTCTCGGCCATCGTGGCCTTGATGAACGAGTGCCCGACGCGGCTGCGGATTGGGCGACCGCCGTGCTCCCGGACGATCTCGGGCACGGCGCGCGAGGTGATGAGGTTGTGGATGACGGCGGAGCCCGGCACCTTCGCCAGCTCGCGGACGGCGATGAGCGCGGTGAGCGTCGACGGCGAGACGATCTCTCCGCGCTCGTCGACGACGAAGCACCGGTCGGCGTCACCGTCGAAGGCCAGGCCGATGTCGGCGCCGTGCTCGCGGACGGCGGCCTGGAGGTCGCGAAGGTTCTCCGGCTCGATGGGGTTCGCCTCGTGGTTGGGGAAGCTGCCGTCGAGCTCGAAGTACAGCGGCACCACCGTGAGCGGCAGCCCCGCGAGGACCGACGGGACGGTGTGCCCGCCCATGCCGTTGCCCGCGTCGACGACGACGCGCAGGTGCCGGCTGCCGCGGAGGTCGACGAGCCCTCGCAGGTAGTCGCCGTAGTCGGCAAGGAGGTCGCGGATGGTCACGGTGCCGGGGCTGACACCGGCGTCGGGCACGCCCTGCTCGACGAGGGCGCGGATCTCGGCGAGCCCGGTCTCCTGCCCGACGGGTCGCGCGCCGGAGCGGCACAGCTTGATCCCGTTGTAGCGCGCAGGGTTGTGGCTCGCGGTGAACATCGCGCCAGGCAGGTCGAGCATGCCGCTGGCGAAGTAGAGCTCGTCGGTCGAGGCCAGGCCGATGTCGATGACGTCGGCCCCCTGCGCGGCGGCACCGCGGGCGAAGGCAGCGGCGAGAGCGGGCGAGGACGGGCGCATGTCCTTGCCGACGACGACGCAGCCGGCGCCGGTCACCCGGATGAAGGCGGCGCCGACCTGATGGGCGACGTCCTCGTCGAGCTGGTCGGGGACCACGCCGCGGATGTCGTAGGCCTTGACGATCTGCGCGAGGTCCTTCACGCGGGGGCTCCTGCTCGGGGCTCTCGGGGGCGAGGCGTCCCGCTCCGGTCAGCGGGACCATCCGGCACCCGTCCGCGGGCGCCGCGCGAAGCCTACCGGCGGACCTTGCGCGCGCGGTCGAGGACGACCGAGACGGGCAGCTCCGCACCCTTGTCGCGCTCGCGCCAGGTGCGGTGCTCGCAGCGGTGGCAGGAGGAGAAGTGGACGGGCGTGCCGTCGGTCAGCGACATGGCGATGGTCGTGACCCGGGTGCTGCCGCAGGACTCGCACACCTCGACGTCCCGGGAGGGTCGCTGGGTGAGAGAGCCCAGCGACACGACGCGCTGAGGGGTGGTCCGCGGGGGCATGGGTGCTCCGGGCTCGCAGGGCAAGGGCGTGGTCGACGTCCCTATCGGCCGCCGCGGCCAGGACCTGAGGGCCCGGCACGCACTGCCCTTCCGAGCCCCTGCGCCGAGCCGGGCGCCGGCCGAGCCGCGAGCCGGCCGGGACGCTCAGGCCTCGGGGCTGCGGAGCACGCGCAGATGACCCCGACGGCCAAGCTCGCTGCCGGGCCGCCGGGTGGGCTCGGCGGGCCCGGGCCGGGCGGCCTCGCGCACCGCGTCGGCGAGGGCGAGCAGGTCGTCGGTGCTCGGGCCGACGACGTCGTCCTCACCGGGGAGCCGCAGGACCTCCCAGCCGCGTGGCGCGGTGAGGCGCTGCGAGTGGACGTCGCACAGGTCATAGCAGTGGGGTTCGGCGTAGGTGGCGAGCGGGCCGACGACGGCGGTCGAGTCGGCGTAGACGTAGGTGAGCGTCGCCGCGGCGGGGCGCCCGCACGCGGTCCGCGAGCAGCGCCGCAGAGGGCTCGCGAGGGGGCTCACGAGGTGGCAAGGTACCCCTCGGAGCCCCCCGGCACGGGCACCGGGGGCCCGGCGGCCGCGTGTCGCGCCGCCGGCGCTCGGTGCGGGCGGCCCGGCGACGGGTACGGTCCTGCGTCGTGGGCAAGCGCCGGAGGTGCCGTCGTGGCTGAGCGGCCCGGTCGGGCGCGCGACCGGCACGGCCGCGGGCTGCGGGGGCCGCTGTGCCCGCCCGGTCTGCCCTTCGCGCGCACGAGGGCCGAGAAGTTCGACGACCTCGTCCTCGACGCCGTCGAGCGTCTCGAGCGCCGCTGGGCGTCTGCGCTGGCACCCGTGGAGCTCGCCGTCGAGGACGTCCCGCCGCTCGACGACGACGTCGACCTCGACGGCGAGGTGCCGCTGGGACGCAGCGTGCCGGGCGACGGCCCGCTCCCGCCGCGCATCGTCGTCTACCGCCGCCCCGTCGAGCTGCGGGCCCCCGAGAAGGAGGACCTCGGCGGGCTCGTCCACGACGTCGTCGTCGAGCAGCTTGCCGACCTCCTCGGGCTCACCCCCGAGCAGGTGGACCCCCGCTACGGCACGGAGTCCTGAACCCCACGGCCGGCTCGGGGCGAGCCCTCAGCGCACCCGGACGCCGGCGGAGAGGTCGGGCACGACGTCGGGGATGCGCACCGTCGTGCGTGCCGACACCAGTGGCGACGTCGTCAGCAGCGGGCCGCGGCCGCCGACCTCGCTGATCGTGCGGACCCCGGCCACCGGCCCGGAGCCTTGCAGCGGCGTGACGACGATCCCGAAGGAGCTCACCCGGCTGCTGGCGCGCAGCTGCAACGACACCGTCGTGCCGGACGGCACACGCACGGTCTGCGCAACCGGCTGGGCCTGGCCCGGCGCGACGAGGAGGTCGACCCGCACCGATGCGTCATCGCCCGGTGCGGAGAGCACGAGGTAGGACTCGACCTTGCCCGCGTCCCGGACGTCGGGGACGACGGCCGGCCCGTCGAGGGGCAGCACCGCCGCGGAGTGGGCGAGCTCGAGCAGCGTCGTGCCGCTGCCGAGCCTGGACATGACCCCTGCGGTGACCGGGACGTCGGACTCGAGCTGGACGCCCACGGGCTGACCGGCGGCGAACGGCGCGAGGTTGACCTCGGCGATGCCTGCGGCAGGCACCTGGACCGACTCGAGCCCGGTCGGCGTGTACGTCCGGTCCTTGGTGATGAGCCGCACCTGGACGCTCGCCGCGTCGCCGGGGGCGACGATGCGCAGGTAGCGCGCGCCGAGACGCCCTGGGACGCCGGGGATGAGGACGCTGCGCGAGGGCTCGACGGAGGGCTGCAGCCAGTCCGCACCTCGCGGCACGGTGCCGAAGATCTCCGAGTCGCGCACCGCCGCGGAGAGCCGCCCCGTGCGGACCTTGACGTGCACCGCGAGGTAGGGCTCCCCGGGCGCGAGCTCCTCGAGCCGGACGTTGCGCTGCTTGCCCGCGGGGACCGCGAGCTCGGTGGACGCTCCCGCGTCGAGGACGCCCGACTTGCGGTAGATGGTGAGCTCGACCTGGGCGGGAGTGCTCTCGGCGTTGGAGAGGAAGAGCAGGCCGTGATGACCGACGACCGAGCCGGTGCCGACGAACCAGAAGTCGGTGCCGCTCTGGGTGCACGGGGTGCTCGACCAGCCGCGCAGCTCGCTGGCGGAGGACCGGGTCGTCTGCGAGGCCGCGAACCCGGGGGCCGCCGAGCCGGTGGCGGTGAAGACGAGCGGGCGGGTCGGCGTCGTGGTGTCGGTCGTGACGACGCGACCCGGGGCGCCGGGCCCGCTCGCACCGGACGGGTCGCCGAGGAACCGGCGGACGACGGAGCCGGTGCCTGCGCCGTCGAACGGCTGGGCGACGGCAACCCGTGAGGTCGTGTCGGGACCACCCAGCGGTGCGGGGCACACGACGGTCGCCGAGACGACCGGCACGACCTCGGCCACCGGCGCCAGCGGCGTTGGTGGCGGGGTGCTGCCCTCCGCGGCCGCCACCATGCCGGCGAGGGCGACGGCGACGGCGACGAAGGCGGTCAGCGGACGGCGCAGCCCGGCACGCACCGGGCGACGGGGGTCGGAGCCGCTCATCCGCGCACCCGCACGATCGGGTGCTCGGGCACCCATCCACCTGGCGCACCACGGACGTCAGGCTCAGGAACGCCTCGGGGCGGCCCGGGCTGCGCGAAGTCGTCGCCCGGCTCCTCCCGCGTGCGAGCGCCGGGCAGCGCGAGGACGACGACGAGCAGGAGCAGGACCCCCTGCGCGGCGATCCAGCGCGCCCGGGCGGGGTCGCTGTGCTCGAGGTTCAGGACGCCGCCGTCGGCAGGCACGGCCCAGCCCTGCGCCCAGCCGTCGACCGTGACGCGGGTGAGCACCCGGCCGTCGAGCGTCGCCCGCCAGCCGGGATCGGCGCGCTCGGAGAGGACGAGACGCCGGCCGGTGACCCCGTCGGGCAGCCTCGCCGTCGTCGGGCCGTCGGCGGCCGAGGCGAGCAGGAGTGGCGTGGCTCCCGACCCCTCGAGCCGCAGCCGCGCGCCGGCGGTGACGAGCTTCCACAGCCCGGAGCCGTCCTGGGCGCTGAGCCGCGCGAGGCCGGGGATGGCGTCGAGGGTGCCGGCGAGCTGCGGCGGCACCGGACGCTCGACGAGGACGTAACGGACGTCATAGGCGGCAAGCTGCACCGCCGCGTCGCCGCCCCGCCCTGAGGTGAGGTCGGCGACGAGGGAGTCCAGGCGCCGGGACGACGAGGCAGCGGGCGCGGTGTCGGCGTCGCCGAGCCGTGGGCCGGACGAGCCGAGCAGGGTGTAGCCGAGCGCGTCCGTACTGCGGACCTGGACGACGAGCGTGCGTGGTCGCAGCCCCGAGGTGCCTTCGGCGGCGACGTAGGCAGGCAGGAGGACGGGGTCGCGCCGCTGGACCGGTCCGTCGGCCCCCGCGCGGACCCACCACACCCCCGCAAGCAGCGGAGCAGCGCCAGCCATGACGGCGAGGGTCAGCGCCACGGGCTGGCGCCACCCGAAGGCGGCGTGGCGCAGCGCGGTCCTGGCGCTGTCGGCGGCGAGCGCAGCGGCGAGGACGACACCGAGGCCGAGGAGCGCCGCCTCGGGCCCTACCCAGACAGGCAGCGTCGGCCCGCCGGTGAGCGGGGTCGTCCGCGCGCCCATGAGGAGCAGCGCGGCGGCGAGCCCGCTGAGCGCGACGACCCAGGCACCGAGGGCGAGGCGACGACGCCGGCTGACGAGCAGCGCGGCGAGCCCGACGGCGAGGACACCGGCGCTCCACCAGACGGGGTACATGCCGGCCCCGCCCGGGTGGAGCAGCGCGACCGCCGCCGGGCGCAGGGTCGCCGGGGCGAGCCCGGGCACCTGGAAGCCCGGCTCGGCCAGCAGCCGCCACGGCTCTCGCCGCAGGACGAGGATCCACGGCATGAGCAGGAGCAGCGGTGTGAGGAGAAGGGCCGCGAGCCGCAGCGCGGTGGCGGACGACCGCACGAGCAGCGGCGAGGACGCGAGCACGGCGACCGCGACGACGAGCCAGAGCCTCGGTACGAAGGCGCTCGGCAGCGTGAGCACGATCCCGCCGGCCCAGGCGGCGCGCGTGCTGCCCGACGCCGACGCCACGACGGCGCGGGCGACCAGGGGCAGGCACACGAGCGTGACCGCCGCGCCAAGGCGCCCACCGGCGACCGCTCCTGTCGCCACCGGGAGCAGCGCGTAGGCGGCGCAGGCCCACACCCGCACCGCACGGGACTGCACGGCCCGTCCGAGGGCGAGCCCAGCCGTCAGTCCGGCGAGCGGGACGCACAGGAGGACGACGACGTCGACGGCGAGGGGCGCCCGGCCGCCGAGCAGGGCCGAGATGCCTGCCATGACGGCGGTCCACGGAGGCGCCGGGGCGGCGCTGCCGAGCCCGACGGAGTGCCAGGACTCGGTGTACGTGCGCCACAAGTCGGAGCCACCGGCCGGGGCCGGCAGCAGGGAGCCGCCGAGCAGGCGGCCGCGGCCCACGAGGCGTCGTCCGGCCAGCAGGGCGACGACGGCGAGGAGCAGCGTCGCGATGACGGTCGGACGGCGCAGGAAGCGGCCGAGGACGCCAGTCGAGCTGCTCGGGAGGGACTCCGCGGCGTCGTCGACCGGGCCGGCGTCGACCCCGCGCAGGGCGAGGTCCCCGGCAGGGGCGGCACCGACGCCACCGGCGACGACCCCCGCGAACGCCTCGAGGGCGTGGCGGGCCTGCGCCCGGGGGCTCGCGAGGAGGTGACGCACCTCACGAGCCGGGACGGTGCGGGTGGCGCGGCGCGCGCGGCGGGCACGCAGCACCCGGTCGGGGCGGCCCAGTGCGGCGAGCAGGGCCCGAAGCTCGTCGGCAGCGTCGGCCGGGAGCTTGGCGAGGAGGAGGCCGGCCGCGCGCAGCAGCGAGCTCACGACCACGCGCAGCAGCACGAGCGGCAGGGCGATCGAGGGGACGTTGGCGAGGACGACGTAGATGGCGTTGCGCCGGTCGAGCAGGTGGCGGCGCTCGGAGTCCGCCGCGATGCGACGACGCCCCGAGGCGGCCGCCTCTGCGTGATGGACGACGGCGGAGGTCTCGCAGACGACGCGCACCCCCGCGAGCCGGGCGCGCCAGCCGAGGTCGACGTCGTCACGGAACAGGCGCAGCGCCGGGTCGAGGCCGCCGAGGCGCTCCCAGACGTCGCGACGCACGAGCATCCCCGCGGTGGAGACGGCGAGGACGTCGCGGCGGCCGTCGTGCTGGCCCTGGTCCTGCTCGCGGTGCTCGAGGCCGGTGACCCGTCGTCCGCTCCCCGTGATCGTCACGCCGACCTCGCGCAGGTCACGGCTGTGCCGCCAGCCGCGGAGCTTGGGGCCGACGACGCCGATCGAGGGCTCCTCGGTGGCGGCGGTGAGCAGCCGCTCGAGGGCGTCCGGTGCCGGGTGCGAGTCGTCGTGGAGCAGCCACAGCCACTCGGTGCGGGACTCGGCCTCGGCGTCGGCGGCTGCGCCGGCCGGGGCGGCCGCGCCTGCCACGGAGGCGGCGGAGGCGGCGCCGGCCGCCACGGCGGCGCCGAACCCGGTCGAGCGCTCGACGGTCAGCGTGCTGGCACCGGTCGCTGCCGCGTGCTCGGCCAGCAGCACCGGCGTCGCGTCGGTGCTTCCGGTGTCGACCGTGACGACGACGTCAGCCGGACGCGTCTGGGTGTCCAGCCCGTGCAGGACGGTGGGCAGCCAGCGGGCGCCGTCGTGCGCGACGACCACGGCGGTGACCCGGTGCCGGCCGAGGTCCGGCGCCTCGGGCGCGACCGACGTGTCGTCGTCGGCGAGGAAGGCGTCCGCGAACGTCAGCGGCGCACCCGCCTCGGCAGAGGCAGGCGCAGTGACGCCGTCGGGCGGGGCAGGGGTGGCAGTCATGCGCAGGCAGCAGGATCCCGGGAGGACAGCCGGCCAGGCAGTCAGCTGCCCGAGCCGGAGGGAGACGGGGCGGTCGATCGTGACCACCGGAGTCCACGAGGGTAGTCGCCCTCGCTGTGCGGGACGGAATCGCCGGCGCTACGCCAGCGCCTGGCGCAGAGGTCGGCTCAGACGGCGCTACGGCGGATCCGGCGGCGCTCACGCTCGGAGAGCCCGCCCCAGATGCCGAAACGCTCGTCGTTCTCCAGTGCGTACTCGAGGCACTCTTGGCGCACCTCGCAGGAGAGGCAGACAGCCTTGGCCTCTCTCGTCGAGCCGCCCTTCTCGGGGAAGAACGCCTCGGGGTCGGTCTCGGCGCACAGCGACCGCTCCTGCCAGCCGGTGCCCTCGGCCTCCGAGCCAGGCGAGAGCTCGAGCAGCTCGATCGTCACCGGCGCCGGGTCGGCGTCCCGGACGACGGCGAGCGACGCCTCGACCGGGCGCCACGAGTCCGCGGCGTCGGTCAGCACGCTCGCGAGCAGGACGACCTCACCCATCACGCCTCCTTGGACCAGCCGGCCGATGGAGCACGACCACGACAGTGGTGGAATTACACGCGTGTTGTTGCCCGCGCGTCAACCCGCGCAGTGGTAAGGATTCGCCGCCCGACGCTGGGTAGCCGCGTCGCCGGGCTCTCACCCGGCTGGGAGGATGCCGGGATGCGCATCGTCGTCCTGGCTGGAGGCACCGGCGCGGCCCGCTTCGTCCGCGGACTGCGGGCCGCCGAGCCGACCGCCGACATCACCGTCGTCGGCAACACCGCTGACGACATCACCCTGTTCGGGCTGCGCGTGTGCCCCGACCTCGACACGGTGATGTACACCCTCGGCGGCGGGATCAGCGAGTCCCAGGGCTGGGGCCGCGACGACGAGACGTTCGTCGTCCGCGACGAGCTCGCCGCCTACGGCGGCCAGCCGACGTGGTTCGGCCTCGGCGACCGCGACCTCGCCACGCACGTCATGCGCTCGTGGATGCTCGCCGCCGGCTACCCGCTCTCGGCCGTCACGGCAGCACTGTGCGCGCGGTGGCAGCCGGGCGTGACGCTCCTGCCGATGACCGATGCGCAGGTGGAGACCCACGTGCGCGTCACCGACGGCGAGGGGACTCGCTGGATCCACTTCCAGGAATGGTGGGTCCGCCTGCACGCGAGCCTGCCGGCCGAGGGCTTCGTCCAGCTCGGCATCGACGACGCGAAGCCTGGCCCGGGCGTGCTCGAGGCGGTGGCTGCCGCGGACGTCGTCCTTCTCGCGCCGTCGAACCCCGTCGTCAGCGTCGGGCCGGTCCTCGCGGTGCCCGGGCTGCGCGAGGCGGTGGCCGAGCGCCCCGTCGTCGGGCTCTCCCCGATCATCGGTGGCGCGCCGCTGAGGGGCATGGCCGACGCGTGCCTGCGGGCGATCGGGGTCGAGACCTCCGCCGCCGGGGTCGCCGAGCACTACGGGGCGCCTCTGCTCGACGGCTGGCTCGTCGACGTCGGTGACGCGGCTGCGCTCCCGCGGGTCGAGGCCGCGGGGGTCCTCGGCCGAGCGGTGCCCCTCGTCATGAGCTCGGTCGAGGCGACGGCGGCGATGGCGCGGGAGGCCCTGTCCCTCGCCGCGACGCTGGCTCGATGACGGGCGCCCGACCGATCGGTGCGGGGGCCGACGCCCCGGACGGCGGGCTCGTCGTCCTGCCGGTGCGGGGCCTGCCGGAGGTCGTCGCCGGTGACGACCTCGCAGCCCTCGTGGCGACTGCGGCCCCGTGGCTGCGTGACGGCGACGTCGTCGTCGTCACGAGCAAGGTCGTGAGCAAGGCAGAAGGCCGCGTCGTCGCCGGAACGGACCGCGAGGCGGCGATCGACGCCGAGACGGTCCGCCTGGTCGCCAGCCGCGGCTCCACGAGGATCGTCGAGACCCGCCACGGGCTCGTCATGGCAGCAGCGGGGGTCGATGCCAGCAACACACCCGCCGGGACGGTCGTGCTCCTGCCCGAGGACCCTGACGCCTCCGGAGAGGGCATCAGGCGCAGGATCGGCGAGCTGCTCGGGGTCGCCGTCGCCGTGGTCGTGTCCGACACCGCAGGTCGCGCCTGGCGCACCGGGGTCACCGACATGGCGGTCGGGGTGTCAGGTCTGGAGCCGCTCGTCGACCTGCGCGGGCTGCGCGACGCCAGCGGGCACCTGCTCCAAGGGACCGTCGTGGCCGTCGCCGACGAGCTGGCAGCCGCAGCCGACCTCGTCAAGGGGAAGCTGTCAGGCATCCCGGTCGCCGTCGTCCGGGCGGCTGACGGGCTGGTGCCGCTGCTGCCCGACGCTGGTCCAGGGGCGCGGGCCGTCGTCAGACCGGCTGAGGAGGACATGTTCCGGCTCGGCCACCGCGAGGTCGTGCCGTCCCGGCGGACCGTCCGTCAGTTCCGCGACAAACCCGTCTCGGCAGCCGCGGTGGAGCGGGCTGTCGCCGTGGCTTGCACGGCTCCCGCACCCCACCACACCCGGCCGTGGCGGTTCGTCGTCGTCGAGTCGGGGCGCACCCGGCTGCTCGACGCGATGCAGGACGCCTGGTCTGATGACCTACGCCGGGACGGCTTCACCGAGGAGCAGGTCGCGCGGAGGGTGCGTCGCGGGCAGCCGCTCCGTGCGGCCCCGGTGCTCGTCGTGCCGTGCCTCGTCGCCGACGGGCGGCACGACTACGCCGACGTGCGTCGCAGCACCGCTGAGCGGGAGATGTTTCTCGTGGCCATGGGAGCGGGCGTGGAGAACTTCCTCGTCGCGCTGGCCGCGGAAGGGCTGGGGTCGTGCTGGGTGTCGAGCACGATGTTCTGCAAGGACGTCGTGCGTCAGGAGCTCGACCTGCCTGACAAGTGGGAGCCCATGGGAGCTGTCGGGATCGGGCACCCGCTGACGACGCCTGGCCCCCGACCTGACATCGACCTGTCAGCGGTGCTCGTGCACCGCTGACAGGTCGTCAGGTTTTGTCAGGCCTGTCGGGTCGTGCTGTCAGGCCTGGACGTCGCCGCGCCAGCCCTCGGGCTGGACGCCCTTGGCCTCGATGAAGGTCTTGAAGCGCTCGAGGTCGCCCTTGGTGCGGTGGCTGAGGATCCCGAGCCAGTCCCCTGCCTTCTCGACGATGCCCTCGGGCTCGGTCTCGAGCTGGAGCATGACGCGGGTGGTGCTCTCGTCGAGGCGGTGGAAGGTGACGACGCCAGCCTGCTTGACCCCGTTCGTGGCACGCCAGGCGACGCGCTCGTCCGGGTGCTGCTCGGTGATCTCGGCGTCGAACTCCTTGGTGACACCCGCGATCTTCGTGACCCAGTGGGTGGTCGTGGGCGTCAGCTGGGTGATGCGCTCGACGCCGTCCATGAACTCTGGGAAGGACTCGAACAGCGTCCACTGGTTGTAGGCGGTCGTGACGGGGACGGCGACGTCGACGTGCTGCTCGACAGTACTCATGCGCGGGCTACCTCCACGGATCGGTTGCGATACCTTCACATCTCCCCTGGCCTGATGGCCGAGAAACGACTGAGGCGTGTGAGGAGATGCACCCCAGCGCAGGCCGATCTCAGATCGCGCGCATGTCCCGTGGTGCGTAGCGTGCCCCGCGCCGTTCCTTGTGGATGCCGGAGAGCTCGACGAGTCGCTGCACCCGGTAGCGGTGCCCGGCATAGGGCGCCATGAGTTCGAGCATGCCGTCGTCGTCGACAGGGTGCCCCGTCAGGGCGACGCCGACCGACGAGCAGAGGTGGAAGTCTCCGACCGAGACGGCGTCAGCGTCGCCGAGGGCACGCTGTGCCACCTCGGCCGCCGTCCACGCCCCGATCCCCGGTACGGCGCGCAGCCGGCGTTGGGCGGCGTCGCTGCTCATGGACACGGTCTCCTCGAGCCGGGACGCCACCTGACATGCCTGCATGACGGTGCGCGATCGCGTGCCGCCGACACCGGCCCGGTGCCACTCCCACGAGGGCACCATGGACCATGCCTGTTCAGACGGGGGCACCCGCATCCCCTCGGGCGCCGGACCGGGCGCCAGGTCGCCGTGGCGAAGGACGAGGGCCTGGAAGGCACGCCGGGCCTCCATGCCGGTGACGCGCTGCTCGAGCACGGCGGGGATCAGGGCCTCGAGGACGAGACGGCTGCGCGGGACCCGCCACCCCGGACGCTGCGCAAGGACCTCGCGCAGCACCGGGTGATCGCGGGGGTCGAAGCCCGAGGTGTCGTCGTCGGCGCCGAGCAGCGCGGGCAGGCCGTCGAGGAACCACCCGGCACCGGGACCCCATGCCGCGGCGACGACGCAGCCATCGGAGCTCCGGACGGCGACGTTCGCGCTCACGGCGCCGAGCGGCGTTCGGGCGGTGCGCCACAGGGAGCCGTCGTCGGCCCAGCGGAAGGTCGGGTCGCCGCCGCCGCGGTGGAGCGGTCCGAGGGTGGCGTGGAGGTCGACCGGCCGGCCGGGGTGCCACTCCGTGCGCAGCGGCTCGGCGGGCTCCGGCGCCGGCGCGGGCGCGGGGGCGGCCTCCGGCTCGGCGGGTTCCGTCGCGGGGGCGGCGGGCGCGGGCGCGGGGGCGGCCTCCGGCTCGGCGGGCTCAGGCGCGGGGGCGGCGGGCTCAGCCGTAGCGCACCGCGCCGTCAGAGATGCGGGCTGCCGTCCACACCCGGGCCCCGCCGCGCAGCTCCACCCCCGCACCGACCGAGGCGCCGTCGCCGACGACGACGTCGGTGAGCACCGTGCCCTCGCCGATGCGAGCGCCGAGGCCGACGGCGCACCGGGTGAGGCGCGCCCCAGCACCGACGGTGACGCCGTCGCGCAGCAGCGAGCCGTCGACCTCCGCACCGCTGCCGATGACGCACCGCGCGCCGACGGCGGTCCCGCCGGTGAGGACGACGTCAGCAGCGACGTCAGCCGCAGGATCGACGAGCGCCGGGCCGGGCGCCGACGGCACCGCCGGTGAGGCGATGACGCCGCGGACGAGGTCCGCCGACGCCGCGACAAGGGCCGCGGGCGTGCCGAGGTCGAGCCAGTACGCCTGCTCGACGTGGCCGAGCACCATCGCCCCCTCGGCCAGCAGCCCTGGGAACGTCTCGCGCTCCACCGAGACCGGTCGACCGGTCGGGATGGCGTCGAGCACCCGGCGTCGGAAGACGTAGCATCCGGCGTTGATTCGGTTGGTCACGGGCTCGGGGGTCTTCTCGAGGAACGCCGTCACGCGGCCCGCAGCGTCGGTGGGCACGCAGCCGAAAGCACGGGGGTCCTCGACCTCGGTGAGGTGGAGCGTGACGTCGGCGCCGGCAGCGGCGTGGGCGGCGAGCTGGGCACGCACGTCGTGGCCGGAGAGGATGTCGCCGTTGAGGATGAGGACGGCGTCCTCCGGCCCGCCCCGCAGGAGGCTCGACGCGTGCCGGATCGCCCCGCCGGTCCCCAGCGGCGCCTCCTCGACGGAGTAGCTCAGGTCGAGGCCGTAGGCGTGCGACCCGAAGTGCTCGGTGAAGGTCTCGGCCCGGTACGAGGTGGCGAGGACGACGTGATCGACCCCCGCCGCAGCGGCGATGGCGAGCTGGTGGGCGATGAACGGCACGCCGGCCACAGGGAGCATCGGCTTGGCCGTCGACTCCGTCAGCGGGCGCAGCCTGGTGCCCTGGCCGCCCACGAGCATGATCGCCTCAGTCACCCGTCCAGGGTAGAGGCGGGGACCGACAGTCGCGGACGGCGGCGGAGGGTCGGCAGCCGTGCGACGGCGCACGGCGGACGGCGGTGCTGCAGGGCGGACGGCCGACGGCGCACGGCGGACGGCGGGGTCAGGGCTCGGGCGACGACCGCCCCGCCGCGTTCAGACTGGCGGCTACGGCCTCGCGCTCGGCGACGATCCGGCGTCGATCATCGGCGGTGAGCCGGCGAACCTGCAGATTCGCGACTGCCGATGCGCCTTCCCTTGTCAGCCCGAAGCGAACCGCGACAGCCGCCTGCGCCTGTTCCGCGGTTGCGCAGGCGGCTACGAGGTCGACGAGCTCGTGCATGTGCTCCAGGGCCACGATCACCGCGTCGAGGAACTGCAGGCGCATCCCCTCGGCGTCTGCGGCATCGACGAAGTCGTCCGGCACGGTCACCACCCTGTCATGCACCTTCCGCTGGGCCGGAGCGATCGCGGTCCTCCCGGCCATGCCTCAGACGCCCGGCCGTCCCCCGGACGGCCGCTGTCAGCCCCGTCCCCTAGGGTCGCCACTCGTGTACGTCCTCCTCTTCGGCACCTACGACGCCGCCGCTCACCCCCGCGTCGCGGTGCTGCGTGACGGCCTCCGCGAGCACGGCGTCGACGTCGTCGAGTGCAACGCTCCGCTCGGCCTGGCGACGGCGCAGCGGGTGGCGATCCTCCGCCAGCCGTGGCGCCTGCCGGTGCTGGCTTGGCGGCTGGCCCGGTGCTGGAGCTCCCTCGCACGTCAGGCCCGCTCGCTCGACCGGCCGCAGGCCGTCGTCGTCGGCTACCTCGGGCACTTCGACGTCCACCTGGCCCGGAGGCTGTTCCGCGGCATCCCCGTCGTCCTCGACCACCTCGTGTCAGGAGCGGCGACGGCGCACGACCGTGGAGCGAGCGGCAGCGTCCTTCAGGCGGCGCTGCGCTGGCTGGACCGGCGAGCGCTGGCTGCTGCTGACGTCGTCGTCGTCGACACCGAGGAGCACCGGGCCGACCTGCCCGTCAGCGCACGCGCCAAGGCTGTCGTCGTCCCCGTCGGTGCCACGGTCGCGTGGTTCGACGCGGCGGCTCAGCACCGCCCTCAGCCCGAGGGCCCGCTGAGGGCGGTGTTCTTCGGCCTGTTCACGCCGCTGCAGGGTGCGGTGACGATCGCCGAGGCTGCGCGTCTCGCCGGGCCGTCGGTGCACCTGACGATGGCCGGTCACGGCCAGGACTCCGCCGCAGCCCGCGCCGCCGCGGGGGACGCCGACGTCATGTGGCTGGACTGGGTGCCACCGGACGAGCTACCGGCACTCGTCGCGCGCCACGACGTCTGCCTCGGCATCATGGGAACCACCCCGAAGGCGCAGCGGGTGGTCCCCACCAAGGTGTTCCAGGGCGCAGCGGCCGGCTGCGCAGTCGTCACGAGCGACACCGCCCCCCAGCGGCGGGCCGTCCATGGCGACGCCACCCTCGTCCCGCCCGGTGACCCCGCGCTGCTCGCTGAGACCCTCGAGCACCTGGCCGCCGACCGCGATCACCTGGCGCGGCTCCGCGAAGCCGCCGCACGCCGGGCCAGGACCGACTTCACCCCCCGTGCCGTCGTCGCCCCTCTGGCCGAGCGCCTGGCGGGCGGCATCACCACCGCCGCGCCGCTTCCGCCCCTGACGGCGACCGCGACGCTGCGCTGGGCGGCGATGCAGCCCCTGCTGCCCGAGCACGCGCACGACGTCGTCGACGTCGGCGCCGGTCAGGGCGCGATCGGGTCCCGGCTGGCCGCGCGATACCCGCGGTACCTGGGGCTGGAGCCCGACCCCGAGTCCGCCGCCGTCGCCCGCAGCAGGGTCGCCCCACATGGAGGCGAGGTGCGGACGGCGACCACGCTCGACCTCGCGGGCGACGAGCGGTTCGACCTGCTCTGCGCCTTCGAGGTCCTCGAGCACCTCGACGACGACTCCGGCGCGCTGCGCGAGTGGCTCACCCACCTGAGACCTGGCGGCTCCGTCGTTTTCAGCGTCCCGGCCTACCAGCACCGGTTCGGCCCGTCGGACACCCTCGTCGGGCACGTCCGTCGCTACTCCCCCGAGGCCCTGCGCGAGCTGCTCGAGGGCGCCGGGCTCTGCGACGTCGACGTCCGTCACTACGCCTTCCCGATCGGGTACCCCCTCGAAGCGGTGCGCCACCGGGTGGCTGCGAGGACGCTCGCAGCGGGGGCCGCCGGGCGGTCCGAGGCCGAGCGGACGGCGGCCAGCGGGCGCACGTTCCAGCCCCGCAGCCGACTCAGCGGGCTCGCCTACCGGGCGGCGGTGCTGCCCTCGTTGGCGGTGCAGGCGCGATTCCCGGGGCGGGGGACATCGCTCGTCGCGGGCGGGCGCCTGCCGGACTGAGACCGGGGGGCGGGGCGCGCCAGCGGGAGGCGACGGGCGGGCAGCCGCTGACGCGGTCTTGTCGGTGGGTGCTTGTAGCCTCTGAGCATGTCAGTCGAACAGGTGTTCGAGGCGGGGTCGTCAGCATTCGCTGCCGATCTCGCCTCGGTGCTGACCGCGGCGCACCGGCTGGGGTCCGGCCCACTCTGGGAGGTCCAGACCGGGGACCTGCCCGGGGTGCTCCGCGCGGCGGAGACGGCTGCGCGGATGCTCGACGCGGCCCGGCTACGCCTGATCAGCGAGGTCGAGGCCCGGGGGCTGGCGTTGAGCGACGGGGCCGTCTCCACGGGGCGCTGGGTCGCCGAGGTCACCGGCACCACCCCCGCA
>JBBQFP010000003.1:0-112864 GCA_038322045.1 Actinomycetes bacterium | reverse complement strand
CGAGCGCCCCTGCCCGGCCGCCCTGCTACGCGCGCCGGTCCCAGAGCACGGCGGCGAGCGCCCACAGGACGCCCGCTCCGCTGAGGAGGTCCGACGTCGTCAGGCCGTGGGACGGGTCGACGACGAGCAGCGTGGCTCCCTCGACCGGGTGGTTGACGAGCAGCCACGCACCCGAAAGGACGACGAGCAGCGCCGCAGCAGGACGGCGCGCAGGCAGCACCCGCCGGGGGACGAGGGTGTCGAGGGAGGACAGGCGGCGGACGAGTCGGCCTGTAGGCCGGGTTCTGTCGCGGCGCCGCCCCCGTGCGGAGGCGGTACCACGGACGGCCATCCCTCTAGGCCTGCCGTTACCGGCAAGCTCGTGCGGTCTACCCGCAGGCTCGGGCGGGCAGCCCTCGAGCGCCTGCGCAGGGGCCGAAGCCCCCTCTTGACCTTGCTCCGGGTGGGGTTTGCCGAGCCGCCCGGGTCACCCCGGGCGCTGGTGGTCTCTTACACCGCCGTTTCACCCTTACCGACGGCCGATGACGGGGCGAGCCCCGGCCTCGGCTGCCGGCGGTTTGTTCTCTGTGGCACTGTCCCGCGGGTCACCCCGGGTGGGCGTTACCCACCACCCTGCCCTATGGAGCCCGGACCTTCCTCGGCGAGGCGGTCTCCCGCCCCGACGCGACCGTCCGGCCGGCTCGTCCGCCGTGCCGCGAGCGTACCGGCTCAGGCGGCCGTAGCATTCCCGCTCGTGCCCGCGCCCGCCGACGACGAGCCCCGCGGGCCGCTCCTCCTGCTCCCCCCGTCCGAGGGCAAGACGTCCGGCGCGGGACCGCCGCTGGAGCTCGCCCGGCTGTCGTTCCCCGAGCTCACCGACGCCCGGGCGAGCGTGCTCGAGGCGCTCGTGACCCTGTGCTGCTCCGACGCCCAGCGGGCAGCTGAGGTCCTCGGCCTCGGCCCGAGGCAGCGGGAGGACGTCGCCAGGAACGCGGCGCTGCGGGCCGCGCCGACCGCCAGGGCGGACGCCCTCTACACGGGGGTGCTCTTCGAGGCGCTGGAGCTGCGCTCGTTGCCGCCCGCCGCCCGGTCCCGCGCGTCGTCACAGGTCGTCATCGTCAGCGGGCTGCTCGGGGCTGTGCGGCCCGCCGACCTCGTCCCCGCCTATCGCCTCTCCATGGGGGTGAGCCTGCCCCCGCTGGGGCCGCTCGCCTCGCTCTGGCGTTGGGCGCTCGCCCCCGTGCTCGACGCCGAGGCACGCGATCGGCTCGTCGTCGACCTGCGCTCATCGACCTACGCGGCGGCGTGGCGTCCCGGACGGGACGTCGCAGGGCGCACCGTCGGCGTCCGGGTCCTTCGGGTCGGCGAGGACGGCAGCCGCAGCGTCGTCAGCCACGACGCCAAGCACACACGAGGGGTCGTCGGCCGGATCGTCCTGCGCAGCCCCGCGCGTCTGGAGCAGCCCCGTGACCTGCGCCGGCTGCTCGCGAGGCACCTCGAGGTCGGTGACCTCCACGAGCAGCGCTCCGGCTGGGTGCTCGACGTCCTCACGCGCTAGGTGCCGGGCCCAGGGATGAGCGGGCTGTCGGGTCAGCTCGCGAACAGGCCGCGGATGTCGTCGGCGGTGAGTGCGCCGTCGACCGCCCCACCGCCGTCGATCACCCGGGCGAACAGGTCGCGCTTGCGCTGCTGGAGCGCGACGACCTTCTCCTCGATGGTGGCGGCGGCGACCATCCGGTAGACCATCACGGTCTTGTCCTGCCCGATCCGGTGGGTGCGGTCGATCGCCTGCGCCTCGGTGGCCGGGTTCCACCACGGGTCGAGCACGAACACGTAGTCGGCCTCGGTGAGGGTGAGCCCGAAGCCGCCGGCCTTGAGGCTGATGAGGAACACCGGGTCCTCGCCGTCCCGAAAGCTGGCGATCCGGTCGGGTCGGTTGCGGGTGCGCCCGTCGAGGTAGCAGTAGCCGATGCCCTCGGCGGTGAGCCGATCCCGAACCACGCGCAGGAACCCGGTGAACTGGCTGAACACCAGCGCCCGGTGCCCCTCGCCGGCCAGCTCCCGCAGCTGCTCGACCAGCACCTCGACCTTGCTCGATCTCACGCCCGCGTGCTTGCCGTCGACCAGTGAGGCATCCAGGCTGAGCTGGCGTAGCAGGGTGAGGGACTTGAGGATCTCGAAGCGGTTCCTGTCCAGGTCGTCGACCAGTCGAAGCACCCGCTGGCGCTCCCGGTGCAGGTAGGTGTCGTAGACCTTGCGGTGCCCGGGGTTGAGCGTGACCTCCAGCACGGTCTCGATCTTCGGCGGCAGCTCGGGGGCGACGGCCTCTTTGGTGCGGCGCAGCATCAGCGGTCGGACCCGCTTGCGCAGGGTCGCCAGAGCCTCAGGCGCCGCACCGCTCTCGATCGGCCGTCGGTAGGTCTCGGTGAACCGCTGCGGGCTGGGAAACAGCCCCGGTGCAGTGATCGACAACATCGACCACAGATCCATCAGCGAGTTCTCCAATGGCGTGCCGGTGATCGCCAGCTTGAACGGCGCGGGCAGCCGCCGCGCGCACTGATACGTCTTGGCCTGGTGGTTCTTGACGAACTGCGCCTCGTCGAGCACCAGCCCGGACCACTTCTGCGCCTGGTAGGCGTCCTCGTCGATCCGGAACAGCGCGTAGGACGTCACCACCACGTCAGCATCGATCGCGGCCTTCGCGATCGGGACGCCACTCTTGCGCTCGGTCTCGGTGACCGCGACGACTGACAGCTCCGGGCAGAACTTGGCCGCCTCGGCGACCCACGTACCGACCACACTGGTCGGCGCGACGATCAGCACGGGCTCCTCCAGCCCGATCTCTCGTGCACGCAGCAGCATCGCGAGGGTCTGCATGGTCTTGCCCAGCCCCATGTCGTCGGCCAGCACCCCGCCGAGCTGCAGGTCCCACAGCAGGCTCAGCCACTGATAGCCGTCGAGCTGATAGGGCCGCAGTGCTGCCCGGAGGCCGGACGGCGCCGCTGGGTGCGGCAGCTCGGTGAGGTCCAGCAGCGCCCCGGCCGAGCGCCGCCAGCGTTCGCTCTGCTGCGCGACCACGCCGAGCTCGACCAGCTCCTCCCACAGCCCGGCCTGCACCACCGACAGCCGCATCCCGTTGCCGGGCCGGTCGTCGAGCGCGCGGGCCTCCTCGATCAGCCGCCGCAGCGCGTCAAGCTCGGGACGGTCCAGCCGGAAGTAGGTGCCGCCCTCGAGGATCAGGCAGGTCTCGTGGCGGGCCAGCGCGGTGAACAGCTCCAGGAACGGCACGACCTGACCGCCGACGCTGACATCGACGGTGAGGTCGAACCAGTCCGGGTTCGCCGGGTCGTCGTGCGTGGCGACCGTGATCAGAGGCGCGTCGACTGCTTCGACGTACTCGACGGGCTTGCCGGACTCCCGCAGCTCGAGGTCCTCGCGCCCGCGCAGTGCGGGCAGGACGTCGGAGACGAAGGCCGCGGTCCTCAGCCCGGTGAGCCGCACGGTGGGGACCAGCCGTCGCTGCATCCCGACGCCGCTGGGGCCGGGCGCATCGTGCACATCGACCCGCAGCCCAGGAACCGCGTCGAGCACGTCCAGCCCGGCGAGCAGCGCGGCCTCGGCGGCCGGGTCGCGCACGGTGTCATGGGCGGTGATCGGGACGTGTCGGTCGCCGTAGCGGAACGACCAGTCCAGCGTCGTGACGTGCGACGGCTCGAAGGCCACGTCCAGCGCCAGCCGAGGGGGCGCGATCTCAGGAAGGGTCACGCTGCCGTCGCGGGAGGCGACCGGTAGGCGTCGGCGCAGCGCCGGGTAGGCCGTGTTGAGGAACTGCGGCACCTCGCCAGCACCGATCGTCAGCTGCCCGCGTTCGTAGAGCCGTCGGGTCGCGGCGTCCATCGCCGGGTCCAGCGCCGCGATCAGGAGCCCGCCCTGGCGCGCCAGCACGATCCCGTGCACCGGATCGCCGAGCAGCAACGGCTCGTCGACCGGCCGGATCATCTGCTCGCCGTCGGCGGACAGGCGCAGCTCGACGGCGAGGTGCGCGTCGCCGTCGTCTGCCAAGGACAGGTCGAGGCTCACCGCGACGGGCGAAGGGCTCACCGTCACGTTGGCGCCGTTCTTCTTGCCGGTGGTCAACGTGACGCCCGCGTCGACCGCCTCGCGCAGCAGCCGCCAGCAGCGCGGCCCGAGCTCGTCGAGGTAGACGCTCGGCTCGGAGTAGAACTCCCAGGGCCGCTGTGTCGAGCGGTACAGCGCGAGCAATGTGCGCAACGCCTGGAGTGGTGGGTCGTCGCGGCCGTAGTCGGCGCCGATGTCCCGCCACGAGGCTCCGGTCTTGATCCAGCCGGTCTTCCCCGGCACGACCGGCCGGATCCGCACCCGGGGCTCGCCGGCGTCGGCGTACCGACCACGGTTCGGCGCGACGATCTCGAACTCCAACCCCAGGACGGACGGCGCAGCCTCGGGCTCGGCCGGCACCAGCAGCTCGGCCAGCTCCTTCTCCCAGCCGCTGGCCGCTGCCACCGTCGGTAGCGCCTGACGAGCCGTGAGCAGCACCGCCACGACGTGCTTGCAGTCGACCTGCACCGGGCAGCTGCACCGTCCGGTGACCTGGGTCGGCTCGCCGAGCAGGTCGTCGTCGGCGATCACCAGGGTCTGGTACTGGTTGCGGCCGCTGCCGCGCACGCTGGCCAGCAGCAGCCGCCCGTGCTCACCGGTGCTCAGCGTCTGCACCGCGCGACGGGCGGCATACTCCTTCGCCCGGTCGACCGTGCCGCCGCCGAAGCGCCGCCGCAGGTAGCTGTCGCTGAGCGACTCCACCCATCGCGGCGGCTCGTCGGTCAGCTCGACCCGCACCCGCAACCTCCCTTGGCATCGTCGTCCGGCAAGCCACGAGCCTACGAGCAAGCACCGACAGATCGCGCAGATGTCTCGCCGAGCTCGACGGGTCGCGGAGACCTGGCGGTCGAGCATGCGCAGGAACCAGCGCCGGTCGGTAGCGTGGCCGGGTGAGCACCCGGACCGACCCGTCGCGCACCGAGCACCGGATCGCCGCGAAGGTCCGCGAGCGAGACGCCGCCTGATGCGGGTCCTCGTCACCGGTGGCGCGGGGTTCATCGGCTCCCACGTCGTCCACGCCCTGCTCGCGGGGCGCCACGAGGTCCGGGTGCTCGACGCCCTGCTGCCGTCGGTGCACACCAGCGAGCCGGTCGTGCCCGACGGCGTCGAGCTTCGGGTCGGCGACGTCCGCGACGCGGGCACAGTCGCTGCAGCCCTGCACGGTATCGATGCGGTGTGCCATCAGGCCGCCGCGGTCGGCCTTGGCGTGGATCTCGACGACCTGCCGCACTACGTCGGCATGAACGACCTCGGGACGGCGGTGCTGCTCGCGCAGATGAACCTGGCCGACGTCGGAGCCTTGGTGCTCGCCAGCTCGATGGTGGTCTACGGCGAGGGCCGCTACGACTGCCCGGCGCACGGACCGGTGGCGCCAGGCCCCCGGCAGGCCGAGGCGCTGGCCTCCGGCAGCTTCGAACCGCCGTGCCCGATCTGCGGCGCAGCGCTGGTGTCCGGTCTGGTCGCCGAGGATGCGCGGCTCGACCCGCGCAACGTCTATGCCGCCACCAAGGTGGCGCAAGAGCACCTGGCGTCCGCCTGGGCGCGCGATTCCGGTGGCTCGGTTGCAGCGTTGCGCTACCACAACGTCTACGGGGCGGGAATGCCTCGGGACACCCCCTACGCAGGCGTGGCCTCGTTGTTCCGGTCCGCTCTGTCGCGGGGCCAGGCACCCCGGGTGTTCGAGGACGGGGGTCAGCGCCGCGACTTCGTGGAGGTGCGCGATGTTGCGGCGGCCAACGTCGCAGCACTGCAGACGGTGGCTCTCGGCGGCGCCGAAGGCACGGGAGGGCTCCGGGCCGGGGCGCTGCGGGCCTACAACGTCGGTTCCGGCGACCCGCACACCATCGGGGAGCTGGCCGGCCACCTGGCCGCGGCGTTGGGCGGCCCGGACCCGGTCGTGACCGGTCAGTTCCGACTCGGCGACGTCCGGCACGTCACCGCCTCCTCGAGGCGGTTGCGCGAGGAGCTCGGCTGGGCGCCGACGATGACCTTCGCCGACGGCGTGGCCGCCTTCGCCTCCGCGCCGCTGCGTGGCTGAGCGCCGGTCGGTTCTGCGCGGCTGAGCGCTGCTGGTGCTGCGCGGCGAAGCGCTCGTTGGTGCCTACGGGGCGGCGGGCAGCAGCACCTCGAACCGGCAGCCGCCTGACACGTTGCGCACACTCACCGAGCCGGAGTGCGCCGTGACGATGCCCCGCACGATGGCCAGGCCGAGCCCGGCGCCACCGTCCACCCCCGGGGTGCGCGCCGAGCTGCCACGCCACGCGACGTCGAACACCCGAGGCAGGTCGGTCTCGGGGATGCCCCCGCAACCGTCGGTGACCGCCACCATTGCGCCCGATCCGACCGGCGCCGCCGAGACCTCCACCGTGCCGTCCGGCGGGGTGTGTCGGATCGCGTTCACCACGAGGTTGGTGATCACCCTACCCAGCTCCTCGCCGTCGCCGGTGACGGGGAGCGACGGAGCCACCCGGGCCGTCAGCTGCACGCTGCGGGCCTGCGCGAGGGCCTCGGTGCCGGCCAGCGCCTCGCGCACCAGGTCATCCAGCGGTACGGGAGCCAGCGTCAGGCGCAGCATCCCGGAGGAGATCCGGGACAGCTCGAACAGATCGTCGACCATGCCCGCCAGGCGGTCCACCTCGGTACGGATCTGCCGGTGGTAGCGGGAGGGGTCGGCCGCCACGCCGTCCTCCAGGGCCTCGGCCATGGCGCGCATCCCGGCCAGGGGCGTGCGCAGGTCGTGCGACACCCAGGCGATCAGCTCGCGGCGGCTCGACTCCACCGCGCGGTCCCGCTCGGCGGAGGCGGCCACCTCGGCGTTGTGCGCCTCCAGGGCCCGAGCCTGCCGACCCAGCACCAGGCCTACGCCCACCGCGACCAGCCCGGCGCTCGCGCACACCGTCAGCACCACTCCCCGGTCGTGCGCCGAGATGAACATCGCCCGCGAGGTGGCGATCACCCCGGCGACGACCGCGGCCACCGTGGTCACGGCGGCGACCACCGCGGAGGCAGCCGGGCTGCGCCGTCCGGCGAGGAGCATCAGGGCCAGGCCCACCCCGCCGGTCGCCGCGCTCGCCAACAGCGCGATCAGCACGACCTCGAGCTCGGGGTTCATCGGCTGCTGTCCCACCGGTATCCGACGCCCCACACCGTGGACAGCCGCACCGGCCGGCCGGGATCGGGCTCGACCTTCTCGCGCAGCCGGCGCACATGGACCGTCACGGTCGAGCGGTCACCGAACTCCCAGGCCCACACCTCACGCATGAGCTCGTCTCGGCGGAACGCGGTCCCGGGGTGGGCCAGCAGGTAGGCGAGCAGGTCGAACTCGCGCATCGTCAGTGCCATCGGTACCCCGTCGCGCCACGCGCTGCGGGCATGCAGGTCCAGGCGCAGGTCACCGTCGACCAGCAGGCCCTCCTGCTCGGGCGTCGCAGTGCGCCGCAGGACCGACTGCACCCGCAGCACGAGCTCACGCGGCGAGAACGGCTTGGTGACGTAGTCGTCGGCCCCGACCTCCAGCCCGAGGATTCGATCGTCCTCGGCACCGAGCGCGGTCAGCATGACCACGGGCACCTCGCGCCGCGCGCGTAGGCGTCGGCAGACCTCGAGACCGTCCAACCCGGGCAGCATCAGGTCGAGGACCACCAGGTCAGGCTCGTGCTCCTGCGCGAGCGCGAGCCCGGTGGGTCCGTCGGAGGCGTGCATCGTGGCGATCCCCGCATGCTGCAGGTACTCGACGACCACCTCGGCGACGGTGGGGTCGTCTTCCACGACCAGAACTCGGGGCATGGCCTCAGAGTAGGTGCGCACACAGCTCGGTACGGGACACGGTAAGAGATCGGTAAGGCTCTTGCGCGCGCGCAAGAGGACGCCGCGCCATAGCGTCTGAGCGTGCCGGACGTCGATCTCGTGCTGCCGTGCCTCGATGAGGCCGCAGCCCTGCCGTGGGTGCTCGGCCGACTACCCGCCGGGGTGCGCGCGATCGTCGTGGACAACGGCTCGACCGACGGGTCTGCGCAGGTCGCCCGGGCGCACGGGGCCACTGTCGTGGGCGAGAGCCGCAAGGGCTTCGGCGCGGCCTGCCACGCCGGGCTGCTGGCCGCATCGGCGCCGCTGGTCGCCTTCTGCGACGCCGACGGCTCCCTCGACCCGGCCGATCTGCCTCTCCTGCTCGCCCGGCTCGGCACCGCTGAGCTGGTTCTCGGTCGGCGACGCGCGACGCGCGGGGCGTTCCCGTGGCAGGCGCGCCTGGCCAACGCCGAGCTCGCCCGTCGGGTCCGCCGCCGAACCGGTGCCTCGCTGCACGACCTCGGCCCGCTGCGGGTCTGCTCGCGCGTCGGGTTGTTGGAGCTGGGCCTGACCGACCGCCGCTCGGGCTACCCGCTGGAGATGGTCGTGCGCGCGGCCGATGCGGGGTGGCGGATCGCGGAGGTAGAGGTGACCTACCGGCCGAGGGTGGGGCGCTCGAAGGTCACCGGGACGCTCCGGGGAGCCTTGACCGCGGTCCACGACATGTCACGGGTGCTGGCGGCGTGAGCACCACCCCGTGCCCGTGGCGCAACGATCCAGCCGGGGGAGCCGTGCCCCAGGGTGCGCCGTCCGGCACGCTGCTGGTGATCGCGAAGGAACCGCTCCCCGGTCGGGCCAAGACGCGACTCACGCCGCCGTACTCCCCGCAGGAGGCGGCACGGCTCGCCGAGGCGGCGCTGGTCGACACCTTGGCGGTCGTCGCGCTGGTCCCCGCCAGGCGACGGGTGGTGGTGCTCGACGGCGCTGCTGGTGGCTGGCTCCCCGAGGGCTTCGAGGTGGCGCCGCAGGTCGGCGGGGGCTTGGACGAACGATTGGCTGCCGCGTTCGCGCTTGCCGACGGTCCGACCCTCCTGGTCGGCATGGACACCCCGCAGCTCGAGCCCGACGTGCTCGCGGCGGGACTGGGTCGCGACTGCATCGGCCTGGCGCGCGACGGCGGCTTCTGGGTCCTGGGCCTTCGCCGACCAGACCCGTCTCTACTGCTCGGGGTGCCGATGTCGCAGCCCTGGACCGGTGCGGTCATGCGCCAGCGGATGGTCGGCGCGGGACTCGACGTGATGGACCTGCCGCGCTTGACCGACGTCGACACCGCGGAGGATGCCGCCGCCGTGGCCGCTGCGGCGCCTGGCTCGAGGTTCGCCGCGACCTGGCGCGCCCTCGCCGGCTCCGATGTCTCGGTGCCATCGTGACCGCGGTCCCCGGGGTGGTGTCCGCGGCGCTCGAGCTCTACGACGCGGCGCTCAGCGACGGCTCCCCGCTGCGGATCCACTCGGCTCGCGGGCAGGGTGCACTGGCGCTGGACCACTGGCGCGGGGAGGCTGACGCCGACGACGAGACGCTCCTGGCGCGCTGCGTGGGACCGACGGTGGACCTGGGTAGCGGGCCCGGTCGGTTGGTCGGAGAGCTGACCCGACGGGGGGTGCCCTCGCTCGGGGTCGACGTCTCACCGGCGGCGGTCCGCCTGGGGCGGGCGCGTGGTGGCATGGTGCTGCGCCGATCGCTGTTCGCGCGGCTGCCCGGTGAGGGCCGCTGGGCGAGAGTGCTGCTGGCCGACGGCAACATCGGCATCGGCGGTGACCTCGACCTGCTGCTCGGCCGGGTGGCGCAGGTCCTGGCCCCGGAGGGTCATGCGCTGCTCGAGGTCTCCGGCGAGGACGTCGACGAGGTCAGGGAGCTGGTGATCAGCGCGCCGGACGGACGACGCAGCGACGCCTTCCCCTGGGCCTTCGCCGGCGCCCGCGCCGCGGCCGTCCGTGGTCGACGGGCTGGCCTGCTGCCCGACGAGGCGTGGGTCTCCGGCGCGCGGCACTTCCTCGCCCTCCGCCGCTCGCCGTAGCCAACCCGGCTCGCCGGAGCCCCGACCAGGTGTCGGATCGCGCTTCAGCGGAACGGGCCGCGCGCCAGCACCAGCCACACCAGCAGGATCGACCCGCCGATCACAGCCGCCAGGCGCAGCGCAGCGACGACATGGGCGGTCCGCACCACCAGACGTCGGGCTCGGGACGTCTCGCCGTCACCGAGGCCGGAGACAACCCACCGCGCCTCGAGCCAGCCTCCGCCGCGGCCGAGGAGGACCAGGACTGGCGAGAACAGACCGTCGTGCGCGGCGACCAGCACGGCGAGGAACACGGCGACCTGCACCCAGTGGGTGGCCGCGCCACCGGTCAGCAGCCGCAGACCACCCCAGAGCATGAGGCCGACACCGCCCGTCCCGATCGCCACCCGGAGCAGGCGCGAGCGCGTCAGCCGGCGCGTCGCCGTCGGACCATCTCGGTCGCCGGACGGCGCGCCCTGGCTCACGCCTGCACCTCGATGCGTTCGAGCCACTTCGTCTGCAGCACGCCGGGGCGGTTCGGCGTGATCAACCGTGCGGGGAAGCCATGGTCGAGGCTCAGTGGCTCGCCGTCGAGCTCCAGGGCCACGAGAGCGAGGGGGTCCCAGGCCTGGTCGGCGCGCATCGCGGAGGCACGGTAGGCCCCGTTGCGTTCCAGCGAACGAACGACCACGTCGGCGTCACGAGGGGCCTCGGTCAGGGTCAGCAGGTCGGCCAGCCGCACACCGCGCCAGGTCGCCGAGCGCGACCACCCCTCGACGCAGGCGATCGGTAGCACGGCCTGCACCTGCGGCATCGCGGCGAGCTCGGCCCGGGTGAGCACGGTGGGCCGGGGTCCGTCGAGAGTCAGGGTCCATCGCGGGTCCCCGGCCGACTCGCGTACTCCGGCCGCCGCTGCGGAGCGGTTGACCGGCAGCCCGCCACGCTCAGGTGAGGGCAGCCGGGGAGCGAGCAGCCCCAACGGCCGCAGCAGCGGCACCGACTGCCCCGCCTGCAGCAGCACCAGCACCCCAGAGGCGGCACCGACCGAGGTCAGGAACGCCCGTCGGGACACCGCCCCCTCGGTGGCGTCACCCCGCCGTAGCGCCCTGGCCGAGACCGGCAGCTTGACCGCTATGTGCACGAGCAGCGCGCCGATCAGCACCCACGCCATGAGGTAGTGCACGGCTGGAAAGTTGAACCGCCACGGGTACCAGTGTGCGATGTTCGCCAGCCCGGTCCCGAGCTGGAACAGCGCCGCCGCCACCAACGCGAAGATCGACAGGCGCTCGAGGGAGTGCAACGCTCCACGTACCGGGGGCCAGACGAACAGGCGCGGGAACACCGTCCACAGCTTCGCCAGCAGCAGAGGCACCGAGGCGGTCCCGGTCACGACATGCAACCCCTGGGTCACCCGGAAGCCCCAGACCGGCCGCGTGGGCAGAGCGAGCCAGGACACCGGGTGCTGGTGCAGATGGCTGACCAGCCCGGTGAGCAGGCAGATCGTGAACGTGGTGGCGAGCGCGACGCCGAGCAGGCTCGCCGTCCGCTCGTCGTGCAGCCCCCCGCCGAGCCGCGGCCACGAGCGGGGTGGCGCCTTCACTTCTGCCATGGTCCGACGCTAGGTGCGGTGGAGTGAGATGGCGGTCTCCGCGGTGCTTACGGTTCGGTGAATGCGCGCCGGTACCGGCGCGGGGCGGCCATGCCACCTGGGCCGACCTGTCACGCTGAGCCGCGTGCCGAACGCCGCAAGCCGCCGAGGCGTGCTCGCGGTCATGCTGCTGGCGATCCTGCTGGCTGCGAGCACCGGGCTGGTCGCCTGGCACATCAGGCAACCCGGGACGCCGGGCCCGCTGCTGCGCAACGTCGTCGTGCTGTGGGTGCTCTTCGCGGCAGCGATAATCATGCTCCGCGCCGCGGCGGTGATCGTGCTCCGCGGGATCCGTCGTCCTGCCATCGTGGTCCTGCTCGGTGCTGCCGTGCTGCAGATCGCTGCTCTGTCTGCGCCGCCGCACGGCAGCGACGACTCCTACCGCTACGTGTGGGACGGTCGGGTGCAGGCCGCGGGGATCGACCCTTACCGCTACAGCCCGACCGAACCGGAGCTCGCCGCGCTTCGCGACGACTTCTTGTTCCCCGACGACGCGACCTGCGCGCAGCGTGATCGTCCGCCAGGCTGTACGCGGATGAACCATCCCGACGCGCGCACCATCTACCCGCCGGTCGCCCAGGCGTACTTCACGGCGGTGCACCTGGTCTCGTTCGGCCACCCCCTCAAGGCTCTGCAGGTCGCCGGAGCCCTCCTCTCCTTCTTCGTCACCGGGCTGCTGGTCCGGTCCTCGGGCCCCTGGCGGGCCGCGCTGTGGGGGTGGTGCCCCACCGTGGCGCTGGAGATCGGAAACGACGCGCACGTCGACGTGCTCGGCGCGCTGCTGGTCCTGATCGGTCTCTCGCTGGCCGGACGACGCCGCCTGGCGAGCGCCGGGATCATTCTGGGGGCAGCGGTCGCGGTGAAGCTGCTGCCGGTGCTGGTGCTTCCGGCCGCGGTTCGCCGCGGTCAAGGGTCGCCGTGGCGTGAGGTGGCGCAGCGGCGCACCTGGATCCTTCCGGGAGCAGCCCTGGCCACGGTCGCCCTCGTGTACCTGCCGCACCTGCTCGCGGTGGGCACCGACGTCCTGGGCTTCCTGCCGGGCTACCTGCAGGAGGAAGGACTGCACGGCAGCAGCCGCTACGCCCTGCTCGCTGCGGTCCTGCCCGACGAGGCGGCTCGGGTGACGGCTGTGCTGGTGCTCGCGGCGGTGGCCGTGCTGGCCTGGTGGCGGGCCGACCCGCGGGCCCCCGAGGCGGCGGCGGGCTGGACGGCCGTGGTCGCCTTCCTCGTCCTGGTGCCCGAATACCCCTGGTACGCCCTGCTGGTGGTCGCCCTGGCCGCGCGGACCGGGCGATGGGAGTGGCTGGCGGTGGCCCTGGCCGGCTACCCGGTCGCCCTGAGCCAAGGGTTGCCGACGACCTTCGCCGAGACCCGAGCGATCGCCTACACCGTCGCGCTGCTGGTCGTCGTCGCCGTGCCCAGCGCGTCGGCACTCCGCCGACCGGTCAGCCGAGGTGGCTCGTGTCGTTGAACAGGGCGAGCTCGGCCCCGCCGTCGGCCCACCACGAGACCGCGCTCAGCGACGCCGGCATCATCCTCAGCCGGTGGAGGGCCGAGGCGGGCGCCCCGAGCGCCGAGCGGACGAGGTGCTTGATCGGCGTCACGTGGCTGACGACGACGACCGTGCGGCCGGCATACCGCGCCATGAGCCTGGCCCGCGCGGAGTCGACGCGGCGCCCGACCTCGTCGAAGGACTCGCCACCCGGCGGTGCGACCGCGGTCGCCGCGAGCCAGTCCCGCAGCTCGTCGGGCCAGCCGGCCTGCACCTCGGCGAAGGTCAGCCCCTCCCAGGCGCCGAAGTCGCACTCGCGCAGCTCGGGGACCTCCCGAGGGTTCAGCCCGACGGCGACGGCGATGGCACTCGCCGTCTGAACGGTCCGGCGGTACGGCGAGCACACGACGGCGTCGATCCCGCCGAGCGCGGCCAGGCGCCCCGCCACCCGGCGGGCCTGCTCCTCACCGAGGTCGGTGAGGGAGGGGTCCTCGCCGAGGCCGCTGAACCGCTTCCCGGCCGTGAGCGGGGTCTGGCCGTGGCGGACGAGGAGGAACCGGGTCGGCGTCGCGAGGTCGGGGTCCCAGCCGACGAGCTTGTTGGGTGCCGCAGCCGACCCTGCCTCGGCGTCTGGGCGCGGCGCGGCCAACGGCTCGGCGCCCGCCGTCGACCCGGCCGACCCCGCCCGCCCGGCCGACCCGGCGGGAGTGGACCAGACCTCTCCCCGGGCGCCAGCGTCCATCGCCTCGTTGGCCAGCCGGTCGGCGTGAGTGTTGATCTCTCGCGGGATCCAGGTGTAGCGGACCCGGTCGCCGGCCAGCGAGGCGGCCTCGGAGGCGAGCGGTCGCATGTCCGGGTGCTTGACCTTCCATCGCCCGGACATCTGCTCGACGACGAGCTTGGAGTCCATCCGGACCTCGATCTCGGCGTCGGGATCGATCTGCGCCGCCGCGCGCAGGCCAGCAATGAGCCCGCGATACTCCGCGACGTTGTTCGTCACCCGGCCGAGGTACTCCGCGCGCTCGACGAGGAGCTCGCCGGTGGCGGCGTCCTTGACGAGCGCACCGTAGCCCGCAGGGCCTGGGTTGCCTCGTGACCCGCCGTCCGCCTCGACGACCAGCCGGCGGCTCACAGCCCCGACTCGTCGGTGCGGATGAGGATCCGGCGGCACTCCTCGCAGCGCAGCACCTCGTCCTCGGGCGCGGCCTTGATCCGGTTGAGGTCGGTGACGTTGAGCTCCATGCGGCAGCCACCGCACCGGCGCTGCGCCAGTGCGGCGGCACCGATCCCTCCGAACTGCTCGCGCAGCTTCTCGTAGAGCGCGAGCAGCGGCGCGTCGACCTGGCCCGCAAGGATCCCGCGCAGCTCTGCCTTGCCGGCCGCGTCACGGTCGATCTTCCCCACGGCCTCGTCGCGGCGGGTGACGACGCCGTCGCGCTCGGAACCGAGCGATTCCTTGATGCCTGCGAGCTCGACCCGACGGGCCTCGGCGCTCTCCGCGCGCTCCATGACCGCGAGCTCGACGTCCTCGAGCTCCGCCTGACGACGCCCGAGCGAGACGAGCTCGTGCTGGAGGTTCTCGAGCTCCCGGGGCGAGCCGACCTGGCCGGAGTCCAGCCGTGCCTGGTCGCGGCGAGCCCGCGCCCGCACCTGCTCGACGTCGGCCTCGGCCTTCGTGGTCTCGCGCGCGATGTCGCTGGCCTCGGTCTCGACCGCGACGAGGAGGTCGCGCACCCGGGCGAGCTCGGCGTCGAGCCGGACCACCTCGGCGTGCTCGGGGAGGGTGCGGCGACGGTGGGCGAGAAGGTCGAGAGCGGCGTCGAGCTGCTGCAGGTCGAGCAGGCGGTGCTGCGCGGCGGCGGAGGCGTTCAGGACCAGGCTCCCAGGGGTGAGGTCGGCGCGGCCAGCGCCAGCGTCCACGGATCCGTGACGAGCGTGCTGACCGTGGTGACCACCGTAGCGCCGCGCGCCGCGAGGTCGTCGCGGAGCAGCCGTGCCGCCTGGGGCAGCCACGGCCACTCGGTGGCGAAGTGCCCGGCGTCGATGAGCGCCGGCGCACCGTGCTCGAGCGCCTCGGACGCCGGGTGGTGGCGGAGGTCCGCCGTCACGTAGACGTCGGCCCCGCTGGCGCGCACCTCGTCGACCAGGCTGTCACCGGCCCCGCCGCAGACGGCCACCGAACGCACCGTGCGGTCGAGGTCTCCCCCGACTCGGATCCCTGCGGGGCAGGCCGGCAGCACGGCGACGACCCGTTGGGCGAGCTCGCGCAGCGCCAGCGGCTCGGTCAGCCGCCCCACCCGACCGAGCCCGGTGGGCCCGGGGAGGGGAGCCAGCTCGTGGAGGTCGAAGGCCGGTTCCTCGTACGGGTGCGCCGAGCGCAGCGCCGAGAGCACCGCCTGCCTGCGCCGTCGCGGCACGACGACGTCGACGCGGGTCTCGGCGACGACCGCTGCCTCCCCGACCCGCCCCACCGTCGGGTCGGCGCCCTCGAGGGGCACGAAGGTGCCGGTGCCCTCGGTGGTCCAGGCACACCGCTCGTACCGGCCCAACCTGCCCGCCCCGGCTGCGGCGAGGGCGTCGAGGACCCGGTCGGTGTCGGCGGTCGGCACGTACGTCGTCAACGCGTCGAGGGGCTCGGTGTCGGCAGGGACCAGGGGGACGACGTCGTGCAGGCCGAGCAGCTCGGCGAGGGCGTCGGAGACCCCGGGAGCGGCGCGGTCGGCGTTGGTGTGGGCGTTGAACAGCGCCGCGCCCCCCGCGAGCAGCCGGTGCACGCTGCGGCCCTTGGGAGTCGTCGTCGCCACCGAGCGGACCAGCCGGAGGAAGAGCGGGTGGTGGGTGACGAGCAGTTGAGCCCCCAGGGCGAGGGCCTCCTCGACGACCGCCGGGGAGGGGTCGAGCGCGAGGTGGACCCGGCTCACGGGCGCCGCCGGGTCGCCGCAGGTCAGACCGACCGAGTCCCAGTCCTCGGCCCAGTCGCGCGGGTAGCGCTGGTCCATGGCCGCGACGACGTCGCCGACGGTGCACGTCGCCGGGCCCGCGGCAGTGCTCACTGTCTGGGACGGGGTTGTCCGGGACGGGGCGTCGGCGTCAGGCACGCAGGGAGGGTATCGGCCGCGGCAGCGTCCGGAGGTGGGCCGTACTGGGATCGAACCAGTGACCTACCCGGTGTAAGCGGGTCGCGCTACCGCTGCGCCAACAGCCCTCGGCGGGAGAGTACCTGCCGAGGGCTGTCGCGGTGCCAGCGCAGGGCTCAGAGCTCCACGAGCGCCTTGCGGTAGGCGTTGAGGTCGCGCGGCTCGCCAGGACCGTTGACGACGCTCCAGCGCACGATGCCCTCGATGTCGATGATGAAGGTGCCTCGGACCGGGCGCCCCGCGGCCTCGTCGAAGACGCCGTACTCCTGCGTCACGGCACCGTGCGGCCAGAAGTCCGACAGCAGGGGGAACGGGTACTGCTCACGCTCGGCGAAGACGTTCAGCGCCATCACGGGGTCGCAGGAGACGGCAAGGAGCTCCACCGCGTCGTTCTGGAAGGCGCCGATGTCGTCGCGCAGGGCGCAGAGCTCGCCGCTGCAGGTGCCGGTGAAGGCGAACGGGTAGAACACGAGGACGACCGCCTTGCTCCCCCGCAGCTCGGACAGGGTGACGGTGCGCCTGGTGTGGTCCTTGAGGGTGAAGTCCGGTGCGGGGGTCCCGATCTGGGGCACTGCCATGAGATCTCCGTCTCGTCGTCTGGTCGGTGGTCACGGCGTGCGGCGAGGGTAAGGGGCGAGGATGAGCGACGTGACGACGCAGCGCAGCACCGGCGACGACGGCCCGGCAGCCCCTCCCCCGCAGCACGACGGCGAGAGGTCCAACGCCGAAGACCGGGGTCTGGCTTCCCTCCCCGCGCCAGAGATCGCCGCCCTCGTCCTCCCGTCGTGGGACTCCTTCATCGCGCTCGCCGAGAGCTGCGAGCTCGACGCACCGGTGCGGCTGCCGGGGTGGCGGGTCCGTGAGGTCCTCGTCCACCTCGGCTCGTGGGACGACGGCGTCGCGCTCGAGCGGATGCTCGGCGAGGCGGCGGCCTCGGCCCGTGGCGAGCTTGCCCGGGACGAGCTCGAGCGACCGCACTCCACCGAGGAGAACAACGCCGCGGTGTTCGCGCGCCACCTCCACGAACCGCGGGAGGCCGTGCTCGAGGCGCTGCGTGCGGGACGCGAGGAGGTCGCGACGTTCCTCGAGGGCCCCCTGTGCGCCGAACTCGGCCTCGCGGAGGCGCGAACCCTGCTCGGCCCGCTCCCACTGCTCACCATCCTCGTCGCCGGCGCCTACGAGCTCGCCGTCCACTCACTCGACCTCGTCTCGGCAGGTGGACCGCGACCGCCGGAGCACCTCCTCGACGCCGGGGTCGCAGCCCTCGTCGACACGACCGGTGCGCTGGCCGCCCGGCACGGGGTGGCGGCCTCGCTGGCCGGCGTCACCGCCGCAGGCGGCTGGCAGTTCCGGGCCGGCGACGGTGGGTGGACGACGCAGCGGGTGTCGTCGAGCGGGGTCGACGGAGCCGCCCTCGAGGCCTCAGCCCCCGTGCTGCTCGACGCCTCAGCCGGCCGGGTCTCCGTGGCTGCGCTGCTGGCCAGGCGCGAGCTGCGCCCGCACAACGTCCCTGGCCTGCTGCGGCTCGCGCCGCTCGTCGAGGAGGTGCCCGGCCTTCCTGGCGGGGCGGCCCTGCGCGCAGCGGTGCGTCACCTCGAGCAGGTCAACCGGCTCGTGCGGCGGCTGCCCCTGCTCGGACGGCGGTAGCGCCAGCACGTGCTACCACCGCGTGGGCGCCGCCTTCAGGTGAGGGCTAGCGGGTGATGGGCTTGCGAGCGGACTTGCGCGCCACGAGGCGCGTCCCCGTCCAGTCAGGCGCAACGCTCGCCGTCGACGTCTGCTGGAGGCCCGCCGTGGGAGCGGCCTCCTGGATGTCGCTGGGCTCGACGTGCCCGACCCGCCCGGACTTCGGGGTCAGCAGCCACACGACACCGCCGTCGGCCAGCGGGACGAGGCTGTCGACGAGGGCGTCGACGAGGTCGCCGTCGTCGTCACGCCACCAGAGGACGACCGCGTCGACGACGTCGTCGTAGTCCTCGTCGACGGGAGCGGTACCCGTCGCGGCCTCGATCCCGTCGCTGACCGCGTCGTCGCAGTCCTTGTCGTAACCGAGCTCCTGGACCACCTGCCCCGGCTTGAGGCCGAGCTTGGCCCCGAGGCCACGCTGACCTTCCGCGTGGTCCGCGGTCGCGCTCACGAGGTTCCTCCCGACATGTACCGCACCGGAAGATCCGGTGGCTCTTCGCGGGGTAGTCCACTCGACCGAGCGGCTCGGGCGCAAGTGGTAGCGGCTGATCTCTCGTGGCGACTTCCGTCACTGGCACACTGAGCGCCATGAGCGCTCCGTCGGGCGAGCAGCCCGGGCACCGGTCGGGCCAGGGACGCGTCGTCCGCTGGGACGACGCCGCAGGCAGCGGCGCCGTCGTCGTCGAGGGGGTCCTCGGCGAGATCGAGCTCTCCGAGACCGACATCACCGCCCCGCTGGCCCGCCCGCTCCAGCCCGGCGAGCTCGTCGACCTGCGCTGGACCGACGCCGACCCCGATGGTGGTGTCGCCGCACGGGCGACCTCGGCGACACCGACCGACGGGTGAGCAGGACCCCGCCGGAGATGACTCCGGACCCCTCGCCGTAGGACGATGAGGGCCACGGCACGCCCCTGGACTGGGCACGCCGACCGACCAGGGCCGGCGACGACGACGACGTAGAGGACGACTGTGGCGCAGCACGAACCGTTGATCAACACCGGTCTTCCGAGCCAGCTTCTGGACTCCGACCCGGACGAGACGCAGGAGTGGCGCGACTCCCTCGACGCCGTCGTCGCCGCGGCCGGCCCGTACCGCGCCCGCTACCTCATGCTCACGCTGCTCCAGCGGGCCCGCGAGATGCACGTCGGCGTGCCGAGCCTGCGCAGCACCGACTACATCAACACGATCCCGCCCGAGGCCGAGCCGTGGTTCCCCGGTGACGAGGCCGTCGAGCGGACCATCCGCCGCTGGATCCGCTGGAACGCCGCGATGCTCGTCCACCGGGCCCAGCGACCCGGTGTCGGCGTCGGTGGACACATCTCGACGTACGCCTCGTCGGCCTCGCTCTACGAGGTCGGCTTCAACCACTTCTTCCGCGGCAAGGACCACCCCGGCGGCGGCGACCAGGTCTTCTACCAGGGCCACGCCTCGCCCGGCGTCTACGCACGCGCCTTCCTCGAGGGCCGGCTCGACACCGACCGCCTCGACGGGTTCCGCCAGGAGCTCTCCCACGGCGGGCTCGGTCACGGCCTTCCGGCCTACCCGCACCCGCGGCTCATGCCGGACTTCTGGGAGTTCCCCACGGTCTCCATGGGCCTGGGCCCGGTCAACGCCATCTACCAGGCTCGGTTCAACCGCTACCTCCAGGCCCGCGGTATCAAGGACACCTCCGAGCAGCGGGTGTGGGCCTTCCTCGGCGACGGCGAGATGGACGAGCCGGAGTCCCTCGGCGCCATCGGCCTCGCCGCCCGCGAGGAGCTCGACAACCTCACCTTCGTCATCAACTGCAACCTCCAGCGCCTCGACGGGCCGGTGCGCGGCAACGGCAAGATCATCCAGGAGCTCGAGGCGTTCTTCCGCGGCGCCGGCTGGAACGTCATCAAGGTCATCTGGGGCCGCAAGTGGGACGACCTGCTCGCCCGTGACACCGACGGCGCGCTCGTCCACCTCATGAACACGACGCCGGACGGGGACTACCAGACGTACAAGTCCGAGAACGGCGCGTTCGTCCGGGAGAACTTCTTCGGCCGGGACCCGCGGACCCGCAAGCTCGTCGAGAGCTGGTCCGACGACGAGGTGTGGAGCCTCCAGCGCGGCGGGCACGACTACCACAAGGTCTACGCGGCCTACCGGGCGGCGACCGAGCACACCGGCCAGCCCACGGTGGTCCTCGCGAAGACGATCAAGGGCTACACGCTCGGCAGCCACTTCGAGGCGCGCAACGCCACGCACCAGATGAAGAAGCTGTCGATAGATGACCTCAAGCGCTTCCGCGACCGCCTGCACATCCCGATCTCCGACGCCCAGCTCGACGAGAAGCTGCCGCCGTACTACCACCCCGGCAAGGACGCCGAGGAGATCGACTACCTCATGGAGCGCCGTCGTCAGCTTGGCGGCTCCGTGCCCAGCCGGCGCTGTCGCGCCGCGGCGCTGCCGCTGCCCGCCGACAAGGCCTTCGACTCGGTTCGCCGAGGCTCGGGCAAGCAGGAGGTCGCCACGACGATGGCGTTCGTCCGCATGTTCAAAGACCTCATCCGCGACCCCGAGATCGGCAAGCGGTTCGTGCCGATCATCCCCGACGAGGCGCGCACCTTCGGCCTGGACTCGATCTTCCCGAGCGCGAAGATCTACTCGCCGCACGGTCAGCGCTACATCTCCGTCGACCGCGACCTCATGCTGTCCTACCAGGAGTCCGAGATCGGGCAGATCCTCCACGAGGGGATCAACGAGCTCGGCTCGACGGCGTCCTTCGTGGCCGCCGGGTCGTCGTACGCCACGCACGGCGAGCCGATGATCCCGCTCTACATCTTCTACTCGATGTTCGGCTTCCAGCGGACCGGTGACAACTTCTGGGTCGCGGGCGACCAGATGGTGCGCGGCTTCGCCCTCGGCGCCACGGCCGGACGCACGACGCTCAACGGCGAGGGGCTCCAGCACGAGGACGGCCACTCGCTGCTGCTGGCCTCGACCAACCCCGCCGTCGTCGCCTACGACCCGGCGTTCGCCTTCGAGATCGGCCACATCGTCCGGGACGGGCTGCGGCGGATGTACGGCGAGTCCCCCGAGGACGTCTTCTACTACCTCACCCTCTACAACGAGCCCTACGTGCAGCCGGCCGAGCCCGAGGACGTCGACGTCGAGGGGATCCTCAAGGGGATCTACCTCTACTCCCCCCTCCTCGACGACACCGGTCCACGCGCGCAGATCCTCGCCTCCGGAGTCTCGGTCCAGTGGGCGCTCGAGGCCCAGCGCATCCTCGGCGCCGACTGGGGCGTCAAGGCCGCCGTCTGGTCGGTGACGTCGTGGAACGAGCTGCGCCGTGAGGGGCTCGAGGCCGACTCCTCCAACCTCCTGCACCCTGGCGAGGAGCCTCGGCGTCCGTACGTGACGACGCGGCTCGAGGGCGTAGCCGGTCCGATCGTCGCGGTGTCGGACTTCATGCGTGCCGTCCAGGACCAGATCGCCCCCTGGGTGCCCGGCGAGTTCTCCTCGCTCGGCACCGACGGCTTCGGGCTCTCCGACACCCGCGGGGCGCTGCGGCGGCACTTCCACGTCGACCAGTGGTCGATCGTCGTCAAGGTCCTCGCCGAGCTCGCGCGCCGCGGCGAGGTCCCCGCGGCGGTCGTCGCGGAGGCCGTGGAGAAGTACCGGCTCGGCGACGTCGCGGCCCCGCCCCCCGGCAGCCCGGTCGGCAGCTCTGAGTAGCCGAACGTTGAGAGGAGCCCGGTGAGCGGACGGTGAACGGCGCCACGTGGGACGACGCCTTCGCCGGCCACCGGCGGTTCTACGTCGCGGACCCGTTCGGCAACCGGCTCGAGCTGCTCGAGCCGGTTGCGGACTGACCGGCCGCCTCGCCCTCCTCTCGCGCCTTGCGCGCCATGTCGGCGAGCGCGAGGCGCTGGGCGTCCTGCGCGGCGTAGTCGTCCTGACGGTTTCGCAGCACCCGCGCCGGGACCCCTGCCGCCACCGACCACGCGGGCAGGTCACGGCTGACGACGGCGTTGGCGGCGACGACGCTGCCCTGCCCGATCTGTACCCCGCGCACGACGGTGACCTTGGTCCCGAGCCAGACGTCGGGGCCGATGCGGACCGGTGAGGTCACGAGCGCCTGGTCCTTGATCCGCCGGCGGACGTCGGCGAACGCGTGGTCGAAGTCGGTGACGTACACCCAGTCGGCGAGCAGGGACGCGGCGCCGACCTCGATGTCGAGGTAGCCGTTGATCGTCGCCTCCCGGCCGAGGACGACCTTCTCGCCGAGGCGCACGTGCCCGGAGTGCGCGCGCACCTTGACGCCGTCGCAGGCGTGCACCCATCGGCCGACGACGAGCCGTCCGTGGCCCCGTCGCGCCGAGAGCTCGACGTCCTTGCCGAGGAAGACGAAGCCCTCCGTGACGACGTCCGGGCGCCGCAGCCGCCACACGAAGAACCGCCAGTACCTCACGAGGTAGTACGGCGTCCAGGCGTGGTGCGCTACGACCCACCGCAGCGACGCGACGGTGAGGAATCTCACCTGGCGCGGGTCGCGACTCACCGCCGGCCCCGGGTCAGGGCCGGACGCCGGTGAGCGACACGTTGTAGAACAGCTCTGCGGGGACGACCCGGGAGAGCACGGCGGAGTCGAGCCGGGCGAGCCGCTGCCAGCCGTGGTAGGCGAACAGCGCCCAGCGCAGCCCCAGCCGTTCGGGGTTGACCGCCGCCTCGAAGGTCCGCACCGGCCACCCGAACCATGCTGCGGTGAGCTCCTCGGTGACGGTCCGGACGTCGACGGCACCTGCGCGCAGAGCCGTCCGGGCCAGCTCGCCGGGGTCGAAGGTGTGCTGGTCGACGGCGGCCTCCAGCGCCGCGAGCCGGGAAGACTCGGCGAGCTCCTCGGGCGGGCGGACCCACCCCGCGAGCGCCGGCAGCCGGGTCGCCCGCTGGCTGGCCCACCACGTGGCGCGGGAGAGCCGCCGGGCGACGACGTCGCCGTAGCGGGTCGGCTCCCCGCAGATGACGAAGCGCCCACCCGGCCGCAGCACCCGGAGCACCTCGCGCAGGGCGAGCTCGACGTCGGGCACGTGGTGGAGCACCGCATGGCCGACGACGAGATCGACGCTGGCGTCGTCGTAGGGCAGGCTCTCGGCGTCGGCGACGGCGCCCTCGACGGTGAGGCCCAGCCCAGCCGCGTTGCGCTTGGCGACCTCGACCATGCCGGGGCTGATGTCGCTGACGAGGCCGCGCTCGAGCACGCCGGCCTGGCGCAGGTTGAGCAGGAAGAACCCCGTGCCGCAGCCGATCTCCAGAGCGGTGCCGTAGGGCCAGCCGGCCTCGCCGGCGACGGCGACGAAGCGGTCACGGGCGTAGCTGATGCATCGCTGGTCGTAGGAGATCGACCACTTGGCGTCGTAGGTGCTGGCCTCGTAGTCGTGGTAGAGCACGTTGGCGAGCTTGGGGTCCTTCCAGGCGCGCTCGACGTCGCGCGCAGTCGCCGCCGCCGCGAGGGCTGCGGCCTCCTCCTGCACCGTCGGCTGCTGGGCCTTCTCGATCGCCACGTCAGCGGCCCTCAAAGACGGCCTTGCCAGGCCCGTCGGCGATGAAGGACGCCATCCCGCTCAGGCGGTCCTCGGTCGCGAAGAGCCCCGCGAAAGCCGCACGCTCGATCTCCAGGCCGGTGGTGAGGTCGACCTCCAGCCCCGCGTCGATCGCCTGCTTCGCCGCGCGCAGGGCGTACGGCGGCCCGGCGGCGAGGCGCGTCGCCCGCGCGAGGGCCGTGGCGTAGACGTCGTCGGCAGGCACGACCTCGTCGACGAGCCCGATCGCCAGCGCCTCCGCGGCACCGATCATCCGTCCGGTGAAGATGAGCTCCTTGGCTCGAGCCGGCCCGACGAGGCGGGGCAGCCGCTGGGTGCCTCCTGCACCAGGGATGATGCCGAGGAGGATCTCGGGCTGCCCGAGACGGGCGTTGTCACCGCAGACTCTGAGGTCGGCGCACAGCGCGAGCTCGCACCCCCCGCCCAGCGCGTACCCGGTGATGGCGGCGATGACCGGCTTGGGGATCCTCGCGATGGCCGTGAATGCCGACTGCAGCTCACTCGAGCGCTCGACCATGTCGACGTAGGGCATCCTCGCCATCTCCTTGACGTCGGCCCCGGCCGCGAAGACCGTCTCACCGCCCCAGATGACGACGGCACGCACGTCACGCCGGGAGGACACCTCGAGCGCGACGGCGCGCAGCTCCTCCTGCAGAGCGACGTTGAGCGCGTTGACGGGTGGGCGGTCCAGCCGCACCGTCGCCACGCCGTCGGTCACCTCGAGCTGGACGAGCTGGCCCATCTGCGCACCTCCATCCGGCGACGCCGCGCCCTGCCGGCGCCGGTGTCGATCGGGTGAGACTAACCGGGTGCGGCAGACTCCTCCCTCGTGACCCCCGAGCGACGACGCCGCAGCCCGCACTCCTCTAGCTGGGGCTCGCAGGGAGCGCAGTGGGAGCCCGAGGCGACGAGCTTCGCCCTCTGGGCGCCCGAGGGCTCCCGGGTGCAGCTCTGCCTCGTCGACGACGAGCGCAAGGAGCGGCGCCTGCCGGTGGCCGAGCGCCACGGCGACATCTGGACCACGGTCGTCGAGGGCATCTCGCCGGGGCAGCGCTACGGGTGGCGCGTCGACGGCCCGTGGGAGCCGCACCTGGGGCGCCGGTTCAACGCCGCCAAGCTCCTCCTCGACCCGTACGCGAAGGCGGTCGACGGCGAGCTGCTGCTCAGCGAGGCGATCTACGGCCACCGCGGTCCCGACACCGTCCGCGACGACACCGACAACCTGCCCTTCGTCCCGCTCTCCGTCGTCACCGACCCGTCGTTCGACTGGCGGGACGACGTCGCCCCGGCGACCTCGTGGTCGGACACCGTCATCTACGAGGCGCACCCGAAGGGACTGACGCGGCTGCACACCGCCGTCCCGCCCCAGCTGCGCGGCACCTACGCCGGGCTGGCGCACCCCGCCGTCATCGAGCACCTCGTCAGCCTCGGCGTCACGGCGGTGCAGCTGCTCCCGGTGCACCAGGCCATCAGCGAGCCGTCGCTCATCAGGCGCGGCCTGCACAACTACTGGGGCTACAACAGCATCGGGTTCTTCGCGCCGCACAACGCCTACGCGTGCTCGGGGAGCCGCGGCCAGCAGGTGGGCGAGTTCCGCAGCATGGTGCTCGAGCTGCACCGGGCCGGGCTCGAGGTGATCCTCGACGTCGTCTTCAACCACACGGCCGAGGGTGACGAGCGCGGACCCACTCTGAGCTTCCGGGGCCTGGGCAACGACGGTTACTACCGGCTGCGTCACGGGCACCGGTACACCGACGTCACCGGCTGCGGGGCGACGATGGACCTGCGGCACCCGCAGACGCTGCAGCTCGTCATGGACTCGCTGCGCTACTGGGTCACCGAGATGCACGTCGACGGCTTCCGGTTCGACCTCGCCCCGGCCCTCGGCCGCACCGACGAGCACTTCGACGTCCACTCCGCTTTCCTCATGGCGATCCACCAGGACCCTGTCCTGCGCACGACGAAGCTCATCGCGGAGCCGTGGGACATCGGTCCCGGCGGCTACCAGCTCGGGAACTTCCGCCGTCCGTGGTCGGAGTGGAACGACAAGTTTCGCGACGACATCCGTCAGTTCTGGCTCGGTGACAGCCGCAGCCACACCGGATCCGGCGTCAGATCGCTGGCTTACCGGATCAGCGGCTCCTCGGACGTCTTCGGCGGCTCCCGCCGAGGACCGGACGCCTCGGTCAACTTCGTCACCGCTCACGACGGCTTCACCACGCGCGACCTCGTCACCTACGACCACAAGCACAACGAGGGCAACGGCGAGCACAACCGCGACGGCAGCAACGACAACCGCAGCTGGAACTGCGGGACCGAGGGCGAGACGACGAACCCGTTGATCGGAGCCCTGCGGCGCCGTCAGATGCGCAACCTGCTGAGCACGCTGCTCCTCTCGACAGGCGTGCCCATGCTGGCCGCCGGTGACGAGATGGGGCGCACCCAGAAGGGCAACAACAACGCCTACTGTCAGGACAACGAGACGTCCTGGGTCTCCTGGGAGCTCGCTCCGTGGCAGCAGGATCTCCTGACGTTCACCAGGTCGGTCATCGCGCTGCGACGCAACCACCCCGTCCTGCGACAGGTCAGCTTCTTCGCCGGACGCCGGGTGCACGAGCAGGGAGTCAAGGACATCGCCTGGTTCTCTCCCTGGGGCGAGGAGATGTCTGACGCCGAGTGGTTCGACCCGGGGCTGCGGACCCTGACGTGCTACCTGTGGGGCGGGGTCGTCGACATCGGTCCCCGCGGCGACGTCGAGACCAGGTTGCGCGACGCGACCTTCGCCGTCGTCCTGCATGCTGGTGCACACCCGACGCAGGTGACGCTCCCCTCCCGGCCGTGGGCCGGCTCGTGGCGCGAGGTCCTCGACACCGTCGACGAACGGCCGGCGCCCTCGACGAGGGTCATCCCGGCGGGGGCGACGGTGTCGCGCGCGGCGTGGAGCCTCGGCGTCTACGCCGCCGCAGGTGGCTGACAGCCTGACGCGACGAGACCCGGTCCTCGCGGACCGGGCCTCGTCGTCGCCCTGGCGTCGAGCCGGGGGGATGCTCTGCTATGGGTGGGCGATGAGCCCGAGCTCAGCAGGGCTGGCCAGCTGCGGGTGCTTGGGCAGCACGCGCACGGTGTAGCCGAACGGACCTGTCAGGTCGAGCTCCATGTCGCCCTCGTACCGGTGGCGCCCCGCTTCGTAGGACTCGGCCAGCGTCAGGCTCTCGGCCACGCCGTCGACGATGCGGTCGGTGGTGTCGACCCGGCCGTGGAGCACCTGGACGTCGACGTCCTCCGGACGCAGCCCGCCGAGGGAGACGAAGGCGCGCAGCGAGATGGTGCTGCCGAGCTCCGGGGAGTCCGAGACGTGGTCGCTCTCGACGTGGTCGATGCGCACCCCGCTCCACTGGCCGCGGACGCGACCCTTCCAGTCGGCGAACGAGGAGGCGTCGACGTGGCCGTTGTCGAGGCTGCGTGCCGACGCCGCCGCCGGGACGTAGAGCTGCTCGACGTAGTCACGCACCATGCGCCCTGCGTCGACCTTGGGGCCGAGGGTGCGCAGGGTGTGCTTGACCATCTCCAGCCACCTCGGCGGCAGCCCTCGCTCGTCCCGCTCGTAGAACAGCCGGCGCACCGAGTTCTCGACGAGGTCGTAGAGCGCTGCCGACTCGAGGTCGTCACGCCGGTCCGGATCCTCGACGCCGTCGGCCGTGGGGATCGCCCAGCCGTTCTGGCCGTCGAACCACTCGTCCCACCAGCCGTCGAGGACGGAGAGGTTGAGGCAGCCGTTGAGCGCGGCCTTCATGCCCGACGTCCCGCAGGCCTCGAGCGGACGCAGCGGGTTGTTGAGCCAGATGTCGCAGCCGGGGTAGAGCGTGCGCGCCATGGCCATGTCGTAGTTGGGCAGGAAGACGATGCGGTGACGGACCTCGGGGTCGTCACTGAAGCGCACGAGCTCCTGGACCAGCCGCTTGCCGCCATCGTCAGCGGGGTGCGACTTGCCGGCGATGACGAGCTGCACCGGACGGTCCGGGTCGAGCAGCAGCTTCCTGAGCCGCGCGGGGTTGCGCAGCATGAGCGTCAGTCGCTTGTACGAGGGCACGCGGCGGGCGAAGCCGATGGTCAGCACGTCCGGGTCGAGGACGCCGGAGACCCAGCCCAGCTCGGCCTCGCTGGCGCCCCGCTCGACCCACGAGTCGCGCAGACGACGGCGCGCGTCGAGGACGAGGTGCTCGCGCATCCGTCGCCGGACGGCCCACACCTCGGCGTCCTCGATCTCGTCGACGGAGGCCCACGAGCGCGGCGAGGTGATCGAGTCCGGCCCGAGGTGGCGGATCGCGGCGTCGATGAGCTCGCGGTCGACCCAGGTGGGTGCGTGAACCCCGTTGGTGATCGAGGCGATCGGGACGTCAGCGGAGTCGAACTCCGGCCACAGCCCGGCGAACATGTTGCGGCTGACCTGACCGTGCAGCTTGCTGACGCCGTTGGCCCGCTGAGCGAGGCGGAGGCCCTTGACGGCCATGTTGAACACGTTGGGGTCGCCACCGGAGTAGGTCTCGGCACCGAGGGCGAGGATCCGCTCGACGGGGACGCCGGGTGAGGCGGCGTCGCCGCTGAAGTGCTGGGCGACGAGCTCGCGGGGGAACCGGTCGAAGCCGGCCGGGACGGGGGTGTGGGTCGTGAAGATCGTGCCTGCGCGGACCTTTTCGAGCGCCGCGTCGAAGGTGAGCCCCTCGCCCTCGGTGAGCTCGCGGATGCGCTCCACGCCGAGGAACCCGGCGTGGCCCTCGTTGGTGTGCCACACCTCCGGGGCGGGGTGACCGGTGACCTTGCAGAACGCGCGGATGGCGCGGACACCGCCGATGCCGAGGAGCATCTCCTGAATGAGGCGGTGCTCGGTGCCGCCGCCGTAGAGCCGGTCGGTGACGTCGCGCTCGCCCGGGCCGTTCTCCTCGACGTCGGAGTCGAGCAGGAGCAGGGGGATGCGCCCGACCTGGGCCTTCCAGACGTTCGCCACGAGGTGGCGGGAGCCGGGCAGGGCGATGCTGATGCGCACGGGCTCGCCGGCGACGTCGCGCAGCTGGGAGATCGGCAGGCCGTTGGGGTCGAGCAGGGGGTAGGTCTCGAGCTGCCAGCCCTCACGGGAGAGGGACTGCTTGAAGTAGCCGTTGCGGTACAGCAGACCGACCCCGATGATCGGCACTCCGAGGTCGCTGGCTGCCTTGAGGTGGTCGCCGGCGAGGATCCCGAGCCCGCCGGAGTACTGGGGGAGGACGGCGGTGATGCCGAACTCCGGGGAGAAGTAGGCGATGGCGCGCGGGGAGTCCTCGCCGCGCTGCTGGTACCACCGGGGCGCCCTGACGTAGGCGGCGAGGTCCGCGACGGCGTCGGCGAGGCGCGTACGGAACGCGCCGTCGGCCGCGAGCTCGGCGAGACGCTCGGCGGACACCGCGCCGAGGAGCGCTGTGGGGTCGTGCCCGCCAGCCTCCCAGACGAGCGGGTCGACCGAGGCGAACAGGTCGCGGGAGGCGGGGTGCCAGGACCACCGCAGGTTCAAGGCAAGCTCGCCGAGGCCGGCGAGCGGCTCGGGGAGGACGGTGCGGACGGTAAATCGACGAATGGCTCTCACGGCGCAGACGATAGCGGTGCGAGGCCCTCGTTAGTCGGGCTCGAGCATGGGTAGGTTGGGCGCGATGATCGGACGCATCCCCATCCTCGACGTCTCCCCCGTGGTCGGCTGTGGTCGTTGGCCGGCCCGTGCCGCTGCGGGCGAGTCCATCCCTGTCACGGCAACCGTGTTCCGCGAGGGCCACGACGCCGTCAACGCCAACGTCGTCCTGCGCGACCCCTTCGGGGCGCCTGGACCATGGACGCCGATGCGCAGGCTGCTGGAGGACCGGTGGGCTGCGACGGTGACGCCCACGGGCCCTGGCGGCTGGACGTTCGCCGTCGAGGCCTGGAGCGACCCCGTCGCCACGTGGCTGCACGACGCCGGCATCAAGGTCCCGGCCGACCTCGACGTCGAGCTCATGCTCGAGGAGGGGGCGCGGCTCATGGACCGCGCCGCCGTCGAGCCCCGCCCCGCGGCGGACTGCCGGACCCTCGCCGACGCGGCCACGGCGCTGCGCGACACCTCGAGGCCGGCGATGGCCCGGCTGGCCGAAGCGACCTCCGACGCCGTCACGAGGGTCCTCACCGCGAACCCGCTGCGCGACCTCGTGACGAGCAGCGAGCCCTTCGCCCTCGAGGTCGACCGTGAGCGCGCCCGGTACGGCTCCTGGTACGAGCTCTTCCCGCGGTCCGAGGGAGCCGTCGTCGACCCCAGCGGCCAGACGCCCCCGGTCTCGGGCACCTTCCGCACCGCGGCCGAGCGGCTGCCCGCCGTCGCGGCCATGGGCTTCGACGTCGTCTACCTGCCGCCCATCCACCCCATCGGGACGACGTTCCGCAAGGGTCCGAACAACACGCTGAGCCCCGGGCCGCACGACCCCGGGGTGCCGTGGGCCATCGGCTCTCCCGAGGGTGGCCACGACGCCGTGCACCCCGAGCTCGGGACGATCGAGGACTTCGCCGCGTTCGTCGCGCGGGCTCGCGAGCTCGACCTCGAGGTGGCCATCGACCTCGCGCTGCAGGCCTCCCCCGACCACCCGTGGGTCACCGCGCACCCGGAGTGGTTCACCACCCGCGCGGACGGCACGATCGCCTACGCCGAGAACCCGCCGAAGAAGTACCAGGACATCTACCCCCTGAACTTCGACAACGATCCCGAGGGCATCAAGGCCGAGGTCCTGCGGGTCCTCAGGCACTGGATGTCGCACGGCGTGCGGATCTTCCGGGTCGACAACCCGCACACGAAGTCGGTGGCGTTCTGGGAGTGGTTGCTCGGCGAGATCCGCAGCACCGACCCCGACGTCCTGTTCCTCGCCGAGGCCTTCACCGTCCCGGCGATGATGCACACCCTGGGCAAGGTCGGGTTCCACCAGTCCTACACGTACTTCACCTGGCGCAACACCAAGACCGAGTTCGAGGAGTACCTGACCCAGCTGACCGAGGAGACCGCGGACTTCATGCGGCCCGCCTTCTGGGTCAACACCCCGGACATCCTCCCGGCGCACCTGCAGTACGGCGGGCCGCCCATGTTCAAGGTGCGGGCCACCCTCGCCGCGACCATGACGCCGACGTGGGGCGTCTACAGCGGCTTCGAGCTCTACGAGCACGTGGCGGTGCGTCCCGGCAGCGAGGAGTACCTCGACTCCGAGAAGTACCAGCTCCGCCCGCGCGACTGGGCAGCGGCGGAGCGGGAGGGCCGCACCCTCGCGCCGTACCTGACGCTGCTCAACGACGTCCGACGACGACACCCTGCGCTCCAGCGCCTGCGGGGCATCAGGTTCCACGCGACCGACTCCCCCGACGTCATCGCGTACTCCAAGCAGGAGGACCTCGAGCACGCCACCGCGGGCGACCTCGTCGTCGTCGTCGTCAACCTCGATCCGCACGGGGCGCGCGAGACGACCGTGCACCTCGACATGGAGGCCCTCGGGCTGCCCTGGGAGTCGAGCCTGGTCGTACGCGACGAGGTGACGAGCCAGATCTGGCACTGGGGCGCGCACAACTACGTCCGGCTCGACCCCTTCGTGGAGCCGGCCCACATCCTGGCCGTGCAGAGGACGGACGGGTAGCGCGTGAACAACGAGCCGGTCCCCGACAGCTTCAGCGAGAACCCGGCAGACCGGGACCCTCTGTGGTTCAAGCGCGCGGTCTTCTACGAGGTCCTCGTCCGCGCGTTCAGCGACAGCAACAGCGACGGCACGGGCGACCTCAAGGGTCTCACCTCGCGGCTGGACTACCTCCAGTGGCTCGGCGTCGACTGCCTGTGGCTGCCGCCCTTCTACCAGTCGCCGCTGCGCGACGGCGGCTACGACGTCAGCGACTACCTCAAGGTCCTGCCGGAGTTCGGCGACCTCGGTGACTTCGTCGAGTTCGTCGACGCCGCGCACACCCGCGGCATGCGCGTCGTCATCGACTTCGTCGTCAACCACACAAGCGACCAGCACCCGTGGTTCCAGGCCTCGCGCAGCGACCCGACCGGCCCCTACGGCGACTTCTACACCTGGCGCGACACCGACACCGAGTACAGCGACGCGCGGATCATCTTCGTCGACACCGAGACGTCGAACTGGACCTTCGACCCCGTCCGCAAGCAGTACTACTGGCACCGGTTCTTCAGCCACCAGCCCGACCTCAACTACGACAACCCCGCGGTGCAGGAGGCTGTCATCGGCGCGCTGCGCTTCTGGCTCGACCTCGGCATCGACGGGTTCCGCCTCGACGCCGTGCCCTACCTCTTCCAGCGCGAGGGCACGAGCTGCGAGAACCTCCCCGAGACCCACGAGTTCCTCAGGCGGGTGCGGGCCGACGTCGACCGCCTCTACGCCGACCGGGTGCTGCTCGCGGAGGCCAACCAGTGGCCGGCCGACGTCGTCGACTACTTCGGTGACCCGCCTGGCGGCGGCGACGAGTGCCACATGGCGTTCCACGTCCCCGTCATGCCGCGCATCTTCATGGCCGTGCGCCGGGAGTCGCGCTACCCCATCTCGGAGATCATGGCGCAGACGCCGGCGATCCCGAGCGGCTGCCAGTGGGGCATCTTCCTGCGCAACCACGACGAGCTCACCCTCGAGATGGTCACCGATGAGGAGCGGGACTACATGTGGGGCGAGTACGCCAAGGACCCGCGGATGAAGGCGAACATCGGCATCCGCCGGCGGCTCGCACCGCTGCTGGAGAACGACCGCAACCAGCTCGAGCTGTTCACCTCGCTCCTGCTCTCGCTGCCCGGGTCTCCGGTCCTCTACTACGGCGACGAGATCGGCATGGGCGACAACATCTGGCTCGGCGACCGCGACGGCGTCCGGACCCCGATGCAGTGGACGCCCGACCGCAACGCCGGGTTCTCGACGTGCGACCCGGCCCGGCTCTACCTACCGGCGATCATGGACCCGGTCTACGGCTACCAGGTCACCAACGTCGAGGCCCAGCTCGCCAGCACGACCTCGCTGCTCCACTGGACGCGCCGCATGATCGCCGTCCGCAAGGAGAACCCCGCCTTCGGCATGGGCGACTACCGCGAGCTCGGCTCGAGCAACCCCAGCGTGCTGGCCTACGTCCGTGCGTTCGGCGACGACCGGGTCCTGTGCGTCAACAACCTCTCCCGCTTCGCGCAGCCCGTCGAGCTCGACCTCAGCGACTTCGACGGCTGCTCCCCTGTCGAGCTGCTCGGCGGTGTGACCTTCCCGAGGATCGGCGAGCTGCCCTACCTGCTGACGATGGCGGGGCACGGCTTCTACTGGTTCCTCATCACGACAGCTTCTCCGGTGCTGCACCCGGCCGACGCGGAGGTCCTCGCATGAGCCCCCAGGTGCCGCCGGTCGAGCAGCTCGCCGACGCCCTCGCGGCCTGGCTGCCCACCCAGCGGTGGTTCCCCGGCAAGGGCAGCGAGATCACCGGGGTGACCGCCCTTCAGCAGAGCGCGCACGGCGAGCACGGCGACCTGCGCCACGTCGTCCTCCTGGTGAGCCAGCCCGAGGGAGACGCGCTCTACCAGCTCCTGCTCGCCCCCGCCGAGGCGCTGCCCGAGCAGGTGCCCGCCGCCGCCCTGATCGGCGCGGTCGATGGCGTCGTCGTCTACGACGCGCTGCACGACCCCGCACGCGCGTCGGGTCTCGTCCCGCTCCTTGCAGCCGGCGCCGACTCCGGACCCGTGCGGTTCCGGCACGTCGAGGGCGCCACCATCGTCGAGGGTGCGCACCCACGGGTGCTCGGCGTCGAGCAGAGCAACACCTCGGTCGTCTTCGGCACCCGGATGATCCTCAAGGTCTTCCGCCGGGTGCGCCCCGGCACGAACCCCGACCTCGAGGTCACCCTCGCCCTCGCTCGCGCCGGGTCGCAGCACGTCGCCTCGCCGCTGGCCTGGGCCGAGACCGACGTCGACGGCGAGCCCACGACCCTGGCGATCCTCCAGGAGTTCCTCAGCACGGCGTCCGAGGGGTGGGAGCTGGCCAAGGCGAGCGTGCGCGACCTGCTCGCCGAGGCCGACCTGCACGCTCATGAGGTCGGTGGAGACTTCGCCTCCGAGGCGCACCGGCTCGGCGCCACCACTGCCGAGGTCCACGCCGACCTCGCCAGGGTCCTGCCCACGGAGCGCTGGGGCCCCGAGCAGCTCGCGGCCGAGGTGGCCGGGATGCAGCGCAGGCTCGAGGCCGCCGTCGCCGTCGTCCCTGAGCTCGGCGCGCTCGCGCCGGCGCTCTCGAGCGCCTACGAGGCGCTGGTCCGGCGCACGAGCCCGCTGACCGCTCAGCGCATCCACGGCGACCTGCACCTCGGGCAGGCGTTGCGGACGACGACCGGCTGGGTGCTCCTCGACTTCGAGGGCGAGCCCGCCAAGACCCTCGCCGAGCGGCGCGCCCTCCGACCAGTCCACCAGGACGTCACCGGGATGCTGCGCTCCTTCGACTACGCCTCCCGGCAGCTGCTGACGGAACCGACGAGCGGCTCCCAGCGCACCTACCGGGCGATCGAGTGGGCCACGCGCAACCGCGATGCCTTCTGCGAGGGCTACGCCAAGGTGGCCGGGAGCGACCCCCGCGAGGAGCAGGTGCTCATGCGGGCCTACGAGACCGACAAGGCCGTCTACGAGGTCGTGTACGAAGCGCGCAACCGCCCCACGTGGTTGCCCGTGCCCATGTCCGCCGTCCGCCGCCTCGCCGAGGCCGCGGAGACGAGGAGCTGAGCGTGTCCAAGAAGCCGCCGACCCGGCCCGGTCCCCCCGCGAGCAGGCCCGCGACGCCTCCTGCTCCCGCGCCGATCGCCATCGCCGTCGAGGAGCTCGACCGGCTCGTGGGAGGGGCGCACTACGACCCGCACGGCGTCCTCGGGGCGCACCGCAGCGAGCACGGCTGGACGATCCGCGCCCTGCGCCCGCTGGCCTCCTCGGTCACCGTCGTCGTCGGCAGCGAGCGTCACCGCCTCACTCATGAGCACGAGGGCGTGTGGGTCGGGCTGCTCGCCGACTCCCCCACCGCGCCCGACTACCGGCTCGAGATCGCCTACGACGACGGCGAGCCGCACGTGTCCGACGACCCTTACCGCTACCTGCCCACGCTCGGCGAGGTCGACCTGCACCTCATCGGCGAGGGCCGCCACGAGCAGCTGTGGGAGGTCCTCGGATCACGGCTGCGCCGCTACCCCTCCTCGACCGGCGACATCGAGGGCACGTCCTTCGCCGTGTGGGCGCCGAACGCCCGCGGCATCCGCGTCGTCGGCGGCTTCAACCACTGGGACGGCCGCGCGTTCCCCATGCGCTCTCTCGGCTCGAGCGGGGTCTGGGAGCTGTTCATCCCCGACATCGGCGCGGGGACGACGTACAAGTTCGAGATCCTCGGCGCGGACTCCGTGTGGCGGCAGAAGGCCGACCCGATGGCCTTCGCCACGGAGCTGCCCCCGGCCACGGGGTCCGTCGTCACCGAGAGCCGCTACGAGTGGCGCGACGACGAGTGGCTCGACGCTCGGGCGCACGTGCAGCCGCTCACCTCGCCGATGAGCACCTACGAGGTCCACATCGGCTCGTGGCGCCCCGGGCTGTCCTACACCCAGCTCGCCGACGAGCTCGTCGACTACGTCAGCGATCTGGGCTTCACCCACGTCGAGATGCTGCCCGTCGCCGAGCACCCCTTCGGCGGTTCGTGGGGCTACCAGGTGACGTCGTACTTCGCCCCGAGCTCGCGCTTCGGCTCGCCTGACGAGTTCCGCTATCTCGTCGACCGCCTCCACCAGGCCGGGATCGGCGTCATCATCGACTGGGTCCCCGCTCACTTCCCGAAGGACGAGTGGGCGCTGGCCCGCTTCGTCGGCACCCCGCTCTACGAGCCAGCCGACCCCCGTCGCGGCGAGCATCCGGACTGGGGCACGCTGGTCTTCGACTTCGGTCGGCGCGAGGTGCGCAACTTCCTCGTCGCCAACGCCGTCTACTGGTGCCAGGAGTACCACGTCGACGGCCTGCGGGTCGACGCCGTCGCCTCGATGCTCTACCTCGACTACTCGCGCAAGGCCGGGGAGTGGGTGCCCAACCAGTACGGCGGGCGCGAGAACCTCGACGCCGTGCAGTTCCTCCAGGAGATGAACGCGACGGTGTACCGGCACTGCCCCGGCGTCCTCACGATCGCCGAGGAGTCCACCGCCTGGCCTGCCGTGACCAAGCCCACCTACCTCGGCGGACTCGGGTTCGGCTTCAAGTGGAACATGGGCTGGATGCACGACTCGCTGGACTATATGTCGCGCCAGCCGATCTACCGTCAGTACCACCACCACCAGATGACGTTCTCGATGATGTACGCCTACAGCGAGAACTTCGTCCTCCCCATCAGCCACGACGAGGTCGTCCACGGCAAGGGCTCGCTGCTGCGCAAGATGCCCGGCGACCGCTGGCAGCAGCTCGCCAACGTCCGCGCCCTGCTGGCCTACATGTGGGCCCACCCCGGCAAGCAGCTGCTGTTCATGGGCTGCGAGTTCGGCCAGGAGGCCGAGTGGTCGGAGGGGCGCGGCCTGGACTGGTGGCTGCTCGACAACGCCGACCACCGGGGGGTGCAGACCCTCGTCCGCGACCTCAACCAGGTCTACGCGCGGCTCCGCGCCCTGTGGTCCCAGGACACCGATCCTCTGGGCTTCCAGTGGATCGACGCCAACGACGCCGGCAACAACGCCTTCTCGTTCCTCCGGTGGGGCGACGACGGGTCGGCGCTGGCGTGCGTGACGAACTTCTCCGCTGTGCCGCTCGAGGGGTACCGGGTCGGCCTACCCTTCGCCGGCCGCTGGGACGAGGTGATCAACACCGACTCCGACCGGTACTGCGGCTCCGGCGTTGGCAACATGGGCGGGGTCGAGGCCGTCGAGGAGCAGTGGCACGGGCAGCGGGCGTCGGCCACTTTGCGGGTCCCGCCGCTGGGGGCGGTCTGGCTGCACCGGGCACCGGCGGGCTGAGCTGGCCTGTCGGGGCCGTGGGTTAGCGTGGCCCGGTCCCGTCGCCGACCCGGAAGGGCGTCATGGAGCTCCGCAGCACGCCGTCCCGCACGAAGCCCTCGTCGCCCGCAGCCGGGTGCCGCCGTCCGCCGGGGCGGGGTCGCAGGATGCTGGGACGGGTCGCGGCCGCCATTGCGGGCACGGTCGCCCTCGCCGTCCTCAGTCCGGTCGGCATGGCGCTCGCCGCGACGCCGACGGTGCTCGGCCACGACATCTCGTGGCCGCAGTGCCCGGCGGGCTCCGGGGGCGACGTCGGGGGCGGGTACGGCAAGGGCTACGGCAACCCGCTGCCACCGGCGAACACCGGATTCGTCGTCATCGGGCTCACCGACGGCCTGCCGTTCACGACCAACCACTGCCTGGCCGACCAGGTCGCCTTCGCCGGTGGTGAGGCCATCCCCGTCGGGGCCTACACCATGGCCGCGTACCCGACCCCCTCGCAGCTGAGCACGTACGGCGCCACCGGGCCGCACGACGGTACGACCGCCCCGGGACAGCTGTTCAACACGGGGTACGCCATGGCCCGCTACGACCGCGCCAGCATGGCCGCCGTGGGTCTCACGGTGCCGTTCGTGTGGATCGACGTCGAGTCGCGGAAGGTGCAGAACTGGCCGACCGGCAGCACCGCGCGCACCGATGCCAACCGCGCCGTGCTCCAGGGCTACGCCCAGGGGTTCTCCGACGCGGGGCTGCGCACCGGCTGGTACTCCTACTCCTCCGGTTGGTCGCAGATCACCGGCGCCTGGCGTGACGGCGCGCCCATGTGGCAGACCGCGGGCAGCTCGGTGGCAGCCGGCTACGCCGGTGCGCAGGCCGTGTGCGCCCTGCCCTCCTTCAACGGAGGCCCCATCTACCTCGGCCAGCGGGTGCAGGGCTCCTCCGACCTCGACGCCACGTGCCCCGCGCTGCCGTCCTTCGGCACCCTGTTCTCGCGCAACGGCGTCCCCGCACCTCAGCCGCCGGGGACCGTCCCCCCGCCGCCGGTCTCGCCGCCGTCGCTCTCCGCCCTTACCGCGTCCGCGACGTGGGCGGCACTCGGTACCGCCGTGAGCTTCCGGGCCACCGTGGGCACCGCCCAGCAGTGGCGGGCCAGCGTCGCCGCTGCGTGCTCGACGACGCTGCTGCGCAGCTGGTCGGGCACGACGACCGGCGCGCTCACCCTGCGCTGGGACGGCAGGGACTCCGTCGGCGCGATCGTCCCCACCGGGCTCTACCGCGTCACCGTGACCAGCGGCACGCTCACGCGGTCGGCGACGCTCGAGGTCACCGCACCGGGGTCCCGCAGCGTCGCGGGCTGCGGCATCACCCGCCAGTACGGGGCCGACCGCTATGCCACGAGCGTCGAGGTGGGGCGCGCGGCCGCGCCAGGGTCGCGCACCGTCGTCCTTGCCGCCGGAGCCGGCGGCTCCCTCGCCGACGGGCTCGTCGCCGCACCGCTGGCGAAGCTCCTCGGCGCGCCGCTGCTCCTTAGCGAGTCCGGCCGGCTCTCGCGCGTGGTGGCCGCCGACGTGGCCGCGCGGCGCGTCACGGTGGCTTACCTCGTCGGCGGGACGGGCTCGCTCAGCGCCGCCGTCGTCACCGATCTCCGCGGGCTCGGCGTCACGCGTGTCGTCCGGGTCTCGGGCGCCGACAGGTACGCCACCTCCGTCGCCGTCGCCACGCAGCTGCGCGCCCTCGGTGGGGCCGCGACCGGCCGCGCGTGGGTGGCTGCCTCGAGCCGGACGACGCCGCTCGTCGACGCGCTCGCGGCGGGTGGAGTCGCCGCGGCGTTCCGCGAGCCCATCCTCCTCACGGCACCGAGCCGGCTGCCCGCGACGGTGGCTGCGGCCCTGCGCCCCCTGGGCATCACGTCCACCGTGGTCACCGGGGGCACCGGGGCGGTCTCCCAGGCGGTGCAGGCGGCGCTTCCGTCGCCGACCCGCCTGGCCGGCGCCGACCGCTACGCGACGGCGGCGCTCGTCGCCGGGCGGGCTCCAGCAGGTGCGGCCGCTGTGCTGGCCTCGGGGGCGGACGCCCAGCTCGTCGACGCCCTCGCGGGAGGCTCCTTCGGCCTGCCCGTCGTGCTCTCGGCCGGTTCCGGCCTGCCAGCCGCGACCAGCAGCTGGCTTGCAGCCGCTCGACCGACGACCCTCCGGGTGCTCGGCGGGCCCACCGTGCTCCGCCCCTCTGCCCTCAGCGCGGCGGTCAGCGCGCTGGGCCGCTAGACGGTCAGGCGGGTAGGCCGTTCAGCCGCTGAGAGGTTCGGCCGCTAGGCAGTTGAGGTGCTCACCCGGAGGGTGCTCACCCGGAGGGTGCTCACCCGGAGGCCGCCGCTCAGAAGAGCGCGGCAGCCAGCGCGCGGCGGCCGGCGAGCACGCGAGGGTCGTGGGCGCCCAGCGCGTCGAACAGCGAGAGCAGGTGCGCCTTCGCCTGGTCGCGGTCCTCACCAGAGCTCACCCGGACGGCCTCGACGAGCCGGGCGAAGGCGTCCTCGACGTGCCCGCCGAGCAGGTCGAGGTCAGCGGCGTCGCATGCGGCAGCAACGTCAGCCGGACGCTCGGCAGCGGCCGCGCGGACGGCCGCCTGGTCGAGCGCCTGCCCCCGGGTGACGAGCCTGACCTGGGCGAGGCCCGAGACTCCCGTGGGGTCGCCGGGCGAGCGCTCCAGCAGCCGCAGGTACGCCGCCTCGGCCCGGGGCAGGTCGCCCGCCTCGATGGCGGTCAGCGCGGCAGCGAGGTCGGGATCCAGCGGCGGCGCGGCGGGGGCCTCGCCACCGGGCTCGGTGGTCTCGACCGTCCCCGTGACGCCGTTCTGCGTGGCGAAGTCGAGGATCGCGTCGAGCCACTGACGCACCTGAGCCTCGGGCAGCGCGCCGGTGAACTCGTGGACGAGCTGGCCCTTGACGACGGCCTTGACCGCCGGGATGCCCTGCACCCCCGCGGCCCCGGCGAGCCCCTGGTTGGCGTCGACGTCGATCTTGGCGAGCACCCACCGGCCGCCGTCGTCCGCCGCGAGCTTCTCGAGGACGGGGCTGAGCTGCTTGCACGGCCCGCACCACTCGGCCCAGAAGTCGATGACCACCGGGACGTCCATCGAACGCTCGAGGACCTCCGTCTGGAACGTCGCCTCGGTGACGTCGATCACTGCCGCCGCCGCACCACCGCCATCCGAGCCGGCGGTGGCCGTGGCAGGCCGAGCCGCAGGGCGCGCGGTGAGCGACCCGAGGTCGACGGCTCCGTACGTGGACAGGCGAGGCGGCTGCGTCATGCTCCTATCCTGCCTCGCCGTGCCCGGGCGTCAGAACCTGGCCGTCTCCGTCCACGTCCCCCAGGCCTCGCGGAGCACGTCGCACATCTCCCCGAGCGTCGCCTCGGCCTCGGCCGCCCGCAGCAGCGGCGGCACGAGGTTGCCGGTGCCGCGCGCCACCTCGGCCACGTCAGCCAGCGCCCGCTCCACGGCGGCGGCATCGCGGGCAGCACGGCGCGCTTGCAGCACCTCGACCTGATTCGCCTCGACCTCGGGGCCGATCCGTAGGGTCTCGATCTCCACCGGCGTGTCGTCGGGCAGGCACGTCACCCCGACGACGTGCTTGTCACTCTTCTCCAGCGCCTGCTGGTAGGCGAAGGCGGCGTCGGCAATGGCCGAGGTGAACCAGCCGTCCTCGATGCCCTTGAGCAGCCCCGAGGTCATCGAGCCGTCGGAGCCCGACGACCTGATCGAGGCGAAGACCTCCTCGGCCTGGGCCTCGATGCGGTCGGTCAGCGCCTCGACATACCACGAACCACCGAGCGGATCTTGGACGGCCGCCACGCCGGTCTCGAGGAGGAGGACCTGCTGCGTGCGCAGGGCGATCATCGCGGCCCGGTGCGAGGGCAGGGCGAGCACCTCGTCGAGGGCGTTCGTGTGCAGCGAGCTCGTCCCTCCGAGCACGGCGGCCAACGCCTCGACGGCCGTCCGGACGACGTTGTTGTCGGGCTGCTGCGCGGTCAGCGAGACCCCTGCGGTCTGGGTGTGGAACCGCAGCCACTGGGCGCGCACCGTGCGGGCGCCGTAGACGTCGCGCATCCACCGGGCCCAGATGCGTCGTGCCGCGCGGAACTTCGCGATCTCCTCGAAGAAGTCGACGTGGGAGTCGAAGAAGAACGACAGCCCCGGCGCGAACGCGTCGACGTCGAGCCCCCGCGAGAGCCCCAGCTCGACGTAGCCGAAACCGTCGGCGAGGGTGAAGGCGAGCTCCTGGGCAGCGGTCGATCCGGCTTCCCTGATGTGGTAGCCGGAGACCGACAGCGGCTTGTAGGCCGGGACGTGCGACGTCGTGAACTCCATGAGGTCGCCGATGAGCCGCAGGTGCGGCTCGGGGGCGAAGAGCCACTCCTTCTGCGCGGTGTACTCCTTGAAGATGTCGGTCTGCAGCGTGCCGTCGAGCGTCGCGATGTCGACGCCCTGGCGCCTGGCGGCGACGAGGTAGAGGCAGAACACGGGCACGGCCGGCCCGCTGATCGTCATCGAGGTGCTCACCTCGCCGAGCGGGATCCCGGCGAAGAGGGCCTCCATGTCAGCGGCGCTGTCGATCGCCACGCCGCAGTGGCCGACCTCACCGACGGCGAGCGGGTCGTCGGAGTCCCGGCCCATGAGCGTCGGCATGTCGAAGGCCACGGACAGCCCGCCACCGCCGGCAGCGAGGATGCTGCGGTAGCGCTCGTTGGTCGCCGCGGCGTCGCCGAAGCCGGCGAACTGCCGGATCGTCCAGGGGCGTCCGCGGTAGCCGGAGGCGTAGAGCCCGCGGGTGAAGGGGAACTCTCCCGGCCAGCCGATCCGCTCGAAGCCGGGTACCTCTGCACCCGGGGCCGGTCCGTACACGGGCTCCAGTGGCTCCCCGGAGAGCGTCGTGACGACGTCGTCCGGCCGTCCCGGGTGCCTGGCCTCGTGGGCGGAACGCAACCGCGCCTGCCAGCGGGCGCGGCCTGCCTCGATCTCCGCGGCGTCCATCGGCGGTCTCCTCCCGGCCGGGGTGGGCGGCAGCCGACGGAGGCCCCCGCGCCTGCGCACGTGATCGGTGTGCGCTGGCTCACACACCATAGGGCGCCGGACCCTCGAGGGCCGGTGGTGGCCGCGGGGGTGGCGCTTCCCGCCCGTCAGCTGTGGCCGAGCTCGCCCTGCTCCTCCTGCTCCCCGAGCAGATCGCCGAGCTCGGCGACGGCCGAGGAGACGAGGACGTCGGAGGCGGCGTACGGGTCGAGCGCCCCGGTGACGACGCGCTCGGCGAGCTCAGCGAGCGTGGGGCCTTCGCGCAGGTCGCCCATCCGGGCCCGGATGGAGGCGACGGCGATGGCCTCGACCTCGTCGGCAGCCCGTGCCTGACGACGACGGCGCAGCTCGCCGTGCTCCTCGAGCCAGCCGCGGTGCTTGTCGAGGGCCTCGACGAGCTCGTCGATCCCCGTGCCCTTGCTCGCGACGGTGGCGATGACCGGCGGGCGCCAGTCCCCCGGGCCGCGACGCTCGCCCAGAGTGAGCATGTGACGCAGGTCGCGCATGGTGTTCTCGGCGCCGTCGCGGTCGGCCTTGTTGACGACGTAGACGTCGCCGATCTCGAGGATGCCGGCCTTGGCGGCCTGGATGCCGTCGCCCATGCCCGGCGCCAGGAGGACGACCGTGGTGTCGGCCATCGCGGCGACCTCGACCTCGGACTGCCCGACGCCCACGGTCTCGACGAGGACGACCTCGCAGCCTGCGGCGTCGAGCACCCGCACCGCCTGCGGGGTCGACCACGAGAGCCCGCCGAGGTGACCCCGACTGGCCATCGAGCGGATGAACACCCCGGGGTCGAGCGCGTGCTCCTGCATGCGGACGCGGTCACCGAGCAGGGCTCCGCCACTGAACGGCGAGGACGGGTCGACGGCGAGCACCCCGACCCGCTTGCCCTGCTCGCGCAGCGCCCGCACGAGGGCGGAGGTCGTCGTCGACTTGCCGACGCCCGGGGAACCGGTGAGCCCGATGACGAGCGCCCGCCCGGTCGAGGGCGCCAGCGCAGCCATGACCTCGCGCAGAAGCGGCGAGGCGTCCTCGACGAGGGAGATGAGGCGCGCGACCGCGCGGGGGTCGGCCTCCTGGGCGCGCGCCACCAGCGAGGCGACGTCGACGCTCCGGCCGGCCCGCCGAGGGCCTTCGTCGCTCACGTGCCGCTCCACCCCGCCCGAGGCGCTCAGGCCGCCGGGACGCGCAGCAGCAGGGCGTCGCCCTGACCGCCGCCGCCGCACAGCGCGGCAGCACCGAGGCCGCCCCCGCGCCGCCTCAGCTCGAGGGCCAGCGTGAGCGCGAGCCGCGCCCCGGACATCCCGATCGGGTGGCCCATGGCGATGGCGCCGCCGTTGACGTTGACCGTCTCGGGGTCGATGCCGAGCATCCGGGTCGAGTGGATGCCGACCGAGGCGAAGGCCTCGTTGATCTCGATCACGTCGAGCGCGGCGACGTCGAGGCCCTCGCGACCGAGGGCCTTGAGGATCGCGTTAGCCGGCTGGGCCTGCAGCGAGGCGTCGGGGCCGGCGACCATGCCGTGCGCGCCGATCTCGGCGAGCCAGGGCAGGCCTTGGCTCTCGGCGCGCTCCTTGCTCATGACGACGACGGCAGCCGCACCGTCGGAGATCTGCGAGGCAGAGCCAGCCGTGATCGTGCCGTCGGCGGCGAAGGCTGGCCGCAGCTTCGCGAGGGTCTCGGCGGTGGTGTCGGCGCGCACCCCCTCGTCATGGGAGAACACGACGGGCTCGCCGCGCCGCTGCGGGATGGCGACGGGGACGATCTCCTCGTCGAAGACCCCGTTCTTCGCCGCGCGGGCAGCGAGTTCGTGGGAGCGCGCCGAGAACGCGTCCTGCTCCTCCCGGGTGATGCCGAGCCGGGCGTTGTAGCGCTCCGTGGACTCGCCCATGGCGCACTGGTCGAAAGCGCAGAACAGCCCGTCGTAGGCCATGTGGTCGACCATGCGGACGTCGCCGTACTTGAACCCCTCGCGGCTGCCCTGGAGCAGGTGGGGCGCGCGGGTCATCGACTCCATGCCGCCGGCCACGGCGACGTCGATCTCGCCGGCCCGGATGAGCTGGTCGGCCAGGGCGATGGCGTCGAGGCCTGACAGGCACACCTTGTTGATCGTCAGCGCCGGCGTCGTCATGGGGATGCCTGCCCGCACGGCCGCCTGCCGCGACGAGATCTGACCGGCGCCCGCCTGGAGCACCTGGCCCATGATCGTGTAGTCGACCTGCTCAGGAGCAACGCCGGCGCGCTCGAGGGCTGCCTTGATGGCGATGCCGCCGAGCTCGGTGGCGGGGAGGTCCTTGAGAGAACCGAGGAGACGCCCCATGGGGGTGCGTGCTCCGGCGACAATGACCGTGGACGTCCTGCTCATGCTGTGCCTCCTGGAGGGGTCGCTGCGCCAGGCCTGCCACGATACCGATGACCGGGTCCGCCTCCGACAGCGCCCGGCATCAACGACACCGTCAGGAGAGCCCATGATCACGAAGATCGACCACGTGGGGATCGCCGTCCCCGACCTCGACGCAGCCCTCGCGTTCTTCGAGGCCGCCTTCGGCGCGAAGGCCGAGCACATCGAGACCAACGAGGAGCAGGGCGTCAAGGAGGCCATGGTCGTCATCGGCCAGGGCGAGAGCCGGATCCAGCTGCTCGCACCGCTCTCCGAGAGCTCGACGATCGCGAAGTTCATCGACCGCAGCGGTCCCGGCCTCCAGCAGCTGGCCTACACCGTCGACGACCTCGACGCCACGTGCGCCCACCTGCGCTCGCAGGGCATCCGGCTGCTCTACGACACCCCCAAGCGCGGCACCCTCGACTCCAGGGTCAACTTCGTCCACCCGAAGGACGCCGGCGGCGTGCTCGTCGAGCTCGTCGAGCCGGCGGCGACCCCCGCGCACTGACGCCGCTGCCAGCCCGGACGCTCGTCACCCGGCGGGGCTCGACCCCGCCGGGTGCTCCCCATGCGGGGTTACCGGTCGGTAAGGTCGGCCGTGAGGCCTGATCCGCCTCACCAGGCCCAGCCGAGCGACCCCGGAGGCCGCCATGCAGCACATCCTCGACGCCATCCTCGCCGGTGAGACCGCGCCCGAGACCTACACCGGCCTGACGCTGCCCGACCACTACCGCGCCGTCACCGTCCACGCCGACGAGGTCGACATGTTCGCCGACGTCCCCACCCGGGCGAAGGACCCCCGCCAGTCCCTCCACGTCGAGGACGTCGCGGTCCCGGAGCTCGGTCCTGGCGAGGCGCTCGTCGCCGTCATGGCGAGCTCGATCAACTACAACACCGTATGGTCGGCGATCTTCGAACCGGTGCCGACGTTCTCGTTCCTCCGCAAGTACGGGCGCACTTCACCCCTGGGCAAGCGCCACGACCTGCCCTACCACGTCCTGGGCTCCGACCTGTCGGGGGTCGTCCTGCGCACGGGCCTCGGCGTCCACGCGTGGAAGCCCGGCGACGAGGTCGTGGCGCACTGCCTGTCCGTCGAGCTCGAGAGCCCGGACGGCCACGACGACACGATGCTCGACCCGGAGCAGCGGATCTGGGGGTTCGAGACGAACTTCGGCGGCCTCGCCCAGGTGGCCCTCGTCAAGTCCAACCAGCTCATGCCCAAACCGGCCCACCTCACCTGGGAGGAGGCCGCCTCGCCCGGCCTGGTGAACTCCACCGCCTACCGCCAGCTCGTCTCGCGCAACGGCGCGGACATGAAGCAGGGCGACGTCGTCCTCATCTGGGGCGCCTCGGGAGGCCTGGGCTCCTACGCGACCCAGATGGCCCTCAACGGCGGCGCGACGCCGGTGTGCGTCGTCTCGAGCCCGGAGAAGGCCCAGATCGTCCGGAGGATGGGCGCAGAGCTCGTCATCGACCGCTCCGAGGAGGGCTACCGGTTCTGGGCGGACGAGCACACCCAGGACCCCAAGGAGTGGCAGCGCTTCGGCAAGCGGATCCGCGAGCTCACCGGCGGTGACGACGTCGACATCGTCTTCGAGCACCCTGGCCGAGAGACCTTCGGCGCGAGCGTCTACGTCGCCCGCAAGGGCGGCACGATCGTCACCTGCGCCTCGACGAGCGGGTACATGCACGAGTACGACAACCGCTACTTCTGGATGAACCTCAAGAAGATCATCGGCTCGCACTTCGCCAACTACCGGGAGGCCTGGCAGGCCAACCGGCTCATCGCCCGCGGCAAGCTGCACCCGACGCTCTCGCGCACGTACTCCCTCGACGACACCGGGCAGGCGGCCTTCGACGTCCACCGCAACCTCCATCAGGGCAAGGTCGGCGTCCTGTGCCTGGCCCCCGGCGAGGGCCTCGGCGTGCGCGACCCCGAGCTCCGCGAGCAGCACATCGGCGCGATCAACCGCTTCCGCGACGTCTGAGGTGCCGGGAGGGCCACAGCGCGTCGCCTAGCCTTCGGGGCATGGACGACTCGCTGGGGGACCTCCCGGACCTGCCGGAGCGGCTGGCCGACGGTGACACCGCGCACGACCCCGACGTCGTGGCCGCGGCCGCCAAGCACCCCGCCGTCCGCCAGGTGCACCGTGAAGCGGTCGAGGGCGACGACGAGGTGGCGGAGGCCATGCCCACCGCGCTGCGGGCGCAGGTCGACACGGAGCGGCCCTTCGGCCGGCGGGGACGCCCCTTCGGCCGCTCGGCGTTCGCCACCGGCTTCCTCGGCGCCACGGGTGCGCTCATCGCGATCACGCTGTGGCGGGCAGCGGGCGCGGTGGCATCGACGCTGCTCCTCATCGTCATGGCGCTGTTCCTCGCCGTGGGCCTCAACGTCTTCGTCGAGCGGCTCCAGCGCCGTGGCCTGCCCCGTGCGTGGGCGGTCACGGTGGTGTTCCTCGTGATGATCGGCTTCTTCGTCTTCGCCGCCGCGGCGCTCATCCCGGCGGTCTTCACCCAGGTGTCCGAGCTCGTGAGCAGCGCGCCGGCCATGCTGCGCGACATCCAGGCCAACCCCACCGTGGCCCGGCTCGACGAGCGCTTCGGGATCATCGAGCGCGCCCAGCAGGTCCTGCGCGGCGGCGGCGTGACCTCCTCCGTGCTGGGCGGGCTCGTCGGCGCGGGACGCACGTTGCTCGGCGCGGTCTTCAAACTGCTGACCCTGCTCATCCTCACGCTGTACTTCGTCACGTCGTTGGAGTCCATCAAGCGCATCGTCTACCGGCTCGTGCCGGTCGGACGGCGTCCACGCGTCGTCCTCCTCGGTGACGAGATCCTCGAGCGGACCGGTGGCTACATCGGCGGAGCACTGGCCATCGCCGGGATCGCCGGGGTCTCCTCGTTCGCCTTCTTCGAGATCGCGGGGGTGAAGTACGGCGTGTCCCTGGCCATCGTCATCGCCGTGACCGACCTCATCCCCATGATCGGCGCGACGCTCGGCGCGGTCATCGCCACCGCCTTCGCCGCCACCCAGTCGCTCGGCCTCGCCCTGGCCTCGGGGGTGTTCTTCACGGTGTACCAGCAGCTCGAGAACTACCTCATCTACCCGCGGGTCATGAACCGGGCGGTCGACGTCCATCCGGCGGCTGCGGTCGTCGCTGCCCTCATCGGCGGGACCCTGCTCGGGTTCGCCGGCGCCCTCCTCGCGATCCCCATGGCCGCGGCGATCCAGCTCGTCCTCGCCGAGGTCGTCTTCCCGCGGCAGGATTCCGTCGCCCCCGCCTCAGACCTCGCGCAGGAAGTCCCGTAGCGCGGTCGTCACGGCATCGGGACGCTCCATCGCGGTGAGGTGACCGGCCTCGGGCACCTCGACGAGCCGCCCGTGGGGCAGGGCGGCAACCATGGCCTGCACGTCCTCGGCGCTGCTGAGGACGTCCTCGGTCCCGCGGATGACGAGGGCAGGGACCGCCACGCCGCGCAGCGTGTCGAGGGAGTCCGCGCGCAGCGCCATCGCCCGCTGGGCCCACGCCGCCGCCGAGGGGCTCGCGTGCTCGACGAGCTCGCGGACCTCGGCGGCCTCGGCGGGGCGCGAGCGCTTCGTCGTCTCGCCGACGAGCGCCGGGTAGACGTCCTCGAGGAGGACGCGCGTGGTCCCCTCGGCCTCGAGGGTGTCGGCGATCCGACGCCGGTTGGCTCGGGCGGGCTCCGGGTCGGCGCCGGCCTTGGTGTCGGCGAGGACGACCCCGAGCACCCGCTGGGGGTGCCGGCGCAGGAAGGCCATCGTCACGTAGCCACCCATGGACAGGCCGCCGAGCACGGCCCGCTCGATGCCCGCGGCGTCCATGACCGCGGCGACGTCGTCAGCCAGCCGGTCGAGTGAGGGCTCCGCGTCGTCGGGTACCGGGGCGCCGCCGAAGCCGCGGAAGTCCGGGACGACGACGTGGGCGTCCTCGCGGAGCCCGTGGACCTGGGCCCGCCACATGGCCGAGGACAGGGGAAAGGCGTGGAGCAGGACGAGCGTCGTCATGGGTCCTCCGCGGGCAGGTGGGACGGACGGGCGAGCAGGTCGAGGCTGGTGGGTCAGGACAGTCGAGGCGAGGCAGGCAGGTCGGGCCGGGCCCGGCCCGCTCAGGCGATCGTCATGCCCCCGTCGGCCACGAGGGCGTGACCGGTGACGAACGACGACGCGTCGCTCGCGAGGAACAGCGCCGGGCCGGTCATCTCCTCGACGCGCCCCCACCGGCCCATCGGCACCCGGGCCAGCAAGGCGTCGCCCGTCGCCTCGTCCTCGCGGGCGAACTCGGTGAGGTCGGTCTCGATCCACCCGGGCACGAGGGCGTTGACCCGCACGCCCGCCCACGCCCACTCGGCGGCCAGGGTGCGGGTGAGGCTCAGGACGGCCGCCTTCGCCGCGCCGTAGTGCGCCATCGTCGGCGTCGCGAGCAGCCCCGCGACCGAGGCGACGTTGATCACCGAGCCCCTGCGGCGCTCGAGGAGGTGCGGGCCCACCGCCTGGCAGACGGCGTACGTCGAGCCGAGGTTGAGAGCCAGCGTCTTCTCCCAGCCCGAGCGGCGCATCGACACGAAGGGCGTGCTGAAGCTGTTGCCCCCGGCGTTGTTGACGACCACGTCGAGCCCGCCGAGACCGTCGACGGCGCTACGCACCGACTCCGTGAGCGCTTCGGTGTCGGTGACGTCGCAGGGCAGGACGAGCGCGCGCCGTCCCTGGCGCTGCACGGCGTCGGCCACCTCGCCGAGGCGGTCGACGTCACGGGCGAGGACGGCGACGTCGGCGCCCGCCTCGGCGAACGCGAGGGCCATGGCGCGGCCGATGCCGCGGGAGGCTCCGGTGATGAGCGCGGTGCGCCCCTCGAGCGAGTTCATCCGAACACTCCCTTGACCGTCTCGTACTCCCCGTCCCACGAGTGCGGGAGCGGCGTGCGCACCTCCGGGACGACCTCCCGGACGACCTCGTCGAGCACCCGGCGCACCGCGGGCTCACCGACCCAGAGGTGCTTGGCGCCCTCGACACCGACGACGCGCGCCTGAGGGATCGCCGCGAAGCGCGCCGTCGCCTCCGCGGGCCGCAGGTAGTCGTCGAGCTCCGGGACCAGGGCGAGCACCGGCTTGCCCGACGACGCCCACACCGCGAGGTCGGCCTCGGTGGAGTACCGCAGCGGCGGGGACAGGAGGATCGCGCCCTCGATCGAGGGGTCGCAGCCGTGGCGCAGGGCGAGGTCGGTGCCGAAGGACCAGCCGAGCAGCCACGGCCGAGGGAGCCCGCAGAACTCGGCGTACTCGATCGCCGCAGCGACGTCGTGGCGCTCGGCGTCGCCGTCGTCGAAGGTGCCTTGGCTGCGCCCCGCGTGGGAGGAGGTGCCGCGGGTGTTGAACCGCAGGACGGCGAGCCCCGCGAGCGCCGGCAGCCGGTAGGAGGCCTTGCGGATGACGTGGCTGTCCATCATCCCGCCGTGGGTGGGCAGCGGGTGCAGGCAGATGAGCGACGCCTCGGGCTCCCGGTCGAGCGGACGGGCCACCTCACCGACGAGGTCGAGGCCGTCAGCGGTGTGCAGGGTCACGGGCTCCCGCCGTGCAGGCAGGACCGTGGCGGCGCGGATCTCGTGCGTGGCGGCGGTCGTCATCGTCACGACCCTAGCCCGGGGAGCGGACCGACGAGCGGCCCGCTCCCCGCGGCCAGGGATGCCTTCCCGCGACTACGGGACGACGGTGATCCGGTCGGCCGGCGGCGGCGACACCGTTCCCGAGGTCTTCAGGTAGTCGACGAAGCTGTCGACGTCGATCGCGCCCACGAGCGGGTTGGTCCCCTTGGCCAGCTCGAGGAAGCCGTCTCCGCCACCGGCGAGGAAGCTGTTGACCGTGACCCGGTAGCTTGCCACCGGATCGACGACCACGCCGTTGATGGTCAGGCTCGCCGGGTCGACCTTGGAACCGACCGGCGCCGAGGCGCTCCACGCGTAGTGCAGGCTCGAGGAGACCTGGAGGATGCGGCCCTGCCCCGTCGTCGGGCCGGGGAAGACCTGCTGCTCGAGGACGGTCTTGAGCTGTGCCCCGGACAGGGTGATCGTCGTCAGGTAGTTGGTGAACGGCTGGACGGTGAAGGCCTCGCCGTAGGTGACGACGCCGTCTCCCTCCCCTACCGGGCTGGAGCTGTAGGTCAGGTCAGCCCGGATGCCACCGGGGTTCATGAGCGCGACCACGGCACCGCCCTTGTCCGGGGCTGCGGTGGCGGCACGCTGAGCGTCGGCGATGACGTCGCCGAGGGCGGACTCGCCCGCCGGGCTGGCGGCGCGCCCGAGGTCAGCGCTGATCGTGCCGACCTTCCGGTTGGCGATCGGGGCCGACAGGCCGAGGTAGCGCGCGACCAGCGCCTGCGCCTGCGGGTCGGGAGCGACGTCGCGGGTGACGAGGTGGTTGACGGCCGTGCTGCGGCTGCGGACGACGTCGCGGGTGAGGCGGTCGATGGTGAGGTCGACCTCGGTGATGTAGCGGCCGAAGGAGCTGCCCTGGACGAACGGGCGAGGGTTGCCGGCCGGGTCGGTCACCGTGCAGTTGTAGGCCTGATGGCTGTGGCCGGAGAAGACGACGTCGACGTCCGCGCTGACCCGCTCGGCGATCGCCCGGGACGGGCCGGGGATGTCCCCGCACTGGTTCGGCAGCGCCGAGCTGACGACGCTGTCGCCCTGGTGGACGAGCAGGACGATGGATCGCACGCCTTGACGACGCAGCGCCGCGGCGGCCTTGTTCACGGCGGTGACCTCGTCGCCGAAGCGCAGCCCGGCGACCCCGGTGGCGGTGACGATGCTCGGGGTGTCCTTGAGCGGCAGCCCGATGAAGCCGATCTTGAGGCCAGGCAGGATCTCGCGGCCGCGAACCGTCAACCCCGGCTCGATCGTCTTGACGGCGTAGGCCGGCATGACGAGACGGCCGCCGGTGTCGGTGACGTTCGCGGAGAGGTAGGTGAACCCGGCGCCCATGAAGCCGTCGCCGCCGAAGCAGCCGTCGGTCGGGTGGCACCCGCCCCGCTGCATGCGCAGCAGCTCGGTGAGGCCCTCGTCGTACTCGTGGTTGCCCGTCGAGGAGGCGAAGAGCCCGAGCTGGTTGAGGAACTCGATGGTCGGCTCGTCGTGGAACAGCGCCGAGACCAGAGGTGAGGCGCCGATGAGGTCACCCGCGGCGACGCCGACGGTGTACTGCTGGGCGCGCTGAGCCTGCAGCGTGCGGTAGTGGGCGGCGAGGTAGACCGCTCCCCCCGCGGGCTGGCGGACGCCGTTGTCGTCGGGCGCGAGCCCGCCGCTGCCGGACGGCGGCTCGAGGTTGCCGTGGAAGTCGTTGATCGAGAGCACCTGGACGGTGGCGAAGCGCTGGTCGGCCAGGCCGCGCCCGATGCCCGGGCCAGCGGGTGCGGCGCTCGCGGTGGCGGCGCCGACCAGCGGCAGGCTCAGCGCGGCAGCTGCCACCAGCGCGCGACTGCGGCGCAGCCGCGGGAACGCGCTGCGGCCAGCCCGCGGCGGCGCGGGCTTGGGGGGGACGAGACGTGGGGCGCTGGAGGCCATGTCGGCGAGCTCCTCGGGTGGGTGGCGACCGGGTCGGGGCGAAACCTAGTCGCCTCGACGCGGCCGAAGCACCCCGTTCGAGGGGAAATCCCGCCGAACGCTTGACGCCGGACGCCGACGCGGGGCCGCCGCTCCCTTGGCCGCAGACGCCGACGCCCCCGGCGAGCGGTGCTCACCGGGGGCGTCGGGACGTGCGGGTCAGTCCTTCCAGGGACCGTAGTCGTCCTCGTTCATGACGAGTCTCCTTCCAGCTGCACCGTCGTACGACGCGGTCGCCCGCGGAGACGGTGATCGATATTTCTTGCATCGCCTAGGTGGCGAGAACAAGGACCAGGCGGAGGTCAACCTCCGCGTGGACAGTCTCTGGGTGGACTGCTGCGGAAGAGCATACGTCATGTGTCACCTTCGTGTCGGCTCGGCGAACACCGACCTGTAGCCCGACCGGGTGACGAGGTCTCGGCACACGACGCGATCCTCGCCATCGATCCGGTCATCGACGTGCCGGGGCGCCGTCGACGGAGGGCGACCGGCGGCGCATGATGCTCGTGTGACGACGACGACCGGCCGCCCAGCCACCGACACGTTCCCCTCGCTCGACCCGGCCACCGGTGAGGTCCTTGCGACCTATCCCGTGGCGTCCGCCGACGACGTCGGCGCCGCGGTCGACCGCGCGCGCATCACCGCCCGGTGGTGGGGCGACCTCACCTTCACCCAGCGCAAGGCTCGGCTGGGCGCCTGGAAGTCGCTCATGGCGAACCGGCTGCCGGAGCTCGCCGACCTGGTGAGCGCCGAGACGGGCAAGCCCTTCGGGGACGCCGTGCTCGAGTGCGTCCTGGCCATCGAGCACCTCGCCTGGGCCGCAGGTCATGCCGAGCGCGTGCTCGGGCGGCGACGGGTCAGCCCGGGGCTGCTCATGGCCAACCAGAAGGCCACCGTCGCCTACCGCCCGTACGGCGTCGTCGGCGTCATCGGCCCGTGGAACTACCCGCTGCACACCCCCATGGGGTCGATCTCCTACGCGCTCGCGGCGGGCAACGCCGTCGTCTTCAAGCCCAGCGAGCACACTCCCGGTGTCGGTGTCTGGCTGGCTCGCACGCTCGAGGAGGTCGTCCCCGAGCAGCCGCTCCTCCAGACCGTGACCGGCCTTGGCGCGACCGGCGCAGCGCTGTGCACCGCCGGCGTCGACAAGGTCGCCTTCACCGGGAGCACCGCGACGGCGAAGAAGATCATGGCTGCCTGCGCCGAGACGCTCACCCCCGTCCTGCTCGAGTGCGGCGGCAAGGACCCCATGATCGTCGACGCCGACGCCGACCTCGCCAAGGCCGCGGATGCCGCGGTATGGGGCGCGATGTCCAACGCCGGGCAGACGTGCGTCGGGATCGAGCGCGTGTACGTCCACGAGCGGGTCTACGAGCAGTTCCTCGAGCGGGTGGCCGGACTCGCCTCCACGCTGGCTCCCGGCACCGGGCCCGGGGCGTCCTACGGCCCTGCGACGATGCCGGCGCAGCTCGAGGTGATCCGCGGTCACGTCCGCGACGCCCTCGACCGTGGAGGTCGTGCTGTCGTCGGGGGGGCGGCCTCCATCGGCGATCGCTACGTCAGTCCTGTCGTCCTCACCGACGTGCCTGAGGAGTCGAGCGCCGTGCAGGAGGAGACGTTCGGACCCACCGTCGTCGTCAACCGCGTGCGCGACATGGACGAGGCCGTGGACCTGGCCAACGCGAGCCGCTACGGCCTCGGTGCCTCGGTGTTCAGCCGCCGGGGCGGGGAGGAGCTTGCCCGGCGCCTCCGGTGCGGGATGGCTTCGGTCAACAGCGTCATCTCCTTCGCGGGGATCCCCTCCCTGCCCTTCGGCGGTGTGGGCGACTCAGGCTTCGGGCGGATCCACGGAGCCGACGGGCTGCGGGAGTTCGCGACCCCCCAGGGGGTCGCCGTCCAACGGTTCCCCTCGCCGCTGGCGTTCACGACCTTCGCCCGCTCCCCCCGCACCGAGCGGGTGACCATCGCCCTCGTCCGGCTCGTCCACGGTCGCAGCTAGCTGCCTCCGGGGGCGCCCGACCGAAGGGCCGCGCGGCTCCCCCGAACCCGCGTCAGCCCGCCGTGCCGTCGTCACCGTCGTGGCCCCCGACGCAGGCGTGCCTCCCAGCACGGCCGGTGCCAGTGGCGCCGGTCCGCGGCTCCCGAGCGACCGCCCTCGGCCGCACCGAGCAGCCCCCCCTCGACCGGCCAGGCCACGAGGTGCGCCGTCCCCGGCCGCACCTCGTGGTCGCAGCCGGGGCAGCGGTAGGCCTTCGTGGCACCTGCCCCCGTGACCCGCCGGACCACCCACGAGCCGTCCGGCCAGTCCTCGACCGTCTCGGGCGCGCCGCGGCCCGCGGGTGCGGGATCGGGTCGGCGTCGGTTGGCCCGAGGGCTCACCGCCGCCGACCTGGTGACCCCTGCGCCACGCCGAGGTCAGCGCGTGGCGTAGTCGCGGAAGCCCCGTCCGACCTTGCGGCCGAGGTACCCGGCGGTGACGAGGTGCTCGAGCAGCGGGGCGGGGGCGAACCCCCGGTCACGGAACTCGTGGTAGAGCGTGCGCTCGATCGCCAGCGACACGTCGAGCCCGACGACGTCGAGGAGCTCGAAGGGGCCCATGGGGTAGCCGCAGCCGAGCTTCATCGCGGCGTCGATGTCGTTGGTGCCGGCGTAGTGGGCCTCGAGCATCTTCACGGCGTCGTTGAGGTAGGGGAAGAGCAGCGCGTTGACGATGAACCCGGCCCGGTCCCCGCAGTGCACGGGGTGCCTGCCGAGCCGCTCGCACACGACGTGGGCGGTGGCCAGCGCGTCGGCGTCGCTCGTGACCGTCCCGACGATCTCGACGAGGCGCATGAGCGGTGCCGGGTTGAAGAAGTGCATGCCGATGACGTCGTGGGCGCGGGTCGTGGCGACCGCGCACTCGATGACCGGCAGGGACGACGTCGTCGTCGCGAGGACGACACCGGGGCGGCAGATCTCGTCGAGGGTGGAGAACAACGCCTGCTTGACCGTGAGCTCCTCGACGACGGCCTCGACGACGAGGTCGACGTCAGCGAGGTCCTCGAGCCGGGCGGTACCGGTGATGCGGGCCAGCGCGGCGTCGCGGTCGGGCTCGCTGAGCTTGCCGCGCAGGACCGCCTTCGCGAGCGAGCGCTCGAGGGCCGCCCTGACCTTGGCGACCTTCTCCTCGCCGCGCGTGACGAAGACGACGTCGATGCCGCCCTTGGCGAAGACCTCGACGATGCCCGTGGCCATCGTGCCGGAGCCGACGACCCCGACGGTGCGGACCTCCCGGGCGGTGCCGGTGCGCGGGCCGCTGCTGGTCGGGGTGAGGGCGTCAGGGACGACGACGCCGGAGCCAGGCTGCTCGTAGGTGTAGAACCCGCGGCCGGACTTCCGCCCGCGCAGACCGGCGGTGACCATCTGCTTGAGCAGTGGCGCCGGCGCGTGGAGCTTGTCGCGTCCCTGCCGGTACATCGTGTCGAGGATCTCGTAGGCCGTGTCGAGACCGATGAGGTCGAGCAGCGTCAGCGGGCCCATGGGCAGGCCGCAGCCCAGGCGCATCGCCGCGTCGACGTCCTCCCGGCTGGCGTAGCGCGTCTCGACCATGCTGACGGCGTGGTTGAGGTAGCCGAAGAGCAGGGCGTTGGCGATGAACCCCGCCTTGTCCCCGATCGTCACGGCGGTCTTGCCCAGGCGGGTGGCCAGGGCCTCGATGTCGGCCACGACGTCGGGCTCGGTGACGACCGTCGTGACGACCTCGACGAAGTTGAGCACCGGGGCGGGGTTGAAGAAGTGCATGCCGACGACCCGGCCGGGGCGTGAGGTAGCCACGGAGAGCTCGGTGACCGACAACGACGACGTGTTCGTCGCGAGGATCGCCGTCTCGTCGACGACCAAGTCGAGCTCGGAGAAGACCGAGCGCTTGAGCGCGAGCCGTTCGGGGATGGCCTCGATGACGAGGTGGGCGTCCTTGAGGTCGGTCAGCTCGGTGCTGTAGCGGACCCGGCCGAGCAGCGCGGCGCGCGCGTCCTCGTCGAGCTTGCCCCGGCGCACTGCACGGCCGGTGGAGGATTCGACGCGCGCCTGGCCCTGGGCCAGCGCGTCGGCGTCGGCCTCGACACCCACCACCTCGATCCCGTGCCGTGCGAAGACCTCCACGATGCCGGCCCCCATGGTGCCGAGCCCGACCACGCCGACCCTGCTGATCTCGCGAGCCATCGCGCTTCCCTCTCGCCCTCACCTCGGCTCCCCGGGGCGGGGACGCCGACCGCAGTCTTTCAGGGTCCGGCGCGTGGTGGGCACGAGTGAGGCGAAGACGAGGCAGTCTGTGCCGTCCCCGCCGGATCGTCGCCGTCCCGCGAGGGGGTCGGACCCCCCGACGAGTGCCGGAGAAACCGAACGGAAGTCTTGGACATATGGGAGAATAAGGGCCTTGTCGCCGTCGGTGAACGCGCAGAACGACAGCGGTCCCGCACCAACCGGAAGGTCGCTCGTGAGCGCGCACGGTTCGCTGCAGGTCCGGGTCGACGGCGGCGACGGGGAGAGCGCGGTGCTCAGCCTCCACGGCGAGCTCGACCTCGCCTCGTCGAGGGTGCTCCAAGACGTCCTTGACCCTCTCATCGCCCGGCGCCGTCCCTCGCTCATGACCCTCGTCCTCGACGTCGCCGAGGTCACGCTGGCCGACGTCGCCGGGTTGACCCCCGTGCTTCACGTGCGCGCGGTCCTCGCACGTCGTGGCGGCAGCGTTCAGCTGCGCCACGCCTCGCGGCTCCTCCGGCGGCTCGTCGCCGTGCTCGGGCTCGACGGCGAGCTCCTCGAGGACGCCGAGCCCGAGGACGCCGAGCCCGAGGACGCCGCCACCGAGCCCCCGCGCCCGGAGGCTTCCGCACCGCAGGCGCAGCACCGGGCGGCACAGTAACGTCGCTTCTCATGCGCCTGGTGATCGCCCGCTGCAGCGTGGACTACGTCGGACGGCTGACGGCCCACCTGCCCTCAGCCACCCGGCTGCTCCTCGTCAAGGCCGACGGCTCGGTGTCGATCCACGCTGACGACCGCGCCTACAAGCCGTTGAACTGGATGAGCCCCCCGTGCTCGCTCGTCGCCGACGACGCGACCTGGTCGGTGACGAACAAGGCCGGCGAGCGCCTCGTCATCTCCATCGACGAGGTGCTCCACGACTCCAGCCACGAGCTCGGCACCGACCCGGGACTCGTCAAGGACGGCATCGAGGCGCACCTCCAGGAGCTCCTCGCCCTGCACGTGGCAACCCTCGGGGAGGGCTGGAGCCTCGTGCGCCGGGAGTGGCCCACCGCGATCGGCCCGGTCGACCTGCTCTGCCGCGACGCCGACGGGGCGACGGTGGCGGTCGAGGTCAAGCGCAGGGGAGACATCGACGGTGTCGAACAGCTCGGCCGCTACCTCGAGCTCCTCAACGCCGACCCCCACCTCGCCCCCGTGAGGGGGGTCTTCGTCGCCCAGGAGATCAAGCCCCAGGCGCGGACTCTCGCCGGGCTGCGCGGCATCAGCTGCCAGACGGTCGACTACGACGAGCTGCGCGGGCTCGACGACCCGACCCTGCGGCTGTTCTGAGCCTGTGGCCACCGCAATGGGGGACGATCGAGGCGTCGGACGCGTTGTCACGGCGACGGCGGGTAACACCTCGGCTGCGGGCGTCGTGTCAGCGACGTGGGTGACCACGACGGCGTGGTCACCTCGGCTCGGCAGCTCGCCGCGCCGGGCGCGCGACGACCACAGCCGTCCCACGAGAGAGGCCCACGCATGACCTTGCAGCACCGCGCGCTCGGCGACCCGCCACGCGCAGTCGTCGTCCAGCTCGAGCCCGGCCAGGCGCTGTGGTGCCTGTCACGCCGGGTCCTCTTCGCCACCCCGACGGTCGCGGTGGGCAGCCGGTTCAACCGACCCTCGGGCAGCGACACGCTGTTCGCCCGTGCCGTCGACGCGGGGCGGCGCCTGGCCGGCGGCGACTCGCCGCGGGTGCGCTGGGCGAGGGCCGAGGGCGGCCCAGGGCTCGTCGGGCTCGCCGACCCCCTCGGCGGCGAGGTCGTGGCCCTCGAGCTCACCGGCGGCGCAGGGTGGCTGGTCCGCGGTGAGCGACTGCTGGCAGCCGAGTCCACCGTGACCTCTGCGGCGGGCAGCTCGCCCGCGACGCTCGACCGGGTCGCCGGCACGGGGACGGTGCTCGTCAGCGCGGTCGGCGAGATCGTCGAGGTCGACCCGGGCAGGCTCGGCGGGCGTCTGCTCGTGGCGGGCGACCGGCTGCTGGGCCACGAGGCCACCGTCGTCGCCACTGACGACGGCGGCGGCGTGCTCGCGCTCACCGGTCCCGGCCGGGTGCTGCTCGACACCGTCGCCGGTGCGCTGGCCACCGAGGACGACAGGCCGGCGGATCGCCCGTCGGCCTTCTGGGGAGAGGAGCTCGGGATGGATCTGCTCGCAAAGGCCAAGGAGGCCGCCGAGAAGGCTGCCGCCATGGCGCAGGGAGGGCTGGCACAGGGCCAGTCGAAGGTCGAGGAGCTGCAGGCCCAGCGTCGCGGCGGTGACCTCGTGCGCGCGCTCGGCGCCGCGTACTGGGAAGAGCAGCGTCAGGGCGGTGACCACGAGGCGGTCGTCCGGGCGCTCGCCGCGCTCGACGCCCACGTCGCCGCTCACGGGCCGGTGACCTCGCCGGCACCCGAGGGTTATGCGCCGCCGCCCCCGCCGACCGGGACGGCCACCCCGGCGCCGGCCCCCGGCCCGGTGCCGCCGCCCCCCGGCCCGGTGCCGCCGCCGCCGCCTCACGGCGCGACGCTCGGCGACCTCTAGCCGGACCAGACGCCGACGGCCCGATCGCTCCCCCCCGCGGTGCGACGGGCCGCGGCGCCTGGCGTTCATGACCCTGGGCTGACGACGCGATGGGCTGACCGCGCCCCGTAGCCTTTAGGAGACTGTCGTGCTCAGCTCCTCGAGGCCGTTGGCGCGGCGGATCTCGAGAACGAGCCGGCCCATGATCTCGGTGAGCCCGAAGTCCTTGGGCGTGAAGACGGCGGCCACCCCCATCGCCTTGAGCGCTGCGGCGTCCGCCTCGGGGATGATCCCGCCGACGACGACCGGGACCTGGGCTCCGGCGTCCGCCAGCCCCTTGAGCACCGCCGGCACGAGCTCGAGGTGGGAGCCCGAGAGGATCGACAGACCCACGCAGTGGACGTCCTCGGCGACGGCGGCCGCGACGATGTGCTCCGGCGTCAGCCGGATCCCCTGGTAGACGACCTCGAACCCGGCGTCTCGGGCCCGCACGGCCACCTGCTCGGCACCGTTGGAGTGCCCGTCGAGGCCGGGCTTGCCGACGAGAAGGCGCAGGTGGGTGCCCAGCTCCTCGCCGGTGCGCCGCACGTCCGCGCGGACGGCAACGAGACCCTCGTCGGCCGCCCCGACGCCGACCGAGCCGCCGAGGCCCGTGGGCGCCCGGTACTCCCCGAAGATCTCACGCAGCGCGCCTGCCCACTCCCCCGTCGTCACCCCGGCGCGGGCGCACGCGAGCGTCGCCGGCACGAGGTTCTCGCTCGTGGCCGCGAGGCGCTTGAGCTCGGCGAGGGCTGCAGTGACGGCGCGCTGGTCGCGACCTGCCCGCCAGGCCCGGATAGCGTCGACCGCACGCTTCTCCATGGCCGGGTCGATGGACTGGATCGCCGTCGTGAGGTCGGCGGTCAGCGGGTTGGGCTCCGTCGTCGTGAAGCGGTTGACGCCGACGACGACGTCCTCGCCGGACTCGATCCGCCGCCGCCGGGCCGCGTGCGAGGCGACGAGCCGGTCCTTCATGTAGCCCGACTCGACCGCGGCGACGGCACCACCCATGGCCTGGACCTTGTCGATCTCGGCGCGGGCCTCGGCGACGAGCCGGTCCACCTGCTCGTCGATGACGACAGAGCCCTCGAAGAGGTCCGGGTACTCGAGCAGGTCGGACTCGAAGGCGAGGATCTGCTGGGCGCGCAACGACCACTGCTGGTCCCACGGCCGCGGCAGCCCGAGCGCCTCGTTCCACGCCGGGAGCTGGACCGCCCGGGCCCGTGCACCCTTCGAGAGCGTGACGCCGAGCATCTCGAGGACGATCCGGATGACGTTGTTCTCGGGCTGGGCCTCGGTGAGCCCGAGGGAGTTGACCTGCACCCCGTAGCGGAACCGGCGCTGCGCGGGGTCGGCCACCCCGTAGCGGCCGAGGCAGATCTCGTCCCAGAGCTCGACGAAGGCCCGCATCTTGCACAGCTCCTCGACGAAGCGCACGCCGGCGTTGACGAAGAACGACATGCGCCCGACGACGTCGCCGAAGCGCTCCGGCGGCACCTGGCCGGAGTCGCGCACCGCGTCGAGGACGGAGATCGCCGTCGCCAGCGAGTAGGCGATCTCTTGGACGGGTGTGGCGCCAGCCTCCTGGAGGTGGTAGCTGCAGATGTTGATGGGGTTCCAGCGGGGCATCGCCGTGACGGTGTACGTCACGAGGTCCGTCGTGAGCCGCAGCGACGGCCCCGGAGGGAAGACGTAGGTCCCGCGGGAGAGGTACTCCTTGACGATGTCGTTCTGCGTGGTCCCGGCGAGCAGCGAGGAGTCGGCACCCTGCTCCTCGGCGACGACCTGGTAGAGCGCGAGAAGCCACATCGCCGTGGCGTTGATGGTCATCGACGTGTTCGTCTCAGCGAGCGGGATGCCGTCGAAGAGCGCCCGCAGGTCGCCGAGGTGCGAGACCGGCACCCCGACCTTGCCGACCTCGCCGCGGGCGAGCACGTGGTCGGGGTCGTAGCCGGTCTGCGTCGGCAGGTCGAAGGCGACCGAGAGCCCCGTCTGACCCTTCGCGAGGTTGCGGCGGTAGAGAGCGTTGGACTCCGCGGGCGAGGAGTGCCCGGCGTACGTGCGGATCACCCACGGCCGGTCCCGGGTCGGGCGAGCCTGCGTGCCGTTGTCGTCGTGCGTGCCGGACGTCGTCATCGCGCACCTCCGCCGAGGGGTCAGGGGCAACCTGTCGCCTCGGATACTACTGATGGGTAACCGGGCGCGTCACGGGGCGCGGGCCCGTGGCCGTCCACCGACCGGTGGACCCGCCGGTCAACCGGTGCACCCTGGTCGTCGGCGTCCCGCCGGGCCAGGGTGGAGCCATGACGACGCAGCTGGAGCAGCCGCACACGCAACGGACTCACCGCCCCGAGCTCGCCATCGACGTCACCGGCCTCGTCAAGCGCTACGGCGAGGTCACCGCGGTCGACGGGGTCGACCTCCAGGTCGCCCACGGCGAGATCTTTGCCCTCCTCGGCCCCAACGGGGCGGGGAAGACGACGACGGTGGAGATCCTCGAGGGCCACCGGCGGCGTACCGCCGGCACCGCCGCGGTGCTCGGCGAGGACCCGGCCCATGCGGGGGCGGACTGGCGCGCACGCGTCGGGGTCGTTTCGGGCGGGAGCTGTTCATCAGCGAGGCGACGGTCAAGACGCACCTCATCCGGGCGTTCGCCAAGCTCGGGGTCGACGACCGGACCGCTGCCGTGACCATGGCGATGCGCCGCGGGGAGATCTGACGTCGCCTGGCCGACTCTCCAGACCCGACGTGCACCGACTCGCTCAGACGAGACCCTCGTCGACGTAGCACCACCGCCAGCTCTCCCCCGGCTCGAAGGAGCGCATGACGGGGTGCTCGGCCTGGTCGTAGTGGGCGGTGGCGTGGCGCAGCGGCGAGGAGTCGCAGCAGCCGACCTCGCCGCAGGTCAGGCACAGCCGCAGGTGCACCCAGTCCTGCCGGCCGAGCGCGAGGCAGCGCCCGCAGCCCTCCCCCGAGGGCTCGACCTGCTCGGGCAGTGCGGCGGTGTGCTGGCACCCTGGCATCGGTGTCACGGAGTCCTCCTCGGGCGGGGTGGTGGGGACCGGTTCATCGACCCCCATGGGCGAGGCGGCACGGTCGACGGAGGACCGGTCGTCGGCGTCGCCGTCCTGGGTGAGCAGCGCCTCTTCGAGGTCGAGGTCGAGGACCATGGAGCTCATGAGGTCCTCCGGAAGTGTGCCTCGGTCGCGCAGCCCGACGAAGACGCTCCGCTCCGCCTCGAGCATGGCGATCCTCAGCCGCCGGTACGCGGCGGACGGCGTCTCGCGTGAGCCGGAGGAGCCCAGCCGCTCCCAGGCGACGTTGCTGCGGCTCTCTGCCGACGCCCTCAGCCGGCGGACGACCGCCTCAGGGCCGGGCGCCTGCGCCTCGAGCTCGTCGAGGCGCCGCAGCGAGGCCGCGTAGGCCTCCTCGCGAGCGCTCGCCTCGGCGAGGATGTCGACGACGGGGTCGGGTCCGGCGAGCCGGACCTTGCCGATGAACCACGACAGCGTCAGCCCTTGGACGACGAGCGTCGCGACGATGACGACGAGGGTGAGGAAGAGCACGAGCTCGCGCTGCGGGAAGTCCGTGGGCAGGGCGAGCGCGACCGCCAGCGAGACCACGCCGCGCATCCCGGCCCAGCTGACGACGGCCGGCGCGCGCCACGAGCCGCGGTCCTCGTCGACGAAGGGCAGCAGCCGGGCGAGGTACGCCACGGGGAACACCCACAGCGGCCGGCTGAGCAGGACGGCGAGGACGACGGCCAGCGACACCCAGGCCAGACGGCTCAGCGCCATGTCGGGCAGACCCTCGACGATCGAGCGCAGCTGGAGGCCGATGAGGAGGAAGACCACGCCTTGCAGCAGGAACTCGATCATGAGCCAGGCGGCTCGGGTCTGCAGCCTCGAGGCCGCGCTGCGCTCGCTCGGCGCGCGGTGACCGAGGTAGAGCCCGGCGACGACGACAGCGAGCACCCCTGAGGCGTGGACGAGCTCGCCGAGGAAGTAGGCGAAGAAGGGGGTGATGAGCGAGAGCGCGTTGTCGAGGACGGCGTCGGGGCGGGTCACCCGCCGCAGCACACCGTCGCCCAGCGCGACCGCCACGCCGAGCGCGACGCCGCCGACGGAGGCCCAGAGGAACTCGGCGCCGGCGGTCCAGACGCTGAACGCGCCGCTGACGGCAGCCGCGGAGGCGACGCGGAACGAGACGAGGGCGGTTGCGTCGTTGAGCAGGCTCTCGCCCTCGAGGACGGCGATGACGCGGCGCGGCAGCCCGGTCCGACGGGCCACGGCGGACGCCGCGACCGCGTCCGGCGGCGCGACGACGGCCCCGAGGGTGAAGGCGGCCGCCAACGACAGCCCCGGCACGACGGCGTGCGCCACGAGGCCGACGACGGCAGCCGTGAACAGGACGAGACCGACGGCGAGGAAGCCGATGGGGCGCAGGTTGGCACGAAAGGCGGGGACCGACGTCGTCAGCGCCGCGGCGTAGAGCAGGGGCGGCAGGAAGAACGAGAGCGCGACGTGGGGGTCGAGGGTGTAGGTGGGGATCCCCGGGATCCAGGACAGGACGAAGCCCGTCACCACGAGGACGATCGGTTCCATCGCGCCGACCCGCTTGGCCAGCACGGAGACGAGCCACACGACGGCGAGCAGCAGCACGACCTGGCCCAGAGCACCACTCACGTCCGAGAGCCTCTCCGGCGCGTGATGCCTCTACACCCCGGCCCTCGGCAGCACCCGAGCAGGCCCGCCGTCGCAGTCGCCGTCGCTACGGCGCCTCGTAGGAGTAGAAGCCGCGACCGCTCTTGCGGCCCAGGTCGCCGGCCGTGACCATGCGCGTGAGCAGCTCGGGCGGGAAGAACTTCTCGTCCTGGGTGTCGGTGTAGATGTTCGACGTCGCGTTGCGCATGACGTCGACGCCCGTGAGGTCGATCGTCGCGAGCGGTCCCATGGCGTGGCCGAAGCCGAGCCGGCACGCGGTGTCGACGTCCTCCGCGCTGGCGACGCCGGTCTCGACGAGCCGGACGGCCTCGACGGCGAGGGCGCTGATGAGCCGCGTCGTCACGAAGCCTGCGACGTCGCGGTTGACGACGACGCACGTCTTGCCGAGCTCCTCGGCGAAGGAGCGGGCGGTGGCCAGCGTCTCGTCACTGGTGCGGTAGCCGCGGACGAGCTCGCAGAGCGCCATCATCGGCACCGGTGAGAAGAAGTGGGTGCCGACGACGCTCTCGGGCCGGCTCGTGGCCGTGGCGATCTGCGTGATCGGGATCGCCGAGGTGTTCGTCGCGAGCACCGCACCGTCGCGGCACACGGCGTCGAGCTCGGCGAAGACCCCGAGCTTCACGGGGAGGGACTCGAACACCGCCTCGACGACGACGTCGGCGTCGCCGGCCGCCCCGAGGTCGGTCGTCGTCGAGATGCGCCCCACCGCCAGCTCGGCGTCCTCGCCGGACATCCGCTCCTTGGCGACGAACCGGTCGAGCGAGGCGCGGACGCCGGCGACCCCTCGCGTCAGGGACGCCTCGTCGACGTCGCGGAGCACGACGGTCCACCCGGCGACGGCGGCGACCTGGGCGATGCCGGACCCCATGAGGCCGGCTCCGATGACGACGAGCTTTCCGGGCACGGCGGGCTCCCGAGGGGTGTGAGGACGGGTCCGACCGACCCTAGCGCGGCGCGCGGGACCGGCAGGGGGCGGGTGGGCCAGCCGGCGGGTGGCACGGCGGGTGCGCCAACGCGGCCCGGGCCGCACACTGAAGCCCGTGGCGAGCTGGGGCGGGTACTCCGCGCTCTTCGGCCCCCTGGTGGCGTTCGTCGCGCTGGGGGTGCTCGTCCTGCTCCTGCGCTGGACCTTCCGCCGCGGCGGCTCCCTGGTCGAGCGGAGGAGCCACGCGGGCGCCCCGGAGGAGTACGGCCTGCTCGTACCGGTCTCCGCGCCGGGCAACCACATCGAGGCGGAGGTGGACCGGCGGGCGCTCACCGACGCCGGCCTGCGGGTCACGGTCGCCGACACCGTCGCAGGACCGAGGGTCATGGTGTTCGGCGCCGACGAGGCCCGGGCTCGCGACGTCCTGCGCCGGCGCTGAGGCGCGGGCCCAGAAGGTGAGCGGGCCAGCGGGCCAGCGGGCCCGACGGCACCCGGTCAGCGGCGTGCGGCGGCCCACCGGTCGGCGGCGTGCGGCGGCTTGCAGGCCCGTCGCTCGGCGGCCCGGGTCGGCCGACCGCTCAACCGGCGTAGGGGTCCGGCTCCCGGACGACGTCTGCCCCCAGCGCCCGCAGCTGCTCGACGAAGCCGGGGTAGCCACGGTCGACGTGGTAGGCGCCGCTGACCGTCGTCGTCCCGTCGGCGACGAGCCCCGCGAGGACGAGCCCGGCACCGGCCCGGATGTCGGTCGCGGCCACGGGAGCGCCCGAGAGCAGCGGCTTGCCGCGGACGACGGCGTGGTGGCCGTCGGTGCGGATGTCGGCGCCGAGCCGGACCATCTCGTTGACGAACATGAACCGCGCCTCGAAGACGTTCTCCGTGACCATCGCCGCTCCGTCGGCGACCGCGTTGAGCGCGAGGACCATCGGCTGCAGGTCGGTGGGGAAGCCCGGATAGGGCAGCGTGACGACGTCGACCGCGGTCGGGCGTCGGGTCATGACGACGCGGAACCCGTCAGGCGAGACGACGACGTCGGCACCGGCGGTGACGAGCTTGTCGAGGACGAGCTCGAGGTGGCCCGCGACGGCCCCGGTGACCTCGACGTCGCCCTGCGTCATGACCGCGGCCAACGCCCATGTGCCTGCAACGACCCGGTCGGGGACGACGGTGTGCTCGACCGGTGACAGCCCTTCGACGCCCTCGACCTCGAGCGTGGCCGTTCCGGCACCGGTGATGCGGGCGCCCATCTCGGAGAGCATCGTCGCGATGTCGACGATCTCGGGCTCACGAGCCGCGTTGTCGATGACCGTCGTGCCCTTGGCGAGCACCGCGGCCATGAGGAGGTTCTCGGTGGCGCCGACGCTGGGGAAGTCCAGCCACACCTGGGCCCCGCGCAGGCCGTGCGGGGCGCGCGCCAGGACGAAGCCGTGCTCGCTCGTCACCTCCGCGCCGAGCTTCTGCAGGCCTGCGACGTGGAAGTCCAGCCCCCGCGAGCCGATGGCGTCGCCACCGGGCATGGCGACGTCGGCCTCGCCGCACCGGGCGAGCAACGGGCCAAGGACGCAGATCGAGGCGCGCATCCGACGGACAAGGTCGTAGTCGGCCTGGTGCCCGGGTCGGTGCGGCACCGTGATCTCCAGGCTCGCGTCGTCGTGACGGACGACGCAGCCCAGCCGCGAGAGCAGCTCGGACATGATCTCGACGTCGAGGATGCGGGGGACGCCGTGGAGCACGGTCGAGCCCTCGGCGAGCAGCGCAGCGGCCATGAGCTTGAGGACGCTGTTCTTCGCACCGGTCACGGGAACAGAGCCGACGAGCCGGGCTCCCCCGAGGACCCTGAACCGCTCGCTCTCGCTGCTCACCGGAGGATCGTAGGCGCTGCGCCGCGACCCGCCCGTAAGGTGGCAGCGAGAGCCCCCGGCGCTCCAGCCGGTCCCGACGTCCCCCAGGAGACACCCGCCATGGTCAACCTCACCCGCATCTACACCCGCACGGGTGACGACGGCACCACGGCGCTCGGCGACATGAGTCGGACGTCGAAGAACGACCTGCGGCTCAAGGCCTACGCCGACGTCGACGAGGCGAACTCCGCGATCGGCGTGGCCATTGCCCTGGGCGGGCTCGAGCCCGACGTCGTCGCCGTCCTCCACCGGGTCCAGAACACCCTGTTCGACGTGGGCGCGGACCTGTGCACGCCGATCGTCGAGAACCCGCCGTACCCCCAGCTGCGGGTGCGTCAGGAGGACGTCGACGTCCTCGAGCGGGCCTGCGACGACTACAACGAGGGGCTGGAGAACCTCCGCAGCTTCATCCTGCCGTCGGGCACGCCCGGCTCGGCGCTGCTCCACGTCGCCCGCACGGTCGTGCGCCGGGCGGAGCGCTCGACGTGGGCGGCCTTCGAGGAGCACGGCGAGACGATGAGCAGGCTCACCGCCACCTACCTCAACCGGCTCTCGGACCTGCTGTTCATCCTCGCGCGCGTGGCCAACAAGGACACCGGGGACGTCCTGTGGGTGCCCGGCGGGGAGCGCTGAGGGCCCTGCGCCGCGCTGGGCGTTCCGCCCGCGGGGACCAAGGGCCGCCGGCCTAGGTGACGCCGCTGGTGGGGCCGGGGGGCCCGGACTCCAGCCAGGAGAGGAACCCCATGACCGCCGCCTGAGGCATCGCCAGGGCAAGGGGCTCGCCGTCGAGCTCGCACTCGATCACCGAGGTGCCGAGCATGAGCAGACTCGGGGGGGTGCTGCCCTCGGCGCGGTGCCGGCCGGTCACCTGCAGTCGCGAGCGCGGCAGCACCCGCTTGGGACGCATCGACGGGCTGAACATCCGGTACCAGAGGATGGAGTCGCTCTCGTAGCGGGCGATCCCCATCGTCCACCCGTCGCTGCCGGAGCCCGGCTTGAGCCGCAGGCTCGCCTCGAAGGTTCCCCCGCGGCGCTGGAGAGCCAACCGGCGGATGACGAAGGCGGCGACGAGCAGCGCAGGGATGACGAGGAGCAGGGTGATGCCGTCGATCAGCAGCAGCCACCCGGTCACCCGTGATTCCCGTCAGCGGTGGTGGCTGCTCTGGGCCACGGCGATGCGCAGCTCCGCCCGCTTGCGGGCCATGACGGCGTCGAGGTCGTCCGGCCGGGCGGAGTGGCGCGCCAGTGCTGCCTCGGCCCGGGCGAGGTCGATGTCCTCGGCCAGCTCGGCGACCTCGGCAAGGATCGACACGCGGTCGCCGTCGACGGAGAGGAAGCCGCCGTGGACCGCGGCGCGGATCGGCGGGCCCTCCCACGGGCTGATCGAGATCATGCCGTCGGCGAGGGTCGCGAGCAGCGGCTCGTGCCCGGGGAGTACGCCGAGCTCGCCCTCCGGGGTGCGGGCGGTGACCATGGACGCCCGGCCGGACCACATCTTGTGATCCGGCGCGACGAGGTCGACCTCAAGATCAGGCACGGGTGACCTCCTCAGGCCTTGGCCAGCTCGGCAGCCCTGCGGTCGACGTCCTCGAGGCCGCCGCACATGAAGAAGGCCTGCTCGGGGACGTTGTCGTAGTCGCCGTCGGCGAGCTTGGTGAAGGCCTCGATCGTCTCCGAGAGCGGGACGAAGGACCCCTCGAGCCCGGTGAAGTTCTTGGCCACGAAGGTGTTCTGGGAGAGGAAGCGCTCGATCCGTCGGGCGCGTCCCACCAGGACCTTGTCGTCCTCGGAGAGCTCGTCGATCCCAAGGATCGCGATGATGTCCTGGAGCTCCTTGTAGCGCTGCAGGATCTGCTTGACCCGGCTCGCCACCCGGTAGTGGTCGGCGCCGACGTAGCGGGGGTCCAGGATCCGGGAGGTGGAGTCCAGCGGGTCGACGGCCGGGTAGATGCCCTTCTCCGAGATCGGCCGCGACAGGGTGGTCGTCGCGTCGAGGTGGGCGAAGGTCGTGGCCGGCGCAGGGTCGGTGAGGTCGTCGGCGGGCACGTAGATCGCCTGCATCGAGGTGATCGAGTGACCCTTGGTCGAGGTGATCCGCTCCTGGAGCTGGCCCATCTCGTCGGCCAGCGTCGGCTGGTAGCCAACCGCTGAGGGCATCCGGCCGAGCAGGGTCGAGACCTCGGAGCCGGCCTGGGTGAACCGGAAGATGTTGTCGATGAACAGCAGGACGTCCTGCTTCTGGACGTCGCGGAAGTACTCAGCCATGGTCAGCGCCGAGAGCGCGACGCGCAGCCGAGTGCCCGGCGGCTCGTCCATCTGCCCGAAGACGAGGGCGGTCTTGTTGATGACGCCGGTCTCGGTCATCTCGAGGAAGAGGTCGTTGCCCTCGCGGGTGCGCTCGCCCACCCCGGCGAACACCGACACGCCACCGAAGTTCTCGGCGACGCGGTAGATCATCTCCTGGATGAGGACGGTCTTGCCGACGCCCGCGCCGCCGAAGAGGCCGATCTTGCCGCCGCGGACGTAGGGGGTGAGCAGGTCGATGACCTTGATGCCGGTCTCGAACATCTCGGTCTTGCTCTCGAGCTGGTCAAAGGGCGGCGGCTCGCGGTGGATCGGCCACCGCTCGGTGATCTCGAGCGAGGACTCCTCGACGTCCATCGGCTTGCCGAGGGTGTTGAACACGTGGCCCTTGGTGACGTCGCCGACCGGCACGGTGATCTGGTCACCGGTGTCGGTCACGGTGGAGCCACGGACGAGGCCGTCGGTCGGCTGCATCGAGATCGCCCGGACGACGTTGTCCCCGATGTGCTGGGCCACCTCGAGGGTCAGCGTCCGCGTCGTGCCGTCGATGGTGACGTCGACGTGCAGGGCGTTGAAGATCTCGGGCATCGCCCCCGTCGGGAACTCGGCGTCGACGACGGGACCGGTGACCCGGGCCACCCGACCGGTGCGGGCGGCGGAGTCCTGCTGAGCAGGGGACTCGGAGAAGGTGGTCATGTCGGCAGTCACTCGCTTCCGGCGTTGGCGCCGGCGAGCGCGTCCGCGCCACCGACGATCTCACTGATCTCTTGGGTGATCTCGGCCTGGCGGGCCGAGTTGGCTTGCCTCGTGTACGTGCGGATGAGCTCCTGGGCGTTGTCGCTCGCCGAGGACATCGCCCGCATCCGGGCCGCCTGCTCCGAGGCTGCGGCTAGCTTGAGCACCGAGAGGATGACGTTGCTGACATACCTCGGCAGCAGGGCGTCGAGCACCCCTTCAGGAGAGGGCTCGAAGGAGTAGAGCGGCACCGCCCCGGGGGTCGGCCGGGGGACGTCGCGGACGGCCTCCTCGGGGGAGCCCTCCACCGGCAGGTCGTCGACGATCTCCAGGGGCAGGATCCGGCGGACGCGGACCGTCTGCGTCGCCAACGAGGTGAAGTGCGTGTAGACGATGTGGATCTCGTCCACGCCTCCCTCCTCGGTGCGACGCAGGAACGTCTCGAGCAGCGCGCCGGCGATCTCGTCGGCGTGCTCGGCGGTCGGCGCTTCGGAGAACCCGCTCCACGACCCGGCGACCTCCCGGTCGCGGAACTTGTAGAAGTTCACGCCCTTGCGACCCACGAGGAACGGCATCGGCGAGAGCCCCTGGTCGTGCAGGAGCCGGGTCAGCGCCTCGCCCTCGCGGATGACGTTGGCGTTGTAGGCGCCGGCAAAGCCACGGTCGCTCGTGACGAGAAGGATCGCGGCCCGCTCGTGCAGGCGCGCCTCGGCAACGAGCGGGTGCGCGACCCTCGTGTGCGCCGCGGCGAGGCCGATGGCGCGCAGGAGCACCTCGGTGTATGGCGTCGTCGCGTTGACCTGCTGCTGGGCCTTGACCACCCGGGAGCTGGCGATGAGCTCCATCGCCTTGGTGATCTTCTTCGTGGTCTGCACGGACCGGATCCGGCCGCGAAGCTCACGCAGGGACGACGGCATCGGCTAGCTGCCCTGCCCCGGCCGGGCCGCGGCAGCGCCGCCTGAGGGCCGGGCCCCGCTGCCACGCACGATCTTCTCGTGCTCGACGCGGGACTCGTCGATGGCCTCGACCGGCACGTCCTTGACGAGCAGCTCGCCGCTGGACGTCGTGAACTGGGACGTGAAGGTCTCCATAGCGCCCTCGAGCACAAGCACGGTGTCGTCGCTGAGCTCCTTGGTGTCGAGGATCGACGCGTAGACCCCCGCGTGCTGGTGAGCGACGTAGTCGAGGAACCCGGCCTCGAAGGAGCGGATGTCCTCCACCGGCACGTCGTCGAGCTTGCCGGTGGTGCCGGCCCAGATCGAGACGACCTCCCGCTCGACCGGGAAGGGGCTGTACTGCGGCTGCTTGAGCAGCTCGACGAGGCGGGCGCCGCGCGCGAGCTGGGCCTTGGAGCTCTTGTCGAGGTCCGAGCCGAAGGCGGCGAACGCCTCGAGCTCGCGGTACTGGGCGAGGTCCAGGCGCAGGCGCCCGGCGACCTTGCGCAGCGCCTTGATCTGGGCCGAGCCGCCGACCCGCGAGACGGAGATGCCGACGTTGATCGCCGGCCGGACGCCCGCGTTGAACAGGTCGGACTCGAGGAAGCACTGGCCGTCGGTGATGGAGATGACATTCGTCGGGATGTAGGCCGAGACGTCGTTGGCCTTCGTCTCGACGACGGGAAGACCGGTCATCGAGCCACCGCCGAGCTCGTCGGAGAGCTTGGCGCAGCGCTCGAGCAGCCGGGAGTGCAGGTAGAAGACGTCGCCCGGGTAGGCCTCACGACCCGGCGGACGACGCAGGAGGAGCGACACCGCACGGTAGGCCTCGGCCTGCTTGGACAGGTCGTCGAAGACGATGAGCACGTGCTGGCCCTGGTACATCCAGTGCTGGCCGATGGCCGAGCCGGTGTAGGGGGCGAGGTACTTGAAGCCGGCCGGGTCCGAGGCCGGTGAGGCGACGATGGTCGTGTACTCCATCGCCCCGGCGTCCTCGAGGGCGCCGCGCACGGAGGCGATCGTCGAGCCCTTCTGGCCGATGGCCACGTAGATGCACTTGACCTGCTTGGCGGGGTCGCCCGACTCCCAGTTCTGCTTCTGGTTGATGATCGTGTCGATCGCCACGGCGGTCTTGCCGGTCTGGCGGTCGCCGATGATGAGCTGTCGCTGCCCGCGGCCGATGGCCGTCATGGCGTCGATGGCCTTGATTCCGGTCTGGAGCGGCTCCTTGACCGGCTGGCGCTGGACGACGCTCGGAGCCTGCAGCTCGAGGGCGCGCCGCTCGCTCGAGGCGACCTCGCCGCGGCCGTCGATGGGCTCGCCGAGCGGGTTGACGACGCGGCCGAGGAAGCCGTCGCCGACGGGCACCGAGAGGATGCGCCCGGTGCGCCGGACCGCTTGGCCCTCCTCGATCCGGTGGCTCTCGCCGAGGAGCACCGCACCGATCTCGTGGACGTCGAGGTTGAGCGCGAGCCCGAGCAGGCCGTTCTCGAACTCGAGCAGCTCGTTGGTCATGGCCGAGTGCAGGCCTTCGACCCGCGCGATGCCGTCGCCGGTCTCGGTGACTCGGCCGAGCTCCTCGCGCGTCGTCTGCGCGGAGAAGGACTCGACGTGACGCTCGATCGCGTCCCGGATCTCCTCCGGTCGGATCGTCAGCTCCGCCATGTCTCCTGCTTCCTAAGTCGTGTCGCGTGCGATCGGTGCGGGTCGTGCGGGTCCTGCGGGTCGTGCCATTCTGCCCGCCCGAGGTTCGGCGGGCCCGCGCGCGAGCGCTCAGGCCCCTCCCCCCGGGCTAGAGCTCGAGGCTGCTGCGTGCCTGCTCGAGGCGGTGCGCCACGCTGCCGTCGATGACCTCGTCGCCGACGACGAGCCGGACGCCACCGATGACCGATGGGTCGATGACGACGGAGACCTTGGCGTCCCTGCCGTAGATGCGGGCGAGCGCCGACTCCAGTCGGAGGACCTGCGCCTCGTCGAGAGGCACTGCGGCGAAGGCCTGCGCGTAGACGCGGCCATACCTCGCACCGGCCTGCACGGCGAACACCTCGAGGGCGCTGTCGACGGGTCGTCCGCGCGGCGAGGCGAGGACGTGCTCGACGAGGGCGAGCGTCGTGGGGTCGACACGCGAGGCGAGGAGGTCGCGCACCACGGCGACCTTGCGCTCGAGCGGCAGCCACGTCGCCGACAGCGCCGAGCGCAGCCGGTCGTCGGCGGCGACGATCCTCGCGAGCCGGTACAGCTCGTCCTCGACCGAGTCGAGCCGCCCTGCCTGCTCGGCCTCGACGAAGAGCGCCATGGCCCCGAGCCGCTCGACTGCGTCGACGAGGTCTGGTGCGCTCGACCACCGCGCCTCCGCGACCTGCGTGAGGACGTCGAGGGCCCCCTGGCTCACCTTGCCGCCGAGCAGCGATGTGACGAGCTCCGAGCGGGTCTGCGCCGGGGTGCCGGCGTCGGCGAGCAGCCTGCGCAGCTCGAGCTGCTGGCCGAGCAGGCGGGCCACCGAGAGCAGCTCGCTGCCGAGGCCCCCGGCACCGGCGACGTCGTCAGCCGCACGGGCGTAGAGCCTGGCCGACGCGTCGGCGAGGGAGGACCGGCTGGGACCTTCCATCAGTCCTGGCCTCCGGCCGGTGCCGCCGTCCCGCTCCCCGAGGGGCCGGCCGCGGCCATGGCCTCGAGGTCGGCGAGGAACCGGTCGACCGAACGACGTGCGCGCTCATCGTCGGTGAGCGACTCGCCCACCACGCGGGAGGCGAGCTCGATGGACAGACCGCCGATCTCGCGCGAGAGCTCCGACCGTGCCTGGATGCGGTCGGCCTCCAGGGCCACCTGCGCCCGCGCGGTCACGGCCTCGGCCGCGGCGATCGCCTCGGCCCGCGCCTCCTCGATCATGGCGGCGCGGTCGCTCTGAGCCTGGGTACGGATCGTTGCTGCCTCCGTGCGAGCCTCGGCGAGCTGCTGGCGGTACTGAGCGAGCAGCTCGTGGGCCTCGACGCGGTCACGCTCGGCCTGCTCGAGCTTGCCCTCGATGCCCGCGGTGCGGGCAGCCATCGCCGCGCTGGCCTGCGGGAGGATGTAGCGCCAGAACAGGAGGAGGAGGATCGCGAAGCACACCGATCCCCAGAAGAGGTCCGCACCGTGGGGCAGCAGCGGGTTGGGGTCCTTGCCGCCCTCGGTGGCAGCGAGGAGCACCGAGGCGGGTGCCAGTGCCTGCATCACGAAAAGATGAAGCCCGCGACGAGGCCGATCAGGGCGAGCGCCTCGGTGAAGGCGATGCCGAGGAACATGTTCGTCCGCAGCACGCCGGTCGCCTCGGGCTGACGGGCCATGCCCTCCAGCGCCTTGCCGACGAGGACGCCGATGCCGATGCCGGGGCCGATCGCGGCGAGGCCGTAACCGATCGTCGCGACGTTGCCGTTGACGGCGGCGATGAGGTCCACTGTCTGTCCTTCCGGTTTTCGTCGGTGCTGATGCTCCGACGGAGAGGGTCGAGTTGGCTGTCAGCCGAGGAGGTGCGCGCCGCAGCCGGTGCTGCTGCGGCGCCCCGGCTCAGTGCTCGGCGCTGAGGGCGCCGTCGAGGTACACCGCTGTGAGCAGCGCGAAGATGTAGGCCTGAAGCACCGCGACGAGGACCTCGAAGAGCGTGAACGCAAAGCCCATGGCGGCCGAGAGCAGGCCGAAGGGCTTGAGCATGGTGTCGGCCTCGAGCAGCAGGTACGACGCGCCGGTGAAGAACAGGACGAGCAGGAGGTGCCCGCTCATCATGTTGGCGAGCAGTCGGACCGTCAGCGTGAAGGGGCGCAGCAGGAAGGTCGAGACGAACTCGATCGGGGTGATGAGCAGGTAGAGCGGCTTGGGGATGCCCGGGGGGAAGAGGTTGCTCTTGAGGTAGGGACCAGCCCCCTGCGCCTTGACGCCGGCGTAGTTGAAGATCACGTACGTGCACAGGGCGAAGATCAGCGGCAGCGCGACGACGCTGTTGGGCGAGATCTGGAGGAACGGGATGATCCCGGCGACGTTGAACGCGAGGATGGTCCAGAACAGCGCCGTGATGTAGGGGATGAAGCGGCGGCCCCGCTCCCCCATGACCTCGTCGACGATCTGGAAGCGCACGAAGTCCAGCGCGACCTCGCCGACGTTCTGCAGGCCGGTGGGGACGATCTTGGGACGGCGGAAGGCGAGGACGAAGAAGCCGCCGAGAAGGACGGTCATCACCAAGGCGATGATCCGCACCCGGTTGAGCTCGAAGATCGTGCCGTCGAAGAGGACGGCCTTGGGGAAGAACTCACGGACGGAGGGCGACTCGAAGCCGTCTCCCCCGCTCGAGGCGAGGAGAGCAGTCATCGCGTGGGCGTTCAGAGTCGGACTCCCGGGTTCTCGGCTGGGTCGTTGCGACCATGCCTGACGTACACGATGTACAAGGAGAGCGCGGAGCCGAGCACGATGCCTACCGGCGTCATCCACCGGGCATCCAACCACTGCCCGACGAGCCAGCCTGCACCGCCCCAGACCAACGGCCCGGCCAGCAGCGTGCTCAGCACCGACCAGACGACAGCATCACCACGCTCGGGCTGTGCGGTGCCACTCATCGGCGCTGAACATACCAACCGTTGACCCGGCAGTCACAATCTGCCGACCGATCCCGCGGCATCGGTCACTGATCGTGACCACCGGTGATGATCGTCCTACGGTGCGACGTCGTCGCGGAGCACCGGCCCCACGCCAGGAGCTGCGGGATCGCGCGTGGCCGGCGACGGGCTGACGTAGAGCTCGCGGGTGCGCACGAGGACGAGCGCCTCGAGCGCGAGGTACCCGACGACGCCGACGGCGAAGGCCGCGACGAAGGCCGGCTTGGAGTAGAACGTCGCGTCCCGCAGCGCTGCGACGACCGCCCCGAAGACGACGAGCTTGACGAGCCACGATCCGAGGACGACGGCGCCCATCGTCGTCGTCGGGAGCCGGGCGGTGAGCACGGCGACGACGATCGTCACCGAGAGGAAGGCGGCGGGGATCGCCAGCCCGATGAGCGCACCCCACATGCCGCCCGAGCCACCGAGGAGCAGCCCCGCGACGGCGGCCAGCGGCGCCCCGAGGAGGAACGCCCACACCCCGGCGCGCATGGTGCGCTGCAGCGGCGTGCGGTCCTCGCGCGAGGGAGCGTCGTGCTCCGGTGCGGTGGGCTCAGGCGCGGCGGTCATGGACCCATGCTCCCAGACGCGTGCTGGGCACCGGCGTCCTCAGACGCGAGGCTGGCGCACCTGCGGCAGCTTGACCGTGACGACGACGGCGAGGATCGAGGACACCGACAGGACGAAGAGCGTCGCCCTCATCGAGAGGAAGGCGACGGCCACCGCCCCGAAGGCGATGAGGGCAGTCCACGCGTACATGATCACGACGGCCCGTCGCTGCGAGTGCCCGATCTCCAGCAGCCGGTGGTGCAGGTGCTGCTTGTCCGGCGAGAACGGCGAACGGCCGGCCCGGGTCCGCCGGATGACGGCGAGGCAGAGGTCGACGAGCGGCACGGCCAGGACGAGCACGGGGAGGACGAGCGGCAGCACCGCGGCGGCGATGACCTGCCCCTGGAGGGCGTTCGGGTCGAGCTGGCCGGTGAGCGACACCGCAGAGCTGGCGAGGAGGAGGCCGAGCAGCATCGAGCCGCTGTCGCCCATGAACAGCCTCGCCGGATAGGCGTTGTGCGGCCAGAAGCCCAGGCAGACCCCGACGAGGACGGCGCAGACGAGCGTCGCCGTCGTCGCACGTTCCAGTCCGCGCTCGACCGTGAGGAGGTAGGAGTAGAGGAAGAACGCCCCGGCGCAGATCGCGACGACACCGGCGAGCAGCCCGTCGAGCCCGTCGACGAAGTTGACGGCGTTGACGGTGACGAGGACGACGAGGACGGTCAGCGCGGCCCCCAGCTCACGCGGGAGCACGTAGGCGCCGCCGATGGGCAGCCAAAGCAGCTGCACGCCCTGGAGGACCATGACGCCTGCGGCGAGCACCTGCCCGGCGAACTTCGTCAGGGCGTCGAGCGGCCAGCGGTCGTCGACCACCCCGACGAGGCAGATGACGACGGCCCCGGAGGCGATCGCGCGCAGGTCGCCGCTGCTGCGGACGACCTGCCGCAGCAGGGGGAGGTGGCTCGCGACGACGAAGCCGGCGAGCACACCCGCGAGCATGGCTGTGCCGCCCCATCGCGGCACCGGGACGGAGTGGACGTCCCGGTCGCGCGGGCTCGCCATCGCGCCCCACCGCAGGGCGGCCCACCTGGAGATCGGGGTGAGCAGGTAGGTGACCGCCGTGGCGACGAACAGGGTGAGCAGGTAGTTGCGCACGGCGGCGACGGGTGGCGCTACCCGCGCGGGTACGCGGGGTGCCGCCCGACGAGCTCGCCGACCTCCGCGGCGATGGTGGCCGCGGCGCTGCCGTCCTCGTCGCGGACCGCGCGCGCGATGAACGAGGCGACGTCCTTCATGTCGGCCTCCTTCATGCCCTGGGTCGTCACCGACGGGGTGCCGACCCGGATGCCGGAGGCGGTCATCGGCGGCTGCGGGTCGTAGGGGATGGCGTTCTTGTTCAGCGTGATGCGCGCGGCGTCGCACCGGGCCTCGGCCTGCTTGCCGGTGACGCCGGCGCCACGCAGGTCGATGAGCGCGAGGTGGGTGTCGGTTCCCCCGGAGACCGGCCGCATGCCCTCGGCTGCGAGCCCCTCGGCCAGGGCCTGGCTGTTGACGATGACCTGGCGCGCGTAGGCCTGGTAGTCGGGGGTGGAGGCCTCTTTGAGCGCCACCGCCTTCGCGGCGACGGCGTGCATGAGGGGGCCGCCCTGGCAGAAGGGGAAGACCGCCTTGTCGATCTTCGACGCGAGCTCTTCGCGACAGACGATCATGCCGCCACGGGGGCCACGCAGCACCTTGTGGGTCGTGAACGTGACGACGTCGGCGAAGGGGACCGGGGAGGGGATGGCCTTTCCCGCGACGAGGCCGATGAAGTGGGCGGCGTCGACCATGAGGTAGGCGCCGACCTCGTCGGCGATCGACCGGAAGGCGGCGAAGTCGATGAGCCGCGAGTAGGCCGTCGCGCCGCAGATGATCATCTTGGGGCGATGCTCGACCGCCAGCGCCCGGACCTGGTCGTAGTCGATGAGCTCGCTGTCCTCGCGCACCCCGTAGCTCACGGTGTGGAACCACGAGCCCGAGAAGTTGACCTTTGACCCGTGGGTGAGGTGCCCGCCGTGGGGCAGCGACATGGCGAGCACGGTGTCGCCCGGCGAGAGCATCGCGGCGTATGCGGCGAGGTTCGCCGAGGCGCCGGAGTGCGGCTGGAGGTTCGCGTGCTCGGCGCCGAAGAGCTCCTTGGCCCGCGCGATGCCGATCTCCTCGGCCTTGTCGACCTCGGAGCAGCCGCCGTAGTACCGGCGACCGGGGTAGCCCTCGGCGTACTTGTTGCTCAGCGTGGATCCGAGAGCGGCGAGGACCGCTGGGGAGGTGAGGTTCTCGCTGGCGATGAGCTGAAGCCCGCTGCGGAGCCGGTCGAGCTCGCCGAGCACGACAGCGGCGATCTCGGGGTCCTCGCGGCTCAAGGAGGCGAAGTCGGGTCCCCAGAAGGGCACCGCGGGCTCACTCGTGGTCATGCTCGGCTCCTCACGACGGGTTCGGGCCACTCTACGACCGCGACGAGGCCGCCTCGGGGCGGCGTCCACCGCGGCTGGGCCGTGGCGATCAGCGCGGCGCGACGCCCTGGACCGAGGCGACGACGGCGCGCAGCCGCTCGAGGGGCACCGCGCCGCCTCGGAGCATCCGCGGGACCTCTCCGGTGAGGTCGACGATCGTCGAGGGGACGGAGTCGGCGCAGCGGCCGCCGTCGAGGTAGACCGACACCTGGTCCCCGAGCTGCTCGACCGCCTCGTCGACGGTGATGGCCGGGGGGAACCCGGTGCGGTTCGCACTGCTCACCGCGAGGGGGCCGGTCTCGGCGAGCAGCTCGAGGGCGACCGGGTGCAGGGGCATCCGCACGGCGACGGTGCCGCGGGTGTCGCCGAGGTCCCAGGCGAGCATCGGCTGCGCCCTGGCGACGATGGTCAGCCCACCTGGCCAGAAGGCCTCGACGAGTCGACGGCCGTCCTCGGACAGGCCGGCGACGAGGCCGTCGACCGTGGCGACCGAGCCGACGAGGACAGGCACGGGCATGTCGCGGCCGCGGCCCTTCGCGGCCAGCAGCGAGGACACGCCGTCGCTGGAGAAGGCGTCGGCGGCGAGCCCGTAGACGGTGTCGGTGGGCACGACGGCGAGCAGCCCCGTGGACAGGGCAGCCTTGGCGGCGTTGCGGCCCTGGATGCGGTCGGTCGGGTGCGAGCAGTCGTACCTGCGGCTCATGTGCTGGCGGGCCTCTCGTGCACGCCGAGCCGCGCGGTGATGAACCGAGGGCGTCCGGCGAGGTCGGGGTGGTCGATGACGTCGCCCCATCCTCCCGCAGCACGCACGAGCGCCGGCACGGCCTCGCCCTGCGCGTCGGCGTGCTCGACGCCGAGCCAGCCGCCGGGCCTCAGCAGCCGCGACGCCGCCCGCACGATGCCGCGCATGGCGTCGAGGCCGTCCTGGCCCGACCACAGGGCGAGCGCCGGGTCGTGGGCGGAGACCTCGGGGTCCCGGATGACGGCGCCGCCCGGGATGTAGGGCGGGTTGCTCACGACGACGTCGACCTGCCCGAGCAGCGGAGCGAGGAGGACGTCTGCGCACGTGGCGTCGCCCTCGTGCAGCGTGACGCGCCCTGCCAGGCCGGACTCCTCGACGTTGCGCCGGGCCCAGGCGAGGGCCTCGCCCGAGAGCTCGACGCCGTGGACGACGGCGTCCCGGACCTCCTGGGCCACGCTCAGCGCGATCGCGCCCGACCCGGTGCAGAGGTCGACGACCAGCGGATCCGGTCGCTGGCTGGCTCGCTCGACCGCCCAACCCGCGAGCACCTCGGTCTCCGGCCGCGGGATGAAGACACCGGCGCCGACGCGCAGCTCGAGGTGGCGGAAGTACGCGGTGCCCGTGATGTGCTGGAGCGGCTCGCGCGACTCCCGCCGCACGACGAGGGCCTCGAGCTCCTCCGGCGCCGTGTCGTGGCGCCACAGCTCGCCACGCTCCACGCCGAGCGCGTGCGCTGCGAGGGCCTCGGCGTCGTGACGGGGGCTCGGCACCCCCGCTGCCGCGAGCCGCAGCGTCGCCTCCCGCAGCGCCTCGCGCAGGTCAGGCACCGGAGGAGGCGAGGCGCGCGGCGAGGTCGGCGTCGGCGCAGGCCTGGACGACGGCGTCGAGGTCGCCGTCGAGCACCTGGTCGAGGTTGTAGGCCTTGTAGCCGACCCGGTGGTCGCTGATCCGGTTCTCGGGGAAGTTGTACGTACGGATCCGCTCGGATCGGTCGACGGTGCGCACCTGCGAGGCGCGCGCCGCGCTGGCCTCGGCGTCGGCGTGCTCCTGGGCCAGCGCGAGCAGCCGGGCACGCAGGATGCGCATCGCCGACTCCTTGTTCTGCAGCTGGCTCTTCTCGTTCTGGCACGAGACGACGACGCCGGTGGGCAGGTGGGTGATCCGGACGGCGGAATCGGTGGTGTTCACCGACTGCCCGCCTGGCCCGGAAGACCGGTAGACGTCGATGCGCAGGTCGCTGGGGTTGACGTCGACCTCGACGTCCTCGGCCTCGGCCAGAACGAGGACGCCGGCGGCGGAGGTGTGGATGCGTCCCTGAGACTCGGTGGCCGGCACGCGCTGGACCCGGTGCACGCCGCCCTCGAACTTCAGGCGGGCGAACGGACCCTCGCCGGGCACGGGGTTGCCGCGGGCCTTGACGGCGACGGCCGCCTCCTTGACCCCGCCGAGGTCGCTGTTGTTGGACTCGAGCACCTCGGTGCGCCAGCCGCGGCGCTCGGCGTAGCGCAGGTACATGCGCAGGAGGTCGCCGTCGAAGAGGGCCGACTCCTCGCCGCCCTCCCCCGCCTTGACCTCGAGGATGACGTCGCGGTCGTCGTTGGGGTCGCGCGGGGCGAGCAGCTCGGCGAGGCGCTCCTCGAGCAGCGGGATGCTCTCGCGCAGGGCGGCGGCCTCGTCGGCGAACGACGCGTCGACCTCGGCGAGCTCGACGGCGGCGGAGAGGTCGTCGCGGGCGGAGCGGAGCTCCCGCCAGGTGGCGACGACCGGCCCGAGCTCGGCGTAGCGACGCCCGAGCTTGCGGGCGCGAGCCTGGTCGTCGTGGACGGCGGGCTCGGAGAGCTCCCGCTCGATCCGCGCATGCTCCGCCACGAGCTCGTCGATCGCCTCGAACATGACCGGTCCCTCTCCTCGCGTACCGCTGCCTGCCCGCTCGTGCCCGGGGTCGAGGCCCGCGCACGACAACGGCGCCGACCCGATGGGCGGTGAGCCCTGGGTCGGCGCCGTGACGTCGCTACTTGTCGGTCGTGGCCGTGCCGTCGGCTGCCTTGTCGTCGGCTGCGGTGCCGTCGGTGGCCTTGTCGGTCGTGGCCTTGTCGTTGGCGGCCTTGCGACCGGTGCCGGCGAACTTGCCGAAGCGCTGCTCGAAGCGAGCCACGCGACCGCCGGTGTCGAGGATCTTCTGCTTGCCCGTGTAGAAGGGGTGGCACGCGCTGCAGACGTCGGCGTGGATGTCCCCGCTCTTCGACGTGCTGCGCGTGGTGAAGGTGTTGCCGCAGGTGCACGTGACCGTGGTGGTCTGGTACGCCGGGTGGATCTCGGGCTTCACGGATGCTCCTCGTTCTGTGCCGGCGAGGCGGCACGTCGTCGTTGTCCGGGTCGTGGGGCGGGTGCGCCACGTGAACCGGGACGGCCCTCCAGTGTGCCAGAGGGCGGGACCTCCACATAACGCGTCGAGCGGCGGCGGGCTTCCCCGCCACCGCTCGAGGTGACACTGCCTGCTGCGGGCCTACTCCTGGCCGGTCGTCTTCTGGATCTGCATGAGGAACTCGACGTTGCTGCGCGTCGACTTCATCTTGTCCAGCAGCAGCTCGAGAGCGGCCTGGGACTCCAGGGAGTGCAGCACCCGACGGAGCTTCCAGACGACGGCGAGCTCCTCGGCGCCCATGAGGAGCTCCTCCTTCCGGGTGCCCGACGCATCGACGTCGACGGCTGGGAAGACCCGCTTGTCGGCGAGCTTGCGGTCGAGCTTGAGCTCCATGTTCCCGGTGCCCTTGAACTCCTCGAAGATGACCTCGTCCATCCGCGAGCCCGTCTCGACGAGCGCGGTGGCGAGGATCGTCAGGGAGCCGCCGTTCTCGATGTTGCGGGCGGCGCCGAAGAAGCGCTTCGGCGGGTAGAGCGCGGTCGAGTCGACACCACCGGAGAGGATCCGGCCCGAGGCCGGGGCCGCGAGGTTGTACGCCCGGCCCAATCGGGTGATCGAGTCGAGCAGGACGACGACGTCGTGCCCAAGCTCGACGAGGCGCTTGGCCCGCTCGATGGCGAGCTCCGCGACCGTCGTGTGGTCCTCGGCAGGACGGTCGAAGGTCGAGGCGATGACCTCGCCCTTGACCGAGCGCTGCATGTCCGTGACCTCTTCGGGGCGCTCGTCGACGAGCACGACCATGAGGTGGACCTCGGGGTTGTTCTGCGTGATCGCGTTGGCGATCGACTGGAGGACCATCGTCTTGCCGGCCTTCGGCGGGGAGACGATGAGCCCGCGCTGGCCCTTGCCGATCGGCGCGACGAGGTCGATGACCCGCGTCGTGAGGATCCCCGGCTCGGTCTCCAGCCGCAGGCGGTGCTGCGGGTAGAGCGGGGTCATCTTCCCGAACTCGATGCGGTTGTGGACGCTGTCCGCCTCCGCGGCGTTGATCGTGTCGAGCCGCACGAGCGCGTTGAACTTGTCCTTGCGCTCGCCGTCGCGGGGAGCCTTGACCATGCCGGTGACGGCATCACCCTTGCGCAGGTTGTAGCGACGCACCTGCGACAGCGACACGTAGACGTCGTTAGGCCCCGGGAGGTACCCGGAGGTCCGCACGAAGGCGTAGCTGTCGTGGATGTCGAGGATGCCGGCGACGGGCAGGAGGACGTCGTCGTCGTTGATCACCGGGTCGCCCTCGGGGCCGCCGAAGCGCTCGCGCCCGCCGCCCGCGCGGTTGCGGTTGCGGTCGCGGTACCGGCCGCGGCGCCGGCGGCCGCTCCCGTCGAACTCGTCGTCCATGCCGCCTGAACCGCCTGAGCTGCCTGAGCCGCCCTGGTAGCCGGCCCGCTGCTGACGGTCGGGGCGGTCGCTCTGCTGCTGACGGTCGGGGCGGTCGCCTTGCGGCTGACGGTCCGGCCGGTCGCCTTGCGGCTGACGGTCCGGCCGCTCGCTCTGCTGCTGGCGGTCGCCCTGCTGCTGACGGTCCGCCCGGTCGCCCTGCTGCTGGCGCTCGGGGCGGTCGCCCTGCTGACGGTCGCGGTTGCGCTCGAAGCGGTCGCGACGGGCCGGCCGGTCCTCGCGGCCCTCTGCTGCCTGCGCAGCCGAGCCTGAGGCCTCCGCCTGGCTCGACGGGTCGGCCGCGGTCTCCCCGGGGGCCTGCCCGTCGGTGGTCGGTGCCGCCGTCGTGAGACCGGCCGCAGCCGAGCCGTCGGCCGACGTCGTGGGGCTGACCGCGGGTGAGCCAGCGGCCGCCGTGGCCCGTCGACCCCGCTGGCGGGTGCGGCCCTCGGCCGGGGCTTCGGCCGCGGGGGTCGGGGCGTCGCTGGCAGCGGTGCCGGCATCCGGTGCAGCGGCGCGGGGAGCAGCTGCTCCCCCCTGCCGCGCGGCCGGTGCGTCACCCTGCCGAGGCGCGGTGATGCCGCTCTGGTGCTCCTGGATCGCCTCGATCAACTGGCTCTTGCGCATGCGCCCGGTGCCGGCGATGCCGAGCTGCCCGGCAAGGGCCTGCAGCTCGGGGAGCACGAGTCCGGCAAGCCCGGTGGCTCGGCGGCGCGTGCGCGAGGGGGCGGTGCCGTTCTCCGAGGTGGTGGAGTCGGCGGACCCGTCAGACGCTGATGCGTCGACACGGTCGAGAGTGTCGCTCAAGGTGAAGGTTCCTATCGGCGAGCCGGTGAGGGCTGGGAATTGGCGCCTGTCGAGCGTTGCGGTCTCGGGCCGGACGCACCCGCGCCCACACGCACAGGACCGGCCGGACGTCGCGCCGTCGAGGGTGGTGAGCCACGGGCGTCACGGGGATGTCAGGAGGAGTGAACCCCGCGATGCGTGGCGGTCGAGCACCGTGCCCGATGGGCCGCTGGTGCACGCAGAGCGTAACACCGCGCACAGCGTGTTGCTTACCCCCGTGACCGGCGTGTCACGCGCGTCGGACCTGCGCGCCGTCGCGGTCGACGCCCGGTGTCATGACGACCCACCCCTCCCCCGCCACGTCGCGAATGCCGCGCACCTGCTCCTCGCCCGCCAGCGCCAGCACCGATGGACCCGCTCCCGACACGACCGCCGCGACGCCGGAGCAACGGAGCTCGTCGACGAGGCGTAGCGACGCCGGCATGGCCGGACGGCGGAACTCCTGGTGCAGCTCGTCCTCGGTCGCCGGGAGGAGCAGCTCCGGGCGGGCGGTCAGCGCGAGGACGAGCAGCGCGGCTCGCGCGCTGTTGCGTGCGGCGCTGCGATGGCTCACGGTCGCGGGGAGCAGGCCCCGAGCCTTCTCCGTGGCGAGGGCCTGCTGGGGTACCCAGACGACGGGCACGACGTCCGGGCGGACCTCGAGGCTCACGGCGCGCACCTGCTCGGAGCCGGTGGCGGCCTCCCCCGCGTCGGCCCAGGCGAGCGTGAAGCCCCCGAGCAGGCAGGCGGCGACGTTGTCGGGGTGCCCCTCCAGGGACGCTGCCAGCGCGAGCACCGCCGGGTCGGGCAGGCGGTCGACGCCGTCGCGGACGAGCGCCCGGGCCCCGAGGACGCCGGCGACCACCGCGGCTGCCGAGGAGCCGAGCCCGCGCCCGTGCGGGACGGCGTTGTGCGCGCGCAGCACGAGGCCGGGCCGGGTCAGCCCCATGGCCTCGAAGGCGACGTCCATGGCCCGGACGACGAGGTGGGTGGCATCGGTAGGCACCTCACCTGCGCCCTGACCGGTGACCTTGACGAGCAGCCCCGTCCCTGCGAGGGAGACCTCGACCTCGTCGCGCAGCCCGAGCGCCAGGCCGAAGCTGTCGAAGCCGGGGCCGAGGTTCGCGCTCGTCGCAGGCACGCTGACGCGCACCCGCCCGTCGAGGAACGCCGAGGACGACATGAGCGCAGACGAACCCGTCAGGCGCTCAGGCCGAGCGCACCCGCGGCGACCACGGCGTCGACCGGGACGACGACCGGCGCAGCGGCACCCTCGAGGGCCCAGGCGACGTCCTTGAGCCCGTGGCCGGTGACGGTGACGACGACCCGCTGACCTGGGTCGAGGCGCCCCTGGGCGTGCATCTGGAGGAGCCCGGCGATCCCCGCCGCCGACGCGGGCTCGACGAAGACCCCCTCGCGGGCGGCGACGAGCCGGTAGGCGTCGAGGATCTGCTCGTCGGTGACCGCGTCGATGACGCCGCCGGACTCGTCGCGCGCGGCGACGGCCTGAGCCCACGACGCCGGGTTGCCGATCCGGATCGCCGTCGCGATCGTCTCGGGCCGCTCCACTGGCGCGCCGTTGACGATGGGCGCCGCCCCGGCCGCCTGGAAGCCCCACATCCGGGGCCGCCGGCTCGCGGTGCCGTCGGCGGCGTACTCGACGTAGCCCTTCCAGTAGGCCGTGATGTTGCCGGCGTTGCCGACCGGGAGGACGTGGAGGTCGGGGGCGTCGCCGAGGAAGTCGACGACCTCGAACGCAGCGCTCTTCTGCCCCTCGATGCGGAAGGGGTTGACGGAGTTGACGAGCGAGACGGGGTAGCTGTCGGCGAGAGCGCGGGCGAGCGTGAGGCAGTCGTCGAAGTTGCCCTCGACCTGGAGCAGCTGCGCGCCGTGGGCGACGGCCTGGGCGAGCTTGCCCATGGCGATCTTGCCGTCGGGCACGAGGACGGCGCAGATCATCCCCGCCTTCGTCGCATAGGCCGCCGCTGAGGCGCTCGTGTTGCCGGTCGAGGCGCAGATGACCGCTCGCGCGCCCTCCTCGGCCGCCTTGGAGATCGCCATCGTCATGCCGCGGTCCTTGAACGAGCCCGTGGGGTTGCTGCCCTCGACCTTGAGGTGGACCTCGCACCCGGTCAGCTCGGAGAGGTGGCCCGCGGCGACCAGCGGGGTGCCACCCTCGCGCAGGGTCACCACGGGGGTTGTGGCCGACACCGGCAGGCGCTCGCGGTACTCCTCGATGACGCCCCGCCACTGCGCGCTGCGGTGCGCCAGCGCCGGGCCCGGGGCCACTCCGCTCAGGGTTGCGCTCACTGCTCTCCCTCGACTCTCAGGACGCTCGACACGCTACGGACGATGTCCAGCGTGGCGAGCTCGGCGACGGTGGCTGCCAGGTCGGCGTCGGCTGCCACGTGGGTGACGATGACGAGCGAGGCGTCGTGGCCGGACCCCTCCTGGCGCACCGTACGGATCGAGACCCCGTGGTTGCTGAAGGTCGTGGCGACGGCGGCGAGGACGCCCGGACGGTCGGCCACGGCCAGGGCGACGTAGTAGCTCGTGCGGGCCTCGCCCATGGGGCGCACGGTGACGTCGGCGTAGGCGGACTCGCCCCAGCCGCGCGCCCCGGTGAGCCGGTTGCGGGCAACCGCGACGACGTCGCCGAGGACCGCACTCGCCGTGGGCGCCCCCCCGGCACCACGACCGTAGAACATGAGCTCACCGGCCGCCTCGGTCTCGATGAAGACGGCGTTGAACGCCTCGCGCACCCCCGCGAGCGGGTGGGTCCGGGCGATCATCGCGGGGTGCACCCGCACGCTGACCCCCCGGCCGTCGGGTGAGAGCTCGGCGACGGCGAGGAGCTTGATGACCTGGCCCATCTCGTGGGCGGTGGCGACGTCGGTGGCCGTGACCCCGCGGATCCCCTCGCAGTGGACGTCGGCGGCGGTGACCCGGGTGTGGAAGGCGAGGCCGGCGATGATCGCGGCCTTGGCGGCGGCGTCGTGGCCGTCGACGTCGGCCGAGGGGTCGGCCTCGGCGTACCCGAGCTCGGTGGCCTCGGCCAGCGCCTCGTCGAAGGTCGCGCCCGTCTCGTCCATGCGCGTGAGGATGACGTTCGTCGTCCCGTTGACGATGCCGAGCACCCGCCGCACGCGGTCGCCGGCGAGCGACTCGCGCAGCGGGCGCAGCAGCGGGATCGCGCCGCCCACGCTCGCCTCGAAGTAGAGGTCGACGTCGTGCTTCGCCGCCGTCTCGTGAAGGATGGCGCCGTCCTGGGCCAGCAGCGCCTTGTTCGCCGTCACCACCGACGAGCCGTGCTCCATGGCCGAGAGGATGAGCGACCGGGCCGGCTCGATGCCGCCCATGACCTCGATGACGACGTCGGCGCCTCGGCGCACGAGGCTCTCGGCGTCGTCGGTGAGCAGGGCCGGGTCGATCCCGGGGCGCTCGCGGCGCAGGTCGCGAACGGCGATGCCGACGACCTCCAGCGGTGCGCCGATCCGAGCTGTGAGGTCCTCGGACTGGCTCGACAGGAGCTGCGCGACGGAGGCACCCACCGTCCCTGACCCCAGCAGCGCCACGGTCAGCGGCTGCGCGCCCATCCCTCATCCCTCCCACGGGCTGTCACCAGCCGGTCGTCCTCCCGGGCGCGAGCACGCCGCGGGCCCTCAGTATCCGCCGCGCGAGACCGCGCCGGGTGCGCCGTCCGCCAGCCGGGCGCGGGACGGCTCAGGGCGCCACTGCGCCGCAGTCGAGGGCGAGGAGGTCCTCGACGGTCTCCCGACGGAGCAGGACCCTGCTGCGGCCGTCCGCGACGGCGACGACGGGAGGCCTGCCGACGGCGTTGTACGTGCTCGCCATCGATCGGCAGTACGCGCCGGTGGCCGCGACAGCGAGCAGGTCCCCCGGCACGGTGTCGGCCGGGAGCCAGGCGTCGCGGACGACGACGTCGCCGGACTCGCAGTGCTTGCCGACGACGCGGGTGAGCATCGGAGCCCCGGCGGAGGACCGGTTGGCGAGCACGACGGTATAGTCGCTGTCGTAGAGGGCCGTGCGGATGTTGTCGCTCATGCCGCCGTCGACGCTGACGTAGGTGCGCAGGCCCGCCAGGGGCTTGACGGTGCCCACCTCGTAGAGGGTGAAGGCGCTCGGGCCGACGACCGCTCGGCCGGGCTCGACCGCGAGGTGCGGCACCGCGACCCCGTGGGCGGCGCACTCGCGCTCGACGATGCCGCGCAGCGCCTCGGCGACGACCGAGGGGTGCAAAGGGTCGTCGGAGGACGTGTAGGCGATCCCGAACCCTCCACCGAGCACCATCTCGGGCAGCTCGATGCCGTGCTCGCGGCGCACGTCGGCGTGCAGCCCGACAAGGCGGTGAGCCGCGACCTCGAACCCGGCCATGTCGAAGATCTGCGAACCGATGTGGGAGTGCAGCCCGACGAGCTCCAGCGAGGGCGCCGAGAGGACCTGCCGCACGGCCTCGGCGGCCTCCCCCGTGGCCAGGGAGAAGCCGAACTTCTGGTCCTCGTGGGCGGTGGCGATGAACTCGTGGGTGTGCGCCTCGACCCCCACGGTGACCCGCACGAGCACCCGGGGCCGGGCTCCGGCGGCCGCGGCGACCTCGTCGAGCAGGGCGATCTCGCCGAAGGAGTCGACGACGACCTGGCCCACGCCCGCGGCGATCGCGGCCTCGAGCTCGGCGCGGGACTTGTTGTTGCCGTGCACGGCGATCCTGGCGGCGGGGAAGCCTGCACGCAGCGCGATCGCGAGCTCCCCTCCCGTGCACACGTCGAGGTTGAGCCCTTCGTCGCGGACCCAGCGCGCGACCTCGACGCAGAGGAACGCCTTGGCCGCGTAGTAGACGTCGGCACCCGCGAAGGCCTCGACGAACGCGCGGGCGCGAGCGCGGAAGTCGGTCTCGTCGAGGGCGAACAGCGGCGTCCCGTGCTCCTCGGCGAGGGAGGGCGCACTTCTCCCTGCGACCTCCACCGCTCCCCCGGCGTCGCGGCGCACCGTGGCGGACCACACCTGCGGGTCGAGGGCGCACAGATCCGGCGGCGGTGCCCCTGCGCCGTGGTCGCTGACCTGGTCGGCGTGGCGGGGCCCGGCCGGGTGAGCGCGCACTACATGCGCTCCGGGGCCTCGACGCCGAGCAGGTCGAGCCCGTTCGCGAGCACCGTGCGCGTCGCGGCGCACAGCCACAGCCGGGCCCGGGTGAGGTCGGTGGGCTCCTCGTCGCCCATGGGCAGCACCCGGCAGGCGTCGTAGAAGCGGTGGTAGGTGCCCGCCAGCGCCTCGAGGTAGCGCGCCACCCGGTGCGGCTCGCGCAGCTCGGCGGCCGTCGCGACGACGCGCGGGAACTCGCCGAGCGCACCCAGCAGGTCGTTCTCGCGGTCGTGAGAGAGCAGCGACGGGTCGAAGCCCGCGGGATCCTCGACGCTGATCCCCAGCTCGGCGGCGTTGCGCAGCAGCGAGGCGATCCGTGCGTGGCCGTACTGCACGTAGAAGACGGGGTTGTCGCTCGTGCGGCTCGTGATCTCCCCGATGTCCAGGGTGAGCGGCGAGTCGACCGGGTAGCGGTTGAGGGAGTAGCGGACGGCGTCGACGCCGGCCATCTCGACGAAGTCCTCGAGCGTGACGATGGTGCCGGCGCGCTTGGACAGCCGCACCTCCTCGCCGTCCTTCATGATCTTGACGAGCTGGCCGATGAGGACGTGGATGTTGTAGTCGGCGTCATCGCCGGCGCAAGCCGCGATCGCCCGCAGCCGGTTGACGTAGCCGTGGTGATCGGCCCCGAGCAGGTAGATGTTGACGTCGAAGCCGCGCTCACGCTTGTCGACGTAGTACGCGGCGTCGGAGGCGAAGTACGTGAGCTCGCCGTCGCTCTTGACGAGCACGCGGTCCTTGTCGTCGTCGAAGTCGCTGGTGCGCAGCCACGTTGCGCCGTCCTGCTCGAAGACGTGACCCTGCGCGCGGAGCCGGTCGAAGGCACGGTCGACCGCCCCGGAGGAGTGCAGGCTGCGCTCGGAGTACCAGACGTCGAAGACGGTGCGGAAGGATGAGAGGACGTGCTGCTGCTGGGCCAGCTGTTTGGCGTAGCCGGCCTCCCTGAACGCCACGAGCGCCTCGTCCTCGGGAAGGTCGAGGATGGCCCGGTCGTCGGCGACGATCTCCTTGGCGAGGTCGACCACGTAGTCGCCGTGGTAGCCATCGTCGGGGATGTCATGGCTGCTCGCGGCGGCCATGAGGGAGGCCCCGAAGCGGTCCATCTGCACGCCACGGTCGTTGATGTAGAACTCGCGGGTCACCGACGCTCCCGCTGCGGAGAGCACCCTGCCGAGGGCGTCGCCGACGGCGGCCCACCGGGTGTGCCCGAGGTGCAGCGGGCCGGTGGGGTTGGCGGAGATGAACTCGAGGTTGACGGTGACGCCAGCGAGGGCGTCGCCGTGCCCGTAGCGGTTGCCGGCGGCAACGATGCTGCGGGCGAGTTCGCCCTGAGTCGCCGTGTCGAGGCGCACGTTGAGGAATCCCGGGCCGGCGACCTCGACCGTGGCGATCCCCGGCAGCGCCCGTACCCGGGCGGCGAGCAGCTCGGCGACCTGCCGGGGCGCCAGCCCCGCGGGCTTGGCGAGCTGCAGGGCGACGTTCGTCGCGTAGTCGCCGTGCTCGCGGGTCTTCGGCCTGCTGACGACGACCTCAGACGGGACCTCGTCGGCGCCCAGGCGCAGCTCTCCGGACTCGACGGCGGCGGCGACGGCAGCGGTCAGGGCGGTGGAGAGCTCGGCGGGGGTCACCGGTCAAGGCTAGCGATCGCGCGGCTCCGGGGGCCCGCCGCACCGAGGCCGCGGAGGTGCTCGACCCTGCGGGCGGCGCTGCTAGAGTCGTTCGCACCCGAGCCCCCGTAGCTCAGGGGATAGAGCATCGCCCTCCGGAGGCGGGAGCGTAGGTTCGAATCCTACCGGGGGCACTCGCAGGATCCCAGGTCAGAGGCCATCTGGGTGCGGTTGAAGATCACTAAAGAGTGACTCTTCCCACCCGCGAGGGCGGTCGGCATCGGAGACGGACCGTGCCAGTCCGTGGAACCGGCGTCATGGACTGGCTGCGGCGGGGACGTCGAGGGCGGGCGGGAACGCGGCGGGTTCGTCGCGGGTCATCTGCCTGCCACGCGTGATGCTGGGTTGGCTGCGTCACGCGGCGGTCGTCTCGTTACAGGCGGGGTGGACGTAGCCGGCTGTAGCCGGCCACCACGCGATAGGCCGCGCTGAGGAAGACGACACCCGCCCATGTCCAGGCGATCGTCCCGGCGACCATCGGCAGAATGCACCACAGGGAGTGCACGACGATGGTTTCGGTCCCCTCGGCGAACCCTGCGATGAACGACAGGGAGCGACCGTCCTCGATCGTGACCTGGCGTCGCTCGGCGAGCGACGAGAACGCCAGGAAGGCCGATCCGTTGACGTAATAGGCAAGAAGGACCAGGAGAAACGGCGTCGCGCTCCCGCCGGCGCCGAGCGCGACTCCGACCACGAAGGAGCCGTAGACGAGGAAATCGGCCATGATGTCGAGGAATCCGCCGGCAGCCCGGAGCGAGGCGGGCTGGAGGGCGCGTCGCGCGAGGGGTCCGTCAAGCCCGTCTGCCAGCCGTGACGCCCACCACAGCAGGAGTGCCAGCCACCACCAGGCGCGTGCGGCCGCGACCGCTCCCGAGACGCCCAGGACGGCGCCGAGTCCCGTGAGTCGGTTCGGGGTGACCTTCGGCCACCCGTCGAGGCGCTGAGCGATCCGGTCCAATGGTTGGGCCAGCAGTCGACGCGCCCGTGCGTCGAGCATCAGTCCATCCTGACGGTCGAGCCAGTTGCGGGGTTCGCCTCGAGCCGAAGGTGCCTGCGACGCGCCACGACGACGCCGACGACTGTCAGGCTTGCCAATGCCGCGGCCGCAGCGACGAACTGCCACGACGTTGGCCGGGTGCCGAACGCGCCCAGTGCGACATAAGCGATGGTTCCGGGGATGATGCCGATTGCTGTGCCCGTCAGGTAGGGGGCGAATCTGATCGATGTGAGGCCGAAGGCGTAGTTGGTCGCCGTGAACGGGATCACGGGGATGAGCCGGACCAGGACGATTGCGGCGACTCCGTACCGGTCCACCAGCTCGTCGAGCCGACCGAGGTGGGCGCCCGCGATGCGCGTCACGCCGTCACGACCCAGCCCTCGCCCTACCCAGAACGCGGCGGTCGCGCCCAGCACCGCACCCCCCATGACCAGGGCCACCCCGGGGAGCAGCCCCCACGCGAGGCCCGCGGCGACGCTCAGGACCCCCTTGGGCAAGACCAGGAGGGTGCACGCGGCGTAGCCGAACATGAACACGACCATGCCAGGCAGACCCGCATCCTGGACCCGGTGTCGGATCGCGATCGGATCGGTCAGGTTGAGATGGCGAGCCGCTGTTGCGCCCCCGACGATGAGGACCACCAGCAGGGCCAACCGGAACCAGGTCCCCCGGGGGAACGGGCGCACCCGTCGCCCTGCAGCTGGCTCCATGCGCTGGGAAGGCTTTGAGTTGCCCACCGTGTTCCCGACGCGAGCATCCGAGTCATGTGAGGGAGTCCGCGTGAATGTCAGCAGGGCCCGGCCAGGCCTGGGTGGATGCCGATTGAAGCGGATCCGTCTGGCGGCGGTCATCGCCGCGGTCGGCGTGCTGGCCAGCGCCTGTTCCGGCGCGATCGCCGCGCCGGACCCGCCCGCGTCTGACGGGTCGTGGTCACAGACGCTGTCCGCCGCCCGCGGCCAGACGGTGTCGTTGTGGATGTGGGGCGGGGACCCCCAGGGGAACGCCTACGTCGATGAGGTGCTCGCGCCCGATGCGGCCAAACTCGGGATCACGCTCAAGCGGGTGCCGATCGCCGACACGAAGGATGCGCTCAACCGTGTCGTCGCCGAGAAGCAGGCAGGCCGCACTGATGGGTCGGTGGACCTTGTCTGGGTCAACGGTGACAACTTCAAGACCGGACAGCAGGCGTCCTTGTGGCGCTGCGGGTGGTCGGGGTCCTTGCCGAACATGACGTACACCGCCCCGAACGACCCCCTCCTGACCCGCGACTTCGGCAACCCTGTCAACGGGTGCGAGGCTCCGTGGCACAAGGCGCAGTTCACTTTCGTCTACGACGCCGCGAGGGTGACCGGCCCGCCTCGCACGATGGCCGAGCTCCTCGCGTGGGTCAAGGCGCACCCGGGTCGGTTCACCTACCCAGCGCCGCCCGACTTCACGGGGTCGGTCTTCGTCCGCGAGGTCCTGTACTCGGTGGCCGACGGGTACCGCAACGTGCCGACCGTTCCGACTCAGTCGACGTACAACGCGGTGAGCCCCGCGTTGTGGACGGAGCTCAACGACCTGAAGGCGTCGCTGTGGCGCGCCGGGCGGACCTACCCGAGGGACTCCGTCCAGCTCGACCAGCTCTACGCAGGGGGTCAGGTCGACCTCACCATGACCTACGGCCCGGCGACGCTGACCAGCTTGGTGGCGAAGGGGACCTTCCCCAAGACGACCAAGGTGCTGACCCTGGACGAAGGCCCGGTCGGGAACGCGAGCTTCTTGGCCATCCCAGTCCCCTCCGCGCACGCGGCGGCGGCCGAGGTCGTGTCCAACCTGGCGATGTCGCCCGGGCAGCAGCTGGCGAAGGCTGATCCCGCGGTGTGGGGCCAGTTCACCGTGCTCGACCAGTCGCGGCTCCCCGTCGCGGATGCGAAAGCGTTCCAGGCGCTCCCGATCTCCCAGGTCGTCCCTGCCTACTCGGTGCTTTCTCGCAATGCCAACCCCGAGCTTGCGGCCGGCTGGGTGACGCTGCTGGACGATGGGTGGCGACGCAACGTACTGGTGGACGGCGGATGAGACGCTCCCTGCTGCTGATGGCGCCTGCGGCCGTTCCGACTGCGCTTGTCCTGGGCACGGCCCTGACCCTGGTCGTCGCCCAGAGCTTGGGTCTGTTCTCTGTCGTGGGTCCCAGCAGGGCCAGCCTCGACGCGTATACGGCCGTGGCTTCTTCGGGTGACATCGGCTCCTCCCTTCTGCTCAGCCTGGGGATCGCCACTGTGGCCACGACCCTCGCGGTAGTCGTCGGCATGGTCACGGCGCTGGCCGTTCGGGCTACCCGGCTCGTCGGCCGGCTCCTGTCCGCTGTCGCCGCCGCGACAATCCCCGTGCCACCTGATCGGGGCGGCAGCGATGGGGTTGCTGCTGTCCGACTCGGGGCTGCTGGCCCGCGTCGCCGGCAGCGCTTCTGGGCAGTGGCCCCAGCTCGTGGCCGGGCCGTGCTGGACCGCGGTCGTCCTGAAGTTCGGCTGGAAGGAGTCGGCGTTCGTCGCCCTGGTCGTGATGAGCGTGCTCGCGGCAAACGCCGACGGGCTCGACGAGACCGCTGCGGTCCTCGGCGCCGGCGCCTGGGCGCGCCTTCGGTACGTCACACTGCCGCTGGCCCGCCCCGGGCTGGTGCTGGCCGGCGGCATCTCCTTCGTGTATGTCCTGGGGTCCTACGAAGTCGGGTGGCTGCTGGGCCGCGCCTACCCCGAGCCCCTGCCGGTCCTCGCGTACCGCCTGTTCACCTCCGCCGACCTCGCTGCCCGCCCCCAGGTGCTGGCCGTTTCCACGTTGACCGTCGCCCTGTGCGCCCTCGTGGGCACTGCCACGCTCTCGTCGATGCGCAGATGGACGGTCCTCGAATGACCGCGAGAACGCCGCGGGGCCGCGCCTGGGCGAGGCTGTCCCAGTCCGTCCTGAGCGTGTGGTTGGTCCTGCCGCTCGTCCCTCTCACGCTCTGGGTGATCGCGCGGACCTGGCCCTACCCCGCCGTCCTGCCCACCTCGTGGGGGTGGACCGGGCTGCACGCCGCCTACACCGACGGCGTGGTCCCCGCCCTGACGACGTCGCTGGTCCTGGCCGCCGCGACAGCCGCGCTGGCCGTGCCCGCCGGCGCCATGGCCGCCCACGCGTTGGCCGTCGACCCGCCGCCGGGGGCGCGCGCGATCGCTCTGCTGCTCCTGGCGCCAGCTTTCGTGCCACCCCTGGTGGTCGTGATGGGCCTGAACATCGCGTTGCTGCGCCTGCGGGTCCCGCCACTGGCGGGCATCGTGGTGGTGCTCATGGTCACCGCGATCCCCTACACGACGTTCGTGATGCGCGCCGCGTACGCCGGCTACGACCGCGCGATCGAGGGCGAGGCACGGATCCTCGGGGCGACCCCGCGCGACGTGCTCCTGCGCGTCAGGATCCGCATGCTTGCTCGCCCGCTCGCGGCGTCGGTGTTCCTGGCGTTCCTGGTCGGGTGGAGCGACTACGTCATCACACTCCTCGTCGGTGGCGGTGAGGTGGTCAGCGCTCCGCTGCTCGTGGCCTCCGCCGCGTCGGGCGCCGGCAACGAGGCCCTTGTCGCCGCGCTGTCCGCGCTGGCCGTGGTCCCGCCGCTGCTGCTGTTCGTCGTCGTCACCACGATGTCGAGGACGGCGCCCAGCCGAGGCACCACGCCCACACCACCCCAGGAGCTGCTGCCTCCACACCTCGCGCCGGTGTCGGTGTCGGTGTGAGCGCAGCCCTGAGCGTCTGCGGCCTGCACCGCGCCTTCCCGGGGACGGACGCACCCGCATTGGACTCCCTCGATCTGAGGATCGGACCGGGGCGGTGCGTCGCTGTCCTGGGCCCGTCCGGGTCGGGCAAGACCACCGCGTTACGCCTCATCGCCGGTCTCGACGCGCCGGACCGAGGAGACGTGATCATCGATGGGCGAAGCGTCCTCGCCCTACCCCCCGAGCGGCGCGGTTTGGCCATGGTGTCCCAGCGCCCGTTGCTGTTTCCCTATCTGTCCGTGCTGGACAACGTCGCTTTCGCGGCACGGATGAACGGAGCACCGCGACGTACGGCCCGGCGTTCCGCGCAGCGCTATCTCGACCTGGTCCAGCTGACGTCGTCCGCACGTCGGCGCCCGGCCACATTGTCGGGCGGTCAGGCCCAACGCGTCGCTCTGGCCCGGGCGCTCGCCGCCGAACCGGCGGTGCTCCTGCTCGACGAGCCGTTCAGCGCCCTCGACCCGGTGTTGCGGGCCGATATGCACCGGCTCCTGGCGGAGGTTCGCGCCGTGCTGGAACCGACGATCCTGCTTGTCACGCACGACCAGGACGAGGCCGCTACGGTCGCGGACTCGATCGCCGTCCTCATGAACGGCCACCTGCTCCAGCATGACGCCCCCGCCCGCCTGTATGCCCGTCCCGCGTCATTGGCCGTGAGCCGGTTCCTCGGCGGTCTCAACGAGATTCCTGGTCACCTGGTCGACGGGGTACACCACTCGGCCCTCGGACCGCTGGCACTGGCCCCCGGGGCGACGATCCTGAACGGTCCGGCGGTGCTGCTGGTGCGGCAGGAGTCGGTGGTTCTCGTGTCGGCGGACGAGCCGCGGGTGGACGCGGTCGGGCGGGTCGCGCGATCGGCGCCGCGCGGGGCGCGGCAGCTCGTTCAGATCACTACAGCCGCCGGGATCATCCATGCCGAGCCGGCGGCGGGGCAGGCCCCGGCCGTCGGAGCATCAGTCGGCCTGCTTCTTCCCGTCCAGGCAAGGACAGCGGTAGCCACTCCGGCACCCGTACTGAGGATCTGCGCTCAGGGCAACGGGCGAACAGAGACCTCGCCGGAACCCCGATGGGCCGGAAGCGGGCCCGATCGGACCTCGACCAGCGGGAGCAGCTGACGCAGGGCGGCGTTCTCGTCGAGGTCGAGGACCGAGTGCTGAGCGCACGCCGGGACGAGCAGGTCGCGGTCGGGATGGGACATGGTGTAGACGCAGGCCTGCAGTCGCTCCTGGGTCGCCCGGATCGTCGGATCGTCGCTCAGGACGCCGTCCTGGAGGAGTCTCCACGCGGGTGCGACGTCCGCGGCGTCCATGAAGCTGTGCATGACGAACGTCATCGGGCGCACCCCCCTGCGCAGGACCATCAGCGGGCCGCCCGACCGTCTCAACAGTCGGCCACCGTAGGAGCGGCCAATCCTTATCGCGCTCGGGTGCGGCGCCACCGCCCGAGCGATGCGGGCTGCGGCGACCCAGACCGGGACGCCGCCGAGCACGGCGCTGCCCAGGTGCTCGAAGAACGCGTCGCGCGCCGCCAGGTCGGCCGGGCACTCGTCGTCCAGCAGGGGCACCCAACGCGGTCCCACCAGGACCCCGTACGCGGTTCTGTTGCACCGCGGGTCGCCCATCTGCACGGCGGCATGGGGCAGCCGAGTCCCGGCGCCGGCCTCGATCTGACCCCAGACCGCGTCAGGGGTCACCTCGCGGAAGCCCTCACGCCACCGCCGTTCGTCCCCGACGAAGGCCGCCGGCTGGAAGGACAGCATCGAGTACCCCATCGCGAGGACGTCGCGCGTCACCGAGGCGACCTGGTCCAGGTTCGACGGAGTCACCGTCATGTTGTGCTCAGTCGGGACCTGCCCGCTGGGTGCGGGCGGTCAGGGAACCCGGCGTAGCGCCGTCGGCATTCCCAACCAGCGCGCGCAGGGCCCGGCGCTCAGTCGCCCTCGTTCTCCAGGGCTCGGTCGAGCGCCTCGCGCACGCGTCTGACCGCCTCATCGTCTGGCCCAAGCACCGAGCCCCAGGTCTGCAGGGACCAGTGCAGCGCCCGGTACTCCTCGGCGAGCCCCGTGCACCGCTCGCACTGGCTGAGATGGTGCTCGACCTCGACCATCTCGGTCGAACTCAGCGGTGCCGCCGGGTCACGATCCAGGAACCGTTGCAGCCGCCGGCGATTCCGGTGGCACGCAACCACTTGCCGCAGGGACATCGACATCACGAGAACCTCCCCGAATCGCGAAGACGTCTGCGCACCCGGTCTCGGGCTCTGCTGAGCCGGGACATCACCGTTCCGACCGGGATGCCCAACGACTGCGAGCACTCCGCGTAGGTCAGGCCGTGCACGTCGACCAAGACCAGGACGGCGCGGAACTTCTCGTCGAGGGAGGCGATCGCGCTGTCGAGGTCGGCCTCGAGCACGTCGGACAGGACCACGTCATCGGGCGTCGGGGGTCTACGAGCGCCGAACACCGGGCGGAAATCGGTCAACGTGTCCCACTCCCCGACCAGGTCCGGTCGGGTCCGCCGGCGAAGGTTGTGGGAGGTGTGCCGAAGGATGGTCAACAGCCAGGCTCTGGGGTGAGCGCCATCGAACCCGTCGAGCGCCCGGTAGGCGCGGATCAGGGTTTCTTGGACCAGATCCTCCGCGTCAGCAGCTGACCCGGTCAGCGTGTACGCCACACGAAGCAGCACGGGGATCTCAGGCTGCACGAACTCGGAGAAGGCAGACCCGCGGTCCCTCCCGGACGCCGTACCCGCTGCCTGCATGCCATCGAGTATCGCCCCCTCCGCGGTCGGGTGAATGATCACGGCCCCCGCCTGGGGTGGCACGCGACGCTCCGCGAGCCGTGTCGGAGACCGGACAGCTCGGCCATCGCGCCCTGACGCACGGCCACGGTTCTCCGGATGGCGAGCGGAAGTTCGACGCCCGGTCTCGCATGCCGCTCCAGGCGCTCTGCCGCGTCCAGGCGCCGTTCAAGCGAGACGTGGGGAAGGTACAGGGCCGCTACCGCCAGATGGGCGTCCTGCGCGGTCTCCAGTGGGTGCACGAACCGCTCGGCGTCCTCGGACACGACGTGCAGGCCGGAGACGGCGAGCAGCTGTCTGAGCCGGCGGCTGGTGAATCGCTGGGGCAGCTCGGGACGGCGTCGCAGGCCCAGCAGCAACGGAGCCGCCAAGCGGAGGTCGTGAACCGTAGCGGGCGCCCCTACCGGTCTGATCGTGGCGAACACCCCGCCCGGACGCAGCACGCGAGCGATCTCGGCCAGTACGAGGCCGATGGGACGGAACAACATCACGGCCATGGAGCAAACCAGAGTGTCCACGCTGGCGTCAGAGAAGGGAAGCCGTGCGGCGTCACCGCGGACCAGGAGGCTTCGTCCCCGCGCCTTCGCAAGGGACAGCTCAGACTCAGAGGTGTCCACGCCGACGTAGGCACTGGCGGCGGACAGGACCTGATGCATGGGTGCGCTGCCACAGGCCAGGTCAACCACGACACCGGTTGGGTCAGGAACAGCTGTGCCCAACCACTCATAGGGCGTCCCGAGGGTGTGGTGAACCGCAGCTGTCAGGACCCGTTCCGTGATTCCGGTGTTCTCCGCGTGGTATCGCGCCAGGTACGTCGCCCAGTCGTCGGGCACGTCAATCTCGCGACTCCCGAGTGGGCGGGTCACCGCGAGCGGTCCGTGAGCGGCGCGCCCTCGATGAGCCGCCCCGGGAGCTGACGCCACCAGGACTCAGCCATGGTCTCGCCATCCCTTCGGGTCGTCGCTCGCGTCCCTGTCGAGATCGAAACCCGGTGGGTCTACGCCATCATTCCTCAGGCGTCCTCATCTACCGCCTTGCGCGACCAGAAGATGTCGGCGATCGGGAAGGTTTCGTCGTCTCCGCCGGGTTCATCTCCCGTGATGCCCTTGTCGATCGTTCGCGGCATGCTCAGCTGCCGGTGGGGCATGGCGCCGGTAGCGGCGCCTCGAGACGCACCTCCAGACCTGCCGACGCTGTCAGGGACTGGCCATGGAGTACCGGTTCATCTCACGGCTGCTGGGTCGGTTCGCGGTGATGTGCGAGCCCGGTCTTTGGTCGCGATCCATCGGGTCCTTGCTCGCCTCGATACGGTTCAGGACATCACGTGAGCGCGCGCGACATGACCGGGCAGGACTGGGATCTCGTCGTGGTAGGGGGCGGAACCGCAGGGATCGTCGGCGCCAAGACCGCGGCGGGACTGGGGGCGAACGTCTTGCTCGTCGAGCGTGACCGTACTGGCGGGGACTGCCTGTGGACAGGGTGTGTCCCCAGCAAGGCGCTGGTCGCGGCAGCAGGAGCCGCGTCAACGGCTCGTCGTGCCGGCCAGCTCGGTGTCCGAGTCTCAGGCGTCGACGTCGACTTCGCCGCCGTCATGCGCCACGTCCACGACTCGATCAAGACCATCGAGCCGGTCGACTCGGTCGAGGCGTTGGAGCAGGCGGGCGTCACCGTCGTGCGCGGCACCGCAGTGCTCACCTCGCCCCGAACCCTCGACGTCGACCGGACCAGCCTCCGATTCCGGGAGGCCCTGCTCGCCAGCGGTGCCAGCCCAGCCGTACCGCCGATCCCGGGACTCACCAACTTCCCGTTCCTGACCTCGGACACGTTGTGGAACCTGACGGAACTGCCGCGTCGACTGGCCGTTCTCGGCGGAGGCAGCATCGGCTGTGAGCTCGGTCAGGCCTTCGCGCGGTTAGGCACCGAGGTGACCGTCGTCGAGGCAGCTCCGCGGATCCTGCCACGCGAAGACCCCGATGCCTCGGCGATCGTTGCCACCGCGATGGTCGCCGACGGCGTCCAGATCCTCGCGGGAATGCCCGTCGTAGGTGTCGACGGCCGAGCCGACGGGTCCGGGACCCTCACCGTCGGCGCACACGGCTCGACACCAACCACGGTGACCTTCGATCGACTGCTCGTCGCCGGAGGTCGCAGCCCGCGCACCAACGACCTCGGTCTCGACCGCGCTGGGGTCGATATCGACGCAAGAGGTTTCGTCGTGGTCAATGCCTGCTTACGGACGACGAGCTCGCGGGTCTGGGCGGCCGGAGATCTCACCGGTCACCCTCAGCTCACCCACCTCGCCGGCGTCCACGGCAGCCTGGCGGCCAGCAACGCGATCCTCGGGCTGCGCCGCAGGGTCGATCCCACCGCGGTGCCGCGCGTCACGTTCACCGAGCCCGAGGTCGCCGCAGTCGGCACCCCCACCATCGCCACCGACATTCCCCCCGGTGTCACTGTGACCACCCGCGACCACGAGCACATCGATCGGGCCGTCGCGGAGTCCAACACCGCCGGGTTCGCGCGCCTCGCCGTGGATGCGAAGGGCCGGGTCGTCGGCGCGACAGTGGTCGGGCCTAGGGCCGGCGAGACGCTGGCCGAGCTGACCCTCGCGGTGCGCTTGGGACTGCGCACCCGCGACGTCGCCAGCACGATCCACGCCTACCCGACGTACGCCGACGGTCCGTGGAACGCCGCCATCGACGACGTCCGGGCACGGCTCCAGCGGCCGCGGATGGCACGGGTGACACGTGGCCTCTCCAGGATCCGTCGCGGCCGCCGGACGTGAGAACCCCACGCCATGAGGAACACCGAGCCCCGTGGGAAGCTGTCCCGCCGTTCATCTGGCGCGTTCTGCGACAGACGGGTCGGGCAGTGTAAGAACAACGTAATCGAACCATGCGTTGTAACCCCGAGACCGTCTCTACGCTGGCACCAACCACCCGGAGGAGTAGAAATGGCGACATCGCAGACCGTACGGCGGGCCACGCCCGCCTATGAGGAGCTGGACAGGGGGCAGTGGGCGCGCCGCGCAGTCCTCGTCCTACGTCTCGCCCTCGGTCTCCTCTGGGCCAGCAACCTCGCGTGGAAGCTGCCACCGAACTTCGGCAACCTCCGGCAGTACGTCACCGACGCTTCCACCCATCAAGTGTTCGCGCCATTCGCTTGGGTGATGAGCCACGCGGTGCTGCCGCACTTCATCGCCTTCGCCTGGGTGACGCTCTTCGTCGAGACACTGCTGGCCGTGCTCCTCCTCGCCGGACTCGTGACGCGGCTTGCTGCGGTCCTGGCGCTCGGTCAAGTGGCGGCGATCGCGCTGTCAGTGCTCAACACGCCCAATGAGTGGCCCTGGTCCTACTTCCTCATGGCTTTGGCACATCTCACGGTGCTGGCACTCGCGGCCGGCCGAGTCGGAGGTCTCGATGGTGTGCTGCGTCCACAATGGCGCGTGTCCTCATCTCGGCTCGCCGCGCTCGCGATGAGGGCCTCATGATCACCTCAGAGGCGTCCCGTCTCGCCTCCGGGGCAGGCATGCTCTGCGCGGCTTCGGCGCTGTTTGCCTTCAGCAAGGACTGGACTCGACAGGTTCCGCTGGACGGTTGGGGGGGCCTGGTGCTCTTGGTGGTCGGTTTGGCGGCAGTCGGAGCGGCCCGCTCGCGTAAGCACACGTTGGTGCGGGGGGTAGCTGCGGTCTCGGTCGCCATCGCGGTCTACCTCTTCGCCACCTTCGGGCACGCCAGCGTCGTCGAGGGAGGGGCCGCTGCAGCCGCAATCCTGCTCGGCCTGGCGACGGTCCTGGTGGGTAGCACGTTCGCCAAGGGATCTGTCGACCCAGCTGAGCGCTGACCTCAGGCGCAGCGGAACACGTGCCGGCGGCCTTCGCGGCGGGCTGCGTCCTGGACCGCCAAGGTGTCCCGAATGGTGGCGAGCGCTGGTGCGACAGGGAGCGGGCTTGTGGCAACGTGCATCGCGGGATCGTTGACCGCCACCGGATGCCACCAGATGCCGTCGACGGTCACAGTGGGTTCCGGTTCTAGCGAATCCACCGTCACTGACTGACCCTCGAGCGCGAAGCCTTGCTTGGCAACGGGACGGATTATGCGGTGACCCTCGTCCACGCCGAGCGAGTCAAGCAACTGCGTGAGAGCGGCTGCGCCGACAGCCTCGTCGTCGTGCAGGGTGGCCGCGACCCGGAGCGTGAATCCGAGCTCACGCGCAAGGGCCATCCCGGCGAGGGCCTTGGCGTGGGTTCCGATGCCGCGATGGAGATCATGCAGCGTCGGGCCAGCGGAGTCGAGGCTGATCTGCAAGACGACCCGGTCGCGCGGCATCGACATCAGCGCCTCTCGCCGACGACCTCGATCGAACACCATCCCGTTCGTGAGGATGGTCACCGGCAGCAGGGCGGCGAGCCCGACAACCATCGGCCCGAGATCCGGGTGCAGGAACGGCTCGCCGCCTGTGACGATCACCTCCGCGCCGCCGAGATCCCGGAACTCCGTGGTGGCCGACAACGCCAGATCGACGGGAAGCAGACGCTGTGCCGCCCCGGGTGACGATTCGGCACAGCAATAGGTGCAGGAGAGATTGCAGTGAAAGTTGCTGTACAACCAGAGTCGACTTCCGATCGGAGTTGCGGTTCCCTCGGAGAACACCGACTCGAACGTGGTGGTCTCTGTGGTCGGCAGCTTGGACCCATCCCGGCGTACGACGACTTCCCACGGCCCGTTCGGGCCGGCCGCAGTCGACGAGATGATCGCGTGGCCGGCCAGCCGCCCCCAGTCGTCCAGGTCGGGGGGGACGGAGCGCTCCTGAGTACGGACCAGCAGCCTCTGCCCGGGCTCGATCTCACGCATCTTGCGCGTCAGCAGCAGAAGCAGGCCGCCGCCGCAGTCCATAGCGCCGCCGTCGAACTCGGCATCGGCGTCCATCGGGTCAGTACGAGATCGTCTGGGCGCCGGAGACCATCAGTGCGACGACCGCCGCACCACCAGCGATGACTGACCCGTCCACAAGATCAGCCTCCGTGATCCCGCGCTTCTTGGCACAGGGGCTGCAGACGATGATCTTGCCGCCCACCTCGGTGAAGCCGCTCATCAGATCTGCGAGCGGGGCGAAACCCTCCTCGTTGATCTTTGCGGCCTCGCCCTTCTTGCCGAGCCAGGCGCCGTCAGCGGAGAGAAACACCGTGGTGTCCTGCCCCGACGCAACCGCGGCGCCCGCAACGACGAAGGCGAGCGTGGCTCGGTCGCCGTCCAGGTGGCTGCTCGCGAGGGAAACGAGGATGGTCATGGGAGAACCTCCGATGAGGGCTGAGGATGCCAAGGTCGTTGCGGGTCAACAGGCCGAACTGAGATTGCCAGCTCAACCAGGTAGGTGCGGTCCGGATGCTCACGAGAGAGCCCCCGATAGTGATGCCCCGTGAGATGGCACCAGGCCGGGATGTCGATCGGTGCCGCCGGATCAGTGGTGACGATCCCCACCCATGAGCCGGCAGGCTCTACGCGAATCTGCCGGTAGACGAGCATGAGTAGTTCGCCACAGGCCAAGTCACCGCCCTCGATGAGCAGCACCCCATCGCGTCCTCGCTCGTCCACGGGCTGACCCTATCGACGTGGTGCCCGAAGGCGCCGGGGTAGATAACCATGTCGCGGACACGCTCAGTTGGACGGATCTGCCGTTGAATTGGGTCGACCCACTCACAGCGCTCAGGAGGCGGGAGCTTGGGTGCGGCCCCGTCAGCGCGACGTCGCGGCCGGTCGGGCCTGCAGGGCCGAGAGCACGGCAGGGTCCTGGGCGTCGAGCCAGTCCGCGAGCTGGCGGTAGGAGATGCACCGGACCTCCGCCCGCCTGCAGATGGTCGCGTAGGCCGCCTGGAGACCGACGGTGAACGGCCCGTAGTGCTGCATCGGTGTGCCGCCGGGGAGGTTCGCGCGGTGGTTGCAGGCCCGGTAGTTCTGGTTGCAGCCCCAGTAGTTCATGTGGCTCGACAGGTAGAGGGGTGCCCGGTTCCCGTCGTAGGTGGCGGAGAACGCCGCGAGGTAGGTGTCGGTCACGGCTCGCGCCACGGAGGCCCGCTCGGCATCGGTCCGGATGGGCCCGGCCCGGTTGTAGGCGTACCAGAGGTTGTAGTCCATCCCCAGGACCCGGCCGCCTCGGGCGCCCTTCCAGGTGATCGTCGGCAGCGGGAACTCCCACAGCCCCTGCGGCGTGCGGCGCGGCCATGACAGGTCGCCGGTCGCCGAGGTGTCGTAGCGGTACCCGGCAGCCTTCATGGCCGCGAGGTAGGCCGCCGGCCGACCCTCGAGGCACGGCGTCCGGCCTCCGACGCTCACCGTGTGGTCGAAGGCCAACGGAGGTGCACCGGTTGTGCCGTTGTCTGCCTGCCACCCGTCGACGAGACCGTCCCACTGCCGCAGCTCGTCGGCCCACTGCGCCTCGGTCCACCGGTCCACCCCAGCGGGACCGCAGAAGTGGCCGTTGAAGTGCGTGCCGATGTCGTCGCCGTCGAGCCAGGCCGCACTGAGCAGGGCGGTGAGCTCGGGGATCGGCTCCTCCCACGGCGTGCGGAAGCCGATGGCCGAGTAGCCCCTGTCGTGGCCGGGCCCGTGGTAGCGCCAGGCGTGGGCTGTGTCGAGGAGGAACACGCCGGAGAGGAACAGCGACACGGTGGAGCCGAGCTCGCCGGTGATCGTGCGCCAGTCGCGGAGCTCGTCGACGTCACCGGCGCCGTCGAAGGCGGCGACGACGAGCTGCGGGGGCCGCTCCCCCGGTCGCAGGCGCGTGGGGACGAACCGCGACCGCTGCGGCAGGGGAGGGGTCGTCACCGAGTGGTTCGCCCCGGACGGCGACGGCGACCCCGCAGGCGTTGGTGGTCTGGACGACGTGCCGACCGAGGACGGCGCGGTGGCCGCGGCCGCGGCACCCGGGCTCCCCGCGATGGCTGCACGCGAGGTCGTGGCCGGCGGGGGTGAGCTCGCGCAGGCGGCAAGGACGGCTCCAGCGGCCAGCGTCGCCACCCACCGTCGAGCCCGCATGAGCGTTTGTCCTCCTCGCCACCGACCGGGGCGGCGGGGTCGACGCACAGCATCTCGCACGGAGGACCACGGCTCCAAGGCGTGACGACCACATCCGACGGACGTCGGTCCGGCCGGGTGATCAGCCATGGGGCATAGTGGCCAGCATGGCTGTTCCCGACCCCCCACGCCGGGTGCTGCTCGGGCGGGGGTCGTGGCCGGAGGCGCGCCGGATCGCCGAGATCCTCCGCGCCGAGACCATCGGCGGGGGACTCCTGCTCGGCGCCGCCGTCGTCGCGCTCCTCTGGGCCAACAGCCCGTGGTCGGGCGCATACGACAGCCTCCGGAACGTCACCGTGGGGCCGCGGTCGCTGCACCTGCACCTGTCGCTGGCGACCTGGGCCGCTGACGGGCTGCTGGCGATCTTCTTCTTCATCGCCGGGCTCGAGCTCAAGCGCGAGTTCGTCGCTGGCGACCTGCGCGACCCCCGACGGGCCGCCGTGCCCATCGCCGCTGCGTGCGGCGGGGTCGTCGTCCCGGCGCTGATCTACCTGGCCGTCAGCAGCGGCGCCACGGGTGCGGCGCGTGGTTGGGCCATCCCCACCGCGACCGACATCGCCTTCGCCCTCGCCGTCCTTGCAGTCGTCGGGCAACAGCTGCCGAGCGCGCTGCGGACCTTCCTCCTCACCCTCGCCGTCGTCGACGACCTCATCGCGATCACGATCATCGCGTTCTTCTACACGAACGAGCTCGATCTCGTCCCGCTGCTGGGGGCGCTCGTCCCGCTGGCCGCCTTTACGATGCTCGTCCAGCGCCGTGAGCGCCGGTGGTGGCTCCTGCTCCCGCTCGCCGTCGCGGTGTGGGCGCTCGTGCACGCCTCGGGCGTCCACGCGACCGTGGCTGGCGTCCTGCTCGGCTTCGCCGTCCCCGTCCGGCGGCTGCGCGCAGGCGAGGGGCCGGGTCTCGCCGAGCACTTCGAGCACCGGTGGCGGCCCCTGTCCGCGGGCTTCGCCGTCCCCGTCTTCGCGTTCTTCGCCGCTGGCGTCGACGTCGGTGGGCTCTCGGGCCTCGGGGTCACGGTGCGCGACCCCGTCGCCCTGGGCATCGTCGCCGGCCTCGTCGTCGGCAAGGCCGTGGGCATCGTCGCCGCGACGTGGCTCGTCGCGCGCTTCACCCGGGCCAGCCTCGACGACGACCTGTCCTGGCTCGACGTCTTCGGGCTCGCCGTGCTCGGTGGGGTGGGGTTCACCGTCTCGCTGCTCATCGGCGAGCTGGCGTTCGGGGCCGGCAGCCAGCGGGACGACCAGGTGAAGGTCGGGGTCCTCGCCGGGTCGTTGTGCGCGGCGGGGATCTCGGCTCTCGTCCTGCGCGGGCGCAACCGGCACTACCTCGCCATCGCCGAGCAGGAGCAGCTCGACATCGACGGCGACGACATCCCCGACCGGTATCAGCGCTGAGCCGGCTGGTAGCCCGCCCACCCGGTGGAGGGCTCGGCCGGCATGAGGATCCAGAGGATCGGATAGAGCACGAGCACGCCGCAGCCGGGCACGAGGAAGAGCACGAGGATGAAGAGGAGCCGCGCGGTCCACGGGCCCATGCCGATCCGGCGACCGATGCCCGCGCACACCCCGCCGAGCAGCCGGCGCTGGGAGGAGCGGACGAAGCCTTCGCGCCAGAGGGTCTGGGAGATGCTGTTCATGGTGATGCCTGCTCTCGGTGGAGGTGCTGGTCGTGCTGACGTGACCAACCCTCCCGTCAGGGGGCGCACCGGGGCATCAGGGGCCGACCCTGGTCGCACCCTGGCTCTCCCCTGAGCCGGCGTCGCCCCGCCTCAGGGCACGGCACGAGGGCCGCACCCGGCGTCCGGGTACGGCCCTCGTCTGGTGCTGCCTCGTCGCACCGCCGGGGCGAGCCCCAGCCGAGTCGTCCTAGCCCGGTCCTAGCCCGCGCTCAGGCCCACTCGACGAGGACCTGACCACCGGTGACGGAGTCGCCGCGGACCACCGTGACGTCGGCGATGGTGCCCTGCACCGGGGCGGTGATCTCGGTCTCCATCTTCATGGCCTCGAGGACGATGAGGGTGGCGCCGACCTCGACCTCCTGCCCCGTCTCGACGAGGACCTTCGTGACCATGCCGGAGATCGGTGCACGGAGCACCTTCTGCTCGTCGGCTGGGGCCTTGACGTGGGCCGGGGCGGTGGAGGCGGCGTGCGCCGGCGCGGCGACCGCGCCTGGCGCCAGGAACCCGCCCAGCATCGGCACGGGCTCCTCCTCCACGTCGACGGCGACGTCGTAGGCGACACCGTTGACGGTGACCTTGAGCTTCATAACCATCCCTGCTCGTGCGGTGGGTGGACGACTACGGGTGACGGCGCGGTCAGCGACGACCGGCGCGGGCGACGTGCGAGTGCTGGACCGCGGACCGGCCCTGCGCAGCCCACGCCGAGGGCTTGGAGGCCAGCCGGATGTGGCGGATCGTGGCCCGTTTGCCGAGATAGGCAGCCACGGCCGCCGAGATGGCCAGCACCGTCTCGTCGAGCAGCGGCGCCGGCTCGTCCTTGACCTGGGCGAGCTCGGACTCGAGCCGGGACACCCGCAGCGTGAGCTCGGCAACCGAGCGCTGCAGGTCGGCAACCACGCCGGGGTCGACGTCGGTCAGCATGCGATCCCCTCTCCCGGGACGGTCCGGACGCCGCGACCGGCGGCCGCGGGTGCTGCGACGGCGGTCACAGCGGGATCAGCCCGTGCTTCTTGGCCGGGCGCATCTCACGCTTGGTGGCGAGCGTCTCGAGGGCCTGGGCGACGACCCGGCGCGTCGACGCCGGGTCGATGACGTCGTCGACGAGGCGCCGGCCGGCTGCGACGTAGGGCGTCGAGAACGCCGAGCGGTACTCCTCGATGAGCTCCGCACGCTTCGCGTCCTGGTCCTCGGCCGCCTTGATCTCACGGCGGAAGACGATCTCGGCCGCGCCCTCGGCACCCATGACGGCGATCTCGGCCGTCGGCCAGGCGTACACCCGGTCGGCGCCGAGGTCCTTGCTGCACATGGCGATGTAGGCGCCGCCGTAGGCCTTGCGGAGGATGACCGTGATCTTCGGGACGGTCGCCGCGGAGTACGCGAAGAGCAGCTTGGCCCCGTGACGGATGATGCCGTCGTACTCCTGCTGAACCCCGGGGAGGAACCCGGGAACGTCGACGAGGGTGAGCAGCGGGATGTTGAAGGCGTTGCAGAAGCGCACGAAGCGCGCGGCCTTGTCCGAGGCGTTGATGTCGAGCACGCCGGAGACGACCATCGGCTGGCTGGCGATGATGCCGACCGAGCGCCCGGTCACCCGGGCGAAGCCGACGACGATGTTCGTCGCGAAGCCCGACTGCACCTCGAGGAAGTCGGCCGAGTCGACGATGTTGGCGATGACCTCACGGATGTCGTAGGCCTTCTTCGCCTCCAGCGGCACGATGTCGTCCAGACGCGGGTTCGGGGTCAGGTCGCCGGCGAACGGGAGGACCGGCGGGTCCTCGCTGTTGTTCGAGGGCAGGAACGACAGGAGCTTCTTGACGATGAGGGCTGCGTGCTTGTCGTCCTCGGCGATGAAGTGGATGTTGCCCGAGTGCACCATGTGGGCGTCCGGCCCGCCGAGAGCCTCCGCCGTGACCGTCTCGCCCGTCACCTGCTGGATGACGCTCGGACCCGTGATGAACATCCGGGCGGCCCGGGTCTGGATGATGAAGTCGGTCAGGGCCGGGGAGTACGCGGCACCGCCGGCGCACGGCCCCGCGATGATCGACACCTGGGGGACGACGCCGCTGAGCATGACGTTGTTGTAGAAGACCCGCCCGTAGCCGGAGAGCGAGTCGATGCCCTCCTGGACGCGCGCGCCGCCGGAGTCGTTGATGAACACGAACGGCGTGCCGGTGGCCAGCGACGCCTTCATCATGTCGACGACCTTGTTGTTGTGCTGCTCGCCCGCCGAGCCACCGGCCACGGAGAAGTCCTGGCTCGCGAGGTGGATCGGGCGCCCCAGCACGGTCGCCGCACCGGTGACGACGCCGTCAGCGGGCAGGTCGGCCCCGTCCATGCCGAACATCGTCGTGCGGTGCTCGGCGAAGGCGCCGATCTCTTGGAAGCTCCCCGGGTCGGCGAGCTCGGCGACGCGCTCGCGCGCCGACAGCTTGCCCTCGGAGTGCTGCTTGTCCATCCGCTTCTCGCCGCCGCCGGCCTCGATGTGGGCGCGGCGCTCCTCGAGCTCGGCGATCCGCTGCTGCATGCTCGGTGTGCTCACGACATCCTCACGCTGGGTCGACGGACACGCTGTGCGCCGTGCCGTTCACGGTCACCTGGTACCTGATGGACGTGCGGACCGGCCCGCCCGAGCCGCTGGCCGCCGCACTGGCTGCGGCTTCTGCCGCCACCTGCGCCGGGTCCTTGGAGAGGTTCTTGGGGCCTTCGGCCCGGTGCACGAGGAAGGTCTCGGCGACCTGCGGGAACATCGCGTGGGTGAGGATGTCCTCGTCGGTGCCGTCGAAGCCCTCGACCTTGGCCGCGTCGGCGGTCAGCTTCTCCCACTCGGGCTCGAGGAGGTCGGCCGGCCGGACGGTGATCGGGGTCTTCTTCGTCTGCGCCTCGGCCTTGGCGACCACCTCGGGGTCGCGTGAACCGATCGACGTGCCGTAGTAGCCGAGCATGAGGTCGGCGAACTCGGCGGTGAGCACCTTGTAGCGGCCCATGAGCACGTTGAAGACGGCCTGGGTGCCGACGATCTGGCTCGAGGGCGTGACCAGCGGCGGGTACCCGGCGTCCTTGCGGACCCGCGGGACCTCGGCGAGGACCTCCTTGAGCTTGTCGCCCGCACCCTGCGCGCGCAGCTGGCTCTCCATGTTGGAGATCATGCCGCCGGGGATCTGGCTGGTGAAGATCTCGGTCTCGACGCCGGTGATGTTGGAGAGGAACTCCGCGTAGCGCGGACGCACGCCGGCGAAGTAGTCCTTGATCTTGATGAGCCGGTCCATGTCGAGGTCGGTCGTGTACGGCGTCCCGACGAGCATCTCGACGAGGCTCTCGGTCGGGTTGTGACCGGGGCCGAGCGACAGGGAGCTGATCGCCGTGTCGACGACGTCGGCGCCGGCCTCGATGCCCTTCATGAGCGACACGAGGGTGACGCCCGTCGTCGCGTGGCAGTGCATGTGGATCCGGACGTCCTCCCCGAGGTCGTCCTTGATCGCCTTGATGATGTCGTAGGCCGGCTGGGGCTTGAGCAGCGCCGCCATGTCCTTGAGGCACAAGGAGTCGCAGCCGAGGTCCATGAGCTCGCGGGCCATCTGGACGTAGCCCTCGGTGGTGTGCAGAGGGCTCTCGGTGTAGCAGATCGTGCCCTGGGCGTGGGCGCCCTCGCGGCGCACCGCGGCGATGGCCCGCTTGACGTTCCGCACGTCGTTGAGGGCGTCGAAGACGCGGAAGACGTCCATGCCGTTGGCGACGGCCTTGCCGACGAACCGGTCGACGACGGTGTCCTCGTAGTGGCGGTAGCCGAGAAGGTTCTGGCCGCGCAGGAGCATCTGGAGCCGGGAGTTCGGCAGCAGCCGGCGGAACGTGCGCAACCGCTCCCACGGGTCCTCGTTGAGGAACCGGATGCAGGCGTCGAACGTGGCGCCACCCCAGCACTCGACGCTCCAGTAGCCGGCGGCATCGATGTCTTCGCAGGCAGGGACCATGTCCTCCAACGCCATGCGTGTAGCCAACAGGCTCTGATGGGCGTCCCTCAGGACGAGCTCCGTGACCTCAATCTTGCGTGGCACGCTTCTGCCTCTCCCTCGCATCGATCGGCGGCACTCCGGCGACGCGCCCCATCATGCCGTGACGAGGCCGTCGAGGGACCACCCCGGAGCCAGGTCGACCGCACCGGTGTGGCAAGAGAGGGCGAAAGACTCCGCACGGCTGAGGCGTGGTGCCTACCCGGCCGGCGCGGAGGCAGTGGCGTTCGGGGAGGACGACGGCGTCCCTGCACCAGTCCCGACGGGCTCCGCGGCCGCGGCAGACCCCACGGACCCCACGAGCCCCACAAGCCCCACAAGCCCGCCGAGCCGAGTCATCGTGGCGTCGAACCACGCGTCGACGTCGTCGACGACCCCGACGAGGTGGCCGAAGAGCTCGAAGCTCACGGCCCCGAAGAGCGCGACCCACGTCGTCAGCCCGGCGAAGAGCAGCTCGGCCTGCACGGCGTCCCCTCCGAGCCCGGTGCGCACCGGCGCGAGCGACCGGACGGCGGCCTCGGTCAGGGGGACCCCGAACGTGGGGACCTCCAGCTGCCCCTGGCCGTCGGCGAGCAACCCCGTGAGCACCGCGGCAACCCGGGTGGCCGGGCCGATGGTGTCCTGAGGGGCGGCGTAGCCGGGGACCGGCGAGCCGTAGAGCAGCGCGTACTCGTGGGGGTGCTCGCGCGCCCAGCCGCGCACCGCGTGGCACACCGAGAGCCACCTGCCGAGCAGGTCCGTCCGCGCCACCTGGCTCTCGGCGTCCTCGGCTGCCTGCCCGAGAGAGCCGTACGCCTCGACGATCAGGGCGGTGAGCAGGTCGTCACGGCTCGGGAAGTAGCGGTACACCGCCGAGCTGGCCATCCCGAGGTCGCGCGCCACCGCCCGCAGGGAGAGCCCGGCGGCACCGTCGCGACCGAGGTGCACGGTGGCGACGTCGGTGATCTCCCGGGTGATCTCCGCCCTGACTCGTTCCCTCGCCGTCCCGGTCGCCATGCCGGAAGCCTGCCACGATCAGAGATCGGCGGCAACAGACGGGAGCACTGCTCTTGACATTATCGTCGACGGTCGACATAGTGCTCTCTAGCGAGAGCACCGCTCTCCGACATCGAAGGAGGAGCGTCATGACCCCAGCCCCGAGGTCCGTCGTCGTCGGGTCGGGTCCGATCGGCACGAGCACCGCCCTGCTGCTCGCCGAGGCAGGGCACCGCGTCGTCGTCGTCACCCGGTCAGGTGGGGGCCCAGAGCACCCGCAGGTGACCCGCCGACGGGCCGACGCCGCCGACGCCGACGTCCTCACCGCGCTCGTCAGCGAGGACGGCGGGGCCGCGGCCATCTACAACTGCGCCAACCCGCCTTACCACCGATGGGCCAAGGACTGGCCGCCGCTGGCCTCGGCGCTGCTGACCGCGGCCACCCGCAGCGGCGCCGTCCTCGTGACGATGAGCAACCTCTACGGCTACCCGCCCGGCTCCTCACCCATGACGGAGCAGACCCCGCTGACCTCCCCCACCCGCAAGGGCCGCATCCGGGCGCAGATGTGGCACGACGCGCTCGCCGCCCACCGCAGCGGTGCGGTGCGGGTGACCGAGGCGCGGGCCTCGGACTACGTCGGGCCCATGGTCACCGATGGCGGGCTCCTCGGCGCCCGCGTCGTGCCGAGCATCCTCGCCGGGAAGACGGTCCGGGTCCTCGGCGACCCCGACGCTCCCCACACGTGGAGCTACGTCGGCGACGTCGCGCGCACCCTCGTGACGCTGGGCTCCGACGAGCGGGCGTGGGGCGCCGCCTGGCACGTCCCCAGCCCGGAGCCGCGCAGCCAGCGCCAGATGATTGCTCTGCTCGCCGAGCAGGCAGGCATGCCCGCTCCCAAGGTCGCCTCGATGCCCCCGCTGGCGCTGCGCGCTGCCGGTCTCGTCGTACCCGTTCTCAGGGAGCTCGCCGAGGTCTCCTACCAGCTCGAGGAGCCCTTCGTCATGGACTCCTCGCTGGCACAGCGCACCTTCGGCCTCACCCCGACGCCGGTGGCCGACGTCGTGGCCTCGACCGTCGCCTACTGGCGCGAGCGGGCCGCCGCGGCGGCGTGACCCTGGCGGCGCCGCAGGGTTGGTGCCTTGAGGCGTTGCAGAGGCGGGTCAGCTGGCGAGCTGCAGGGAGTCGCCGCCGTCGGGGTCGCCGAGCCGCTCGCGGAGGTCGGCGAGGGCAGCCTTCTCCATGAGCCGGGTGCGCTCCCGGGACATGCCGAGGACCGCGCCGATCTCGGCGAAGGTGCGGGGCGTGCCGTCGTCGAGCCCGAAGCGCAGCCGGACCACCTCGGCGGCGACCGGGTCCAGCGCGGTCACGAGGGACCGCAGCGAGGCGAGGTCGGCCTGGACGCTGACGAGGTCCTCGACAGGGACGTCGGTCTCGTCATGGAGGAGGTCGCCGAGCACCGCGTCAGCGCTGTCGTCGCCGACCGGGCGGTCGAGGCTCACCGGCGTGCGGGCGAGGCTGCGCAGCTCGACGACGGCCTCCTCCGTGCAGCCGAGCTCGGCGGCCACCTCGGCGTCGGTCGGGCGCTGCCCGGTCTGCGCCTCGAGCCGGCGCTGCGTGCTCGCGACCTTGCCCAGCCGCTCGATGACCTTCGTGGGCAGCCGCACCGCCCGGGAGTTCTCGACGAAGCCCCGCTGGATGCCCTGCCGGATCCACCACGTCGCGTAGGTGGAGAACTTGAAGCCCTTGGACCAGTCGAACTTCGCCACGGCGTGGATGAGGCCGAGGTTGCCCTCCTGGACGATGTC
>JBBQFP010000002.1:0-151802 GCA_038322045.1 Actinomycetes bacterium | reverse complement strand
GAGGTGCAGGCCAGTCGGGACGAGTACGCCGAAGAGGAAGCCGAAGCTGCCGACGTCGAGGTTGCCGAGCGCAACGCGATGCTGGACGTGCCGCTGAATCTGCGCATCGACCGGGAGCTCGATAGCCAGCTCAGGCAGCGGGCAGCGGCCGCCCAGATCCCTACCTCTGCGCTGGTACGCCGGATCCTGCGCCAAGCAGTCCACGAACCAGAGCCCCCCATGCTCACGGTCGAACAGGTCGAAGCGATCGCGCGGCGCGTGCTAGCCGATGCCGGTGGAAACGCGGGCTGATTCGGCCGAAGGGGCGGGCACCGCCGAGGCTGGCAGGACCCCGACCCACACGTATGGGTCGCGTTTGAGCTCTGCTGTCGCGGCGGGACTGTTCGTTCGCTGCCCGCGCGGCCCCCGCAGTAGCCGTCGCCGCCTCGGGTGTCGCCTTCGCTGTCCTCCAGGCGAGGACGGCGGCGACGGCTGAGGCTGCCGCCATCGCCAGAGTCGACCACGTCATGAGTTGTTCTAGCGAGGAAGGAGGAGTCACGCCTGAACCCCTCTCATCCACCGGATGGAGCCGGGGACCGGCGACCGGAGCAGGATCCGAGGAATCGGTTCGCCCAGAGGCTCTGTCCGTAGGGGATCCTCGACCGGGAGCGATCAGGTGAGGCCGAGGAACACCACGACAGCCCGGGACAGCGCGAGCATCTCGGTATCGCGCAGGGCTCCGATGCACTCGCGAAGCTTGGATCGGGGCATCGTGGTCAGCTTGTCGACCATGATGCTGCTCGGCTGGGCCAGTCCCGTTCCGCTGCGTGGAACCAGGGGGATCCGAAGCAGCGGGATCTCGCTCAGGTCCGTCGTCAACGGGCAGATGGTGATCGAGTCGGTGGCATCGAAACGGTCATCTTGGATCACGACCACCGGGCGCGGTTTGCCCGCATAGTGCTTGCCTCCGGCGGCGGTCCACAACTCGCCTCGTCTCAAGCCTCGTCCTCGTCCTCGTCGGCGAACCAGGAGATGGCATCGACGAACGCCTGATCCTCGGCAGCATGCGTGCTGGTCGCAGCCAGCGCTGACTGACGGTGCGCCTCGGCGGCAAACCCGGGTGCGCGAACGTCAGCCACCCATATCTGCACCGGACGCAAACCCTGGCGGCGCAGTCGCGCCCGGTGTGCCGCTACCCGTTCACGCACCGGCGGTGTGTCCTGGTCGGTCATACCGCGAAGTTACATGTAACAAACACCCGTGGGCAACCTGTCGATTGCGTCGTCTCGCAAAGCGATCACAGTGGGAGTCGGAGTCGTGGTCCTAAGCAGTCTGGGCGACCCGGTGTGCGGCAAGGTCAGCGGCAAGGTCGTCGTCCCGGTGTCACTGTCGCCCATCTGGCTCTGGTCGTGTCCGTGATCTCCCGATGCCGGCTCGGGCTGGCGCTCACGCGGGCAGCTGGCCGAGCGGTGCTACCGGAACCTGGTCGCGGCGAACGCGCCTTACCTGTTCGACCCTGAGCAGCTTTCGGCCGCGCTGGACGAGCGAGGGAGTTCCGTTGCGTCCGCTAGGTCCTCGACGGCGCCGTCCAGCTGCTGCGCACGACGCTGCCCTGACCGTTCTGCTCGCTGTTGCAGGCGGCCTGAGCCACCCGCTGACGCGGTCACGCCGGCTCAGGGCGCCGGCGTCCACCGCTTGCCGAGGCTTCCATCACGAGCGCTGGTCTCCTTCGCCGCGCACGGATGGCGCCCCCGACTTGACGCGCCGCAGCGGAGTCGCGGGGCCTCCGCCGCAGGGCCAGCCAGCGGTTCGGCGCGCGGCGGCGGCGCTGTGCGGGCGGACGTCAGCGTGGCAAGCGCCGCTTGAGGTCGAGCACTACCCCCACGCCCATGATGACCGCGCCAACGAGCACCAGGCCGAGTGAGGTCCAGAGCTGCACGGGGCCGCTGCCGAGCTCGTTGAAAGGCGCTGGACCGCTGATCAGCCACAGGTACCGCGCCTGGTCTCCGTGAATGAGCCAGGCGAGGCCAAGTGGGCTAAGCAGCGTAAGAACTCCCACGCCGAGAAGCACCGACGCGAACAGGTGCTGCACCGTCGATCGCATAGCGCTCATCATCGGCCCTTGCCGGCGACGTGTTGCGCTACGCCGGGGTCGCCCGGCGGACCCACGGCGGTGACTGGCCGCATTCCGGGCCGGCGGCCTGGCCTTGCTGGGACGGCAGCCGCGGGCGGACGCTGACCGTTCCGCACCCCGACGGAGTTGTTCGCTCCTGTCAAGCGCTGCGTCGCACAAGCACGCTCGCAACTGCCGAGCCGCCATCGGCCTGGCCGCCATCGTCCTGTTCTGGCTGTGATCCATCAGACACGCCTCAGGCCGTCATTCCGCCGTCGAGCCGGACGACGGAGCCCGTGGTTACGGCGGCCGCTTCGGAGCACAGCCAGCGCATCGCCTGGGCGATCTCGGCCGGTTCCAGCACGCGCCGCAGCAGCTGCTGTGCGGCGAACCCGTCCTGGTCGGCGAGTGAATAGATCTCGGCCGAGGCTGCCAACATCTGCCCGCGTGTGCTGCCGGGCGCGACGACCGTGGCGGTCACGCCGGTGCCCGCCAAGTCCGCGGCCAGGGCCCGCACGTAGGCCTGCACGGCGGCCTTGGCTGCGGAGTAGGCAGCGAGCATCGGAGTGGCCCGAAGCACCGCAGCCGAGGAGACGGCCACCACCCGTCCAGCGCCCACCGCCACCATGCGCGGCACGCACACGCCGATGGCTTGGCGAGTGCTCTCGAGATTCGTCCGCAGCAGCGCCTGCCACACCTCGTCGGATGTCTCCCATGCCCGGCCGCCTGCGATGGCGCCGGCGACGGCGACCAAGGCGCTGGGGGTTCGGGTGCCCAGGGCCCCGGCGAGCATCGCCCCAGAACCGGGTCGGCCGAGATCGACCACGGCCGTGCCCACTGCTAGTGCGCCCGCGGCGCGGCATCGGTCGGCGAGATCGAGCAGGTCGTCGGGCCGCGGCATCGGGTAGTCGATGCCGGGCTGCGGCCGACAGGCGTCGACCAGCAGGAGCTCCCAGTTCTCGGCGGCCAGAGCAACGGCGGTGGCCGCGCCGATGCCCCGCGCCGCACCGGTGACGACCGCGAGCCGGGGCGGCCCCTCGGTCCGGGCAGTGAGTGGCGTCGATGCCGGGGCGCTGGCGTAGCGCTGTGGCTCGGTCGTCATCTCCTCAGCATCCTCGGGGCGCGCACCGCGATCGCCGCGCGCACGGCCGAGGCGACCAGCTGATCGAGCAGGAGGTGGCCTTCTGCCGAGCTGGCCCCACGCGGATCTCCAAGCACACCGTTCCCGCTGACCGCCCGCACTCCGCCCGAGCGCAACGCCGGCAGCAGCGTGCGCAGCGGATCGAGCGCACCTGCGTCGCGGGCCGGGCGCACCAGGTGCGGGGCCAACGCCAGCAGCAACGAGGTCTCCGTGCGCCCTGCATGGGCGTCGCCGCCCGGTACGGTCGCATGCCAGACGCACAGACGGCGTCCTTCTCGCGTCGACTGCTCGTCGGCCGCGTGGAGGGCATCGACGTTCCCGCCGTGCGCGTTGAGGACGAGCACACCGGAGAAGTCGCGGTCGGCGTCGCGGACCAGCTCCACCAGCACCTGGGTCAGTGCCGCTGTGCCGATCGAGAGGGTGCCAGGGAAGCCGGCGTGCTCGCCGCTCGCGCCGTAGGCCAGCACCGGCCCGACGATCACTCCGGGGGTGGTCTTTGCCACCCGGTGCGCGATCGCCTCGGCGATGCGGGCATCGGTGTCCAGCGGCAGGTGGGGCCCGTGCTGCTCGCACGAGCCGAGAGGCTGCAGCAGGACCGGACGGTCCTCGGCGAGGTCAGGTCCGACCGCCTCGCCGAGCACGGTGACAGCCCTCGAGGTCGTGGTCATCTGCGGTGCTCGCGCAGAGCCTGCAGGACCAGCCGAGCTCCCTCGTCCGGTGCGACGTGCAGCACCTGTCGGGCCCGGGTGGGTGCCGCAGAGCCGGTCAGCGCCACGATCCGCTCGTTCGCGCTGCCCGACGGTGCGGCCAGCGGCGGCGGAGGAGGACGGAACGGCGCCGTCCGCACCGCTGTCGATGGCTCCTGGGGCCACCGTCCTACGCGCTGCTGCTGCACCTGCCGCCGGGTCGCGGCCAGTGCCTCGGCGAGACCAGCCCGGCGCAGGCGAGCGGCGCCCGGCTCGACCGACACCACCGCGGGTGCACGCAGCCGCAACGACTCGCGTGCGGCCCCGTCGAGGCGACGCCGGGCGAGCAGCTCGTCGCCGTCGACCTCGAGCTCGGTGCAACCGAGCGCCTGCTCGGCTCCGAGGTGGTGAGCCAGCAAGGCCGGTACGGCTCCGGTGCCGCCGTCCGGCGTCCGGTCACCGCAGAGGACCACCTCGCTCCCGCGCAGCGCATCGGCCAGAAGTGCTGCGACGGCATCGAGGTGCCACGGCAGACCGGGTGGCGGGGCCGGGTCGGGGTCGGGCGGTGTCTCGAGCAGCAGCGCGTCGGACGCACCGCAGGCGAGCGCCTCTCGCAGCAGGGCCTCGGCGGCTTGTGGCCCGGCGCACACCGCAACCACCGGCATCGCCCAGCGCTCACCGCAGCGCAGGGCGATCTCCAAGGCCGCCTGGTCGCTGGCGCTGGCGCCCGAGATCACCGACCCGGGCCTGCACCGGCCGGTGCGCGGGTCGACGTCGACCCGCAGCGGCACGTAGGCCATCGCGACCGCAACCCAGCGGCTAGGCATCATGCGAATCTCATGCTCACGCCGTAGCCGCCCTCGGGGTAGGACCACGACAGGGCGCCGTCGGTGTTGCAGACCAGGTAGCACGTGCCGCACTCGAAGCACTGCTCGTAGTTGAAGACGATGCCGCCGTCCGCGGTCGGTACGAACAGGTTGGCTGGGCACGCAGTGACGCACTCCTGCTGGCCGCAGCCCCGGCACAGCTCGGTGTCGACCACGATGTGCGGGCGCGCTGCCACCTCGATGTGCACCGAGGCCATCAGCTCGTCGATGGTGGGTTCGTCGCGGTTCATCTCAGCGCTCGCAGAGCGCTCAGACCGTCGGAGGCCAGGTCCCGCCACCGCACGCCGTGGCGGCGTCTGGCGTCGAGGGCCAGCCGGGTCAGCCCCGGCTTGGGGATCGGGTCGCGCACCGTGAACAGCTCCTCGGCCAGGTCGCAGATCAGGCCCGGATACACCCGTTGGGTGCGTTCGCCCAGCACCAGGTGCGGCAGGTTGCGCAGCCGGCGGTGGTTGGCCAGCACGAAGGAGGACTCCAACGCCTGCCGGTAGCCCCGCAGCCCGTGCTCTGAGGTGTCGCCTGCGGCGAGGGCCCGTGCTGCCGTCAGCCCCGCGGCGCTGCCCGCCCCGATCGCCATGTTGACTCCCTCCAGCCAGATCCCGGCAGCCAGCGTCATGTGGGCGGCGTCCCCGGCGACGAGCATCCCGTCGGTGCTCAGCGCGGGCATGCTGTCGTAGCCGCCTTCGGGGATCAGGTGCGCCGAGTACTCGACCAGCTCGCCACCGTGGGTGAGGGCGGCGACCGCGGGGTGCGCGCGCAACCGAGCGACCAGCTCCTCCGGGCGGACCTTCGCCTTCGCCAGTCCGCTGACCTGCGCCACGACACCGACTGCGACGGTCTCCAGGTTCGTGTAGACGAAGCCGCCGCCGGGGACCTGTCCGGTCGCGCCCAGGATCTCGATGTCCACGCCGTGCCGGCCGGTGACCCCGAAACGCTGCTCGATCGTCGCTCGCGGCAGCGCCAGGACCTCCTTGACGCCCAGCGTGTACGTGTCGGACGACGTCGCCCGATGCAGCCCGGCCTCCTTGGCGAGCAGGGAGTTCACCCCGTCGCAGGCGATCACCACCTCGCAGCGCAGGTCGCCGTCGGGCCGGTCGGTGCGCACCCCCACCACCCGGCCAGCCTGATCCCGCAGCAGCCCGGTCACCACCGTGGAGGGCAGCAGGATGGCCCCCGCAGCCACCGCCTCCTCGGCCAGCCAGCGATCGAAATCGCTGCGGTAGGCCGTCGCACCGTTGTAGGGCGGCTCGCCCCAGGCTGCGGAACGCACGTCGAGGGTCACCGCCTGCGTGGGGGTGAGCACCATCGTCGAGCGCCGGGTCACCCACCGCTGCAGGGGTGCGCGAGCTGCCCAGTCGGCGACAACGCCGTCGAGCACCCGGCCGTAGATCACCCCGCCGTACATGTTCTTGGTCCCCGGCGCACGGCCGCGCTCGACCAGCACGACCGAGCGCCCCGCGCGGGCCAGCTGCAGGGCCGCGGTGCTCCCCGCAGGTCCGGCTCCCACGACGACCGCGTCGACCCGATCACTCATGTGCCACCGCCTCCTGGTCGATCCCAGTCGCCCTGTTGATCGGGCACTGCCGGGCGAGCTCGGCCACCAGTGCTGGCGCGTCGCAGACCAGCACGAGGTCGGCAGCCGCGGCCAGCGCACTCGCCGGGTCCGTCGTCACTGCCACGAGGAGCTCGGGGCGGCCGATGCCCGCGAGGTGCTGGACCGCGCCACTGACGCCGAAGCCCACGTAGCGGCGCGGGTGGATCTGAACCCCGGTGGTCCCGATCTGCTCCGAGCCGCCCACCCACCCCGCGTCGGCAGCCACCCGGGTACCACCCACCGCCGCACCCAGCGCAGCACCTACGGCGGCCAGCTCGCGGAACGAGGTCGCAGCTGCTCCGGCGGAGCGGCCCTGGCCCAGCCCGCCGCCGCCGACCAGCACCGTCTCGGCCCACGCGAGCTCGAGGGCCTGGTCGTCATCGCTGACCCCCACCGAGCGGGCGTCGCGGACGGCGTCCGTGGGCGGTGGCAGCACAGGCCGCACCTGGATCAGGAACGCCGCGATGCCTGCGTCATCCGGGCCTGTCTGCGCTCGACCCACCTGCTCCCGGCCCTGCGGTGTCACGGTCACGACCGCCGGAGCCTGGGCGAGCAGCTCCACCTGGCTGCGAGCACCGTGGCGGGCCAGCGCCAGCGCCAGCCGGCCGCCGCTGGCCGACCCCAGCCAGGTCGCCCCGGCCCACAACGGCCACCCCAGCCGGGCTGCCAGCCGCGGCGCGGCGTCGCGGCCGTCGGCCGATGCGGGGAGCAGCAGCAGCCCGGCATCGTGCAGGGGCTCGGTATCAAGCAGCCGGGCGACCGCCTCCGCCCAGCGACCCGGCGCGACGGTGCCGAGCTCGCAGGCCCAGACCTGTTCGGCGGCCACCAGCCCTCGCGCAGCCGCGGCAGTGTCAGTGCCGACCAGGAGCACCCGCCCGTCGCACGCCTCGGCGCACTGCTCGCTGCCCGGTGCCAGTGCGCCGCCGCGGACCGGAATCACCGCAAGCGCCGCCGTCCGGCCAGCGGCTTGCGCAGCCTCGGGTCTCACAGCGACCCACCGACCCGGTCTCCGTCAAGCACCGCAGCGTGGGCGCGGCGCGGCACCAGCGCGTCACCCACCCGGTGCACCTCCACCCCGCTCTGGAGCAGTGCGTGGTAGAGCCCGTCGACCGGCTGCTGCTGCCCAGCCAGCACGACCGCATCGACCAGGCGGGTCTCGATAGCCCCGGTCGGCAGGTGCTGCAGGGCGATCCCGCCGTCCACCAGGCCCACCGGCATCGTCTCCACGGTCTGGACGATGCCCTTGCGGGTGGCGCGCATCCACCAGGTCTCCAGGTCCAGAGTGCTGCCGAGGTCCTGGCCGACCACCATCCCGCTGGTCGCCACCTCGACCTGGCAGCCATGGTCGGCCAGCCACTCCGCCACGCTGGTCGCCTGGTGGAAGCCGAGGTCGTCGACCAGCAGGACCCGCCCCGCGACCCGGTGCCCGTCGAGCACCTGACGGACGTCGAGGATCGGGGGTGCGCCCTCGACCTCGGTGACCCACCACGGGGTCGTAGGCCTCGACCCGGTCGCTACGACCACGACATCGGGGCGCAGCCGGTGGACCCGTGCGAGATCCACGGGTGAGCCAGTGACCAGGCGCACCCCCAGGCGCAGGCACTCGGCCTGCTGGTTGCGGACCAGGTCTCCCAGCTCCGACCGCACCGGGACCGTGGCAGCGAGCCGGATCTGCCCTCCGAGGGCGTCGGTCGCCTCGTGCACGCTCACCTGGTGACCCCGTCCGGCAGCGGCGATCGCGGCCTGCAGACCCGCAGGGCCCCCTCCGGCGACCAACACCTCCCGACGGCGTCGGCTCGGTTCCGGAAGGGGCGTCGACTCACGGCCGGTGCGCGGATTCTCGATGCAGCCCAGACTGCGATTGAGGCCCATCCGGCCGACGCACTCCTGGTTGCAGGACAAGCACAGCCGCACGTCATGGCTGCGTCCGGCGCGCGACTTGGCTGCGAACTGGGCGTCGGCGATCTGCCCCCGGACCACGCCCACGAGGTCGCAGTGCCCGTCGGCCAAGGCGTGCTCGGCCTGAAGCGGGTCCTTGAACCGGCCGACCCCGACCACCGGCAGGCGCACCGCCCGCCGGATCGCGGCCGGGATGTGCAGGGCATACCCCGGCGGCACCGCCATCGACGCCTCGATCATGAACAGCGTCGAGGTGGCCACCCCGATCGAGGTGTTCACGTAGTCGGCGTGGCCGGTGGACTCGACGATCCGGGCGGTCTCGACCGCCTCCTCCAGGGTGATCCCGCCCGCCACCAGCTCGTCGCCGCACAGCCGAACGCCCAGCGCCAGCCCGGGCCCGATCGCCTCGCGGACCGCGCCCAGGACCTCGCGCAGCAGCCGGGTGCGGTGGGTCAGGTCACCGCCGTAGCCGTCGGTGCGCTTGTTGGTCGTGCGGGACAAGAAGCCACGCACGATCGAGCTGTGCGAGCACTGCAGCTCGATGCCGTCGAAGCCGCCGGCCCGGGCGTGCTCGGCCACGGTGGCGTAGCCAGCGACCACCTCGGCGATCTCGCTGGTGGTGATGGCTTTGGGCACCTCGCGGAACAGCGGGTCAGCGACCGGCGAGGGCGCCCACACCGGCATCCGTGAGTACAGGCTCGACGCCTGACCGCCGTTGTGGTTGAGCTGGGCGAAGATCGGCGCCCCAGCGGCGTGGACCGCCTCGGTGATGCGCCGGTAGCCGGGCACGACGGCCGGGTCGAAGCCGTGGATGAGCTTCTCGTAGGGCCAGTCGGTCGGGTGGGTCGAGTGCTCCTCGGTGATGATCAGCCCCGCCCCGCCGGCTGCGCGTTCAGCGTAGTAGGCCGCATGCTGCGCACTCGGCCGGCCGTCCTCGGCGAAGTTGGTCAGGTGGGCCGAGAACACGATGCGGTTGGCCACCGTCACCGGGCCGAGCCGCAGCGGGCTGAACAGGTAGCGGAACCGTCCACCGGTCATCGCCGGGCCTGCCCCAGCAGGTTCGCGGCCCGGCGGCCCTCGAGCACCGCCTCGTGGATCGTGCGCGGCGCGACGGCGTCGCCGACCACGATCGGCTGACGGCGGCCGTTGTCGTCCGGCAGGCTCTCCGGGTCCAGCAGCGTCGCGGCGGGCAGGCGGTACCCGGCGTCGATCAGCACCGCGGCGGGCAGCACCGAGCGTGCGGCCCCGAACCGGTCGGCGACCTCGACGCCCTCGGCGCCCACCGAGGTCAGGGTGGCCCGGCGCAGGATCGCGACCCCAGCCTGCTGCAGCCGGGCGCTGGCGGGGGCGAGGTCGCCGGTTCGGGAGAGGAGCGTGCCGGGCACGTGGTCGGGCGTCACCAGGGTCACCTTGCGGTCGCCGGCGAGCAGCTCGGCGAGGCCGATCCCCTCGGGGCCGCCGACGGGGTCCCACACGATTGCCGGTCCCGACGGCAGCTCACCGAGATGCCGCAGAGCCGTCGCTGCCGAGAAGACCGGCACGGCATCCGCGCTGCACTGATAGTCCCGGTCCCCGTCCTGGCTCCCGGTCGCCAGCACGGTGGGCCCAGCGTGCCGGACGACGTCGTCGGGCTCAGCGCTGCACCCGACCTCGACCGTGACCCCCAGCCGCTCGAGCTCGCGGCTCCACCAGTCCAACAGCAAGGGGATGCGCGAACCCGAGGGCAGCCGAGCGGCCAGCGCTGCCGAGCCGCCGAGGGTGTGCTCTGCCTCGACCAGCCGCACCTGGTGACCGTTCTGCGCCGCTACCCGCGCAGCCTCCAGACCCGCCGGGCCGCCACCGACGACAAGGACATGCACAGGCAGCGTCGAGGGAACCTGCGTGCGCGTGCACTCGTGCCCGCTGTCGGGCTCGGCCACGCAGGTCACCAGCGGGTTGCGGGCGTCGCGGACCTGGCAGGTGGCGTTGCACAGCAGGCACGGCCGTATCTGCGCGGCCTGACCTGCCCGGGTCTTGCGCACCAGGTCCGGGTCGGCGATCTGGGCGCGGGTCATCTCCACGGCCGCACAGGTGCCTTCGCCGAGCGCCTGCTGCGCCAGAGCCACGTCGGCGATCGAGCCTTGCAGCACCACCGGCACCTCGACCGCATCCGCGACGGCTGCGGTGACGGCGAGGTTGAACCCGGGGGGCGTGTGGGCATCGGGTCGGGCTGCTGCGGCGGAGTAGATGGACCCCCGCACGCAGACGATCACGTCGACCAGCGGCGCGAGGTCCACGGCCAGACCGACGGCCTGCTCCGGGGTGATCCCTGCCCAGGGGGCTAGTTCGTCCACGCACAACCTGAGCATCAGCAGACCACTGCCGAGCTCCTCGCGGACGGCAGTCAGGACCTCTCGGGCGAAGCGCAGACGATCACCACCCCAGGCGTCCGCGCGCGTGTTGGTCAAGGGGGAGAGGAACGCTCGAAGCAGGCTGCGCTCGCCCGCGTCGACCTCCACCCCGTCGCAGCCGGAGCCCATCGCCAGCCGGGTCGCGGCACCGAAGCCGGCGATCACCTCGGCGATGTCCTGGTCCTCCATCACCTTGGGCAGCTCGCGGCTGTCCACCTCCGGCACCGGCGAGGGCGCCCACATCTCGCGCCGCGAGTAGGCCGACGAGCCCTGCCCGCCGTGGTGGCCCAGGGAGGCCACAACAAGTGCGCCGTGCTCGTGGCAGGCTGCCGCGACCTCGTGCCAGCCGGCTGCGCACTCCGCGGCGAGAGGGGCCCGCTCGTAGGGCCAGTCGAGCGGGTGTACCGAGGCGGTCTCGGTCACGACCACCCCGCAGCCGCCGGCCGCACGCCGACGGTAGTAGGCGACGTGCCGGTCGGAGATCGCTCTGCCGCGGCCAAGGTTGGTGACGTGCGAGCCGAACACGACCCGGGCGGGGGCCATGCGCCCGGCGACCGGCCAGGGGTCTTCCAGGCGCACCGGGCCCGGGTCGCTCACGGGCGCCGGCTCAGCGTCACGGGCACTGGTCCCCCTGAGCGGCGGGGGCGTCGCGAATGGCCGTCGCCAGGGTGCGGAACCGCGGTCGCGGCCAGCCGCGCCGCCTCGAGCGCGACCTCGCCGTGCCCGAGGGCGCACTCCGGGTCGGGGCCGTCCAGGGGCAGGCCGGTGAAGAACTTGCTTGCCAGGCAGCCGCCCCGGCAGGCGTCGTACGCACCGCACGAGGTGCAGGCGCCAGCGGTGCCGGGCGCCCGGAGCTCGGCGAACAGTCGAGACTCTCGCCAGACCGAGGTGAATCCCCCTGCCCCCAGCACGTTCCCGGCCAAGAACTGCTCGTGCATGACGAACGGGCAGGCGTAGACGTCGCCGACAGGATCGATCAGGCAGACGACGCGACCCGCTCCGCACAGGTTGAGCCCCGGCAACGGCTCCCCGAGGGCGGAGAGATGGAAGAACGAGTCCCCGGTGAGCACCTCGGGGTGCTCGTGCAGCCAGCGGTAGAGCGAGCGCTGCTGCTCGGCGCTGGGGTGCAGCCGCTCCCAGCTGTCGGCGCCGCGACCTGCGGGACGCAGCCGGGTCAGCCGCAGCTGCGCGCCGTAGGACGCGGCCAGGGAATCGAAGGCGTCGAGCTGATCGGCGTTCTCCCGGGTGACCACCACCGAGATCTTGAAGGGCCCGAACCCGGCGCAGGCCAGGCGATCCATCGCCGCCCGGGCAGCCGCGAAGGACCCAGGCCCGCGCACCGAATCGTTGGTCGCAGCGTCCGCACCGTCGATGCTGATCTGGACGTCGACGTAGTCGGTCCCGGCCAGGCGCGTCGCGGCCGCGGCGTCGAGCCGGTAGCCGTTGGTGGAGAACTTGACGCCCACCTGGTGCTCTACCGCCGCGCCGAGCAGGTCGAAGAAGTCCGGCCGCAGCAGCGGCTCACCGCCGCCCACGTTGACGTAGAAGACGCCCAGGGCCGCGAACTCCTGGATCAGTGCCGTCGCCTGCGCCGTGCTGAGCTCGCGCGGGTCGCGCCGACCCGACGAGCTCAGGCAGTGCACGCAGGCGAGGTTGCAGGAGTAGGTCAGTTCCCAAGTCAGGCAGATGGGCGCCGAGAGGCCGCCGGAGAAGCGCTCGGCCAGGCGGGGCTCAGGGCTCGTCGACACAGATGACTCCGGAGGCGGCCAGGCCGGTCAGGGCTCGTGCGAAGCTGGGGTGGCGGGTGATCGGCACGGTGGCATCGAGTGCGGCCTGCGCGCTGGGGTACCGCCCGAGCGCGGGCAGCAGGTCGGCCAGCGCCTGGTCGGTGAGGCAGGACAGCCGTCGGCTGCGGTAGTCGTAGGCCAGGGCTCCAAAGGCTTCGTGCCGGACGGCGACGCCGCTGCTCAGCGCCCAGGCCTGGGTGAGGTCGATCAGCATGGGCGCCGTCGAATTGATGTTCGGCCGCCCTGAGGGCTCAGTAGACGCCGCACATGCCATCGATCGAGATCTCCTCCACCAGCACCTCGCTCACCGCGGCCGTGTCGGTCGAGGCCTGCTCCGGTTCCTGCTCGTGCTCGGACATGTTCGGCTCCCTCCTGTACTGCCGCCGTGGGTGCGGCGACTGCTGGTGCGACGATGGCACGCGGTGTCATCGTCTGACCAGTCCCGCGGGTCGGCTCGTTCCGCTCCGCGGTACGCCGGCGCGAGGGTGCGAGGATCCGCTGCGTGAGCTCAGGCTGGGACGACCGGATCAAGAGCACCCGCACGCGGATCGAGGCAGCGTGCCTGGAGACGTTCGAGGCCCGCGGTTTCGATCAGGTCAGCGTCGAGGAGCTCGCGATTATCGCTGGCGTGGGTCGGCGGACGTTCTTTCGCTACTTTCCCGCCAAGGCCGATGCCGTCTTCGGCGAGCTCGACGATCAGCTCGCCCGGTTCCGTGCCGAGCTCGCCGACGCCCCGGCGGGCGGCGACCCCGCGGTGCACGTCGCCGCAGCTCTGCTCTGCGTCAACAGCTACCGCAACGAGGAGTTCGCGACGCTGGCGCGGCGGATGGAGCTGATCGCTCGGGTGCCAGCGCTGCAGGCCCACGCTGCGAGACGGTTCAGCTCGTTCCGCCAGGTCGCCTCCGACTTCGCCCGGCAGCGCGCCGCCGCGCTGGGGACCGGGTCCGCGCTCTACGCCGCGGCGGTGGGCACCTTGTCGGTCGCTGCCGTGGAGGTCGGCTACGACGCCTGGGTGGCCGACGGCGGTGCGAGTGACCCCAGGCCCTACCTACGTGCCGCCCTGGACCTCGTGCTCGGGGGGCTCGTGCTCGGTGGACCTGGCGGCGTCCGCGCACTGGGCTAGGTGCCGAGCCCGACCTCGCAGGCGTAGCGCAGGGCAGAGGCCTCGAGCAGGTCCCGCAGCTCGAAGAACACCTCCGCGGCGCGCGGGCCCTCGAACCCGTCGGGCAACAGCTCCTCGGGCAGCCCAGGATCGAGGTAGGGGAACTTGCGCCACTTGTGCAGGGCGACGGTGTAGTCGACGAAAGCCGCTGATCGTTGACCGGTGCCGCCTCCCCCTCGCCAGCCGGCGATCAGCGGCTGGGTCTCGTCCAGATAGTCGCGGTACAGCGCTCGCAGTCCCTCGATGTCCCAGCACCGGGCGACCAGCTCGGGCAGCGACTCGAAGCCTGCGTGCTCTCCGAGGACGATGGTGACGTGCGCCTGGAGCCCGAGATCGAGGACGCTGTCCTCGATCTCCTTCTGCCGTCGCGCTGGAGCCATCCACAGGCCGTTGGTGACCATGCCGAAGTTCAACCAGGACAGGCGGCTGCGCAGCTGGTGACGCAGATCGCGCGCGCTCTCCGGGATGGAGAACGCGACGAACACCCAGCCTTCGGCGAGATCGGCAGGCTCGACACTGGCGAAGATCCGGCTGGTGGTGCCGGGCAGCGCCGACTCGGCCATCTCGGTGAGCCGGTAGCCGCGGGTGCCCGACCGTGTCTCGGGATCGAGCAGGCCCCGACGGCGCATCCGCGAGATGGCCGAGCGCGTCGCCTGCTCGTCGACACCGAGGTCGCACAGAAGGCTGACGAGGCCGCTGACGCTGAACCAGCCGCCCGCGGGTCGCATGTAGGCGCCGCAGACATCCATGATCAACGTCTTGGGTCGCCCGGTGCCCAGGGTTCCCTCAGCGCCCGACCCGCGGGGCCAGGCAGGCATCGACGGGGTGCCGCCGAGCAGTGCGGGGTGGGGGAGAGCTCCCGGACGGGGGTTGGGGCTCTCGCCGGGCCCGGAGGGGGCCGGGGTGGCGGCCTCGCCCGCCCCGGTTCGGCTGCTCGCTGCGCGGGTCACCGGGCCAGTGTGCCTGGCCGCCCCATGCTCGGGGCGCGGGTGCGTGCTCGCCGCGCTCTGCCCGAGAACGACGTTCCGCTCAGTGGAACCGAGCAGCGGCTCTACAGGCGAACGGCCGCGTGAATCGCGCCCGAGGAGCGGCTACCCATTGAGTCCACCGGCCCCGAGGTGCTAGACCTCACCCCACCTGTAGGGCCAGAGTCATGACGACCGTCAGCTCTTCGCCATACCTATCGCTTCCTGGGAGAGTCCGACATGCCGTTGCCTCGTCGTCCATCGATCTCGTGGGTCGTCACCGTCCCGAGCCTTGCCCTCGTCCTCGCCGCCTGTGGGGGCAGCAGCAGCGGCGCAGGCACCGCCGCCGCGCCGGTGGGCTCGCCCGCAGCCTCGACGTCGAGCGAGCCCACCGCAGCCGCAGGTAGTGATCCGATCGGCTGCGCCAAGGCGCGAGGCAAGACGGTGGGCTACTCCGAGCCGTTGCCCGACCCGAACTTCCAGGAGATCGAACGGATCATGAAGGTGACGCTGGACAAGTACGGCGTCGACCTCAAGGCGGTCAACGCCAATCTCGATCCGGGCAAGCAGATCTCCGACATCCAGGCCCTGATCCAGTCCAAGGTCGCGGTGCTCGTGGCCAACCCGATCGACCCGAACGCCACCAAGGCCGGTTTCGACAAAGCCCGCGCCGCTGGTATCCCGGTGATCGCCCAGGAGACCACGGTGGGCGGACCGTTCTTCACCAACGTCGGCGCCGACGTCGAGGCCGCCGCGGCCGGGGGTGCGCAGGACCTCAAGGCTGCCGTCGGCGACGGCAAGGTCGGGGCGATCATCGGTCCGCCGATCGCCGAGGTGCTCACCCGACAGGCCAACGCTTTCGCTGCCAAGGCCAAGGAGATCGGTCTGAACGTCGTCGACACCCAGACCAACGCTCGTATCACGCCTCAGGCGGCCAAGGGCTTCGCCGATGCCTGGAAGCAGAAGCTGGGCGCCGGGCTCAAGGGGGTCTGGACCTTCAACGACGTCAGCGCGATCGGGGTCGCCTCGAGCACCGGTGGCGACTTCACCCCTGCCATCGTGAGCATCAACGCCCAGCCCGACGCGATCCCGCTCGTGCAGAGCGGCAAGCTGCTCGCCACCTACGACATCCAGCAGGACAAGCTCGGCCAGATGCTCGCCTACGCCTCGCTGCAGTCCATCTGCGGGGGCAAGGTTCCCGAGTCCATCTGGATCCCGGTGGTCAAGTACGACAAGGGCAACGTCGGCCAGTGGAAGCCGCTGTCCGAGCGCGGGAACGAGCCGCTGACGTCGGTGGCCTTCGAAGAGCGCGACGGCAAGAACTACCTCAAGTAGTCCGACCCGCCGCCGAGGGACGACCACCGGGCGCGGGACGTCGTTCGACCTGTGTCGAAGGAGGATGTGTGGATCCAGCCCACCAGTCGAGGTCGGGCGACGGGACCGGGACGGCGCTCGCCGAGCCGGCACCACTGCTGCGCGCAACGGGCATCGTCAAGACCTACGGGCCGGTCCGAGCCCTGCGGGGGGTGGATCTCTGCCTGGAGCCGGGCGAGATCGTTGCGCTGGCCGGTGAGAACGGGTCGGGCAAGTCAACCCTGTCGAAGGTGATCGCCGGCGTCGTCCAGCCCGACGCGGGCGAGCTCGTGCTCGACGGCCGGCCGGTGAGCTTCCACCATCCCCGGGCTGCGCTCGAGCACGGCATCGCGATCGTCTCCCAGGATCCGACGGCGCTGCCGCTGCTGTCCGTGGCCGACAACGTGCTGCTACCGCGGGTGCGCTCCTACACCAGCCTGTCGCACCGGGCAGCGCGCACCGAGGCGGCCCGTGAGCCGCTGCTTCGGGTCGGGCTCGACATCGACCCGGACATGCCGCTGGGCGCACTGCCCGGTGGTGACCGAGAACTGGTCGAGGTGGCCAAGGCCTTGGCGCTTCGCCCGAAGCTGCTGATCCTCGACGAGGTGACCGCCCGGCTGCCCGAGCCTGAGCGGCTCTTCGCCGTGGTGCGCGACCTCGTCACCCGCGACGGGCTGGCCGTGGTGTTCATCAGTCACCGGCTGCGGGAGATCCACCAGCTCTGCGACCGGGCGGTCGTGCTGCGCGACGGCGAGAAAGTCGGTGAGCTGGCTCGCCAGGAGCTCACCGACACCCGCATCGCCTCGCTGATGGTGGGACGAGACCTCGGCAGCTTCTTCCACAAGGCCGACGTCCGACCCGCAGCACCGGTGCTCACGATCGAGCAGGTGGTCACCGAACGCAGCCCGCACCCGATCGACCTCACCGTGCGGCGTGGGGAGATCGTCGGTCTGGCCGGCCTGGTCGGCGCTGGGCGCAGCGAGCTGCTGGAGACCGTCGCCGGCGTCCGTCGACCGCTCGCCGGAACGGTCCGCGTCGACGGAACCGGCATCCGGCCGCACGACCCGCGGGCGGCCCGCGCTGCTGGCATCGGCTTCGTCCCCGAAGAACGCTTCGTCCAAGCGCTCGTCCCCGGTGCTTCGATCGCCATGAACCTCGCCATGCCGGGGTGGCGGATGCTCGCGCGCAGCACCCGCAACCAGGACCGAGCCCGCGGTCGTGCGGCGATCCGAGACTTCGGCATCCGTGCCCCGGGTCAGCACACGCCGGTCGGTCGACTCTCGGGCGGCAACGCTCAGAAGGTCGTCGTCGCCCGGGCCCTTGCCACCGAGCCTGACGTGCTGCTGCTCGACGAGCCCACCCGGGGCGTCGACGTCGGCGCCCGGAGCGAGATCTACGAGCTGATCGCGCGCATGGTCGAGAGCGGCGCGGGGGTGCTGATGGCCTCCTCGGACATGCTCGAGCTGCTGGGGCTGGCCGACCGGATCGTCGTGCTGCATGACGGAGAGGTGGTCGGCGAGCTGTCTCGCGCCGAGGCCACCGAGCAACAGATCGCCCTGCTGTCCCACGGTGGAGGAGGAGCATGACCCCCGGACCGATCAGCAACGACACCGGCCCCGGCGTGGCGCCGCCGAACGCTCCGCGGACCACCGGGGTCAGCGGCGAACGGGAAAGCGGAGACAGCACCGGGCTGGCCCCCGGCCCCTCGCCCGCTGCGGGTCAGCCCCCCACGGCCAGCAGCGACCGGCGCCGCAGAGTGGTGACGGCGATGAACCAGTACATCGGCGTGCTCGGCGTCCTCGTGCTGCTGGTCGTGGTGCTGACCTTCACCCAGAAGCAGTTCTTCACGATCGAGAACTTCATCAACATCGCCGAGACCAACGCGGTGCTGCTGGTGGTTGCCACCGGACTGACCTTCGTGCTGCTGGTGGGCGCCATCGACCTGTCTGTCGGTGGGATCATCGCGCTGACCTCGATGGCGCTGTGGTGGCTGACCAGCCAGGACGTCAACACCGTGCTCGCCTGCTTCCTCGTGGTCAGCCTCGGCTTCCTGTTGGGCTTCGGCGTCAACGGCCTGCTCATCGGCGGCGTCGGGATGTCCTTCCTCGTGGTGACCATCGGCACCGCCTCGCTGCTGCGCGGGCTGGCAGCGGTCTGGAGCGGCGGGCAGTCCAAGTCGCTCTACACGAACAGCTACCTGGCCTCCCTCGGCTCCGGCCGGGTGCTGGGCTTCCCGTGGGTGGTCTGGATCGGTGCCGTGGTCTTCCTGGTGTCGATGGTGGTGATCCGCTACACCGGCTTCGGACGGATGCTCTACGCCGTTGGCGGCAACCCCGAGGCCGCCCGGATCGCCGGCATCAACACCTCCTTCGTGCGGGTCGCCGTCTTCGGGATCAGCGGCGGGCTGGCCGCGATCGCAGGCCTGCTCGGCACCGCCCGGATCACGACCGCCTCCCCGGACGCCCAGACCGGCATCGAGCTCACCGCCGCCGCGGCGGTGCTCCTCGGTGGCACCTCGTTCATGGGCGGACGCGGAAGCCTGCTGGGCACCTGGTTCGGGGTGGCGTTCTACGGGGTGCTGTCCAACGGGCTGACCCTGCAAGGCATCAGCCCCTACTTCGCCGGCGTGGTCAGCGGCACGGTACTGATCCTCGCCGTCGGCATCGACCGGGTCCGCAACGGCAGGAGCACACCGTGACCGACGTCACCGAGTCCGAGCACAGCGCGTCCGAGCACAGCGAGTCCGAGCACAGCGCGTCCGAGCACAGCGCGTCCGAGCACAGCGAGACTCAGGACGCCGAGGCCCCCGCCGTTGCGATCCGGCGCCGGTTCGTCGGCCGGGTGGCCTTCGTCACCGGGGCGGCGAAGGGGCAGGGCCGCTCGCACGCCCTGCGTCTGGCGCAGGAGGGCGCCGACCTGATCCTGCTCGACGTGTGCGCCGACATCCCGGCCACCCGCTACGCCCAGGGCAGCGCCGAGCAGCTCGCGGAGACCGTCGCGCGTGCCGAAGCGTACGGGGCCCGAGTGGTGTCGCGGATCGGTGACGTGCGCGAGCGCGCGGCGGTGGACGCCGTCGTCGCGGAGGGCCTCGACCGGTTCGGTCGGCTCGACGTGGTGCTGGCCAACGCAGGGATCATCCAGCTCAAGCCGGTGCTGGAGCTCACCGACGCGGACTGGTCGGACATGCTGGGCATCAACCTGACGGGGGTCTGGCACACCGTGCGAGCCGGTCTGGCCACCATGCTGGAGCAGGGCAGCGGTGCGATCGTCATGACCAGCTCGGCGGCCGGGGTCAAGGGGCCGCCGAACATGGCGCACTACTCGGCTGCCAAGGCTGGGGTGCTCGGCCTGATGCGGGCCCTGGCCAACGAAGTCGGTCCCCGCGGGGTGCGGGTCAACGCGGTGGTACCGACCACGGTGGACACCGACATGGTCCACTGGCCTGAGGCCTACCAGCTCTTCCGGCCCGACCTGGCCGCCCCGACCCGCGAGGACGTCGAACCGGTCTTCGCCTCGCTCAACGTGCTACCCGTCCCGTGGATCCAACCCCGCGACGTGACGAACGCGGTGCTCTGGCTGGCCAGCGACGAGGCGCGCTACGTCCACGGGGTCGCCCTGCCGGTCGACGCGGGGACGGTGATCAAGTGAGTGGGCTGCTGGCCGGCAAGGTCGCCCTGATCAGCGGGGCGGCGCGGGGTCAGGGCCGCTCGCACGCGGTTCGCCTGGCGCAGGAGGGTGCAGACCTGATCCTGTTCGACGTGTGCGGCCCGGTCCTGGACCAGCCCGGCTACCCGCCCGCGACGCCAGCGGACCTTGACGAGACGGTGGCGCTCGCCACGAGCGCCGGAGCGCGGGTGCACGCCGCGCAGGCCGACGTCCGCGATGCCGACGCCGTGCGGTCACTGACCGACGACGGTGTCGCGGCGTTGGGCGGACTGGACATCGTGCTGGCCAACGCCGGGGTGGTGGCACCCGCCCCAGCGGCAGCGACCACAACGGCCGACTGGCACGCCGTCGTGGGCACCAACCTCACCGGCGTCTGGTTCACCATCGCCGCTGCGCTGCCGCACCTGACCGCGCGCGGCAGCGGGTCGATCGTGATCACCAGTTCGGCCAACGGCGGGATCAAGGCGCCGCCGAACCTGGTCGCTTACGCCGCGGCGAAGTTCGGAGTGGTCGGGATCATGCGCACCTTGGCCCAGGAGCTGGGCCCGCAGGGCATCCGGGTCAACACCGTGCACCCCACGGCGGTGGCCACCCTGATGATCCACAACGAGCCGACCTATCGGCTGTTCGCCCCCGACGTCGCCGAACCCACCGAGGCCGACGTCGCGCCGATCTTCACCGCTTTCCACACCCTGCCCGTGCCGTGGGTCCAACCGGTCGACGTGAGCAACGCCATCATCTGGTTGTGCAGCGACGAGGCCCGCTACGTCACCGGGGTCGCGCTCCCGGTGGACGCCGGGCTCTCGGCCCGATAGGCCGCGCCGAGCACGGCGCGGGCCGCCACGGCCGCCGTCGTCGTCCGACCATCTCTCCCGCACGACCGATCGCGCGACCCCGAACGGAGCCGACATGGACCTGAGCCTGAGCGAGGAGCACCAGGAGCTGCGCGAGCTGGCAGCGTCGTTCGCGACCCGTTCGGTGGCCCCCGTCGTGGAGCACGCCGACCGCGAAGCCGACGGGCACGTGGACGCCGAGGCGTTCCGCGGGCTGTCCCGGCAGGCCGCCGGTGCGGGCCTGCTCGGGCTGCTGATCCCCGAGGAGTACGGCGGCGGCGGCCAGGGCGCGCTCGCTGCGGCGGTGGTGGGCGAGGAGCTCGGTGCCGTGGATGCCGGGATCGCCTCGTCGCTGAACTTGTCGATGTGCGTGCCGGGCATGATCGTGACGGCGGGCACGGCCGAGCAGAAGGAACGACTGCTGCGCCGGGCGACCGGGGAGACGGGGCTGATCATCTCCGGGGCGCTCTCCGAGGCCGACGTCGCCGGCTCCGAGCTGTTCGACCCCGAACCGGAGCCAACCCGCGGGCTGCGCACCAAGGCGCGCCGGGACGGCGAGGAGTGGGTGCTCAGCGGGGCCAAGTCGGGCTGGGTGTCCAACGGTGGCGTGGCTGACGCCTACGTGGTGTTCGCGCGAACCGAGCCCGAGGCGCCTGCCGCGACCGGGACGACGGCGTTCTGGGTGCCCGCCGACACCCCTGGCGTGGTCGTCGGCTCCCGGACCTCTTTCCTCGGCCTGCGCAGCTCCTGGCACGGCCAGGTGTCCTTCGACGGGGTGCGGCTGCCGGGATCGGCCGCGGTGGGCGCCCCCGGGCAGGGGCTGGCGCTGATGCAGTCCTCGACGGCGTCGATGGTGGTAGGCCTCGCCGCGGCCTTCGTCGGGCTGGCCCGGCACGCCTACGAGATGGCGTTGACCTACGCCGGGGAGCGGCGCTCCTGGGGGCGCCCGATCCGCGAGCATCAGGCCGTCGCGCTGCTGCTCGCCGACGCCGCCACCGAGTACCGGCGCGCCCGCCTCGCCGTGCTCGAGGCGGCGTGGACGCTGGAGGACGTGGTCGCGGGCGGGGGCAGCGACCCGGCACTGCTGGGGATCGTTCTGCCCTCGTGCAAGCAGCACGCCGTCGACGCGGCCATCGCCAACGCGGAGCGCTGCGTCAAGATCTTCGGGGCCTCCGGCGTGGCCACCGGGGTCGGTCCCGAGAAGCTGCTGCGCGACGCCTGGACCGGCTGGTCCTGCGACTTCACCGGCGACCTGTTGCGCTTGTCGGTCGCGGCGGCTCTACCCCGCTGATCTGGCCGATCCGGCGTTCCGCCCTACGAGACGTCCTCTGTAGCGCACACGTGTTGCCGGTGCTAGGTTCCAGACAAGTCGTTCGGGTGACGATCGTCACCCGGACGACCACCACGACGATCGAGCACGACGATCGAGCACGACGATCGAACGGTCACGATCACCACCAGGAGAGTGAGGCGCCGCGATGCAGGGTCGTGTGGTCCAGGCGGCAGGGGTCCGCACGCACCTCTACGACGAGGGCACCGGTCCGGTCGTCCTGCTGCTGCACGGCGGTGCCTGGGGGGAGTGCGCCGAGACCACCTGGCCGAGCACGATCACTGCCCTGGTCGCGGCCGGTTACCGGGCCGTGGCCCCGGACTGGCTGGGCTTCGGCGAGAGCGACAAGGTGCGCGACTTCGCCGACACGCCCGGTCGGATGCTGCAGGTCCTGCGCGCTGCGCTGGACGAGATCGGAGTGACCGATCTGCACGCTGCCGTCGGACTGTCGATGGGTGGCAGCCACCTGCTGCGCGCACTGACCGCCGAGCAGCCCCTGCTGCGTCCGGCGCGGGTCGCCCTGCTGGCAGCGGGAGGCGCGCCCATCCCCCGGGAGACCTGGGCCAGACTGATGCAGTACGACGGCACGACGGAGGCCATGCGCGAGCAGGTCCGCCTCGCCGTTGCCGATCCCTCCTGGGTCGACCACGAGGACCCGCAGGCGCAGGCCTACGTCGCGCTGCGCCACCAGTCGTCGCTGCGCCCGGGCGCTTACGAGTGGTTCGCCTCCCTCGGCCTGCGCTCTCCTGCGGCCTCGCCGCCCCCCGCAGACGACCCCACGCCCTACGAGCGGGTCGAGGTGCCGGTGCTGCTCGTCGAGGGTGCGTGCGACCCGCTCAAGCCGGCCGGCTGGGCCCAGCAGCTCGCACCGAGGTTCTCCTTGGCCCAGGTCGCTGTGCTCCCCGGGGTCGGCCACCTGGCGCCGGTGGAGGACCCCGCCGGGTTCATCGACCTGTTGCTGGAGTTCCTCGGTGCGCCCGCGGACGTCGCAGGCCAGCCCTCACCTTCTTCGACCTTGCCCACCCCCGCCCCCGAGGAGCGCGCATGACCGCCGCACCGCCCGCCTACGCCGTCCCACGCCCCGAGCGCTTCTCCACCGAGCCCGACGTCATCGAGGTCGGCGGCACCACGCTGGCGGTGCGCCGCGAGGGCAGCGGGCCGGTGGTGCTCTACCTGCACGGGCACTGGCTGGCCCGGCGCTGGCTGCCCTTCCACGCCCGGCTCGCCGAGCAGGTCGACCTGGTCGCCCCCGACCTCCCCGGGTTCGGCGAGAGCGCCAAGCCCTCGTGGTTGACCAGCCGGGAGGACGTCGTGCTCGTGCTGCGTGACCTCGTCGAGCACCTCGATGCCGGACCGGTGCACGTCGTCGGGCACGGCCTGGGCGCCTGGATCGCCGCCGACCTGGCGATCTGGGCCCCCGCCCAGGTGGCCAGCCTCACCGTCCTCGCCCCGTTCGGCCTGCGGGTCCCGGGCGAGCCGATCGCCGACATCTTCATCGTCAACCCCGAGCAGTACGGCGACACCTACTTCGGCGCTGCCGGCGCCGAGGGGTTCGAGGACCTGGTCCCTGGGACCGGCACCCCGATGCTGCCCGGTGGGGTCGAGGAGTACGCCCAGCGCTACGGCGAGATGGGGGCGGCCGCCGCGCTGATGTGGCAGCGGCGCTACGACCTCAAGCTCGAGACCCGCCTGCCCCGACTTCGCCGTCCGGCCCTCGTCATCGATGGTGCCGAAGACCGCGTGGTCCCTGCCGCGCACGCAGCGAGATGGGCCGAGCTGACCGGCGGGCGACGAGTCACCGTCGAGGACGCCGGCCACGCGGTGCACCTGCAGCAGCCCGAGCGCACGGCGGATGCCGTCGCATCGTTCGTCCAGGAGGTCTCGGCATGACCAACAAGCTCGAGTTCTACAACTTCCACCTCATGCCCTACCCGTTCATCCCGCCGGGGGAGGACCTCGAGTCGACCTGGGTGACGCTGCCCAACACCCACTTCGAGCCGGGTCAGGCGCACAAGCTGTTCACCGAGTACCTCGAGCAGCTCGTCGCCTGCGAGCGGCTGGGCTACGACGGCATCATCGTCAACGAGCACCACCAGAACGCCTTCGGCACGATCTGCGCCCCCGACGTCTGGGCCGGCTACCTGGCGGCAAAGACCAGCCGCATCAAGATCGGCGTCATCGGCAACGCGCTGCCGCTGCACCAGAACCCGCTGCGCATCGCCGAAGAGATCGCGATGCTCGACCTGATCTCGGGCGGGCGCATCATCTCCGGGCACGTGCGCGGCATGGGCGCGGAGTACCACTCCTCCGGTCAGGACCCCACGACGTCCAAGGCGAAGTTCTGGGAGGCCCATGACCTGATCATGAAGGCCTGGACCGAGGACGGCCCGTTCTCCTGGCAGGGCGACCACTACAACATCGAGCACGTCAACATCTGGCCCAAGCCAATGCAGCAGCCGCACCCGCCGATCTGGATGCCGGGCACCGGTTCCACCGACACCATCGACGAAGTGGCCAAGCGCAAGTTCTCCTACATGCAGACCACCACCTCGAACTGGATCACCAAGAAGTCCTTCAACACGTTCCGTCAGGTCTGCGAGGAGAAGTACGGCTATACCGCCGACCTGCGCCAGCTCGGCCGGGTGGTGCCGACCTACGTCGCCGAGACCGACGCCCAGGCACGGCGCGAGTTCATGCCGCACGCCATGTGGTTCTTCCGGACCGGGCTGAAGATCCCGATGCACCACCTCTCCCCGCCCGGCTACAACAGCGCCGCCTCGATGCTGGGCATGATGCGCGGCCGGGCCGCCGCCGGGGTGAAGAACTTCTGGGAGATGAGCTTCGACGAGCTGATCGACCTCGGCTACATCATCTGCGGCTCGCCGCAGACCGTGGTGGACAAGTACCACCAGCAGGTCGAGGAGTACGGCCTGGGCATGGCGATCAGTGCCGGCGGCCAGCTCGGCTCGATGCCGAACTGGATGGTGATGAAGAACCTGCAGATCATGGCCGAGGAGGTCATCCCGCACTTCCGTGACCCCGACGGCAAGCCGGAGTACGCCCGCAGCGAGCGCACCGCCCCGCACACGGTGACCGAGCTGGCAGCGGTCTATGGCCGGCCCCGGATCGAGGCGACCCTGCGCCTGGCCGACGGCACCGACATCCCCACCGCCACCGCGCACGTCCCCGAGGTCGCCGACACCGCGGACACCCGGCCGGTGGGCAGCGTCGAGGCTGCCGGCGTCAAGGTCCCGGCCCCGGCGGGCGCCCAGTGACGGCGCCGAAACACGCCGACGGCACGGTGGCACGCACCTCGACCCCGGTCCTGGGCAGCGCGCACCGGCTCAAGCTCGGCGTGTTCAGCGCCAACATGGCCGGCGGGGCCAACCTCACCACCAGCCCGGACGCGCTGGGCGTCGACTGGCCCGAGACGGTGCGCATCGCCCAAGCCGCCGACCGGGCCGGGTTCGACGCCCTGATCCCGGTGGCCCGCTGGCGGGGGATGGCCGACCCGGCGCGCCGGGAGGCCCACCGTTCGTTCGAGACCTTCACCTGGGCGGCGGGTGTGGCTGCGGTGACCGAACGCATCCAGGTCTTCGCCACCTTCCACGTCCCGGTCGCGCACCCCCTCTCGGCGGCCAAGCAGATCGCCACCGTCGACCACATCTCCGGCGGCAGGTTCGCGCTCAACGTGGTCGCCGGGTGGAACGTCGAGGAGTTCCGGATGTTCGGCATCGAGCAGCGCGGTCACGACGACCGCTACGCCGTGGCCGACGAGTGGATGACCTTCCTCGACCAGATCTACGCCGCCGACGCCGAGTTCGACTTCTCTGGCCAGTTCTTCCAGGCCAGCCGGGTGCTCAGCGAGCCCAAGCCGGTGCAGCGGCCGAGCCCGGTGGTGATGAACGCCGGGTTCAGCGCCGCTGGCAAAGACTTCGCGGCCAAGCACGCCGACATCACCTTCGCCCTGCTGCCCAGCATCGAGCAAGCGGCCAACGTCGTTGCCGGCATCAAGTCCTATGCGCGTGAGACCACCGGTCGGGAGCTGCGCGTGTTCGCCGGGGCGCACGTGGTCTGCGCCGACACCGACCAGGCCGCGGCCGCGGAGCTGGCGCGGCAGGTGACCGAGCACGGCGACTCCGAGGCAGCGGCGAACGCCATCCGGCTGCTGATCCCCAACAGCCAGAGCGCGGACTTCGACGCCGAGGGCATGGCCGCCTCGGCCATCGCCGGGTTCTTCGCGTTGCCGCTCGTCGGCTCCCCGCAGACCGTCGTGGCGGACATGGTGCGGCTGGCCGAAGCCGGGATCGACGGGCTGGCTCTGTCCTGGCTGGACTACGAGGCCGGCATCGAGCAGTACCGCACCACGCTGCACCCGCTGCTGGTCGAGACCGGGCTGCGGGCGGCCTGATGCGGGTCCTGCTCCCGGCGCAGGCACTGGCGCAGGCCGAGCTCACCGAGGCGATGGGCCGCCTACCGGACGACGTCGTCCTGACGCCCTGGACCCTGGACGGCGCACTGCCCGAAGCTGCCGCCGACGTCGAGCTGCTCGTGCTCGCTCCGCCGTACCGGGATCGTCTGGTGTCCGACCTGCCGGCCTTGCGGGCGCTGCGCGTGGTGCAGACCCTCAACGCCGGGATCGACTGGGTGCCGTCCCTGCCTGACGGGGTGATGCTGTGCAACGCCAGCGGGGTGCACGACGGCCCGGTTGCCGAGTGGGTGGTGGCCGTCGTCGCAGCGATGCAGAAGAGGCTGCCGCACTTCGTCGCCGAGGCCGCGCGCGGCCACTGGGACCACACCGCGAACCTGGCCTTCGCCGACGGCATACCGGCGCGGGACCTGGCCGGTTCGCGGGTGCTGCTGGTCGGGCACGGCTCGATCGGGCGACGGCTCGCCCCGATGCTCACCGCGATGGGGATGGAGGTCACCGGCGTGGCACGCCACGCACGGGACCGGGTCGCTGGCCCCGAGCAGCTGCCGGGCCTGCTGGGCGAGGCCGACGTCGTGGTCCTGCTGGCTCCGGCGACTGCGGAGACCGCGGGGATGGTCGACGCCGACTTCCTGTCCCGGATGCGACACGGGGCGCTGCTGGTCAACGCCTCGCGCGGGTCCCTGGTCGATCACGACGCCTTGCTCGCTGCGCTGCATGACGGACGGGTGCGCGCGGTGCTGGACGCCACCGATCCCGAACCGCTGCACGGCGACCATCCGCTATGGCGGGCACCGGGCGTCCTGATCACCCCGCACGTCGCCGGGTCGAGCGGACACTGGATGACCCGCGCCTACCAGCTGGTCGGCGATCAGATCCGCCGACTGGACGCGGGCGAGGCCCTGGAGAACGAGCGCAGCCATGGCTACTGACCGAGACGCGGCCCAGGACTACCCGGTGCTGCGGGGCTACCTGGCGACACCGCTGGGCGCGGTGCACTACGCGGAGGTGGTGCCCGCCGAGCCCGTCGGCACCGTCCTGCTGCTGCACCAGACCCCGCGCTCCTGGGACGAGTTCCGCGATGTCCTGCCGATTCTCGCCCGGCGCGGCCTGCGCGCGGTGGCCCTGGACACCCTGGGCTACGGCGGCTCAGACCCGGTGGAGCCCTCGGTGGCGACCTGGGCTGCGGGAGCGCTGGCCGCTGCTGACGTGCTCGGCCTGCAGCGTTTCGCCGTCGCCGGGCACCACACCGGCGGGGTGATCGCGGTCGAGCTGGCCTGCGCTGCCCCAGAACGGGTCGAGGCGCTGGTGCTCTCCAGCACCCCGGTCGTCGACGCCGAGTTCCGGGACCGGCCGCATGGCGTGGACGAGGTCGACCGGGACGCCGACGGCCACTACCTGCAGGCCCTGTGGGCCGGCCGAGCTGGCTTCTACCCCGCCGACCGCCCTGATCTGCTCGAGCGCTTCGTCCGGGACGCCCTGGTCGCCGGGCTGGGGCGCTCCGCCGCGGGACATGCCGCCGTGCGCGACTACGGCATGGAGGAGCGGCTGCCGCTGCTGCGGGCCCGGGTCCGGCTGGTGGGCGCCACCGCCGACCCTTACGGCTACCCGAACCTGGTCCGGATGCGCGCGGTGCTGCCCGACGCCGACGTCGTCGAGATCGAAGGCGGCACCGTGCCGCTGCCTGACCACATGCCAGACGAGTACGCCGAGGCGGTCGCGTCGTTCGTGCTGGCCTGAGACCTCACCGACCTTTCGGAGGCCCGATGCGTGCTGCCGTCGTCCGCCAACCTTCCCCCGACGCCGTCCCCGAGGTGGTCGAGCGCGACGAGCCGACGTCCGGCGAGGGGGAGACGTTGATCCGGGTCACCGCGGTCAGCCTGGCCCACCTCGACGTCTCGGTCGGCACCGGCGACTTCGCCGGTAGCCCACCCCCGCCCTATGTGCTCGGCGGCGATGGCGCGGGCGTGGTGCTCCGCTCCACCTCCTTCGCCGAGGGCACCCCGGTCTGGGTGCGCGGCGGCGGCCTCGGGGTGAGTCGGGACGGCTTGGCTTCCGAGCGGGCTTGCGTGCCGGACGGCGCCGTGCACGCTGCGCCGCCGGAGATCGACCCGGCATTGGCCGCGGCGTTCTTCTCCCCGACGACGAGCGCCCACGTCGCCGTCCACGATCTCGGTGCCTTGCGATCCGGGCAGCGGGTGCTGGTCACCGGCGCGGCCGGGTCGGTGGGTGCACTGGCGGTTCAGCTCGCCGCCGAGGCGGGGGCGACGGTGATCGGAACGGTGAGCCGCGAGGAGCGCCGCGCCGACGTGCCCCCGGCCGCCGAGAGCATCCTCGTGGGTGACCAGCCCGTGCTTTCCCCGGTGGACCTGCTCATCGACACGGTCGGTGGGCCGGGCCTACCCGGGCGGATCGCTGCGGTGGTGCCGGGCGGTCGGGCTGTCCTCGTCGGGTACACGGCGGGCACCGCACTGTCGCTGCACCTGCCGACGCTGCTCCGGAGCGACGTCACCTTGGTGCCGCTGAACATGCAGCGCCGTGCACCGCAGGCGTTCGCCCGGGCCGACGACCTGCTGCGACGGCTCGACGCCGGGGAGCTGGCGCTGCTGGTCGCCTGCTATCCGCTGGCCGAGGTCGCCACCGCCTGGGCCGACCTTCGGGGGAACCGCGCGCGGGGCCGGGTCGTCCTGCTGCCCTGAGCGGTTCCCAGCGGTCCTACGGAGGGTGGGGAGCTCTTGTCCCTTCGGCCACGAGCCGCTAGCCTCCTAGCGTCTGCATGACGGCCGTCACACGAATGACTGTATACAGTTCCGCCGTCGTGCCTGAACCCGTGCACCCCACCGTTCTCCAGGAGAGCTCATGGCCACCAAGTCCTTCGCCTCCTCCGCCGATCTCGGCGAGAAGCAGGAGACCCTCGAGGTCCTCGCTGAGGGCGTCTACGCCCTGACCGCGGAGGGTGACCCTAACGTCGGGGCGATCGAGGGGGAGGACTTCCTCGTCGCCTTCGAGGCGCGGGCCACCCCCGTCGCCGCACGCGACTGGTTGCGCCTCCTGCGCGAGCACACCGACAAGCCGGTGAAGTACCTGGTTCTCAGCCACTACCACGCCGTCCGGGTGCTCGGCGCCGCGGCCTTCGAGGCAGAAACGATCATCGCGCACGAGATGACCCGCCACCTGATCGCCGAACGTGGTCAGCAGGACTGGGACAGCGAGTACGGCCGGATGCCGCGGCTGTTCCGGGAGCCCGACAGCATCCCGGGGCTGACCTGGCCCGACGTCACCTTCTCCGACCGGTTGACGATCCCACTCGGCGGCGAGCGCGGCGATCTCATCCTGCAGTACTGCGGCCGAGGTCACACCGCGGGCGACATCGTCGCGTGGCTTCCCGAGAGCAGGGTCCTCTTCGCCGGCGACCTCGTCGAGGCGCAGGCCGCGCTCTACACCGGCGACGCGTTCCACCACGACTGGTCCGGCGCCACCCTGGACCGAGTCAAGGCCTTCGGCGCAGAGGCCCTGGTGGGCGGCCGTGGTGGGGTGGCCCGCGGGATCGACGCGGTCGAGGCCGCGGTCGAGCAGTCCCGCGGCTTCCTCACCACCATGATCGACCAGGTGCGGGCGGTGCACCAGCGCTCGGGCAGTCTCAAGGAGGCCTTCGACGCCGTCCACGCCGCGCTGGCCCCGAAGTTCGGCTCGTGGCCGATCTTCGAGCACACCTTGCCCTTCGACGTGCAGCGGGTCTGGGACGAGCTCGACGGGGTCGACTGGCCCCGGATCTGGACCGCCGAACGCGACCGTGAGGTCTGGGATGCCCTCCAGGACTGAGGGCACCGACGTGCTGGGGCACCAGCTCGCCGCGCCGTGGCAGACACTGGCGCCGGGACCGGGTGGCGACCCGGTGGTCGTCGCTGGCAATGGCCCAGTCGGTCAGACCATCGCTCTGCTGCTGGCCCGGTGGGGGCTGTCGGTGGTCCTGCTCGACGGTCGAGACGAGCGCGACCCGATCGGGAGCAAAGCGATCTGCCAGGCCCGCGACGTCCTCGACGTCTGGGAGTCGGTCGGGGCTGGGCGGATCCTGGCCGAGGAGGGCGTCACCTGGACCACCGCGCGCACCTTCTACCGCGACCGCGAGATCTCGACCTGGAGCTTCGTCGACCGCGGGCACTCGCCGTTTCCGCCGTTCGTCAACATCTCCCAGGCCCGTACCGAAGAGGTCCTCGACGCCCGGATCGCCGCCTGCCCGCTGATCGAGGTGCGCTGGGGGCACGAGGTCGTGGGCTTCGTGCCGGCCGACGACGGCGTGGGCGTGCAGGTCCGGACAGCGCAGGGCGAGAGGATCGTCCGCGGGTCCTACGTGGCCGTCTGCACCGGCGCACGAAGCGACGCCCTACGGGCGGCATTGGGCCTGGGGTTCGACGGCCGCAGCTTCGATGACGCCTTCCTGATCTGCGACATCCGGGCCGAGCTGCCGGGTTGGGAGCACGAGCGCCGCTTCGCCTTCGACCCCGAGTGGAACCCTGGCCGGCAGGTGCTGATCCACGCCTGCCCGGACTCGACCTACCGGATCGACTGGCAGGTGCCACCGGGATTCGACCTGGCCGCGGAGGAGTCCCAGGGAGGGCTGGACCGTCGGATCCGCCAGATCATCGGCGACCGGCCCTACGAGATCGTCTGGAGATCGGTCTATCGATTCCACTCGCGGTGCACCGAGCGGATGCGTCTCGGTCGGATCCTGCTCGTCGGCGACAGCGCGCATCTGGTCTCGCCGTTCGGCGCGCGCGGGTTGAACACTGGCGTGTTCGACGCGGAGAACGCGGCGTGGAAGATCGCCTATGTCGCGCACGGCTGGGCCAGCGAGGACCTGCTCGAGACCTACGACGTCGAGCGAATGGCGGCCACCCGGGAGAACCTCGAGGTCACCACGGCGACCATGGACTTCCTCGTTCCGCAGAGCGAGACGGAGCGCGAGCGTCGCCGGGCGATCTTGGAGACGGCGGCTGCGGACCCCGATCAGGCTCGCACGATCGATTCGGGCCGCTTCGCCGAGCCGTTCTGGTACGTCGACTCGCCGTTGACCACCCTCGACCCCCGACGGCCGTTCGCCGGTCGACCACCGAAGGGGCAGACGCCGCCACCCGGCCCGGGAATCGTGCTGCCCGACGCGCCGATCTCAATGGCCGGACGTCGAGAGACTCGGCTGCGCGAGCTGGTCCGCAGCGGCGTCACGGTCCTCACCGGCGCCGGGGTCGAGCCGGTCAACCTGGGTGCGGTGCTGGCCGACGCGATCGGTGGACCGTTGCTGGTCGTCCCGGTCGCCGACCTTGATGCCAGTCTCTCGGTTGAGCGCGGCGTGCGCGACGAGCTCGGGGTCGCCGCCGATGAGGCCTGGGTGATCCGGCCGGACGGCTACGTGGCGGCTGTCGTCCCGCTCGCGGCCAGCTCGGAGGGTCAGGCGGCTGTGCGCGGGGCGCTCGAGGCGCTCGCCGGTCGAACGGTCGTCACGAGATGACCCGCACAGCCGCACGGCCGGTGTTCCGCCTGTCGGGACGTGGTCTGTCCTGCGGACTGGCTGCGCGTCACTGTGTGCGCACTGCACGTGCGCGCTGCATCTCCAGGAGGTTGCCATGACAGCTCCCACGATCACCGATTCCGGGCCGAACGACCGCGACGAGGACACCGTGCACGCCCCGGTGGCCGCAAGCGAAGCCGCGGGCCTGGACAAGCCCTCGAAGGGTCGTAGCGGGATCGGGCGGCAGGACTGGACCACCTGGCCCCACTACGACGCTGCCCGCAACGGCCTGCCCGGCTACTGGTACCCCGTCGTGTGGGCCGATCAGGTCACGACCGACCCGCAGCAGATCCAGCTCTGCGACCAGACCATCGTGCTGATCCGGGACGGCGACGAGGTGCGCGCGCTGCACGACCGCTGTCCGCACCGTGGCGTCCCGCTCTCGGCCGGGGACCAGTTCTTCCCGAAGACGATCACCTGTCCGTACCACGGGTGGACCTTCGACACCGAGAGCGGCAAGCTCGCTGCTGTCATCACCGACGGACCCGACTCGCCGATCTGCGGCAAGGTCGCGGTGAAGACCTACCCGACCGCGATCCGCCTCGGTCTGGTCTGGGTCTTCATCGGAGACCGAGACCCGCACCCGATCGACGAGCAGCTGCCCGAGGAGCTCACCGCCGGTGACCCGTTCACCTTGGGCTCGCGCATCGACATCCGCGATGGCAACTGGCGGTTCGCGGTCGAGAACGGCTACGACGAGGGGCATGCCAAGTTCCTGCACCGGACGGCGCTGTGGCGCACGTTCAAGGCGATGCCGACCTGGAACCTCACTCACATCGAGCGCCGCGACCGGTGGATCTTCCGGGTGCAGGACTCCCAGTACTGGGAGGCCACCTTCCCGGGTGTGGGCACCTGGACCAACTACCGCTGGTGGAAGAAGAAGCCGCCGGTCGACGACAGCCCGTCGCAGATCGGCAACACCGGTGGCAGCATCGAGGACGCCGACCCGGTGATCCGCAGGCATGACTTCCCGGGCTTCGCCTCGCTGTCTCTGCCCGGGGTGCTGCGCATCGTCTACCCCAAGTTCATCCACTACGAGTTCTACGTGCCGGTGGGGGCTGAGGCCCACCGCTACGTGGGGGTGATGGTGAGCTTCGCCCGGGGTGCCGGGGCGTTGCGCTTCGCGGCGAAGTACCTCGGCGGCATCCGCTGGCTGTTCCACGGCCAGTTCTCTGGCCAGGACAAGTGGATGGTCGACCTCACCGACGCACCGCCGGAGCGGCTGTACCGCCCCGACGTGTCGCTGACCAGCTGGCGGGCGATGGTGGAGGCCTGCACCGACGAGAACGGCTACGCCCGTTGGCCGCAGACCATCGAGGCGACTCCCGCCCGAGGGGTGCGTGCTGCGAAGGGGCCCTCGCCGGTTGGAGCCACCACCGACGCCGGAGCCCAGCCGTGAAGGCTGAGCCCTACGCGGGGGGGCTGATCCCGGCGCTGCGCCATGGCGACGCTCCCCTCACTCGGGGTCCGATGCCCGAGGGTCGGATGGTCAGCAACGGTCGACACGCCTTCTTCGTCATCGAGGACGGACCGGCGCACGATCGATCCAGCGGTCGGCCCACGGTCTTCCTCCACGGTGGGGGACCGGGCTGCACCGGCTGGACCGACTTCGGGCCTGTGCTCCCGCACTTCGCTGCCCGCCGCCGGGCGATCCTCGTCGACCTGCTGCAGTACGGGCGCAGCGACAAGCCAGTGATCCACGAGGGGGTGTGGGACTTCCACGCCCGCGAGCTGCTCGCGCTGCTCGACGCCCTCGACCTGGCCGAGGTGGACCTGGTCTGCAACAGCTGGGGCGGCACAGCCGCGATCCGACTGGCCTCGTTGCACCCGGAACGGGTTCGTGCCCTGGTCATCACCGGCTCGATGCCGGTGTTCTACGGTCCCCTCGCACCGCTGCCCGAGGGCTCCCGGCGCGGTCGCAACGCTCGCGACGCCTACTACGGGGGCGAGGGACCGACCCGGGGGAAGATGCGCGACCTCATGGCGCGGCTCGAGTGGTACGACCCCGCGCTGATCCCCGAGGAGACCGTCGAGCTGCGCTACCAGCAGAGCATCGACCCCGACGAGGTCCGCCTCGGCGCCTCGCACGGCGACCGGGGGACGTTCCAGGACCTCACCGACGACCTCACCCGGCTGTCCGTGCCGGTGCTGTTCTGCTGGGGGATGTTCGACGGTTTCCTGACGCCGGACTACCCGTTGATGCTCGCCCGGATGGCGCCGTACGGCCATCTCTACGTGATGGACCGCGCTTCCCACCACCTGCAGGAGGAGCGCCCCGGTGAGTACGCCCGCGTGGTCGAGGGCTGGCTCGACAGCGTGCCCGATCGAACCGTCGACATCGACCTGGCCAACAACCCCGGCAGTGAGTCATTCGCTGGGGCGTCCGCTTCGAGCAAGGGGTAACCATGACCCGAATGATCAAGGTCGCCGCACTGCTGGCCGCTGGGGCCGCCGCCACGACAGTGGGGCGCGAGGCCCTACGCCGCGGCAACACCCGGGTCCTTCGCATCCGCCCGTGACGGTGCTCGATCCCGAGCGCGCCCGCTGGCGGGATGCCGCCTGGAGCGCGATCGACCCGAGCCTGCTGCGCGACCTGGTGGTCGCGGCGGTCGACACGCCCAGCCCCACCGGCGAGGAGGCTGCCCTGGCCCGACTCCTGGCCGATGCCCTGAGCGGGCTGGGGCTGTCCGGGCGGGTACAGCCGATCGACGAGGCGCAGTCGAACGCCGTCGGCGCGCTGGGCGATGGCCGTGGCGGCGGCGCCGACCTGATGCTCTACGCCCCCCTTGACACCCTGCACGTGGGCGAACCTGGCCTGGACGAGCCATGGACCGGCGCGGGCGTGGCGCGTCCGGATCTGCTGGCCCAGGCGGTGGTCGACGGTGATCTGGTCACCGGTCTGGGAGCGGGCAACCCCAAGGGCCACGCAGTCTGCTGTGTGGCCGCCGCCGCCGCGGTCGCCGCAGCCCGGGTACCGCTGTCCGGACGTCTCCTTGTCGGCCTCGGCGCCGGCGGGATGCCCACGAATCCGGTACGACCCGGGGGACGGCGCAACACCGGCCAGGGCGTGGGCGCCTCGTTCCTGCTCGAGCAGGGCGCCTACCCCGACGCCGCCGTCATCGCCAAGCCAGGGTGGTCGGTGTCCTGGGAAGAGGTCGGGCTGGCCTGGTTCGAGATCCGGGTCCGGGGCACCCACACCTACGTCGGCAGCCGGCACCGTCTTCCCTATCGCAACGCGATCCGCGAGGCCGCTGCCGTCGTCGAGTACCTCGAGGACTGGTTCCCCCAGTACACCCGGAGGCACACCGACGGGCTGGTCGCTCCGCAGGGCGTCATCGCCTCGATCAGCGGCGGCGACCCGCGCACCGCGGCCCTCACGCCCGCGGAGGTGGTGCTCCGTGCCGATCTTCGCCTGTCGCCCCGGACCAGCCCTCAGGAGGCGGCCGCCCAGCTCGGCTCGGCATTGAACGGTTTGCGCGAGCGCAGCGGCGTCGATGTGGACTGGGCACCGGTGCTGAGCATCCCTGGCAGCGCCACCGATCCCTCGAGCTTCGTCGTCCGGGCCGCGATCTCCGCGTGGGAGCAGGTCGCCGGCAGCCCGCACGTCGCCGTGCGCGACACCAGCGGTGCGACCGACGCCAACATCCTGCGCAACCGCGGCGTGCCCACGGCCCGGGTCGGGATGCCCAAGGTGGCCGACCTGGCGATCCCCGGCGACTTCGCCCTCGGCATGAACGTCGTCGACCTGCACGAGATGGAACGGCTGACCCGGCTGCTGGTCCAGGTCGTCGTCGACACCTGCACCCGTCCCCGCGAAGAGGTGGTCCGCCTATGAGCTCCTCCGAGATCGTCCTGACCGTCGGTGCCTCCCACAGCACGCTGATGAACACCCATTGGGACTCCGTCGAGCATCTCCCTCGTGCGGAGCGGTTCCGCGACGCTCTGGGCGCCGCACGCGACCAGATCGCGGCCGCGACCCCAGACGCGGTCGTCATCGTGGGCAGCAACCACTTCCGAGGCTTCTGGCTCGACCTCATCCCGTCGTTCACCTTCGGCGTCGGGGAGGTCATCGCCAGCGGCGAGGCCGGAACCCCCGAAGGGCCGCAGCGCGTCGACCCGGAGCTGGCCCGGCACCTGGTCAACGAGGTGGTGGACGGCGGGTTCGACGCGGCGTTCTCGATCAAGCTGCAGATCGACCATGGGCAGAGCCACGCCATCCAGTACCTGCTCGCAGGCCTGGACGTCCCGGTGATCCCCCTGGTGGTCAACGTCTTCGCGCCACCGATGCCGTCGCTGCAGCGTTGCTGGGATCTCGGCGAGGCGCTCGGTGCGGCGATCCGCAGCGCGCCCGGCGAGCGCCGAGTGGCCGTGGTCGCCTCCGGTGGGCTCTCGCACCGGCTGCCCTTTCCAGACTGGCAGAAGCCCCAGGGCGAGGACCAGGAGTACCTCGTGGAGGCCTGGAGCGAGGGCCGTGGGCACTGGGAGGACTACGACCTGCGGCGTCGTCAGATCGTGCTCAAGGCGCGGGCCGACCTCAATCCCGAGTTCGACCAGCAGTTCCTGGCCGACGTCGTGGCCGGCAACGCCGCGCAGTACACCCTGTGGAGCACCGAGAAGGTGGAGGAGGTGGCTGGCAACGGGGCTCAAGAGATCCGGTCCTGGCTCCTGGCCGCTGCCGCGCACGGCGCACCGTCATCGGGCGAGGTGCTCGCCTACGAGCAGCTGCCGGAGTGGCTGACCGGCATGGGTGTCGCCGTCCTGCATCCCTGATCACTTCTCGACCCCGCCACCGCACAGGACCCTCACTACACAGGAGAGCATCCGCATGAGCATCTGGACCGAGCTGACCGGCGTCGACTACTGCGTACGCACCGTCGACGCGGGCGGGGTGCCCACCCGGGCCCTGCAGGCGGGCAGCGGGCCGGACGTCGTCTTCCTGCACGGCACCAGCGGTCACCTGGAGGCTTTCGTCCGCAACGTCAAGGCGTTCACCGAGGCTGGCTACCGGGTGCACGCCATCGACATGTTGGGGCACGGCTGGACTGGCAAGCCGGATTACGCCTACGAGATCCCCCGCTATGTCGAGCACCTGCGGGCTTACCTCGACGTCGAGGGGATCGAGGCCGCGCACCTGGTGGGAGAGTCCCTCGGGGGTTGGGTGGCCGCGTGGCTGGCCAGCGAGGAACCACACCGGGTGGCGAGCCTGCAGCTGTTGGCCGCGGGTGGCACGAAGGCGAACCCGCAGATCATGGAGCGGATCAAGTCCAGCACGCGCAACGCCGTTGCCTCCGACGACCTCGAGCTGACCCGCCAGCGGCTGCACCTGCTGATGCACGACCCGGCCAAGGACGTCAGCGAGGAGCTGGTCGAGGTCCGGCACGCCATCTACCACGCGCCGGACTTCGTCAAGAACATCGACAACCTGCTCTCGCTGCAGGAGATGGAGATTCGTCAGCGCAACCTGCTCCGGCCGGAGCGCATGGCGCGGATCAGCGCCCCTACGCTGGTCGTCTGGGGGCGGGAGAACCCGTTCGGCGACGTGCCCGAGGCGCGCGCGATGGCCGAGGCGATCCCGGGAGCCCGCCTTGAGCTCTACGACGGCTGCGGTCACTGGCCCCAGCACGAGCGGGCCGACCTCTACAACGTGCATGGCGTCGAGTTCCTCGACAGCGTCCGCGCAAGCGCAGCGTCCTCGACGGAAGGTGCGGAGTCATGACCGTCCTGACCCATCCGGCGAGCACCCGCCCGCGCCCGGGCGCCGACACGGCGATGGGCAAGGTGCGCATGGTCCTCGAGGCGTTCACCGCCGACGACGTCGATCTCTCGTTGGCCGACCTGGCCCGCCGGACCGGGCTGCCCAAGGCGACCGTGCACCGGCTGTGCCAGGAGCTCGCAGCCTGGGGGGCGCTCGAACGGGTCGCGGTGCGGTACCGGTTGGGGTTGCGACTGTGGGAGCTGGGCCAGCGGGTGCCCCGCCAGCGGGTGTTCCGGGAGGCAGCGCTGCCCTACCTGGAGAATCTGCTGCTCGTGACCCGGGAGACGGTGCACGCTGCGGTGCTCGACGGTCGCGAGGCGGTCTACATCGAGCGGCTGTCCGGCCGAGCCAGCGCATCCTCGGCGCCCTCCCGGATGGGCGGTCGGATGGATCTGCACGCCACCGCGACCGGTAAGTGTCTGCTCGCCCACTCCTCGAGCGACTTCGTCGAGCAGGTGCTTGCCAGCGAGCTGCCCGCGCACACCCCGCACACCGTGGTGGCCCCGGAGCTGTTGCGTCGTCAGCTGGCGCATGTTCGGCGCAACGGCTTCGCCGTGGAGCGCAGCGAGGTCCGCGTGGGCTACCTCTCGGTGGCCGCCCCGGTCTTCGGGGTCGGCGGGGTCGTGGTCGGGGCCATCTCGGTGACCGCGCCGACGGCGCGCGCCACCGCCGCCGCGCTGGCTCCGACCGTGCGCGCAGCGGCCGCTGGCGTGAGTCGCAGTCTCGGCGGAGCCCCGCGTGCGGCTGGAGTGGTCGCCCGGTCCGTGGCGGCAGCTGGCTGAGCGATGCTGTAGTTTCAGTGACGACCGTCACGCAAACGCTATAACCGTTCTTCGCGGAGGGCTGGATGAGCGAGTCGGCAGCACCGGCAGGCATGCCGCAGAATCCCGATCTTCAGGTCCCGGGACCGGTCAAGATCGGCGTCTTCGTCCCTAGCGGCGTCCCTGGCGTCGATCCGGCGCTCCTGCTCCGCTGGGCGCAGATCATCGACGACGGTCCGTGGTCAAGCCTGGCGGTGACCGACCGGATCGCCTACGACAACCTGGACCCGTTGATGACCTTGGCGATGCTCGCCGCCGTCACCCAACGGGTCACGTTGGCAACCAGCATCCTGCTCCCGGGCCTGCGCCAACCGCACGCCTTGGCCAAGCAGGTCACCACGCTCACCCGACTCGCGCCAGGCCGGGTCTCGCTCGGCGTCGGAGTCGGCGCCCGCGAGTGGGACTACCTGGCCACCGGGCAGTCCTGGCAGGAGCGTGGCAAGGCCTTGGACCGGTTCCTCGACACCTTGCACTCGATGCGCGACGATGCCGACGAGCAGCAGGTCGGGCCACGGCTGGCCGACATCGAGATCCTGCTCGGGGGGGCCAGCGCTCCGGCACTGCGCCGGATGGTGCGCTATGGCGACGGCTACGTGGCTGGCGGCATCAAGCCCGAGTTCGTCGCCTTCGAGGCGGCCGCCGCACTGGGCGCCTGGGCCGCTGCGGGCCGCCCGGGGCGGCCGCGGATCGTCGCTGGAAGCTGGGTCGCCAGCTGTCTCGACCAGGACGACGCAGCGGCGCGATGGCTGCGGTCTTTCTTCACCACCGGGGGACCGCCGTTGATGGTGAACTCGGGCATCTGGCGTGGCGCCGATGCGGTGCGCGCACAGATCGAAAGCTATGCGGCGCAGGGCGCCGACGAGGTGGTCCTGTTTCCCTGCGTATCCGACATCGCCGAGATCGAATGGCTGACCCAGGTCGTCGCCGACCTACCGGAGATCCCGGTCGGTCGGCCGACCCCACGGCCCCCGACCGGCGCGCCCTCGTCGGTCGTGCCCGGGACCCTGGACGTGGTCGTGGGCTCCGGCACCCCGGAAGGGCTGGTGCGCCAATGAGCGACTTCGACGCTCGGGCGTTTCGCTCCGCCCTCGGGACCTTTCCCACCGGGGTGGTCGTGGTCGCCGCCGTGGTTGACGGCAAGCCCAACGGCCTCGCCGTCAACAGCTTCACCAGCGTCTCGCTCGAGCCGCCACTGATCGCCTTCTGCGCGGACAAGAGGTCGACCACCTGGCCGGCACTGGCCCAGGCCGGTGGGTTCACCGTCAACGTCCTCGCCGCTGAGCAGGAGGCGTTGTGCCGCACCTTCGCCGCCCGCGGCACCGACCGGTTCGCGCAGGTGGAATGGACCCCCGGGCCGGAGGGGCACCCCCGGATCGCCGGGTCGGTGACCTGGCTGGACTGCCGGGTCCATTCCAGCGTCGACGCCGGTGACCACGAGATCGTGCTGGGCGAGGTCATCGCTCTGCAGACCCAGGAGCTCGAGCCGTTGGCGTTCCACCGCGGCCGATTCGGCCGGCTCGCCGAGGCTCCCGCCGCGCTGACCGAGCGCAAGCCGGCGGAGGCCGCCCTCTACGGGCTGCACGGCTTGGACGTGGAGGCGCCGTTCTTCGACGTCCTCGCTAGCCGGCTCGGCAGCGGCGCTGGCAACGGCAAGGCGGAGCCCGATGCTCGCTGATGGCACGCCGGTGGTCAACGCGGTGGCCCACGCCTACAACATGACCCCCGCCAATGCCGTCGGCGAGATCGGCGAGGGGGTCCGCCGAGCCTTCTACGGCATCCACGCCCACTTCAACCCACCCGCATGGGTGGTGCCCGAGGACACCTTCGCCGTCGACCAGAGCGCTGAGCTGCTGGCGCGTACGCACTTCGAGGAGTCTGACGTCGATCTGCTCGTCTACCACGTGCTTCGTCTGGACAGCTTGTTCGCCGACGGCCTGTGCTCACTGGACAAGGCCGTCGAGCTCGCCACCCGGTGGCCGTCGCGCACTCTGACCTATCTGGGGATCGACCCCACGCTGGGCCTGGCCCGATGCCTGGACGACCTCGACGAGCAGCGCGCGCTGCTCCCCGGCGCGGTAGGAGTGAAGCTCTATCCCGATCAGCTCGCGCCCTACCGTACGTTCCGGATGGACGACCCGGAGCTGATGTTCCCGCTGTACCGCAAGGTGCTCGACCTCGGGCTGAAGGTGGTGGCCGTGCACAAGGCGCTGCCTAACGGCCCAGTGCCCCTCGCGCCCTATCAGGTCGACGACGTCGAGGGCGCGGCCATGACTTTCCCCGCCCTGAACTTCGAGATCGTCCACGCCGGCATGGCCTTCGTTCCGGAGACCGCCTACGCCCTGGCGCGCTTCCCGAACGTGTACGCCAATCTCGAGATCACCACGATGCTGCTGACCAAGGCGCCCCGGCTGTTCTCCGAGGCCGTCGCCGAGTTCCTGTTCTGGGGTGGGCGGGACAAGCTGCTCTACTCCGACGGGGCGCTGTTCTCCCACCCACGGTTGGCCCTCGAGCAGTTCGCTGCATGGTCGCTGCCCGAGGACCTGTGCGAGAAGTACGGCGTGGAGCCGCTCACCGACGCGGACAAGGCCGCGGTGCTCGGTGGAAACTACGCGCGGATGACCGGCCTGGACCTGCCGTCCCGGCTTGCGAGCGTGGCGGACGACGAGTTCGCCCGGCGCCGCCGCGAGCGCGGTGGGGAGCTGCTCGCGCCCTACTCTGTCTGGGGCGAGCTCACGGGTCTTCCCGTCCCGCAACCGCTGTCCGGGGCGGCTCGATGACCGCCGCCCCGTCCCGGTGCGCGACGTCGGCAACCGTCGAGCTGCTGCGTCGCACCGTCGAGCTGACGCCGGGCCGTTGCGACGTCGAGACGGCCGCTGCGGCGCTGGAGCGGGTGATCGACCCCTGCAGCCTGGCTCAGGGCACGCCGCTCTCGCTGGCGTCGATGGGGCTGGTGCGTGAGCTCGACGTCGAGGACGGCCGAGCCAGTCTCACGCTGGCGGTGACCTCTCCCGGGTGCGGCTACGTCGGTCTGTTTGCCTCCGCCGCGGCCGACGAGCTCGCGTCGCTGCCCGGCATCCGAGAGGTCGTCGTCGCGCTCGACCCTTCGGTGGTGTGGAGCGAACGCGACCTGCGCCTCGATGCCCGGGAGGCGCTGCTCGGCTCGCGATCCCGGCTTCAGGCCGAGATCGCGAACCGGCGGACGCACCCGGCGAGTCCTGGCACTGACAGAAAGGGGCAGCCGTGATCGAGGACATCGTGGTGCTCGACGCCGCGGTCCATCTGCACGACATGAGCGACGCCAACCTGCTCGACCAGGTCCCCTGGGCTCGGCGCGCCCGTGAGCTGCCGCTCGCGATGGGTGAGGCGTTGCGCCCGCTGCACGGGGAGCAGGTCGACTTCGCTACCCGGACCGGCGTGGCCGAGCAGGGGCGGATGCTGTTCGAGGCGTCCCCGACCGACCTCGCCGTCGCTCAGGTGGTACCGATCTTCGACTACTACAAGGACTGGTGGGCCCCGGTCGAGCTGCAGGCCGAGTTCGCCCGTGCCTTCCCGGGGCGGGCGTTCCTCTGCGGCGGCGTCGATCCGATGTTCGCCGGGCTTGACGCCGCCCTGGAACATCTCGAGTGGCAGGTCCGCGACCTCGGCGCGATCAGCATCAAGTTCTACAACGGCCACATCGACCGGTCCTGGCGGTGCGACGACAAGGAGCTGGCCTACCCGCTCTACGAGCGCGCCGCCGAGCTGGGAATCAAGGTCCTGCAGTTCCACAAAGGCTTCCCGTTCGGCCTGGAGAACATCGAGGACGTCAAGCCCAACGACCTTCAGCGGCCGGCCCGCGACTTCCCCGAGATCGACTTCGTCATCCACCACCTCGGGGTGCCCTACTTCGAGGAGACCGTCTACATCGCGGCCCGGTTCCCCAACGTGCACCTGTGCCTGGGGGCGAACCTTGCGTTCACCCCGATCGCGCCTCGTCAGGTGCAGGAGCAGGTAGGTCGCCTGCTGGCCTACGTCGGGGTGGACAAGCTCTCCTACGCCTCCGAGGGCTACCTCGCCGGACCGCCGTGGCCCTACCTCAAGGCCTTCCTCGACCTGGAGATCCCCGACGACCTGCGCCACGGCTACGGCTGGCCGCAGATCACCGCGGCAGACAAGCGCGCCATCCTGGGCGAGAACATGGCCCGGCTGCTCGGCATCGACCTGGCCGCGAAGGTCGAGGAGCTGGGCCTGCACCCCTCGCCGCTGGGGCCCATCCCGGCCGCGGCCTCCGCCGCCGTCGCTGCTGGCCCGCCGACGACCGTGGCCCCGTGACTGCCGACCCGGCCGCCGCGGTCAGCGCCGAGCTCGACCGTGCCGTGGCTCGCGCCAACGCCCGGTTCCGCCCGCACGGCGGGGGAATCGAGCTGCTGTCGGTCACCGACGGCCGCGCCCGGATCCGGTTCGCCGGCCTGTGCACCGGGTGCGCGTGCCGGGCGCAGTGCCTGTTGGCCACGGCCGAGCCCGAGCTGCGCACCGTTGACGGCGTGACCGAGGTCGAGGCCGTCGGCGTCCGGCTTGATCCCGACCAACGAGAGCGTCTGACCGCTTTCCTGGGCACCCCCTACGGCGGCGCCCGGTGATCCTCTACGTCCGAGACGGGCTCCTGGCCGCCGACGAGGTCGACGTCCTGAGCCGACTGCACGCCGTCGCACCGGTCGACAGCGAAGACGTGGCGGGGGTCCAGATCAGGCCGGACGGGCAGCTGGCGGTCTCGGTCGAGGCGTTGCGGCTGGCCGCGGGAGCCCATGCTCAGGACCCGGCGTGGCAGCACGATTTCGAGGCGATGCTGAGCTACGCGGCCAGCCGCGGATGGTGCGACGACGCCGCCGCGGCGGTGCTGGTCCACGTCGAGGACCCCCGGTACGGCGGCGCATGAGCTCACCTCCGGCGGAGCAGGTCACCGGCGGGGCGGCCCGGCCAAGACACCTGATCCCGGTGCTGGGCCTGCTCAGCGCAGTCGGTGCCATGTCCATCGACCTCTACCTGCCGGCGGTGCCGCAGATGGCCGCGCATTTCGGCGTACGGGACGGTCGCCTGCAGCTCACCCTGTCGGCCACCCTGTTCGGACTCGCCGTCGGGCAGCTGCTCTACGGCTCGCTCTCCGACCGGTTCGGCCGTCGTACCCCACTGCTGTGGGGGATGGGTCTGTTCACCGTGACCTCCCTGATCTGCGCGGTGGCCCCAAATCTCGAGGTGCTGGTCGGCCTGCGTTTCGTGCAGGCCGTCGGCGGGTGCGCAGGTCTGGTTCTCTCGCGCGCGATCGTGCGTGACGTGTTCTCCGGCGCCGCGGCGGCGAAGGCACTCTCGGCGATCCTGCTCGTCTTCGGGGTGGTGCCGGTGCTGGCCCCGCTGGCCGGGGGACAGCTGCTGCGTCTGGGCTGGCCGTCGATCTTCGTGACGTTGGGCGGGTTCGGTCTCGCCTGCATGGCCGGTGCCTGGTCCCTGCCCGAGACGTTGGCGCCGCACCACCGCCATCACGGCTCTGGGCGGTCCTGGCTGGGGGTGTTCGCCAGGCTGGTCACCGACCGGGCGGTCGCGCCCTTCGCGGTGATCGGGGGACTCGGCCAGGCCTCGATGTTCAGCTACATCGCGATGTCGCCGCTCGTGGTCATCGGGGTGTTCGGCGTGCCGAGTGATCGCTTCGGGTTGGTCTTCGGAGTCAACGCGCTCGCGCTCGTCCTGACCGCTCAGGTCAACGCTCGGCTGCTGGACCGCTACGACACGCTGACCCTGCTGCGCGTCGCCGTGCTCGTTCAGCTCGCCGGGGGGATCAGCCTGGTCGTGCTGGGCGTGACCCGGGTGGGTGGCCTGGCTGCCGTGATGGCGGCGATGGTGCTGACCGTCGGCGCGGTCGGCGCGATCAACCCCAACGCCACCGGCCTGACCTTGGAGCCCTACCCGCGTCGCGCGGGCGCCGCCGCGGCCCTGCTGGGCGGGTTGCAGATGGCGATCGGCGGGATCATGACGACCGCGCTGGGCCTGCTCGGTGGGGACCCGCTGCTGCGGATGGCAGTCGCGGTGCTCCTCACCAGTGCTGGTGCGGCCCTGATCGTGTCGGTGGTCACCGCTCGAGCGCGCCGGGAGGTCGCAGTCCCGGCCGCGGTGCGTAGCAGCGGCGTGCCCACATGAGTGCTCTCGTCCACCCAGACCGTTGAGGGCCTCACGCTCGATGACGCCAATGCCATCCAGCTGCACCAGGTCGATGCCTGGCTGGCTGGCGGGGGGCGCATCATCGGCCACAAGGTCGGGCTGACCTCCGCGGCGATGCAGGCCGGCCCAGCTCGGCGTCGACCAGCCCGACTACGGCCACCTCACCGGCGCCATGGTGTTCGACGAGCGCGAGCCGATCTCGGCGCAACGTTTCCTGCAACCACGGATCGAACCAGTGGTGGCCTTCGTGCTGCGCCGGGACCTGGCCGGTCCAGGGGTGGGGGTGGCGGCCGTCGCAGCGGCGGTCGACTTCGTGCTCCCGGCCTTGGAGGTCATCGATAGCCGCACCGGGACTGGAAGATCGGCTTGCTGGACACGATCGCCGACAGCGCCTCCTCGGCGGGCCTCGTGCTGGGAGCCATTCCGCGGCCGCGCAGGTAGGCGAACTGATCGCGGCAGCCCGGATCGAACGCACGGCAGTCGGCTTCCTGATGAGCAGCCAGAACCTTTCCCTCGGGATCGCGAACTCGGTTCTGCTGGCGTGGGGCGCCGGGGCTGGTAACTCGCCGACCGAGGTGCTGGCGGCGACGTTCGAACGGCTGGGGGTGCCGACCGGGGTGGATGTGCAGGGCGCGTTGGCCGCCGCCGAGGAGGTGGTGCGCCCGATGCTCACCCGGCTCCCGCAGATGGACCGCGCATCGATCGTGCAGGGCTACGCGGGGGTGTACTCCAGCTTCCTGCTGTACGCCGAGCGGGCAGCAGTCCGCTACCGGGTACCCGCGCACGAGATCCTGCAGCGGTCGGGGATGCCGGCCACGTCGGCGGCCAGGAGGACATGATCATCGATGTGGCGCTGACGATCCTCGAGGAGCGGGAGAAGGCTTCTGCCGCCGGCCGGGGCGTTCCGCCTGACGGGAACATGCGCGAGTAGTGGAACGGCCTCTTGTCCTGCGGCTTTCCCGTCAATAGCGTGACGGGCGTCACAGTCGGGCCATGATTGACCGTCAGGAGCCACCATGCGTCGTTTCGGCCGCCCCTTGCTTGCTGCGGCGTTAGCCGGTGTCGCCTTGGCCGGGGCGTACCCGGCCACAGCCGCGGTCTCCACCGGAGGGCCCGGCACCTGGATCGGGCACTTCCAGCTCACCCGGGAAGCGTGGCTGGGAGGCGCCACGGTGCAGCTGTTCATCGCGTTCGCCCCGCCGACGCCGGAGCAGATCGGCGCCTGTTCCGGCCCGCCCGGTGGCGACGCGGTCTACTTGATCGCGCCTGTCGACGCCGACGCTCCACAGGGCACCGGGGGTCGGTTCCCGACCGGACCTGACAGCGTTTTCGACGAACCCGCCCACGACGACGTGCTGCCCGCCGGGGTGGGAACCAGCCCGGCTCGGGCTACCGCCTCGTGCGGATACTTCCTGCTGCCCGCGGACCAGCCAGGTCGGGTGCGCACCCGAGTCTCCAGTGACGTGGCAGCGGGCTCGCCCCTGAAGGAGGTCGCCTACGCCGTCGACCTCGACAGCTCCTCGCGCTTCGTGCCGCTCAACGATCACGCCACAGCCGTGGCGGCGCTGGACGCGGGCTTGGTACGCGCCCAGCCGATCGGGTACGGCGGTGTGGCCTGGCGGGCCTCCTGCGACGTGACCGCCTCCCCCCGCAGACCCGTCGTCCGGGCATCGGGCGCCGGACAGGTGCTGTGCGGCAGCAGCGGGCGCGACGTGCTCATCGGCGGCCGCGGTGACGACCTGCTGATCGGCTTCGACGGCAATGACCTGCTGATCGGCGGCGGCGGCACTGACATCGCCATCGGCGGTCGCGGCGACGATGTCGTGTCGATGGGCCGCAGCCATGGCGAGGCCTATGGCGGGACGGGCAACAGCCCGCTCGGAGAGGACGGGCACAACGTGATGACCGGCTCGGCCGCCACCCTTACCGGCGGCCTCGACCGCGACCTGCTCGCGTCCAGCGCCGGCGTCCTGATAGGGCATCCAGACGCACCGTTCGCCTACGTGCCATTCCCGCCGGCCACCGACCTGTGCCTGGCCGGCCCGCGAGCAGTCGCGCGCAACTGCACCGGCTGAGCCCGGTCGAAGCGACGTCCGCTGGACGGAACGGGCTCGGTCAGGGGAGGCCACGCGGGACGATACTGACCTGACGACCCGCGAAGGACGACGGAGGCCCGAGATGGCGTACTACCGCACTGTCGGCAGCGTCCCGCCGAAGAGGCACACCCAGCACCGGATGCCCGACGGGGGGCTCTACAGTGAGGAGCTGATGGGGGAGGAGGGATTCTCCTCGGACTCCTCCCTGCTCTACCACCGGGGCCTGCCCTCCTCCATCGTCGACGCGCAGGTGTGGGACCTTGGCGACCAGAGGCTCAGCGCGAACGCTCCGCTGCTGCCGCGGCACCTGCGGTTGCCCCGGCTGTTCGACTCGGGACTGGGCGTCGATGTGGTCACCGGCCGTCGACTGGTGCTGGGCAACGCCGACGTCCGGATCTCCTACGCGGTTGCTGCGGAGACCTCACCGCTGTATCGCAACGCCACCGGCGACGAGTGCGTCTACGTGGAGAGCGGGTCGGGCACCGTGGAGACGGTGTTCGGCGCGCTGAGCTTCCGCGAGGGCGACTACGTGATCATCCCGCGGGCGACGACGCACCGGTGGCTGCCCGAGCCGGGCAAGCCGGTCAAGGCGTACTGCATCGAGGTCAACAGTCACATCCGCCCGGCGCACGGCTACCTGTCGCGGTTCGGCCAGCTGCTCGAGCACGCCCCCTACTGCGAGCGGGACCGGCATGCGCCGTCCGTGCCGCTCGTGCTGGACGACGAGGGCGACATGGAGGTGCTGGTCAAGCACCACGGCGCGCAGGGTCTGACGGGCACCCGCTACGTGGTGCCCACGCACCCGTTCGACGTGGTCGGCTGGGACGGCTGCCTGTACCCGTTCACCTTCAACATCAGCGACTACGAGCCGATCACCGGGCGGGTCCACCAGCCTCCCCCCGCGCACCAGGTGTTCGAGGCGCACAACATCGTGATCTGCAACTTCGTGCCCCGCAAGGTCGACTACCACCCGCTGGCGATCCCCGTGCCCTACTACCACTCCAACGTCGACAGCGACGAGGTGATGTTCTACTGCGGCGGGGACTACGAGGCGCGCAAGGGCTCGGGGATCACCCAGGGCTCGATCTCGCTGCACCCGGGCGGTCACAGCCACGGACCGCAGCCGGGGGCTGTGGAGCGCAGCCTGGGCAAGGAGTTCTTCGACGAGCTCGCGGTGATGGTTGACACCTTCCATCCACTGCAGCTCGGTGAGGGGGCGCTCGCCTGCGAGGACCCCGGCTATCCGTGGTCCTGGTCTGGTCGCGGGCCGGCCAGATGAGCCTGCCAGACGTCGCCTCCTTCGGCTCGAGCGACCCGACCGGCGAGCTGGCGACCGGCTGGCTCGACGACGCGGCACTGTTCCCGCCCGGCGAGCTGCCGCTGCCACAGGCGGTGCCGGCGCACGCCGCGCACCGCCGGGAGTGGTACGGCGCCTTCGTGGGGCCGTTCGTGGTCGGGGTGGCTCACCTCGCCACGCTGGCCGAGCACGTGCCGGCCGAAGGACTGGCCGTGTCATTGGTCGGCCCCGCACCAGCCCTGCTCGCGGCCGAGCTGCCCGCGGGCGCACGGCTGGCATCGGTAGAGGTCTCTCCACCGGCCTCGCCTGTGCCGGCGGCGGTGCTTGCCGCGGCGTCGTCGGTCCGGGTGGCGGTCCCCGGGGATCGGCCGGTGTTCGTCGAGATTCCCTGGTCCTGCGACCCGCGAGCGGTGGCCGACGGGCTGGCCGAGATCGGTGCAGCGGTGAAGCTGCGCACCGGCGGGGTGGCGGCGGCTGCCTTCCCGTCAGCCCCGGCCCTGGCCGCCGCGATCAGCGCCTGCGTGAGCGCCGGGGTGCCGTTCAAGGCCACTGCCGGGTTGCACCGGGCGGTGGCGCACACCGCACCGGGCACCGGATTCGACCATCACGGCTTCCTCAACCTGCTGCTCGCTGCGGCAGCGACGCCGGACGGCGACCTCGTGGCAGCGCTGCAGGAGCGCGACGAGGCGGTCGTGCTGGAGCTGTTGCGCGACGTCGACGTGGCCGTCGCCCGGCAGCGTTTCGTCTCCTTCGGCACCTGCAGCGTCGTCGATCCCGTCGCCGACCTGCTTCGGCTCGGACTGGTGGCGGCTCCGGTGGCCGGCTGAGCCACCGCACCTGGCCGCGCCTCGCCCGACGTACCCGACCGCCGACCCGTTCGCCCACCCTGTTGCAAGGAGCCGCGCCACCATGTCCTCCTGGTCCAGCTGGATAGAGCCGGGCACCAGCCCCGAGTACGGCGTCCACGCCCTGCCCTACGGCCTGTTCACCCGCGGCGAGAACGACCGCCGGCGGCTGGGCGTGCGGGTCGGGGACTCGGTGCTCGACCTGGCCGCTGCGGTCGAGGCGGCCGATGTCTCTGGCGCAGCGGCACAGCTGCTCGGCGCCGAGAGCCTCGACCCGCTGCTGGCCGCCGGGCCCGACGCCTGGGCCCAGGTGCGGGCGACGGTGGCCGGCTGGGTCCGCGACGAGGCGCACCAAGCGGCGCTGACGCCCCACCTGCACCCGGTGGCCGAGGTGCGCATGCACCTGCCGTTCACCGTTGCCGACTACGTCGACTTCTACTCCTCCCGCCACCATGCCGAAAATCTCGGCGCCCTGTTCCGGCCTGGGCAGCCCGCGCTGACCCCGAACTGGTTGCACCTGCCGATCGGCTACCACGGCCGCTCCGGCACCGTGGTGGTCAGCGGCACCGAGATACGGCGTCCGGCCGGCCAGCGCAAGGAACCCGACGAGGCCGCTCCGACGTTCGGGCCCTCGCTGCGACTCGACATCGAGGCCGAGGTCGGCTTCGTCGTGGGCACCCCCTCCGAGCTGGGGTCTCCGGTGCCGGGCAGTGCCTTCGCCGAGCACGTGTTCGGTGTCGTGCTGGTCAACGACTGGTCGGCGCGGGACCTTCAGGCGTGGGAGTACGTCCCGCTGGGACCGTTCCTCGGCAAATCCTTCGCCACCTCGATCAGCGCCTGGGTGCTGCCGCTCCCAGCGCTCGAGCAGGCCCGGGTCGCACCGCCCGAACGGGAGGTCGCGCTGACGGACTACCTGGTCATCGAGCAGCCGTGGGGCCTGGACCTGTCCATCGAGGTCGAGCTCAACGGTACCGTGATCTCGCGCCCCCCGTTCGCGGGCATGTACTGGACCCCGGCCCAACAGCTGGCGCACCTCACGGTCAACGGCGCATCGCTGCGCACCGGCGACCTGTACGCCTCGGGGACGGTCAGCGGGCCGGGGAGCGCCGAGCGCGGCTCGTTGATCGAGCTGTCCTGGAACGGCGCGCAGCCCATCACCCTGTCCGGCGGAGCGACCCGAAGCTTCCTCGACGACGGCGACGAGGTCGTGCTGCGGGCCAGCGCACCGGGACCTGACGGGGCTGCGCTGGGTCTGGGCGAGGTGCGCGGCCGGATCGTGCCGGCCTGACCGCTACGACCTGGGGGGCGCGGGTGGCCCGACCCGGCGCCACAGTCGGCGTACCTGCGGTCGCAGCGGAGCAGGTTCGCGCTGCCGCACGCAGCTGACGAGCACGCCGCTGCCGTATGCGGCGTCCTCGACCAGGCGCAGCCCGGCGTAGCGCAGCGGGTCGACCCGTGGCTGGTGCACCAGCCACTCCCAGAGCACCGGCGCGAGCATGGCCAGCGCCCCGGCGCGGGCAGCCCGCGACCTCCGGGCGCCAGCGAGGCACGCGGCGCCCACCGGCCACCACTCCCGGCGCAACAGGTGCCCGAGCGATGCGGCGTCGGCGACCAGCCCCTGGCCGACGATGCGGGGGGCGACCAGCCGATCCTGGGTCAGCGCGTGCAGCCGCCGGTCGAGCAGGGCAGTGCTGGCCGCGGCCAGGCCCGCAGCCGTCATCCGGTGCTTGCTCACCAGCGCCGCGAGGATGACGAGGTTCCAGGCCGACCAGCGTGCCGGGGTGAGCAGTCCGGCGTGCCGACGGGCCAAGCCAGGCGCCGACGTCCCGTACTCGAAGCGGCGACGCAGCCACGAGACAGGCTGGAGCCTAGGCTCGTGACCGACGACGACCTCGGGCTGATAGCGCACCGCCCACCCGTGCGCGCACAGCCGCCAGACCAGGTCGACGTCCTCACCGAGACGAAGCTGTTCGTCGAATCCGCCCACCTGCCCTGCGGTGAGGGCGCTGCGCCGAACCAGCAGCACCGCGCTGGGGACGAACGCCAGCCACCCACCCGGGCGCACCAGCTGCGGGTCCTCACCCATGTCCAGAGCGCTGCGTGCGCGCTCGAAGCGCGCCAACAAACCCGGTTCGGTGGTGGCGGCCGACACCCGGGGCGCCACGGCGGCGACGCGGGGGTCGGCAAAGAACCCCGAGAGCTGCTTCAGCTGTCCCGAGGTCACCTCGCAGTCGGAGTCGACGAAGGCGATCACGTCGCTGTCCGCGGCCAGCCATCCGGTGTTTCGTGCGGCCGCCGGCCCGCGGTTGACCTCGTGGCGCAGCAGCCGAGCGCCGTGCCGGGCGGCCACCGCGTCGAGCACCCCCGGGTCCGGGGTGCCGTCGTCCACGACGACCAGCGGCAGGTCGGCCAACCCGGCCAGGCACCGGTCGAGCAGACGCGGGCGTCCCAGCGCGGGGACGACGACGGTGAGCGAGAACTCCAGCTGCTCTCCAAGCAGCGGGTGAGCGAGACCGCGCTCGACAAAGGCGTCAGCGGCTCGGCGTTGCGCAGGCGAGTCGAGCGAGACACCCCCGGGCCGGTGTCGAAGGCGCTGTCCCAGATCGAGAGCCGGCCCGGAGACCCGGTGCAGCCGCCAGGGGGAGCCGCCCATCGCCAGCGCACCGTCACGGGAGAACCGGGATCGACGGTCGAGGACCACGCGAGGGCTGCTCGGCCCGATCACAGTGCCGCCACGCCCCTCACGCTAGTCCGAACCGGATGGTGAGTCGGCAGGCGACGGCCTTGGCGAAGCGCGCGTGACCGGGGGGCTCCCGACTCACGTCGAGGTCAGTCCGCGTGCTCGAGTGTCACCTTGTGCCCGAGGCCTCACCAGCGCATTGCTGACGGTGCAGGCACCTTGCGGGATACTGTCGACACATGACCCTGCGTGACCCGTCCCTGACTTCGGTCTCGCCTCTGTCAGCGGATGCTCGGCGCACCACGACAGACCACATCGCCGATGCTCTGCGACGTTCCATCTTGACTGGCGAGCTGCCCGACGGCGCTGAGCTCAACCAGGTGGCATTAGCCGAGAACTTCGGGGTGTCCCGCGTCCCGGTGCGCGAGGCGCTGCGTCAGCTGCAAGCCGAGGGACTCGTCCAGTCCACCGCGCACAAGCGCACCGTGGTGAACTCCATGAGCCTGGACGAGCTGATGGAGGTCTTCGACATCCGGCTCAGCCTCGAGCTGTACATGCTGGGGCGAGCCATGGACCACATGGACCAGGCCACCCTGCACCGGTGTGCGGAGCTCTGTCAGCAGCTCGAGCAGGAGAAGGACCGGCACGCCTGGACGCAGATCAACGCGGAGTTCCACCGTCAACTGTTCGGGCCTGCTCGTTGTCAGGTCTCGGCACAGATCTCTGAGCAGCTCGCGGCGCGAGCGGTGCGCTACCTGTACCTGTTGGAGGCCACGGATCCAACGGCCGTGACCCCCACGGGCTGGGCCGAGGCCGACAACCGGGAGCTTCTCGCGGCAGTTGCCTCCGAGAACCGGGCTAGGGCGCGGGCCTTGGTGCGCAGACACATCGAGGCCACTCGCGAGCGGGTCAGGTGCGTGGTCGAGGCGGCGTCGCAGCGCTGAAGACCAGCACAAGCGAAAGGCCCGGACGGCGACGTACCGTCCGGGCCCTTCGTTCGTTCAGACCAGCGCTCAGATCAGCTCGTAGGGCGGGGCGGCCCCGTCCGGCGCCTGCTGCAGCGCGATGACGAAGACCTCCGCACCGTCCGGGCCAGCCGTCAGCCCCTCGTACGGGCACTGAGGCGGGTAGTACATCGCCCCCACCGTCGAGACGGTCTGGTCGCCGACCTCGACGCTGCCCTGGTAGACGAAACGCATCTGTGCGCACGAGGCGACGCCCGGCTCGGTCGTCGCACCAGGCACCATCTTGATCATCTGAACGTTGGGGCCGCGCTCGTTGAAGTAGCCGAGATGGCGCACAGAGACCCCCGGACGCGATGTCGGGGTCCACGGAACCGCTGGAGCGTGCACCACGATGGGTTCGTCGTAGCGCGGCGGTGCATAGTTGATGTCACCCTGCATCAGCCACTCGAACGCGGCCTCGGTGGAATCCTGCCGGGTACCGTCCTCCTTGATCAGGATGCCCCTCTCGATCACCGCCCCGTCGGCCTTGAGGGCCTCGACCGCGCGCCGGACCTCCTCGTTGGAGCCGAACATCTTCCCGGAGGGCGCAGGGAACTGACAGACGATCATCTCCAGCGGCTCGTCGTCGCCCTTGGCTGCCGGGCCGTAGAAGACCGACTCCGGGTGGTAGGCGACGGTGCCGGCCGGGCGCTCCTTGCCGCCCATCATCTGCCGACCGCCGAGGTGGAAGTAGACCTGCTCGAAGGTGTGCCGGTGCGCCGGGACGTCGGCCTCGTGGACGATGTCGTGGGCGGCTCGGAAGTGCACGTCGTGCTCGGCATCGTCGAGGGCCCAGAACGTCCCGACCGTCTTCACGGTGCGGTGGGCGGTCTCCTTGGCGACGTCACTTGCGGACCGGCCCGAGAGCACGGTCATCTGCTGATAGCTCATCGTTCTCCTTCGTGGCGTGGATTGGCGGGAAGAGGGGACGGACGGCGGAGCCGGAGGCGAGCACTCAGGGAGGCTGGTCGACGGACAGGTTCGCCAACGGGCCGAGCGGCACCAGTTCGAGCAGGCCGCGATCGACTCCCCAACGGATCGGCTCGGCGCCGTCGAGGGGGGTGGGCACGGGCGGGCCGCCGGCCTGGGCGATCTCCACGCTGACGGCCACGGGCAGCGCGGGATCGAGGGCGGCGGCCAGGGCATGGGCTCCTGCGTGCGCCCAGCCGCGCGCCAGGCCGTATGGCGTGGCCAGCACCAGATAGCCCAGGGCGGGCGCCTGAGCACCTGCGCTCACAGCCGAGCCGGTGGGCATCTGGTGTGCGGCCAGTCGCGGCGCCAGGACGGCGTCGAGCCCCGGTAGGATCCCGCCGTCGTCCACCTGAGCCGCGACGATGAAGACGGCGAAGCGGTCCGGGACGCTCGTGTCGAGCACGGGCATCACCTCCAACGGACGCCGCTCGCCGCCGACCAGCACCGGCCAGACGTCGGCTGCCTTCACCGGCTCGACGAGTCCGCTGGTGGCCCGAGGCGGCAGGAACCGGGGTCCCGATCCGGCGCTCTCCCGGCTCTGTGCGGACATCTGGAACCAGGTCCTTCGGGCTTGGCTGGGCTCACCGGTGGTGCGTTCGGTCACCTGGGTGCCCTGCCAGCCCCACCACGATCCGGTGCCGTCGCCGGCTGAGAGCACGATGTCGGTGTCGAAGCGCTCGAAAGCGGACAGGTTCGCGGTCCCCTCGCAGCGCAGGCTGCTGCCGTCGGCGAAGGTGACGGTCTCGAGCAGAGCCGCCGTGAACTCGCTGCCGTTGCTCCGGTGGTACGTGACCCCCACCGTGGCCTTGGTGGCGACGCGGACCTGCGGATCGTTCGCGAGGAACAGCCCGGAGCGCGAGTACAGGGTGTCGCCCACGCTGCGGCCGGGCAGCCCGCCCTCGTAGAAGCGCGCATCCTCGGTGCGTTCCAGGTACGGCCCGAGGGTCACCGCGAGCCCGATGTCACCGGGGTCGTCGGGCCGTGTCCGGGCAACCAGCGAGCGGGGTCGACGCATGCCGCTCACCCGCCCGCTCGCGAGTACCGCGTCGCGAGGCGAAGCAGGCCGAAGCCGGTACCAAGGACAGCAGCCACCGCGAGGATGAACACCACCGACAGCGCCGCCACGCCGGTGGTGTTGCCGTCGAGGATCATGCCGAACATGGCGACCGAGAAGACCTCGCTGCCGGTCTGGTAGAGCAGTGCCGAGACCGAGAACTCGCGGTAGAAGCTGACGAAAGCCAGGAAGAAGGCGCCGGTGAGCGCAGGCGCCAGCAGCGGGACGGTCACCCGGAGCACGGTGCGCCAAGGTCCGGCGCCACAGACCCGGCTGGCGTGCTCCAGCTCGGGCGCGATCTGCACCAGCTGACTGGAGATCTGGCGGGTGCCGATCGGTAGGTACATCACTACATAGGCGATGGCCATGATGGTCAGCGAGCCGTACAGGTGCCGACCCAGCCCGAAGGGCAGCGAGATGAAGGCCCAGAGGAACGCGGGGGCGAGCGCGATGCGGGGGATCGCCAACGGGATCAGCGCGAACGAGTCGTTGACCTGGCTCAACCGGGACGGCGAGCGCAGCCCGAGCACGGCGATGAGCAGGCAAAGGGCCAGCGCGATCAGGCCTCCGACCAGCGCCAGGGTGAAGCTGTTGGTGGCAGCGCGGGTCAAGACCGCGTTCTGGCTTAGGGCTCGGTAGTTGTCCCAGGTGGCGTCGGCAAGCTTGGACAGATCCGGCTTGCCGACAAAGGGGATCAGCGACGCGTAGACGATTGCCAACGTCGGTAGCACCAAGGTGAGGACCTGGAAGGCGCCTACCGCCAGAAAGGCCACCCACCGCATCCCGCCGAGCTCGATGCGGGCACCGGCCCGTCCTCGGCCGGTGAGCGTGACGTAGCGGTGCTGATTGCGGGTCAGCAGGGTGTAGCCGACGAAGAGCAGCAGAACGACCAGGATCAGCAACAATGAGGTGGCGGAGGCGGGGCCCCACCGGGTGGGACTCTCGATGCGCAGCGCCCGGTAGATGTCCCCGGAGAGCACCGAGACCTGCGCCGGTGTGCCGAAGATCAACGGCACCTCGATGGACTCGAGGCCGACGACGAGCACCACCAGTCCGGAGGTCAGCACCGCGGGTCGCACGACGCCGACGGCGAGCAGGAATGCCCGAGCCTTGCTGGCCCCGCTGACCCGGGCGGCGTGCTCGATGTCCGGGTCCACCCGGCGGAAGGCGGCCGCCATGAGGATCACGACCAGTGGGACCATGGACAGCGTCTGCACTGCCACCATGCCGGGCATCGAATACACGTCGAAGCGGAACCCCAGGACGGGGGAGAGCAGGTACTCGTTGATCAGGCCGGTCCGTTCGGAAAGAAGCACCGCCCAGGCGACGGCGCCGATCAGGCCGGGGATGAGGATCGGGGCCAGGGTCATCGCGTAGAAGGAGCGAGCCCACGGCAGATCGGTCCGTGAGACCAGCCAGGCGATGACGATCCCGATGCCCAGCGCCAGGACGGTCGAGCCACCGGCGAAGATCAGCGTGTTCCAGGCCGACCGGCCAAGGTCAGTCTGGTCGAGCAGGGTGGTGAAGTTCTCGAGGGTGAACGAGCCCGGCTCGAAGGGGTCTCCGGTGTGGAAGGCGCCGTAGACCAGCTGCCACAGCGGCAGACCGACGATGACGAGCAGGACGGCCAAGATGGCCACCTTCAGCCCGGTGACGGGCTGCGGCAGCAGCCGCCGGCGCTCGTGCGGCGGCGGAGCAGCCACCGGTGCTTCCGGGCGCTCGAGCAGAGTCGTCACGAATTCATCGCCCCCGCGCGATCTGGCAGGTGCGCGCTCATGACTCGTCGTCCGCGAAGGCATATGCGGGGACGATGCGCAGTGCCACGTCGTCATCAGGCGGGGGATCGGCGCTCGCGGCGATGACCGTCTCGCCGGTTCGCAACCGCAGCTCGGTCTCGTAGCCGGTTCCCAAGAACGAGCACTGCTCGACGGTGGCGAGCACCTGCTCGTCTGAACCCGGACGTTCGAACCTGACGGCGGAGGGCCGGAAACGCACCACCGTCGCTGCGCCTGGCACCAGCTCGTGCTGACGGACCGGCAGAGAAGTCCCGTCCGCGAGCCGCACGCTCTCCGGACCGATGGCGGTAGCGCTCAGCAGGTTCGAGGCGCCGAGGAACCGCGCCGCGTAGGCGCTCGCCGGGTTCGTGTAGATGTCCTCTGGGTGGCCCTCCTGAAGGACGCGACCGGCGCGCATCACCACGATCCGGTCTGACAGCGCCAGCGCCTCCTGCTGGTCGTGCGTCACGTAGAGCACCGACAGGTGGCGCTCCTGCTGCACTCGCTTGATCTCGATCCGCATGGCGTCACGCAGCTGCGCGTCGAGGTTGGACAAGGGCTCGTCCATCAGCAGGACCTGGGGGTCGCCGACGATGGCGCGGGCGAGCGAGACGCGCTGCTGCTGGCCTCCGGACAGCTCCCCCGGATACCGCCTGTCCAGCCCTCCGAGGTGCACGCTGTCGAGTGCCTCCAGAGCTCGCCGCCGGCGTTCCTTGGTGCTGATCCCGCGGCGGCGCAGCGGAAACTCCACGTTGGCCAGCACGCTCAGGTGCGGCCACAGCGCGTAGGACTGGAAGACCATGCCCACGTGGCGCTTCTCGGAGGGCACCATGGTGCCCTGCTGGTGATCAGCGACGATCCGTCCACCGATGCTGATCGTCCCCCCGTCGAGCCGGTCGATACCGGCCACCGCGCGGAGCAGCGTGGACTTCCCGCACCCGCTCGGCCCGAGCAGGGTGACGACCTCTCCCGGAGCCACCTCGACGCTGGCGTGGTCGACGGCCACGGTGCCGCGGTAGGCACGGACCAACTGGTGGACGGCGAGCGCCGGGGTGCCGCCGGCTCCGGTCTCATCGACCGGAGCCGGGGCCACGTCGGACGTGGCTGGCGTGCGCTGATGACTCGTCATGTAACCCCTCGGGGTGGGCAGCGGAGTCTCGAACTCGCGCACCGGCACGGTCTCGGTCACTTGCCGAAGGCCTGCTTCATGAACGCCACATACTCGCTGTAGGCCGCCTTGTCGAACTCCTTGACGCCGTGGAGCTCGTCGACGGCGAACTTGCTGGGGGAGAGGATGAGCTTGACGTCGGCAAGGCCTTTCGCGGCGTCAGGCACCGGGGCGCCGTCCATGATCGGCTGCAGGCCGAAGTCGGGTGCCACCAGGGCCTGACCCTCTGTGGACAGCATGAAGTCGACGAAGGCGCGAGCCGGCTCGGGGTTGGGCGCCTTGGCCGAGATCGCCAGCGCAACCTCGTTGGCGATGTTGGGCTCCGTCGTCTGCCACTTGATCGGTGCGCCCTTGCGCACCGCGCCGTTCAAGGCCGAGAGGTTGCAGTACATGAGGATGGGCCGCTCGCCACTGACGGTCTGGCTCATCGCCGTTGAGGGGTTATCGGTTACGAGAACGTTCTGCTTGCCCAGCCGGGTCCAGAAGTCCTTCCACTTGGCCTCGCCCCAGGCGTCCTTGGACTCGACGGTGAAGTTCTGACCGAAGCCGGTCTGGATCGGCGCTCCGTAGACGATCTTGCCCTTGTACTCAGGCTTGAGCAGGTCGTCGTAGCTGGTCGGCGGGGTCTTGACGGCCTCGGCGTTGTAGCAGATCCCGTGCGCATTGGCCCCGTAGACCCAGGCGTTGCTGTCGGCGATCTGCTTCTGCTTGTCGGCCGGGTATGTCGACAGTGTGCTCGGCTGGTAGTCGGCGAGCAGCCCGCCGGCGGCCAGAGCCCGCAGCGGGTTGCGCCCCGCCATGTCGATGACGTCGAACTTGTTCAGCCCCCCCGACGCCTCCGCCTTGACGCGGTCCAGGATGTCCGGACCCTGGAAGTTGGTGGTCTCGACCGTGACGTTCGGGTACTTGGCCGTGAACGCCTTGACGACCTTGGCGCTCGCGGCCGGCGGGGTCAGGCTGTACCAAGCGAGCTTGCCACTGATGTCCTTGGTCGGCGTGCCCGAGGCTGACGATGGTGCAGCGGAGGTGTTCTGACTCGCTGCGGCTGGGCTGCTGCCGGTGCCTCCCGCGGAGGTGGAGCCACCGCTGCTGCTGCCGCAGGCGCTAGCGAGCAGGGCGGTGGCAGCGAGAGCGATCGAGATGCGGGTCCTGCGCATGAGGGCCTCTCCTGGCTGGGTGGGTCGAGGTGTATGCAGTAAACAGGCGACGGGACCAAAGTCCTATGGGTGAGGAGGTAACGGTTCCGTCTCGGCAGGAGCCGAGGTGCCCCTCTGTAGCGCAGACGCGCAGGTCAGGGCGGGGATGGCCGACTCTGCGAGGCACTGGCGAACCGCTCCTGGCGTACCGATGGACGGAACGCCAGGAGCAGCAGCGTCACCTCCAGGGGACGTTGAGCACGTACAAGCCACCGGAGAGGTCGGCCGTCACCACGTACTGGCGGTAGAGGTCGAGGCCCCAGAGGTAGCGGATGGGGGTACCCGCAGAGAAGAAGCCGTATGGGTCGGCCACCCGCGGTGACTTCCACTGGTACGTGACCTTGGGGGCAGCCGGGTGGCTGATGTCGGCGACGACCAGACCCTCGGCGTGGTAGCTGAGCAGGAGCTGGTTGCCGCGGACGGTGGGCCAGTGCGGGGTGTAGAACGGCCCATCGGTACCGGGGGGTTGGGCCCGCGTGCTAGGTAGCTCGAGGTTGGCCAGCCGCCGGGGGTGGGTCTTGTCCGAGACGTCGTAGATGCGGGTGTGGCCCCAAGCCCACTCGCTGGGTCCTGACATGTACGGGCTGAACAGGTTCTCGGCCGGGAAGTTCTCGTCGGTCTCCACGAGTATCCGCCCACCTCGCGCGGAGGCGGAGAAGACGGCGTTGCCCGCCTCGTCGGACTCGAAGTGAGTGCGTCCCAGGTACCGAGGTGCGGCCGGATTGCGTACGTCGAGCATCACGGTGCCGTTGTCGAAATAGGACAGGTAGGCGATGTCGCGCTCCACCCGGACGGTGTGGACGAAACCAGCCCGGCGCACGCCCTGCTCGTCACGGATCGGCTTGATCCCCAGCTTCGCCCAGGCGCCCCATTGACCGACCTTCTTCGGTGCTTTCGGGCGGCTGACGTCGAAGATCTGCAGGTCTGGTGTGCCTGGCGTGGTCCAGGTGCTGGGGTCGGTGCCGAACACCGCGTGGGGGCTGCTGGCGACCTCGTAGAAGGAGCTGGTCGAGTAGACGTACGGCCTCCCGTGCTGGACCGAGAGCGTGAGGACCTGGGAGCCGAAGACCGCGTTGTCGATCCGGACCAGTGCCAGTCGCCGGGGCTTGCGCGGGTTGGTGACGTCGTAGAGGCCGAAACCCTCGAAGGTCCCCGGGCCGCCGCAGGAGAAGAACGGGACCACCGCGAGGTCCCCGTGGAACCAGTGGGTGTGCACGTGCCGCACCGACACGGTCTCGTTCCAGGTGTGCGCCACCTCCGGCTCGGATGCTCCGTCGGCGAACGTGGCGACCTTCCGTGGCTTCTTCGGGTTGGTGAGGTCCACGACGCGCACACCCTTGCTCGGGCAGAACCGCAACGGGTCGCCGGTGGGGGTGGCGCCGGGAGGAGGCGGGGGCGGGTAGTTGCCGAAGCTCGAGACGTAGGCGTACCTGCCGTGCACGTCCACGGCTGCGTTGAAGCCGCCGAGGTCGAGCTTGCCGACCACCGAGATGTCGCGTGCGGTGCGGTGCCGGGGCTGCTGCTCGCGGCCCGAAGCATCTGCGGGGGCGGCGGTCATGGCTGCGGTGCTTGCAGCCAGGGCTGCTGCGCCGAGGACTGCCCAGCGCCGACGTCGTCGAGGTGGGAGAGGGGGACGGGGTGCGGACACGGGCTCCTCCGAAGGGCTCGAGTGTATGCAGTTGCCGCAGTGTCAAGGGTCCCAGGTCCTGAGCACAACCGTTTCTCACCAACGTTCCGGCAGGTGGATCGGCTACTGATGAATCGCGTGCGGAGGCAGCAGGATGCCCGGCACACGTCTTCAGGTCTCCCCTCAGGAGGACACGCATGCAGGAGACAGCGGCAGGTTCAGGCCGAGAGCTCAGCCGTCGCGAGGCGCTGTGGTTGGGCGCTGCGACCGCGGCAGGAGTCGTGCTGGCGGACGTCGTCGTGCCGTCGATCGCGCACGCCGAGGAAGCTCCCCCGCCGGGACCTCCGGGACCGCCGCCCCCACCCAGCTACAGCCCGGCGTTCACCCGGTGGATCCAGCCGCTGGCGATCCCGCCGGTCGTCGATGCCCGCCGGGGTGGTTCGTGGACCATGCGCATGCGCAGCGGGAGCCACCAGTTCCACCCTGAGCGGGGCGGCACGGTACCGACGTATGGCTACACGGTTGACGGGGTCACCCGCTCGGTGCGCGACGTCTATCTCGGGCCGACCTTCGAGGTGATGCGCGGACGCGAAGTGGTGGTCCGCGCTGTCAACCAGCTTGGCCCGCACCCCCTGGGCCACGCCATGGATCCCGCGATGCATGGCACGGTCGAGTCCGACCGGTTGGCGCCGCGCACGGTGGTCCACCTGCACGGCGGCCACACCGAGAGCCGCTACGACGGGCTCCCGGACGACGTCTTCATGCCGGGGCAGTCCAAGACCTACGTCTACGGCAACGACCAGGAAGCCACGACGCTGTGGTACCACGACCACGCGATCGGCATCACCCGGCTCAATGTCTTCGCCGGGTTGTCCGGGATGTATCTGGTGCGCGACCGCTACGACACCGGGCGAGGCAACCGGCTGGGCCTGCCGCACGGTCACCACGAAGTGCCGTTGATCATCCAGGACCGGATGTTCGAGGGCACCGAGGGTCGGTTCAGTTACCGCCCCGGGCCCTTGTCACTGTGGGCGCCTGGCTTCGCGGGGGACACCGCGGTGGTCAACGGGACGGCGTGGCCACGGCTGGACGTCGACCGCACGGTGTACCGGTTCCGGGTCCTGAACTCCTCTAACACCCGCAACTACCGGTTGCACCTGAGCGAGCCGCTGCCGATGTATCAGATCGGCACCGACGGCGGGCTGCTCGGGGCGCCGGAGCCGATCGAGGGCATCTTGATGGGGCCAGGGGAACGGGCCGACATTCTCATCGATTTCTCCAGGATGATCGAGGGTCAGCAGGTACTGCTGCTCAATGACGCGTCCCTGCCCTTCCCCGGCGGGCCCCAGTCGCTGACCGAGATCATGGCCTTCCGAGCCGGACGACGCAGGCACCCGGCGCGGATCCCCACGAGGCTGAGGGAGAGCCGTCGGCGCGGCGGCGCGCTGCCTGCGCCGCTACCGGTGCTGCCGAGCCCGGCCAGCGTGCACACCGTGTTCGCCAACGAGGTGCACAACCGGGTCGGCCCGCCGATCCCCACGGCCCTGCTGCTCAACAATCTCGGCTGGCACCAGATGTCGATGGATCCGAGGCTGCAAGAGGCTCCATCGGTCGGCACCCTGGCCCAGTGGGAATTCGTCAACGTCAGCACCGAGGCGCACCCGATGCACGTGCACCTCGTGCAGTTCCGGGTGGTCGACCGCCAGCCGATCGACGCCGGGGCCTATCTCGATGCCGTCAACACGATGCTCAAGGCCGACGGGATCATCCCGCCGGAGTCGCCCGGCATCCCTGATGCTTCCGCCTCGCACGTCGGGCCGCCCTACGTCCGCTCCGACGGGACGGTGGTGCGTCCACCGCTGGCCTCGGGGTTCGCGACCCGTCCAGCGAGGCCGACGCGCGGTGCCGAAGCGGGATGGCGGGACACTGTCCTGGTCAACCCTGGTGAGGTGGTCCGGGTGCTTGCTCCTTACGGGGGTTCGGAGTCGATGCCGATAAGTGGACTGCCCTACGACAAGACCTTCAGCGGGGAGTACGTGCTGCACTGCCACATGCTCGAGCACGAGGACCACGACATGATGCACCCCTACCAGGTGCTGCCGAGCGTGTCGCACGGTCTGCCCGACGATGGTTCGCACGGTCGCCCCGACGATGGTTCGCACGGTCGGCACGGCGGCGGGACGCACTGACCGCGGCGACCGAGACGGCCGTCGAGGCAGGCCGGACACGACGAGGCCCCGATCCGCAGCAGCGGATCGGGGCCTGGCCCATGGCAGACGTCAGGCTCAGGCGGCGGCCGCTGCCAGCGTCGGTTCGGCTGCTGCCTGCTCGGCCCGACGCCACATCGCAGCGCCCATCCACACCGAGCTGGCCAGCAGCAGCACGCCGCCGGTCAGCTCGACGGCGTAGGCGAACTGGGCCGCGATGGTCAGGCAGAGGACCTGCAGGAGGTAGATGACCGCCGTGCCGCGGGGCAGGACCGCCGTCCGCCAGACGGCCACCGAGGTCATCGCCACCCCGGCGACCAGGATGATGGCCGAGAGGAGCAGGATGCTCAGCCCCGCCCCTTCGAACATGGCCGACCGGACGATCTCTACGGCGCCGCTCTCGCCGGCCAGGTAAGCGTCGGCCGCAGGCTTGTCCAGGAAGGCGGACAGGCCCACGAAGGGAAGGTAGAGACCGTTTCCGGCGAGGCTCCACATGGCGCCGCGGAACGCCAGCCGCTCGCTGGCGGTGCCGCGCAGGCTCGCCGCGATCGCCAAGAAGGCGAACAGCTGCAGGACCGGGCCGGGAAGCAGCACCAGCCAGCCGAGGTGAGATGTGCCGCTGGCGGCGGCCTCGGCCCACGCTGCGGAGTCGGCGCTGGCCGGCCGGTTGGGGCCGCGCAGGAGCAGTCCCACGACGGTGACGGCGCCGGTGAGGATGAAGGCGATGACGCCGAGGCGGATGCGTCGGGCGAGTAGCGGGTTCACGTCGAGCTCTCCTTCGAGACGAGCGACCAGGGGACGGGGGGCGAGGGACCAGGGGGCGGGGGCGGGGGCGGGGGCGGGCCGAGCGAGACCGTGCGCGCCGATCAGGTCCAGGACCGGGTGAGCCACCGGTCCCGGTAGGCCAGGGCGAACTGCTCGAGCGTGGCCGGTGGCCGGCCGAGCAGCGGCCCGAGCTCGCCGGTCAGCGGCTCGTTCCGGCCGGTGCGGGTCAGGGTGTAGACGATGCCCATGAAGAACACGACGTCGCGGGGCCGTCCCCGGCGGCGCATCCGCCGCCAGAACGCGAGCAGCGAGGGCCTGGTGTAGACGATCTTGCGTTCCAGGACCTCGGAGAGAATCGCCGCGACCTCGTCGAAGTTCAGTCGCGTGGGGCCGGTCAGGGTGTAGGCCTGTCGAGCGTGGGCGCCAGGTTCGGTGAGCGCCTGGTAGGCCACGGTCGCGACGTCGCGGGAATCGACGAACGACGTCCGCCCGTCTCCCGCGGGAATGAAAATCTCGTTGCTGTCCATGATGTCGACTCCATGGCTGGAGATCGCGCGCACCAGGTTCTGCATGAAGTAGCTGGAGCGCAAGAAGGTCCAGGAGGCTCCGGAGGCCTCGATGTGGCGCTCCACCCCATGGTGGGGAACCACCTTGAGGTGGTCGGCACCGGGTACCGAGACGTAGACGATGTGCGTAGCCCCCGCTGCGACCGCGGCGTCGATGAACGGCGTCATCCGGGTCTTGACCGTGCGGGGGTGCGGCAGCGGATAGAGCAAGAAGAGTGCGGTGATGCCGTCGAGGACGGCTGGCCAGGTGCTGCGGTCGTCGAAGTCGAAGGCGACGACCGGCACATCGACGCCATGCAGCTCACGCACACGCTCCGGATGGTGGGCGGCCACCCTGTAGGGCGGCGCGTCAGCTTGCTTGACGAACAGGCCCAGTAGCTCGTCGCCGACGTTTCCGGTGGGTCCAGTGAGGACGATCATTGCGCTCCCGGGGTGAGCCAGGGACGGCATTGGCCTGGTGCCTGACGACCGTCACGGTGGCGAGTGAATACACCATAGGCACGTGGCGGGCCCCTGGCCATAGCGGTGGAGCAAAGAATTCGCCGGACCATGCAGTGGCAGCGCATTGGTCATTCGCTTCTGCGGCCGCGCGCGTGTCCTCGCCGGGGTCAGGGCGTGCGACGCTGCGCCAGCGTGGTTGCGACCCGCGCCCGCGCTCGCGCGACATGTTCCCGAGCGGCCTCGCCGGCCCACTCCGGGTCCCCACTGCAGACAGCGTCGACGAGATCGTCGTGCTCGGCGCTCGCCGTCTGCAGCCGGGCATCGTCCAGAGAGTTCCCAGGGCCGACCGCCACGAGGTAGCGCTGACCGCGCGCGGCCAGGGCCTGCGCCGTTGCAATCGTGAGCACAGCACCGCTGAGCTGGTTGATCTGGGTGTGCAAGGCCACGTGCAACGCGGCCCACCGCTCCACCTGGTCTCCCCGCAGGAGGCCCATCTGGCGAGCGGTGGCCCGCAACCGGCGCGTTGCCGAAGCCGTGACCCGACTTGCTGCTCGAGTGGCCAGATGGCCGTCGAGCAGCTCGCGCAGCTCGAGGATCTCCATGAGATCGGCATCGCTGAGCCCTGCCACGACGGTGCGCTGATTGCGCTCGGCGCGCACGAACCCCTCGGCCTGCAATTGGCGCAGCGCCTCGCGAATCGGCACCCGCGATACGCCGTAGTGCCGGGCCAGCGCCACCTGGTTGAGCTCCGTGCCGTCGTTGAGCAGACCTCGAGCGATGGCATCGCGCAGGGCGTCGGCAACTCGGTCAGGGATATCGCGAGCCCCGGCAAGCACCGTGCTCGTGGGTAGCGCCTCCAACCCGGGCATGAGGCCTCTCCGGTAGCGGATCCACCTCCGGGGACGGTCAGAGTGCCCAGCCCAACTGCGATAGTCGGACAGCAACTCAGAACGTCTCAGATCGAGACCCAGCAACCCCAACGTCATCGAGCGGGCGATGAGCCTAACTATAGGTCGGCCCTAGCGCAGGTCGCGGGCCAGCCTGTGGGCGTGGCCGCGGCTGAGCCCGACGTAGCCGGCTTCGCGGTAGAGCGCGTCGTTGCCGAGCAGGAGTGCGGTGTCGCAGGTCATGCCTTGGCTTTGGTGCACGGTAAGGCGTAGCCGCGCTCGAGCCCGCCGCTGGTGAGGCGTCCAGCGCCTTCTCGGTGTCGCCGGCACGGAGCTGGTCGCGAGTTGCTTGGCCAGGCCACGACGGCCGGTGGCAGCATCGGCAGGCTGGCCGGCGACGAAGGGGCGTAGAGCAAGGGGCAGGTCAGGCCGGTCGGCACGCAGCCGACGACACACCTTGAGCCCGTCGATGCCCGGCAGCGTCACGTCGAGAACCACGAGGTCCGGGAGCGCAGCCGCCGCGATCCGCAGAGCCTCGAGGCCGTCCCGGAGTGGGCCGCCTCATGTGCCCACCCGAAGCAGCCTCGCACCAGGGGACCGCCGACCCGAGCAGCCCGTGAGAGTTACGTAAGCCCACGGACACGATCACCCTCGACGACCCCGCCGGCCATCGTGAGCGCCTCACCGCGGTCGACGCGGCCCACTGAGTCCGGCGTCTTGCATCTGGTTATCGGGATCTTACGGATGGTCCGTCCGGCCTGCGCGTAATGCTGGCGTAAGGGACATCCTCGGGTTCCCCCGACATGGTGGGCGTCAGGCCGGTCGCGTGATCGGCACTGACGAGAGGAACGACATGAGGAACGTACGACTGTGGGCGACCGCCGCGGTGGCGTCCACGCTCGTGCTGGCGCCCGCGACATCGGCATCGGCACACGGGACCCACGCGAGCGACCTCCGCGACGGCGCGGTCTTCGTCCAGCTCAACGCTGGGGCAGGCAACAGCATCGAGGCGTTCACGCGCGCTGACGACGGCTCGCTGACGCCGGTCGGTGAGTTCACGACCGGTGGTCTCGGCGGCAAGGAGGTCGGCGCGCCGGTCGACGCCCTCGCCTCTCAGGGCTCGCTGGCGCTGGTCGACGGCAACGAGACCCTGGTGGCAGTCAACGCCGGCAGCGGCACGGTCTCCGCGCTCGGCATCCACCGCAACCGTCTGACGCTCGACTCGGTTGTCCCGTCGGGCGGCTCGTTTCCGTCGAGCGTTGCCACGCACGGGTCCGCGGTCTACGTGCTCAACGCCGGTGGCACCGGCAGCGTTTCCGGCTTCCGTCTTCGCGGCGACCGGCTGGTGCCGATCCCCGGCTCGGGGCGCAGCCTCGGCCTGTCCAACGCGACGGTGCCGTTCTTCCTGACAGCACCGAGCCAGATCGGCGTGACCCCGAACGGACGGACCCTCGTCGTCGCGACGAAGGCCAACAACACGATCGTGACCTTCCCCCTCGGACGTGACGGCAGCCTCGGCGACGAAATCGTGAACGCGTCGCAGGGACCGGTCCCATTCTCGTTCGTGTTCGACCGCCGCGGACACCTCGAGGTGACCCAGGCCGGTGACGGGCGTACGGCCTCGTACGCCGTCGCGGCCGACTCATCCCTCGTGGCGCTCGGCGTCTCGGCCTCGTCGGGCGGCGCCGCCCTGTGCTGGAACGTCCGTGTCGGTTCGCACCTGTACGGCACCAACGCCGGCAGCGGCACGCTCACCTCGTGGACCGTGGCGAAGGACGGCACCACGTCCGTGCTCGCGCCGGTCGCGGCCACGACATCGTCGGGTCCCATCGACCTGGCCGCCTCGCATGGTGGTCAGTTCGTGTACGTGCTGAGCGCGCTCGCCGGTGAGGTCGACGCGTTCACCGCGCACAGGGACGGGAGCCTCGTTCCTGCGGGCGTGACCACTGGCCTCCCCAAGATCGATGCCGTCGGCGGCCCGGAGGGCATCGTCGCCATCTGACGACAGCGCACCAAGTCGTGTCGATCGACCCGAGCGACGCGTAGGCCGAGGGGCGACCCAACACGGGGTCGCCCCTTGGTGGGTCCGGCCCAAGTCGATGGCGCACCGCGTCTCGTCGCGTCGCCGGGTCGTGACCCGAATCACCTGCCCTGGCCACCGGCGTCGTCGACACCGGCCGATCCGTCACCTCAGGGTCTCGCGCTCCGCAGCATCCACCGCCCGAACCAGCTCGGCCAGGGCCTCCGCCACCTCGGCACAGACGCGGAGATCCGTCATCTAGCCGAGGCGTCGAGCATCTCTCGACGAACAGGTGGTCTCGACGACGTGGGCGCCGCTGTAGCCGAGGACGGCACTGAGGGACTCGTGCGCGCGGCGGGCGCTGGTGGGGGAGGTGGACTCGTTGATCCACCCGACGGGACGCTCGACCTCCTGTCTGCCGACGGTCCAGTCGAGCAGGTTCTTGAAGGAGCCGGGGAGACCGACTGCGTACTCGGGGTGCAGATGAGCAGCGCGTCGGCGGCACGAAGTCGGTCCCGCAGCCCGACGACAGTTGCGGGCAGCGGGCACCGCCTGACCCTCCAACAGGAACGGCAGGAGGTCTGCCTCGGTCAGGCGAACGGCCGGGCGTCTGGTGGGCGACGCTTCTTGGGAGAGCGCCACGACGTGACAGCCGTCGAGGATTTCCTCGGCGTAGACCCGCCGCCGACTGCGAGCGCGGGGGTCGCACCGTCCCAGACGAACCAGCCGCCGATCGGTCCCCGAACCTCGAGGGTGTCGCCGACCTCGACGACGTCGGCGAGGAACCCCGACACCTCGCCGTCGTCGAGCTGCTCGACGCAGAGCTTCACCAGGGGATCGACGGGTGCGGACGCGACAGAGTACGAGCGGGACGCGGTGTACCCGTCGTCGGCGCGCAGCCGCACGACGTAGTGCTGTCCGGGTAGGTGCGTCACACGGTCGGCGACCTCGAGCCGGAGAACGGTGAAACGGCCCGTGGGCTGCATCTTTGAACGCACCACGGCACTGCTCCAGCCAGCGCCGGGCTGGCGCACCTGCCGGGCAACTTCGTGGCCAGCGCCGCCCGGCTCGCCCTGCCCGAAACCTGGCCCTGGGCTGTGGCACGGTCACGGGCGGGTGCTCCGTGCCGGCCGATGCCGTGATCACCGTCGTCGGGAACGTGAACGTCGGAGCTGGCGCCGTCCTCGACGCGCAAAGCGCGCCCTCGACGATCACCGTCGGGCACAACGTCACCGTGGCTTCCGGCTCGATCCTCGGTCTGGGCTGCCAGCCGCCCTCGTACACGGGCAACTCGGGACACGAGTGCACCGACGAGCCGGACGGGCACTCCACCGTCACTATCAACGGAAACGTCTCGGCCCTCAACGCGTTCGTCGTTCTGCTGAACGGGATCACGGTCGCGAGGAACGTCACTCTGACCGGTGGAGGCGGCCCGATTCCGTGGTCGATCAAGAACAACACGGTCGGCGGGAACCTCACGGTCAGCGGGCAGAGAACCGAGTGGCTGGCGTACTCTTCAACAAGATCGGCAGGAACGCGACACTGACCAACTTCGCGTTGAACGACCCCCACCTGGGCGCCCCGGCGTCTACATCGTTCGCAACACGATCGGGCGGAACCTCACCTGCACGGGACTGACCCCGGGAGTGTCCGGAGGTTTCGTCCTCGGCAGCGTCAACGTCGTCGGCCGCAACGCGATCGGTCAGTGCGCATCCCTGGTCTGACCGCGCTCGCACGCCGTGTCCGTCTCCCACCCCTGGCCCAAAACGGGGGACGACAGCGTGGATCACTTACATGCGCTGCCACGACGACATCGGGAGGGCGATCGACGACGACGACGCGGCGGCGGCCGGCGCGGCAGGGGGAGGGTCACGCCGCTTCGGGGTCTTGCACGTGCTGCGGGAGCACCCGCTCGGACCGCTGCTCGAGCTGTTCGGCGTGGCCGAGCACTGGCGGCCGTACCAGGCGCGGTGGCTGGTCGAGTCCTAGCGGCTGGCGCGGCGGGCGAAGACCCGGTCGATCGCGGCATCGATGCCCGGCGTGCCCGCGCCGAGCTCGGCGACGACGGCGGCCCGGACGGCGACACGCAGCGCGTCCTCGCCCTGCGATGTCGCGGCGCCTGACGCGGCAGGGGCCTGCGTAGGGCGGCGACCGGGAGCCCCGGCCGGCGCGCCGTCCCGTTCGATCGCCACGCCGAGGTCGCGGGCGCGGGTCCCCGCCTCGTCGGTGAGCACGTCGCGCGGGCCGAGGCGCAGGGCTTGCCCCGTGGCGGCCGCGTCCTCGACGTGGGCGCGGGTGACGAAGCGGCGCCGCTGCGCGTCAGTCCCGGCCATCGATGCCCTCCAGCGCTGAGACCACGGCGTCACGCGCGGTCACGATGTCGGCCTCGGAGCCGGCCATCCACAGCCGGCCGAAGATGCCGATGGACGCGACGTGCATGAGGTTGACCGTCGCGGCCTTCTCGGCCTCGTTCGCGGCGAAGTTGATGTACGCGGCGGGCGTGCACTCCACCACCAGCATGGTCTGGCCGGCGACGAGCATCATGCCGCGGGTGAACCGGTTGAGCAGCTGCGACTGGTACGGGCTCACATTCGTGATGACCTGCAGCGACGCGATCTTGGGTCGTACCCGGTCGGTCGCGCGGAGCCCGAGCTCGGCGAGCACCGCGTCGCCCGCCTGCAGCACCTCGGCCTGCGACTGCGAGTGCAGCTCGAACATGCCGTACTGCCGCTCGACGATCTGCGCGCCCGGCCGCGCGTCGGTCGCCTTCACGGCGACGTCGACGACCCGGAACACGTGGTTGCCCGGCGCCATCTCCACGTACAGGGCGGCCATGCCCTCCACCGGCAGGTCCCCGGAGGTCACCGTGCCCACGAAGGACGCGTACTGCGGCTGCATCCGGTCGATGTAGCTGTAGCAGCGCAGCTCCAGGTCGTCGGCCACGGGAGGTCTCCTCGATCGAGCGGTGTCAGGACAGGGGGGCGTACACGGGCGCGCTCCGCGCGATCCCGAGCGGGGTCACGAACAGCGGATGCGGCGGGACGGTGGTCGGCACGCCGAGAGCATCCGTCACCGCCTCGGCAAAGCCGGGGAAGGCCGCGGGGCCTCCGACGAGGGTGATGTGTGGGACGTCGAACCCCGCGGTGTTGCGCCGCGCGATCTCGGCAACCTTCTCCATCACCGGACGGATCAGCGGGAGCAGGCGCACCTGCTGTGCCGGGTCGAGCTTGTGCCGCTCGGCCGTCTCGAACGGCACGCCGAGCGCCCCGGCAATGACGAGGGTCATGTGGGTACCGCCGGTGGCCTCGTCGGCGGTGTGCACGACGATGCCGTCCCGCACGACGGCGATCCCGGTGGTACCGCCTCCGACGTCGACGACGACCCCGTCGGTGAGCTGCAGGACGGCGTTGGCCGCGGACGGCTCGTCGACCAGCCCCGAGCAGTCCATGTCGCACGCCTCGATGACGTGCCGGACAGCCCGGACCTCGGCCGCGGGCACTCCCGGCGGGAACGCGCCGTGCGCCGCGGCGATCGAGCACCCGAGTCGGTCCTCGACCTGCCGCTTGAGCCGGCGCACCAGGTCGACCGCGCCGAGGAAGTCCGTGACGACGCCGTCGCGCACCACGTCGGCGAACTCGTAGGCGCCGGCGAGCGGTCGGTCGTCGGCGTCGAGCGCGACCACGACCGTGTATGCCGTGCCGAGGTCGACCCCGACCTTCAGCGCGGCGGGGCGCTCGGCGGGCCGGTCCGGTGTGGCCATCACCGCTGCGGCTGCCGCCATCGTGGACTCGACGTCCTTCACGCTCCGCTCCAGTCCGCGGGGTAGGTGACGTAGAGGAACTTGGCCCAGGACGGCGTCCCGAAGGTGATGGAGGAGCCCTTCGGGACGGCGATGACATCGCCGGGACGCCCGACGACCTTCTGGTCGGGAGTCGTGATGTGCAGCTCGCCCTCGAGGACATACTCCACCTCGTCGTAGTCGAGATGCCAGGGAAAGCTGCCCTCCCGCAGGCTCATGACGCCGGCGGCCATCGGCAGCCCGTCCCGCGCGGTCACGACGTCGCGCAGCCGCACGTCCATCGCCGGCCGGCCGAGCTCGACCGGGAAGGGGTCCAGCGTCAGACGCAGCACGTCGGCCACGTGGGTGAGCCGGCGAGCCGGGCCGGACCGGGACGCCACCGGCGGGAGCGCGGGCACGTCAGGCCCGGGTGCGGGACCACCGCCGCGTCCGGCTGCGTCGCGGACGACGACGCGCACCCCCTTCTCGCGCACCAGGTCGCGCGCGAGCGAGGTGAACCGGTCGTCCGGGCCGACGGCGAGCTCCGCCACGCCCTCGCGGACGAGGCGGAGCACGTCCTCGGCCGTGACGACACGGCGGAACGCGACGGGATCGTCGTCCCTCACGGGAACCCTTCGGCAGCAGCGACCAGCAGGTCAGGTCGGGTCAGATGGTGTCGGGAACGCCGCCCGACCTGGTCGTCGGCAGGATGAACTCGACGTCGCCGTGCGGCCGGGGGATGACGTGCACGCTGACGAGGTCGCCGACGCGCTGCGCCGCGGCAGCACCGGCGTCGGTGGCGGCCTTCACGGCACCGACGTCGCCGCGGACCATCACGGTGACGTAGCCACCGCCGATCTGCTCCTTGCCGATGAGGGTCACGTTCGCCGCCTTGACCATGGCGTCGGCGGCTTCGATGGCGCCGACGAGGCCGCGGGTCTCGATCATGCCGAGCGCGATGAGCTGGGGAGTCGCCACTGTGCTGGTCCTTCCGGGGGGAGGTGGTGCCGGGTCGTCAAGGTCGCTCCGGTGCGGCGGGGGATGGGTGCTGCGGTCCGGACGGCGGGCGTCCGGCCCCGGCGCGCGATCAGGGGTGGTCTTCGGCGCCGACGCAGTGTCCGCGGTCACGGCCGGCCGCCGAGCTGCGCGAGGACGCGGGCCACGATCCGCTCGACCTGCTCGTCGAGGACCATAGCGCCAGCGGCCGTGCGGCCGTCGCGAGCGGTTGTGGGCGCGCCGGGCCGGACGTCGGGCGCCAGCTCGTACGCGATCGGCGGCGGCTCCCGCAGCGGGTACGCGAGCCGCTTGACGTTGAGCAGATGGGTGGTCGTGATGTTGTCGCCGACGACCGCGCCGCCGATGCCGCCGGGACCCAGCGTGAGTGCCGGCATCACGCCTGTCGTGGCCCCGATCGCGCCGAGCGTGCCCCACGTGTTGACGAGGATTCGGAACGCCGGCTTCTCGATGCCAAAGGTCAGGATGACGTCCTCGTCGGTGGCGTGGATGACCATCGAGTGTCCGTCGCCGCCGTGGTGGAGCAGCTCGACGGCGCGGTCGCACCCGGCGCGCCAGCCGTCCGCGACGTAGAAGCCGAGCACCGTGGTGAGCTTCTCGCCGGACAGCGGCTCCGAGCGCCCGACCCGGTCGAGGTCGACCACCAGGATCCGTGCCTCGGGGGGCACCGATATGCCAGCCTTCGCGGCGAGCTGCTGCGGGGTGCGCCCGACGGCCATCGGGTCCATGCCGAGCGTGGGCGTGAAAAGCGCGCGCTCCAGCGCCGGCTTGTCCGCGGGCGGCACCCAGTAGGCGCCGTTGGCGATCATCTCGGCGCGCAGCGCCGCCTCGACCGGGCGGTCGACGACGACCGCCTGCTCGGTCGCGCAGATCACCGAGGAGTCGAACGCCTTGCTGTTGACGATCGCGCGGGCGGCGGCCGGGACGTCGGCACTGCGGTCGACGTACACCGGCACGTTGCCCGGGCCGACGCCGAAAGCGGGCTTGCCCGTGCTGTGCGCCGCCCGGACCATCGGTGTGCCGCCCGTCGCGAGGATCAACGAGGTCGCCTCGTGGCGCATAAGCTCCTGCGAGCCCTTCAGGGAGACCTCCTGCATGCAGGCGACCAGGCCACGCGGCATACCCGCGCGCTCGCCGGCCTCGGCCATGATCCGCACGGCCTCGTAGGAGCACCGGACGGCCGCCGGGTGCGGGGCGATGATGATCCCGTTGCGGGCCTTGACCGAGATCAGGACCTTGTACACGGCGGTGGAGTTGGGATTCGTCGACGGCGTCAGGCCGACGATCACGCCGACCGGCCACCCGATCTCGACGACCCGGCGCTCGTCGTCCCGCCGCAGCACCCCGACGGTGCGCAGGTCTCGGATCGACTCCCACACCGTGCGCGAGGCGAACTCGATCTTCAGCCGCTTGTGGGCTGCGACGCCGTACCCGGTCTCCTCGTGCGCGAGCCGACCGAGCCGCTCGGCGTCGCGGTACACCGCGTCGGCCATGGCCGCGCAGACGCGATCGACCTGCTCCTGGGTGGCGGTCGCGAACTGCCGCTGTGCCTCCCGGCAGGCCAGCGCGAGGCTCCGGGCCTCCTGGACCGAGCGCAGGTCGGCGTCCAGCTCATTGCCGGCGTGAACGGCGCCCATCAGACCTCCCGCGGCCCGGCGGCGACGGAGACGACGGCGTCGCGGAACGCGCTGCACGCCGCGACGACGGCGCTCTGGTCGCCGATGAGGTAGCCGCCGGAGAAGTTGGTCTCGGAGGGCGGTGCGAACCACACCTTGAGCTCGACCTCCGCGGCCTTCAGCGCGGCGTCGAGGGCGAACGTCGCCTCGAGCGGGGGGGCGATGACGTAGCCGAGCGAGGTGCCGAGCGGGACGCCGGCCTCCTTGGACAAGAAGCTGCCGGTACGCGAGATCGGGTGGCTGAAGAACGCGAGGTCGCCTGCCTCGTCGGCCGCCTCGAACCACGCCTTCGTCATCGCGTAGTCGACGCAGGCGGCCAGCCCGGCCCGCGCCTCCTCTGGGTCGGGAGCGGCCAAGACGCCGATGATCTCCCCGGACAGCGGTCCGGAGGCGTGCGCCGAGCCGGCGTAGAAGCTGCGGGCGTAGACGACCTCGACGTCGGCCTTCTTGGTCGCCTCGTCGAGCGAGGTGTACAGGACGTCGTCGATGTCGCACGTGACCAGCGCGAGGCTGTGCTGGTCGTCACGGAGCTCGAACTTCTGGGCGAGGCCGCGCTCGACCGACGAGATGACGCGGGTGGCGAGGATGGTGGCCCGGATCGGGTCGAGGACGCCCATCACCGGCTCGCGCTCTGCTGCAGCCGCAGGTCGACGCCGCTCCCCTGTGCCTTCAGGACGGTCCGCACATGCTCGACGACGAACGCGCCAGCCTCCATGGGATTCGTCCCTCCGTTTTCGGTGATCATGCAGACGACGTCGCGGTGCGCGTCGGTCTTACCGGCGGTCGGACGCCACCCGGAGTAGACGCTCATCGCGTCGGCGACCCCGAGTCCCGGCCGCTCGCCGATGAGCAGCACGACCACGCCGGCGCCGATCACATCGTTGATGTCGTTGATCACGCCCACCCGGCAGAACCGCACGAAGAACGGGGTGCCGAGCGAGACGCCGGCCGAGGTGAAGCCGCGCTCGAGCACCGGGTAGATCTTGTCGAGGTTGTTCGTGATCGCCGCCGCGGACAGGCCGTCGCCCACCACGATCTGCACGTCGGGGTTCTTCGCGCAGCGCTGCGCGACCAGAGCCCGACCATCGTCGGAGAGCAGCCGGCCCAGGTCCGGACGCAGCAGGTACTCGTCGCGGGTGCTGACCCGGGTCTGCACGCTGAACAGGCCGAACTGCTCGAGCAGCGCGTCGGGGACCGTGCCGAAGATGGCGTCCTGGGTGACTGCGTGGTCGGACCCGAAGAGCAGCGTCGTCGCCGTGGGCGGCCGAGAGCCGGCGCGGCCGACGCCGATACGCGCCGTCGTGGAGGCCACGAGGTTCTCCAGGCCGCTGGCGTTGACCGGGTCGCTAACGCCGATGCGGTGCCGGGCGGCCGGGACGGTCGGGTCGGCGACCTCGATGCTCGGGGTCGGTCCCGAGGGCTGGGAGCCGGCTGCGCCCGCGGCCGCGGTCGGCATCGCCTTGGGCGGTGCCGGAGCGGTGGTCGCGGGCGGCGAGCCGGCCGGCGGGGGAGCGGCGGGCAGCGGCGAGCCCGGCGAGGACGGCGCCGCGCTGGCCGATGATGCGGCGCGGGACGACGCGAGCTCGGCGAGCACCTCGGCGACGATCGCGCGGATCTCGGCGGCGGCAACGGTAGGCATGTCGCGCTCCTCAGCGGCCGAGGAAGAACGAGGCGTCGCCAGCGCGTTCGGTCAGCCGGCCGTCGCGCATCAGGCCCAGGTCCGTCATCCACTGCTCGAACTCCGGGAGGGGGCGCAGGTTCAGCAGTCGGCGCAGGCTCGGCGCGTCGTGGTAGCTGGTGCTCTGGTAGCTGAGCATCGCGTCGTCGCCCATCGGGACGCCCATGATGAAGTTCACGCCGGCCGCGCCGAGGAGCACCGCGAGGTTCTCGTTCTCGTTCTGCGTCGAGCGGGCGTGGTTGGTGTAGCAGACGTCGCAGCCCATCGAGATGCCGGTGAGCTTGCCCATGAAGTGGTCCTCGAGCCCGGCCCGGGTGATCTGCGTGGCGTCGTAGAGGTACTCCGGACCGATGAACCCGACGACCGTGTTGACCTGGAACGGGTCGTAGCGCCTCGCCAGCCCGTAGCAGCGAGCCTCCATGACGAGCTGGTCGGCCCCGTGGTGCGCGTCGGCGGACAGCTCGGAGCCCTGGCCGGTCTCGAAGTACATGTAGTTCGGGCCCGGCGTCCAGCAGTAGCGCTTCGCCAGCGCGTACGCCTCGTCCAGCATGCCGACGCTGATCCCGAACGACTCGCAGCCCAGCTGCGAGCCGGCCAGGGACTGGAACACCAACCCGACCGGCGCGCCCTTCTTGAGCGCTTCCATCTGCGTGGAGACGTGGGCGAGCACGCAGTTCTGCGCCGGGATCTCCCAGCGCGTGATGACCTCGTGCGTCATCTCCAGGAGCCGCGTGACGCTGCCTATCGAGTCGTCGGAGGGGTTGATGCCGATGACGCTGTCGCCCGAGCCGAAGGAGAGCCCCTCGTAGATCTCGGCGCGGATGCCCTCAACCGAGTCCGTGGGGTGGTTCGGCTGCAACCGGCTGCCGAGCGTGCCGCGAAGCCCGATCGTGTTGTTGCAGTGCTTGACGTTGCGGATCTTGCTCGCGCCGAGCATGAGGTCGAGGTTCGACATCAGCTTGGTGACCGCGGCCACCATCTCGGCGGTCAGGCCGAGCGACGTGCGCTTGATCATGTCTTCGGTCGTCGTGTCGGCGAGCAACCACTCGCGCAGCTCGCCGACGGCCATGCCCCTGATGTCGCCGTAGACGGTCTCGTTGACGGCGTCGTCGATGACGCGCGTGACCTCGTCCTGCTCGTACGGGACGGCGGGATTCTGGCGCAGCGTCTCGAGCGTCACCTCGGCCAGCACCCACTTCGCCGCCATGCGTTCGGCGGCGGACTCGGCGGCGATCCCGGCGAGCTGGTCGCCGGACTTCTCCTCGTTGGCCTTCGCTAAGAGGTCCTTGACGTCGCGGAACTCGTACCGGTGACCGAACAGCGTGGCGGCGAGCATCAGGCCTCAGCTCCCGAGCCTCGGGCGTGGGACTCAGTCATAGAACACCAGCGTCTTGATGGAGAGCGGGACGGCGCGGCCGTCCAGCATCGGCACACCCACGTCGACGAAGTCGCCCTCGCCGAGCCCGACCTGGTCGATGACGAGCAGCGGCAGACCCGGGCGCAGCGCCTGGACGGTCTGCCCGAGCACCTGCGCGTAGTCCTGGGCCATGACCAGGACGAGCGGTGAGCTGCCGTGGCGCGTGCCGTGGTAGGTCACGATGTCGCCGGCGACAGCCGTCAGCCCGGCGTAGCCGAGCTCGGCGGGCAGGTCGACGACGATCGCGACCTGCGCATCGGCGTCCAGATCCCACCGGCTGCGGGCCTCGGCAACGGCTTCGGCGAACGGCGGACCGCCGCCGCGGCCGGGCATCGAGGGACGCAGCACCGGCAGATTACGCAACGGCAGCAGCTGCCGGTCGGCCCAGATCGTGGAGCCCGACAGCGTCACGGTCTGCCCGGCGGCACCGAGCACGGTGGCCCGCAGCGTCTCCGGCGGCTCGCGCACCGTGAATCGCACGAGCCGGTCGTTGTGGCGCAAGGACTCCGCGAGCAGCGGCCCGACGTCGCCAAACGCCGCGACCTCGGCGACCGTGCCGAACGGCGCGCGCCCGTAGTAACAAGCGCCCACGCCGCCGGTGAGGAACAGCGACGTCGACGCGGCGGTGTCGCGCAGCGGTGGCGTGAGCTGCACGCCGCGGCCGATCCGGACTTCTTGGCCGGTAGCGAGGTCGGCGATGAGATCGGCCATGACGTCGCAGAAGCGGCGCAACGATGACAGCGTCGCGACGTCGCCCTCGCGCAGGTCGAGTCCCAGCGCCTCGACGAGGGAGCGTCCCGGTGGGGCGATGCGCAGCACGCGGCCGCTGCTGTCGATCTCGACCTGGCGCCCGCCGACTGCCAGCGCCGACGAGCCCAGGTGGCGGCCCATCTTGAACACCGCGGCGTTCGACGTCCCGCCGCCGACGTCGACGGTGGTGACCTGCTCGTAGTGGTCGGCTGACCATCGAGCGACGCCCGAGCCTCGCCCGGCGATCTGGGCCTCCGCGTTCGGGCCGGCGACCGTGACGACGAAGTCGCCGGCCTCCTTGGACAGCTCCGCGAGGATAGCGTCGGCGTTGCGGGTGCGCGCGGTCTCCCCCGTGATGATGACCGCGCCGGTCTCGATGGCGGACGGCTCGATGCCAGCGCGGCGGTACTCCTCGCGCACGATCGCCGCCAGGGCCGGCGCATCGACCTCGTCGGGACTGGTCAGCGGGGTCGGGTGGACCTCGCTGCGGTAGACGACCGACTTCTCGTCGACCTGGATGCGGGGTATCTGTCCCGGGCGCGCGACGTCGTGCAGCGACAACCGCGAGAACACGACCTGTGTGGTGGTCGTGCCCACGTCGATGCCGACGCTGAGGACGTCGCGGCCTGAGACCGGCACGTCAGCTCTTTCGGAACGTGGTCTGACCGTCCACGTCCATCGAGTCGAGGATGCCGATGACGAGCGCATCGACCGGTTGGTCCTGCGTGCGCTCCCCGTGGCGCGCGGCGCTCCCCGTGGCGATGAGCACGAGCTCGCCGGTGCCCGCGCCGACACCGTCGACGGCGACGAACGTCCGGCCGATCAGCTCGTCGCACTCCGTCGCCTCCTGCACGAGCAGCAACTTGTGCCCCACCAGGCTGCGTTCCTTGACGGTCGACACGGCGGAGCCGCGGACTCTCGCGATCAGCATGCGGACCCTTTCGTCGTGGCGTTGTGGGGATCAGTTGAGCTCGGCCTCCGCCGACTCGATGAGCGCGAACTCCTCCTCCGGGGCCGACCCCACGATGTGGTGACGGCTGTAGAGGGCGAAGTACGCGATCGCCAGCACGTAGACGGCCGCTGTGATCCAGAAGACACGCGGGTCCACCAGCGCACCCGAAACGAGCGCGATGCAGGCGAGGACGCATGCGATGCCGGTGGTGACGACGCCGCCAGGCGTGCGGTAGGGCCGCGGCAGGTCGGGCTCCCTCTTCCGGAGCACGATGTGCGACAGCGTCATCATGATGTAGGAGATCGTCGCACCAAAGACCGCCACGAGGATGAGCAGGTCGCCCTGGTTGAAGACGGCCATGACGAACCCGATGATCCCGGGCACAATGAGGGCGAGGAACGGGGTCTTGCGTCGACCGGTGATCGAGAGGATCTTCGGCAGGTACCCGGCGCGGGAGAGCGCGAAGGTCTGCCGGGAGTAGCCGTAGATGATCGAGAAGAAGCTCGCGATGAGCCCGAGCAGGCCGACCAGGTTGATGAACTGGCTGACGAAGTTCTGCCCGCCGTACGCCTTCGGGGCTTCGAGCGCCTCGACCAGCGGGTTGCCGGATGTGCGCAGGAACTCCGAGCCGGCTGCGCCGGGCGCGGTCGTGAGGACTGCCGCTGCGAACACCAGCAGAGCCAGCATCGCGACGATGATTCCCTTGGGCATGTCCTTGGCGGGATTCTTGGTCTCCTCGGCGGCCATCGGCACGCCCTCGACGGCGAGGAAGAACCAGATCGCGTAAGGGAGCGCCGCCCAGATCCCGATCACGCCGAACGGCAGGAACGAGCTGGCCCCCACCGCGTCGGTCTTCGGGATGTTCAGCAGGTTCGACGGGTCGAACTTGACGGCGGCCGCGACCACGAAGACCACCAGCGCCACGACAGCGATCGCCGTGATGACGAACATCAGCTTGAGCGCCTCGCCGACGCCGTAGAGGTGCAGGCCCACGAACAGCGCGTAGAACGCCAGGAAGACGATCCAGCCGGGGACCTCCCGGTTGGTCAGCGAGTTGACGTACGCCCCGATGAAGTTGGCGATGGCGGCCGGCGCGATCGCGTACTCGATGAGGATCGCGGTGCCGGTGAGGAAACCGCCCCAGGGGCCCATGGCGCGCCGGGCGAATGCGTAGCCGCCACCGGCGGTGGAGATCGTCGAGGATAGCTCGGCGAGGCCGAAAACCATGAAGAGGTACATGGTCGCCATGAGGATGGTCGCCACGAGCAGGCCACCCCAACCGCCCTGCTCCAAGCCGAAGTTCCACCCGGCGAAGTCCCCCGAGATGACGTAGGCCACCCCAAGCCCCGCGAGGAGCAGCCAGCCAGCGACGCCGCCTCGCAGCTCTCGCTTCTCGAAGTACTCGCGGCCCTCGATGTCGTACTCGACAGCCTGTGAGCCAGTCGTGTGCGTCGTTCTGGCCATGGGCGACCTTCCGCCGCTGCCACCTCACGGTGAGGTGTCGTTGCTTGCGGAACTTAGACCTCGGTCGAGCGGAGTTCAACAGTCGGGCGACCAAGTCGGGACCTAAGACCTTCACTGGTTCAGGTGACTGGATAGGTCATCGGCTCCGGGGTCGGTTGGGGGCCTGATGGTTGGCGTGTCGGCGGGTCGATCGTGAAGTCCGGTTCGTCGTGTTTTGATCTCGTCGTGTCCCAGCCGCCGTCCTCGGACGGGTTGGCCAAGCCGGCGCCCATGTCGTTGCGCAGGGGGTCGAAGCTCGCCGGTGTCGACAGCATCGATGACGGCGCGCCGGCGGTGGTCGGCCTCGATCTCGAGCACGTCGCCTGCAGGGCCAACGCCGCCTGGCTCGCGCTGACCCCGAACTGGCCCTGGGCGGTGGCCATGACCACCGCCGCTCTGGACACGATCGTCGCGATCCCGATGCGCTGATGAACAGCACCGCCCGGCCTGACAACCAGGACCTCGGAGAAGCCGGCAGACCCGGCGGTTCCCGTACGCCCACGGGCGGCCGAGCAACTCCCAACCCGACCATCATTCAGACTCGGCCATGTTCGAGGTCTCCACGAAGATGGGCCGACACTTCTGGCGCGAGCGCCGCGCGACCTGGGACGACGCCACGTGGGAGCAGCTGACTGCTCGACTGGTTGCTGTTCGACGCTCGACGAAAGCCGCGAGGAAGACTGCTCGGGCCGGATGCGCGTCCGTGCTCCGCGACGTCGGCTCCAGGATGTGACGCGGTGTTCTCCCTGCTTCACGAGTAGGTGAACGAACAGCTCGCCGGCGGAGATCCGGAGGGCGCACCCACCGCAGGTTGGCAGTGCACCTGTTGAGCTGTCCGGCTTGCCGGGAGGAATACCGGTGGCTCATCGAGGCTTCTGAGGAGTCCGGACATGCCGAACCGACCGACCCTGCGACCTCGCAGGTGGGCGGGGCTCGACAGTTCGAGGGCATGCGGTCATGGCACAGCGGAAACGGGAGATCACGATGAACGACGTGCACATCTCGCAGCTCTGGCGCTATCCCGTCAAGTCGCTGCGCGGGGAGCCGTTGGAGTCCGCCGAGCTGACGCTCGACGGGATTCCGGGGGACCGCATCGTCCACGTCGCCGGCCCGAATGGACCGCTCACGGGCCGCACCCGCAACGGCCTGCTCACGGTGCCCGCCTGGACCGGCCAGGACGGTGTCCCGATGGTCGACGGCCACCGGTGGGACTCGGAGGAAGCCGCGCAGATCATCGCGGAACACGGCCGCAACGGGGCGCGCCTGGTGGCAGACCCCAGCCCTCACCGGTTCGACATCCTCAACCTCCTCGTCGCCACGGACGGCGCCGTCGCACGGTTCGGCCATGACGTGCGACGACTGCGACCCAACATCGTGCTGTCCGGCGTCGACGCCGACCTCGAACCGGAACTGCCTGGACGCGCCCTCCAGATCGGTGACGTTCTGGTCGGGGTGCACTCCGTTCGGCAGCGATGCGTCGTCACCACGATCGACCCCGATACAGGCGCCCAGGACCTTTCCGTGCTGCGACGCATCCGGGACGTGTTCGGCGGCGAGCTCGCCCTCAACTGCTGGGTGATCCGCCCAGGACTCGTCTCCGTCGGGGATCCCGTCCGGACCGTCACGAGCACGGAGGACCCGGACGACATCGGCGGCTGGATCGTCGGGGCCCCCTACGCGCACGCGACTCGCTGACCCGTTGCAGACAAGGCACTGTGAACCAGTACGCCGAGACACTTCTGCGCCGGAGGAAACAGAGAAGGGCCGCCATCGGGAAGAGCAGCACCGAGATCAGCCCGGCGCACACCAGTGCCGCGCACGACGCGCTCCCGGGACCTACGGGGGAACCGCACGCCCCAACGTGCGGCTGCGTCGTCATGCGGCATCCTGTGGACGTCCGATGGCGTCGAGCTCGGCGACGGCGTCGTCAGGAAGGGTCAGCGAGCCGGCGGCGATGTTCTGCCTGTAGATGCCTCGGCGTCAGCACCGTCACCCCGACCCAGCTCGACCAGGCTCAGTCCGTCGCGCCGGTCGTCTGCGTGCGGTCCTCGGGGAAGGGGTGCTGGGCTTCCCTGATGACCTCGTTGATGGTGTGCGGGCCGCGCCGTAGCCCAAGCGGCTCACGGTGAGGTCGTCGGCGAGGGGGAACGTGCCACCTGGCGGCTGCGTCGTCATGGGAGCTCCTCGGCGGCCGATCCCTGGGTGGGTCCAGACGACGAGCGTGGCCACCTCGGTCCGCGGCTCAGCGCGACGCGGATTGTGCACTCGTCGGTCCCGCGTCCCTCGTTCTGGGACGCGGTCCCATTCGGGGCATACCCGCGCTAGCCTCGGCCCGACCGCGCGGCTTGGAAAGGACGCGACGTGTCCGCACGCGCGGTTCGAAGGAGCGTGTGAGACATGCCGGTAGACGAGACTCATCCCATCACCTCTGCTCTCGCGGCGGCGCGGCTGGTGCCGGTCATCGTGCTGGACGACGCTGCGGCGGCCGCGCCGCTCGCTGCCGCTCTGAAGGCCGGTGGCCTCGTCGTGGCCGAAGTCACCTTCCGAACCACGGCAGCCGAGGCAGCTATCCGCAACATGGTCGAGGACCCCGACATCCTGGTCGGGGCCGGCACCGTCACCCGCGTGGAGCAGGTGGATCGCGCTCTTGCAGCGGGGGCTCGCTACATCGTCACGCCGGGGTTCTCACCTGCCGTGGTCCGCGCCTGCCACGACCGTGGCCTGCCGGTGTTCCCGGGCATCGCGACGCCGACGGAGATCCAGATGGCGCTGGACGCGGGGCTCGACGTCGTGAAGTTCTTCCCCGCCGGCACATTTGGCGGAGTCGCCGCGCTCAAGGCGATGAGCGCGCCGTACTCCATGGTCCGCTTCATCCCGACGGGCGGGGTGACTGCGGCGAACCTCCCCGACTACCTCGCGCTGCCGCAGGTTCTCGCCGTCGGAGGCACATGGATGGTCTCCAAGGCTCTGGTGTCCTCGGGCAGGTTCGACGAGGTCACGCAGCTCACCGCGGAGGCCGTCGCGCTCGTGGCCGCAGCCACCCGCTCGTGACCGCCGTCCTGCCGTCTCCAGCCGATCCAAGGGAGCCTGCCGTGCCGCTCGAGATTCGTCCCGCCACCGACTGCCGCTACGACGTGGTCTCGCTCGGCGAGGTCATGCTCCGCCTCGACCCGGGTGACCTCCGCATCCGCACCACGCGGTCCTTCACAGTGTGGGAGGGCGGCGGAGAGTACAACGTCGCCCGCGGGCTGCGGCGCTGCTTTGGCCTGCGAGCGGCCATCGTGACGGCGCTCGCTGACAACGCCGTAGGCCGGCTCGTCGAGGACTGCATGCTCCAGGGTGGGATGGACCTCTCGCACGTGCGCTGGGTGCCCTACGACGGGCTGGGGCGCTCGGTCCGCAACGGCCTCAACTTCACCGAGCGGGGCTTCGGCGTGCGGGGGGCGCTTGGGGTCTCCGACCGCGGGCACACAGCCGCGAGCCAGCTGCGGGCAGGGGACGTGGACTGGGAGCACCTGTTCGGGACACTCGGGGTCCGGTGGTTTCACACCGGCGGCATCTTCGCCGCGCTCTCCGAGACCACGCCCGAGGTCGTCGAGGAGGCCATGAAGTCAGCTCGCCGGCACGGCACCGTCGTGTCCTACGACCTCAACTACCGTCCGAGCCTCTGGCGCAGCTTCGGCGGTCAGGAGCGCGCTTGCGAGGTGAACCGGCGGCTGGCGCGCTACGTCGACGTCATGCTGGGAAACGAGGAGGACTTCACCGCCGCGCTCGGCTTCGAGGTGCCCGACACCGAGCCCGGCCTCACGGCCCTCGACGTCGCGAACTTCCGTCGCATGATCGACGCGGTGACAGCTGAGTTCGGCAACCTGCGAGTGGTCGCGACGACGCTTCGCGGCGTTCGGACCGCCTCGGTCAACGACTGGGGCGCGGTGGCCTGGGCGGAGGGCGGGTTCGTCGAGGCGACCCGGCGACCGGAGCTCGCGATCCTCGATCGCGTCGGCGGCGGCGACAGCTTTGCCTCCGGCCTGGTCTACGGGCTCATGGAGAAGGGCGACGTCGCCCTGGCCCTCGAGTACGGCGCGGCCCACGGCGCCCTGGCCATGACGACGCCGGGGGACACCTCCATGGCAACTCTCGCCGAGGTGGAGGCGCTGGTTCGGGGTGCGGGGGCACGGGTGCAGCGGTGATGACCTGCGGCGCAGGCCATCAACGCCGGCGAGGACGCAGCAGGTGCCTGACCTCGGTCGGGTGAGGCCCGTTACCAAGTTGTGTCCTCGGGGCGCACATTTCCCGGCACAAACCCCTTCCCGTCCTGCGCGAGACGGGTCAATACTGCGTGCCAGTTCGCGGGAACGCATCCCACTCCTTGGGACGTTGCCCCGCGGGCGTCAGGCTCCCGTCGAACATCGAGCGGGACGACTCCGTGTGGGAGGACCACGTGATCATTCGCAAGCTCACCCCCGTCGCCGGCATCGCCGTGCTGTCCGTGGGACTTCTCACGGGATGCGGCAGCTCGAGCTCCGGCTCGGGCAACGCCGCCGCCGCTCCGAGCGCCAGCTCGGGCGGACCGGCCAGTGTCGCTCCCAGCACCGCTACAGGCGGTACCGGGAGCGGCAGCTGCGCCTTGGTCGACCAGGAAGACCCGGGCAACTCCGAGGCTCCCTCGGGCGTGGCGATGGCCGCGAACGCCCCGAAGCTGCAGAAGAAGAGCAGCTACAACGTCGCGTTCAGCCAGAATGCCAGCAACAACCCGTGGCGCCTCGCTGAGACGGCGAGCATGAAGGCGGAGGCCGCCAAGCAGGGCGTGAAGCTGACCATCACGGACGCGAACAACCAGCAGTCGAAGCAGATCGCGGACATGAAGGGTCTCATCGCGCAGAAGCCTGACGCGATCTTCATCGCCCCGATCACCGAGCAGATGGCCAACGTCATCAAGGACGCCGGCAAGGCGGGGATCCCGGTGTTCCTGCTCGACCGTGCCGTCAGCCAAGACATCGCCAAGCCGGGCACGGACTTCGTCACGGTGATCCAGTCCGACTTCGTGCAGGAGGGCAAGCGCGCAGCTGTCCAGATGGCCAAGGCGACCAAGGGCAAGGCGAAGATCATCGAGCTTGAGGGCACCACCGGCGCGTCGCCGGCCATCGACCGCAAGAAGGGCTTCGACGAGGCCATCAAGGCCTGCCCCGACCTGCAGGTCATCGTGTCCCAGGATGCCGACTTCACCCGTGCCAAGGGCCAGTCGGTCGCCGAGACGCTGCTGCAGTCGCACCCCGATGCCACGGCCATCTACGCCCACAACGACGAGATGGCGCTGGGTGCCATCGCCGCTATCAAGGCGATCGGCAAGACTCCTGGCAAGGACATCCAGGTCGTCTCCATCGACGGCGAGAAGGATGGTCTCAAGGCCGTCGCTGCCGGTGACATGTACGCCACGGTCGAGTGCAGCCCGCGCTTCGGTCCGAAGGCCTTCGAGACCATGAAGGCCTACGCCGAAGGCAAGGACGTTGCCACGCTGATCATCAACACCGACCAGCTGTTCACCAAGGACAACGCCGCAGAGAACGTGGACAAGGCGTACTGACGGTCGCGTCGTCACGGTGCTGACGTCCACCGGGCTCGACATGGTGAGCGCCGAGCCCGTCGAGAGCTCCTGACGCCCAAAGCCGGGCGCGACCGTCGTGGCCGCGCCCGGCTCACCGCCTGCACGAGAAGACTCCCCCCGAAAGGACGAGCCGTGGGTGACCGGCCTCCGCTGTTGCTGTCGATGCGTGGCATCAACAAGCAGTTCCTCGGCGTGCCCGCACTCGTCGACGCCTCGCTCGACGTCGCGCGTGGAGAGGTCCACGCACTCATCGGCCAGAACGGGGCCGGCAAGTCGACTCTCATCAAGGTGCTCACCGGTGTCTACCGGCGCGACTCGGGCACCGTCGAGCTCGACGGTGCCGAGGTGGAGTTCCACTCGCCGCACGCGGCGCAGCTGGCGGGCGTGTCGACCATCTACCAGGAGGTCAACCTCGTCCCGTTCCGCTCGGTTGCCGAAAACGTGTTCCTCAACCGCGAACCGAAGCGCTATGGCGCCATCAGCTGGCGGCGGATGAACGCCGACGCTGCCGCGCTGTTGGAGCGATTGGACATCCGGGTCGACGTGACGCGTCCGCTCTACGAGTACTCCATCGCCACGCAGCAGATGACGGCGTTGGCGCGCGCGCTCTCCACCGAGGCGAAGCTTGTGATCATGGACGAACCGACATCGGCACTCGCCGAGCACGAGGTGAAGACGCTGTTCGACGTGATCCGGCGACTGAGGTCCGACGGCATCTCGGTCGTCTTCGTCTCGCACCGGCTCGACGAGCTCTACGCCGTCTGCGACCGCGTGACGATCATGCGCGATGGCCACACGCTCGAGGACCGCCCGATGAGTGCGATCTCGCGCTACGAGCTGGTGTCGAAGATGCTGGGACGCGAGCTGGCCGAGGAGCTCTCGCAGCGGCGCTCGGCCGTGCAGACAGGCGTCGAGGACCGCGTGCCGGTGCTCGAGGCGACCGACCTGCACCGCGGGCGCGCGCTCGAGGGGGTGTCCGTGGCGGTGCGGTCCGGGGAGATCGTCGGGCTTGCCGGTCTCCTCGGGTCTGGTCGCAGCGAGACGGCTCGGGCCGTGTTCGGTGCCGACCCCCTGGACTCGGGCACGATCAAGGTCGACAGCCAGCCTGTCACCATCAAGTCGCCGCGGGACGCCGTGCGGCACAAGATCGGGTTCTCCCCCGAGGACCGCAAGACGGACGGCATCGTCCCGCAGCTGTCCGTGCGCGAGAACATGACGCTCGCGCTGCTGCCGCACCTGCGGCGCAACGGCATCGTGGACCGGCATCGCCAGGCGGAGATCGTCGACCGCTTCATCGGGGCGATCGGAATCAAGTGCTCGAGCCCCGAGCAGCCCATTCGTGAGCTGTCGGGCGGCAACCAGCAGAAGGTCCTGCTCGCGCGCTGGCTGTGCACAGACCCGAAGCTGCTCATCCTTGATGAACCAACTCGGGGCATCGACGTCGGCGCCAAGCGAGACATCCAGGTGCTGGTGCGCCAGCTCGCCGACGAGGGGCTCGCCGTGCTGCTCATCTCCTCGGAGCTCGAGGAGATCGTCGCGAACTCGGACCGCGTCGTGACGCTCCGGGACGGTCGCGCCGTCGCCGAGCTCGTTGGTGACGACATCAATGAAGGGGCGCTCATGCAGGCCATGGCGACCGGAGCCGCTGCCGACACGGGGAGCCCGGTATGACACAGGGTGCTGTTCAGACGCCAGCGGCCGACGCCCCTTCCGCGACTGTCCGGTCGCGCGCCCGGATGCGGGAACAGTGGAAGGGCTATGCGCAGAAGTACGGCGCGCTTGCAACGCTCGCCGTCCTGTTCCTGTACAACGCCGTCGAGACCCCGCACTTCCTCACCAAGCAGTCGCTGCTGTTCATCCTGCTGCGGCAGGCTGCTCCGATCGCCATCGTCGCGATCGGCATGGCGATCGTCATCGGAACCGCCGGTATCGACCTGTCCGTGGGGTCCGTCATGGCGATCGCGGGACAGGTCGGCGCCACGATCGTGCTCCACGACCATCCCGTCGTGCTCGCGATGGCCGCCGCGCTGCTGGTGTCGGCCGTGTGCGGGTTCTTCAACGGCACTCTGGTGGCCCGCTACGGCGTTCAGCCGATCATCGCAACGCTCATCCTCTTCATCGCGGGACGCGGCATAGCCCAGCTCATCACAGGGGGTGAGCTGCAGCCGCTCGCCAACCCCGCGTTCCAGTGGGTCGGCCTGGCCAGGCCTGGCGGCGTACCGGCTCAGGTCATCATCGCGCTGGTCGTCGCCGTCGTCGCGTGGCTGGTCATGCGGCTGACGGTCTTCGGCCGCCACGTGCTGGCGGTGGGGGGGAACGAGACGGCGTCGCGGCTGGCCGGCGTGCCGTCGGCACGCGTGAAGCTCTACGCGTACATCGCCTCAGCGACGCTTGCGGGGCTCGTCGGACTCATCGCGGTGTCGGCGAACTCCGCCTCGGACGCGAACAACACCGGTCTCGGCATGGAGCTCGACGCGATCGCCGCCGTGGCCGTCGCGGGCACGCCCCTGACAGGTGGTCGCGTCACTGTGTGGGGGGCGGTCGTGGGTGCCGTGATGCTCAAGCTGCTGCAGAACACCCTTATCGCGCACGGCATCACCAAGGAAGTCGCCCAGATGATCGAGGGTGTCGTGATCGTTGCCGCGCTGTACCTGCAGCGCCACGAGTCGTGAGGACCGGCCGATGACCACCGCCACCGCCCCGCCGCGTGCGCGCCGCCTTCAGGTCGGGCTGCTGCTGCAACGCCAGGGCGCTCTGATTGCGCTTGTCCTGCTCGTCGTCCTGGGCGTCCTGCGCTACGGGGACCGGTTCGCCACGGGTTACAACGTCCAGAGCCTGCTCGCCGACAATGCCAAGTACGGGCTCGTCGCGCTCGGCATGACCTTCGTCATCATGACCGGCGGCATCGACCTTTCGGTGGGCTCGGTCGTCGCGCTCGGCGGCGTCGTGGCGATCAAGGTAAGCCAGCACGGCTTGGTGGCGGGCCTCGCCGCGGGTATCGGCGTCGGCGCCCTCGTCGGGATCGTCAACGGGTGGCTCATCACGCGGCTCAAGCTGCAGCCATTCATCGTGACGCTGGCGATGCTGCTAGCGGTGCGAGGGCTCGCCCTGAATGTCGCGCACACCCGCGCCGCGGTGGCCTCGTCGGAGTCGAACTTCCAGAAGCTCGGCGACTGGAGCGCTTTCGGGTTGCCGGTCGCTGCCTGGGCGATGGTCCTGGCGTTCGTGGGGGGTGCCGCGGCCCTGCACTACGCGCCGTGGGGCCGGCAGGTCCTCGCCGTCGGCGGCAACGTGGACGCCGCCCGGCTCATGGGGCTGCCGGTCGCTCGGACGACGTTCAGCGTCTACGTCTTGTCTGGCGCGCTGTCGGGCTGCGCCGGGGTGTTCCTGGGGTCGCAGAACGGATCTGTCGATACGGCGGCCGGCCAGGGGTGGGAGCTGTCCGCCATCGCGGCCGTGGTCGTCGGCGGCACCCTGCTGACCGGTGGCATCGGCTCCGTGCTCTCGACCCTGGTCGGCGTCATGCTGCTGCAGCTCATCTTCAACCTGATCGTGTTCGAGAACAGCAAGCACGTCCTCACCATCTCCTCGTACTGGGAATCGGTGATCCGTGGCGCGTTCCTGCTGGTCGTCGTCCTGCTGCAGGTGCGGCTCATCAGACGTCGGAGTGCCACGGGGAGGGCGGCATGACCGCCGAGGCCCTCAACCCGCACCAGACGGTGCCCGCTGACGAGGCGCTGGGCGGCGTGCTCGAGAAGGGTCTGGCGGTCCTGCAGCTCGCGGCCGAGCGGGGCGGCGTGTCGGCCGCGGACGTCGCCAAGGGGCTGGGCCTGTCCCGCAGCAGCGCCTACCGGCTCGTCGACCGCTTGCGTTCCATCGGCTACCTCCAGGAGTCACGGCCGGAGGGGAGCTACCGGCTCGGACCGCAGCTCATCCCTCTCGGCGTGGCCGCCCTCAACCAGCTCGACGTCATGGACGTCGCACCGCCGCGGCTGGTCGTTCTAGCGCAGGAAGCCGAGGAGACCGTCAACCTTGCAGTGGCCCGGCGCGACGGGATGATCTATGTCTACCAGGCAGAGGGGCCAGGTGCGATCAAGGTCACGGCGCACCTGGGCACCCGCCGGCCGCTCAACTGCAGCTCGTTGGGCAAGGCCTACCTGGCCGCGCTGCCCGACGACGAGCTGGAGACCTCGCTGAGGACGCTGCCGATGATCGCCCTCACCGACCAGTCCATCACGGACCCCATCGTGCTGCGTGCCGACATCCTCGCAACCCGGGCGCGCGGCTACGCCACCGACCGCGAGGAGGTCGAAGAAGGCGTCTCGTGCGTCGGGGCGGCGCTCCGCGACCGCACCGGTAGGCCGATCGCGGCCATCTCCGTCGCCGGTCCCTCCGAGCGGATGCCGCGCAAGCGCGCCGCCATCGTCCCGCTGCTGCTGGCTACCGCCGCCGACATCTCGCAACGAATGGGGTACACCGCATGAGCCCGACCCCGCCACACATCGCCAAGGTGACGACGTACCGCGTCGACTACCCCCTCGAGCGGCCGATGGCCGACGCGCTGCACTACATCCCCAGCCGAGCAGCGCTGCTGGTCGAGATGACCACCGACGACGGCACCGTGGGCATCGGTGAGTCGGCGATCTACGGCGGCAGTGGCTCGGTCACCGAGGCGCTGATCCACGACGTCCTCGCCCCGCGGATCCTCGGTGAGGACGTCCGGGCGCCCGAGCGGCTGTGGGACCAGATGATGTGGCCGTCTCACCAGCTCGGCAACGGCGGAGCCCTGCCGATGGCGATCGCGGGGCTGGACATCGCGATCTGGGACCTCGTCGCCCGTACCGCCGGGGTGCCGCTGTGGCGACTGCTCGGAGGCCACCACGACCGAGTCCGTGGCTACGCGAGCGCAGGGTTCTACTTCGAGGACAAGGACGCCGCGGCGCTCGCCGAGGAGTTTCAGGGCTACGCGGCACGGGGGTTCCGCAACGGCAAGATGAAGGTCGGCCGCACGCCCGATACCCCGCTCAACCCGCTGCTGCACCAGGCCCGCCCGGACTTCGCCACCGTCTCGTTCGAGGAGGACCTCGAGCGCGTCTGCGCCGTGCGTGCCGCGGTCGGCGACGGCTTCTCGCTCGCGGTCGACGCGAACAACGCGTGGAACGTGGCCACCGCGCTGCGGGCCGGGCGTGAGTTCGACCGGCTCGGCATCGCGTGGTTCGAGGAGCCGGTCCTCACTGACGACCGTGTGGGCAGCGCACGGCTCGCGCAGGCGCTGGACACGCCCGTGGCCGGGTACGAGACCGAGAGCCTCGTCTCGGGCTTTCGCGACCTCATCGCGCTCGGCGCGGTCGACGTCGTGCAGCCCGACGTCATCTGGACCGGCGGGATCACCCCGTGCCGCCGCGTCGCCGCGCTTGCCTATGCGGCCGGGCTGCCGGTGGTACCGCACGTGTACTCGACCGCTGTCAGCGTCGTCGCCAACCTCAACTTCGTCGCATCGCTGCCCAACAGCCACGTCCTCGAGATCGATCAGAACCCGAACGGCTTGCGCTCGGAGCTGCTCGACGTCCCCGTCGAGCTCGACGGCAACGCCGTCCTCACGCTTTCGGAACGGCCTGGACTCGGCGTCGCGTTCGACCGCGAGACGCTGCGCCGCTACCAGGCGGCGCCGCCACGGACGAGCGAGGCGTCGGCCTGACGCGAAACCGTCCCACCACGTCACGCCCGACCGGGCGTGTCCACACATCCCGCACTCGGGACATAAGGAGGATCCATGCAGTTCGAAGGCAAGGTCGCCGTCATCACCGGCGCCGCGTCGGGCATGGGCCGCGCCATGGCGCTGGCCTTCGCGCGTGAGGGCGCGACCGTCGTCGTGGCCGACCTGAACGAGGAAGCCGGTGCGAAGGTCGTCGCCGAGATCGAGGGCAGCGGCGGGAAGGCCGAGGCCAGGAAGCTTGACGTCGCCCAGCCGGCGGAGTCCAAGGCCCTCGTCCAGGACGTCGTCAGCCGGCACGGTCATCTCGACATCCTGATCAACAACGCCGGGATCGGCCTCATCAAGGAGGTATGGAGCACCACACCGGAGGAGTGGGACCGGTGTTTCGCAGTCAACGTCAAGGGCCTGTTCTTCATGGCCCAGGCCGCAGCCGAGCCCATGCGCCAGCAGCGCAGCGGGCGCATCATCAACCTCGCGTCGATCGCCGGCCGGCGTGGTGAGGCGCTCGTCTCCGCCTACTGCGCCTCCAAGGCGGCGGTCATCAACATCAACCAGTCGCTCGCCCTCGCGCTGGCGCCCTACGGCGTCAACGTCAACGCGATGGCACCTGGCGTCGTCGACACGCCGTACTGGAAGGAGGTCGACAAGCAGTTCGGCGCCATCACGGGCAAGGCCGAGGGCGAGACCTTCCGCGACGTCGCGAACGTCATCCCACTGGGCCGCACATCGGTCCCGGAGGATGTCGTCCCCCTCGCGCTCTTCCTCGCTGGTCCCGGCGCTGACTACATCACGGCCCAGACGTTTAACGTCGAGGGCGGCATGGTGATGAGTTGATCGGGACATGACGATCGAGGCTCGCGACACCGTCATGAGCGGAGCGGGACGGCTCGTTGTCATCACGGACTGCGATCACGGCGCGATCACCGAGGAGCAGGCGGTCCTTCGGGACTCCGGCGCCGAGATCCGGCTCGCTACGTGCGCCACGGCCGAGGACGTCATCAGTCAGGCGGCCGGAGCCACCGTGCTGATCAACCAGTACGCGCCCATCACGGCTGCCGTGCTGGAGGCGTTGCCGACGGTGCGCCTCGTCGTGCGCTACGGCGTCGGCGTCGACAACGTCGACGTCGGCGCGGCGACAGAGCGTGGCGTCTGGGTGGCCAACGTGCCCGACTACGGCACCGAGGAGGTCGCCGACCATGCCATCGCGTTGGCGATGTCCATGCTCCGGGGAGTCGCGTGCCTCGACCGCTCCGTCAGGAGCGGTAGCTGGAACTACGAGGAGGCGCGACCGCTCCGGCGGCTGCGAACCCTCACCTACGGCGTTGTCGGCTGCGGTGCCATCGGCACCGCAGCAGGCCGCCGTGCTGCGGTGTTCGGCATGCGAGTGATCGGGTGCGACCCGCACCCGCAGCGCCCACCGGACGACGCCCGGATCGAGAAGGTGTCGTTCGCCAAGGTGCTCGAGCAGGCGGACGTCGTGTCGCTGCATGCCTTTCTCGACGAGAGCACGGAGAACCTCATCGACGAGCGCGCGCTGAACGCCATGAAGCCATCCGCGGTGCTCGTCAACACCGCGCGGGGTGGGCTCGTCGACACCTGCGCTCTGCTCGCTGCGCTGGACGCCGGCGAGATCGCCGCCGCCGCGATCGACGTCCTGGCGGTCGAGCCGCCGGACTCCGTCGGCCGCCGGCTCGCCTGCCACCCGAGGATTGTCATGACGCCGCACGCCGCGTGGTACTCCGAGGAGTCGTTCGCCTCGCTCAAGACAGAGGTCGCCCGCGAGGCGCTGCGCGTGCTCGACGGCGAGCCACCGCGCTCGCCGGTCAATGAGCCGATCGCGCGGGTGCTGTGATGCGGGCCCTGACCTGGCCCGGCGGGGACGGCGCCGCGGTGGTCGACGTCCCGGCCGCGGCGGCCGGCGCAGGGGAGCTCCTCGTCGACGTCGCCTACTCCGGCCTGTGCGGCACCGACCTGCACATCTGTGCGGGGGAGCACCCGCGGGCGCAGCCCGGGACCGTGCTCGGTCACGAGTTCTCCGGCCGGGTGGCGGCCGACGGCGGCGGGTACGCGCGCGGCACCAAGGTCGTCGTCAACCCGCTGCTGCCTTGCGGGGAGTGCGCGACCTGCCGTACCGGCCGCCCGCACACGTGCGAGCGGCTGCGTCTGCTGGGCATCGACGTCCCGGGCGGTGCCGCTGAGCAGGTCGCGGTACCCGTCGACGGCATCGTCGCGCTGCCCGACGGGGCCGACCTGCGCCGCCTGGCGTTCGCCGAGCCGTTGGCCGTCGCGGTGCGCGCAGTCCGGCGGTCGAGGCTGTGCCTGGGCGAGCACGTCGCGGTGGCAGGGGCCGGGCCGATCGGCCTCGCGGTCGCGGCCTGCGCCAGGGCCGCCGGCGCAGCCTCGATCGTGATCGGGGAGCCCTCCGAGCCGCGCCGCGCCGTCGCCGAGTCGCTGGGGTTTCGGACGGAGGAGCGCGTCCCGGCGGCCCAGGCAGACGTCCTGTTCGACGCTGCAGCGCACTCGTCGGTCGCGCAGTCATGGGCCCGATCGCTGCGTCCCGGCGGTCGCGTGCTCGTTGTCGGCGTCTACGGCCGTCCCACGCCGGTCGACCTGCAGGCGACGTGCTTCCAGGAGCTTACGGTCATCGGCACCCGGGTGTATTCCCGGTCGGACCTGCAGGCCGCCGTCGACATGATCGTGCTGGGCTCCTTCGACCCCGACCCGCTGCTCACGCGAGACGTTCCGCTCGAGCGCGCCGCCGACGCCCTCCCGCTGCTGCGTGCGGGGGCCGAGCTCAAGGTCCTCGTGGAGGTGGCTGGTCGATGAGCGATGCCGGGAAGCTGCGGATGACCGCGCTGCGCAAGCTCGCACCGGAGGACACCGAGCTCGTTCTCACTGACGCCGATGTCCCAGTGGCGCACACGGGTTGGGTCGTGCTCGAGGTCACGTACGCCGGGATCTGCGGTACGGACCTGCACATCGCGCACAACACTTTCCCGAGCTGGCCGCCGGTCACCATCGGCCATGAGTTCACAGGGCGGGTCGCCGAGGTCGGCGACGGGGTGACCGGATGGTCGGGAGGCGACCGCGTCGTGTGCGAGCCGCACTCCCTCGCCGACGGCACCTGCCACCTGTGTCGGCGCGGGTTCGCGCACCTGTGCGCGGCGAAGCGCTCGCCGGGCTGGGGGATCGACGGCGGCATGGCGGCGAAGGTGGCGGTCCCGGCACACCTGCTGCACCGGGTGCCCGACAGCGTGCCCGACCTGGCCGCAGCCCTGTGCGAGCCGACCGCGATCGCCGTCACCGCCCTCGAGCGCATGCCGATCTCGCCAGGCGAGACCGTCCTCGTCTTCGGACCCGGGCCGGTCGGGCTGCTCACCGCCCTCGTGGCGCAGGCCTGCGGCGCCGGAACCGTCGTCCTGCTCGGGCGCCCCTCCAGCGCGGGGCGGCTGCGGCTCGCGCGCGAGCTCGGGGTGAGGACGTGGGACACCACTGACGTCGATGTCGACGCGGCGGTCGACGAGCTCACCGCCGGCCGGGGCGCCGACCTCGTGATCGAGGCGTCGGGGTCTGCGCAAGCCATCGCGACCGCGATGCGCGTGCTGCGACGTCGCGGGCGCCTGTGCGTCGTAGGCGTGAGCGGGCGGTCGACCCTGGAGATCCCGTGGGACCTGGCGATGACTCGCGCTCTGGACATCAGTTTCTCCCTGTCGTCTTCGTGGTCGAGCTGGGACGGCGCGCTGGCTCTCATGGCTCGCGGGACGGTCGATCCCTCGCCGCTCGCCACCGTCTTCCCGCTGTCCCGATGGCAGTCGGCCTTCGACGCCCTCGCAGAGCGGCGGGTCGTCAAGGCGTTGCTCGACCCGCGACGCGGCTAGCGCATCGCACCATCCCCACCCGCGGCGCGGGCAGCGCGCCGCTCCACCTAGGAAGGATCCGCACATGACGGCGCAGACCGCGAGCTTTCTCCCGCGGCCCGAGATGTATCTCGGCGGCGAGTGGGTGAGCGCCGGCGAGACCCGCCCGGTGTTCAACCCGGCGACCGAAGAAGTGCTGATGGAGGTGCCCGAGGGCACCGCCGAGCACGCCCAGCAGGCTCTCGAGGCCGCGCAGCGCGCGCAGAAGGAGTGGGCGCGACGAAGCTACGTCGAGCGGGCGGCTGTCGTCCGCGCGATCGTCGCGAAGATCCAGGAACGATCCGAAGACCTGGCCCGGCTCGTGGTGGCGGAGCAGGGAAAGACGATCAACGAGGCTCGGGGTGAGATCGGCGGCACTGCCGGGTTCTTCAACTTCTCCACGAGCTTCGAGCGAGGCCAGATCGGTTCGATGTACGCACCGGACGGCCGCGGTGAGCAGCTGATCAGTCGGCTGGTGCCCTACGGCGTCGTCGTCGGCATCATCCCGTGGAACTACCCGTCCGCTCTGTTCGCCCGAAAGGTCGGGCCGGCGATCATGGCCGGCAACGCGATCGTGCTGAAGCCGCACGAGGACACCCCGCTCTCGGCTCTCGCGCTCGCGCAGATCTGTGACGAGGTGGGCGTCCCCGCCGGGGTCGTCAACGTGGTCACGGGTGCCGGCCGCGTTGTTGGCGACGCGCTGGTGCGCAACCCGATCACGGCGCTGGTGACGGTCACCGGCTCGGTGCGCGCCGGACGCGAGATCCTTGCCGCGTCGGCCGAGAACATCACCGTCGTGTCGCTGGAGCTCGGCGGCAAGGCGCCGTTCATCGTCATGAACGACGCGAACGTCGACGCGGCTGTTCAGGCGGCGTTCGAGGCGCGTATGTGGAACTGCGGGCAGGTCTGCACGTGCAACGAGCGCACCTACGTGCAGTCCGGGGTGTACGACCAGTTCCTCGACAAGTACGTGGCGCGGGCGGAGGCGCTCAAGGTCGGCGACCCGATGAACGAGGACACCGAGATGGGGCCGAAGGTCAACAAGCCCGAGGTCGAGAAGGTGCAGGCGTTCGTCGACGCCGCGGTCGCGCAGGGCGCCCAGCTCCTGACGGGTGGCGGCCCGCCTGAGGGACCTCAGTTCGAGAAGGGCTACTGGTTCGCGCCGACTGTGCTTACCGGCGTGCACAACGACTGGGACATCGTGCAGAAGGAGGTCTTCGGGCCGGTGCTGCCCGTGCAGTCGTTCGAAGACTTCGACGAGGCCGTCTCGCTCGCGAACGACACCAAGTACGGCCTGACGTCGTACATCTATACCGAGGACTTCCGCACTGCGATGCGCGCGGTCGACGCCCTGCACTCTGGTGAGGTCTACATCAACAAGATCGGTCCGGAGCAGCTGCAGGGATTCCACGGCGGCTACGGCCTGTCCGGACTCGGCGGCGACGACGGCGTGCACGGCTTCGAGCGCTACCACCGGCGCAAGACCGTCTACCTCAAGTACGAGGATGACTCCGCGGCGCCGGCCGAGTCCGAGACCGCAGGGCTGCCGCCGCAGTGACGTCCGCCGGGTCAGCCCCGGCCTTGGCCGAGATCGGGCGGTCGCGCGTCGTCGCGGTGCTCCGCGCGTCGCGCCCCGCCCGCCTTGCCGAGGTCGCCGAGGTGCTGGCGTCGGCAGGCGTCACGTGCATCGAGTTCGCGCTGTCCTCGGAGGGCACGCTGGAGGCGCTGCGCGACTTCGCGGCGGCGGCGCCGGCCGAGATCGTGGTCGGGGCCGGGACAGTCCTGGACTGCAGGATGGCGGAACAGGCAGTCGCTGCCGGCGCTCGCTACCTGCTCAGCCCCTCGGTGGACCTCGACGTGATCCGGCGCGGCCACGACCTCGGCGTCCCGGTGATACCGGGCGCGTTCACGCCGACGGAGATCCTGCGGGCGTGGCGGGGCGGTGCCGCGGCGGTCAAGGTCTTCCCTGCCGCGCAGGCTGGTGGCCCGGCGTACGTCGCGGCCGTGCGAGCGCCGCTGCCCGACATCCCGCTCGTGCCGACGGGCGGTGTCAGTATCGGCGACGTCCCGGCGTACCTGCGGGCCGGCGCCTTCGCGGTGGGCATGGGGAGCCCCCTGCTGGGCGACGCCGCGGACGGCGGCGATCTGCAGGCGCTGGCCGATCGGGCAAAGGACCTGATACGTCGTGTCAAGGAGGCGAGCACGTGAAGATCGCGAAGATCCGGACCGTCGTCGTCGGCACCGCCTGGCGCAACCTCGTGTTCGTGGAGGTCGAGACCGATGATGGGCTGGTCGGCCTCGGCGAGGCGACGCTGCACAACTTCGAGGAGGCGGTCGTCGCGCACGTCGACTCCCTCGCGCGGCGCTACGTGCTCGGCCGCGACCCGTTCGACGTCGAGGACCTGGTAGCGCGTATCTTCCGCGACGAGTTCTTCCGCGGCGGGCCGGTGCAGATGACGGCGCTGGCCGGCATCGAGATCGCCTGCTGGGATCTCATGGGCAAGGCGACCGGCCAGCCCGTCTACCGGCTGCTCGGCGGTGCCTGTTCGCACCGGGTGCCTGCCTACGCCAACGGCTGGTACACCGGCGAGCGAACCGCTGCAGACTTCGCGCGCCGCGCCGGCGAGGTCGTCTCCCGCGGGTACCGAGCACTCAAGGTCGACCCGTTCGGCGCGGGCGGGCTACGGCTCTCGCGACAGGAGCTGGAAGCAGCGCGGGACCTCGTCGAGGCCGTGCGACAGGCAGTCGGTTTGGAGGTCGAGATCCTGCTCGAGGGACACGGCCGGTTCAACGCCGCCACCGCCGTCCAGGTCGCGCGGGCCTTCGCTGACCTCGACCTCGGATGGTTCGAGGAGCCTGTGCAGCCCGAGGACCTCGTCGGCCTGCGCCGCGTCGCCGACGCCAGCCCGATCCCCGTCGCGTCCGGCGAGCGCGTCTACACCCGCTACGACGCGCAGCGGCTGCTCGAGACCAACGCCCTCGCGGTGTTCCAGGCGGACCCACTGCACACCGGCGGCATCCTCGAGACGAAGAAGATGATGGGGATGGCCGAGCTGTACTCGGCGCAGGTCGCGCTGCACAACTCCAACGGCCCCGTGTGCTCTGCGGTGGCGCTGCACCTGCATGCATCGGCCCCGAACGTGCGCCTGCAGGAGTCCTTCGACGACTTCGCCGAGGAGTTCGTACGTCGGGCGGTCCCCGGCCACCCCGTCATCGGCCCGGACGGCGCGTTCCCGCTGCCTACCGCTCCCGGCCTGGGGGTAGAGCTCGACCACGCCGTCTGTGCCGAGCACCCGTACCGTCCGCTGCACTTCAACCTCTGGGCCGAGGACTGGCACCGCAGGGACCTGTGATGCCCACTCTTGCCGAGCGAGTCGGGAGCGCCACCGTCCCGGATCCTGGGGTCCGCCTGTGGCGCCTGGTCCAGGCGGGCTTCGTCGTCCGCGGCGGCGGGGTGACCGTGCTGCTCGATCCGTGGCTGTCGGGGTGGCTCGAGACGGCGAGCCCGCTCAACCCGGAGCCGATCACGCGGGCGACCCGGCCGCCGTGCACTGCAGCGGACCTGCCGCGGGTCGACCTGGTGTGCTGCACGCATGAGCACCCAGACCACCTCGACGTCGACGCGCTGCGCGACGTGGCGAAGCGCTCGCCGGACGCGAGGTTCGTCGTCCCGAGCCCGCTGCTCGACCTGCTCGCGGAAGCCGGCATCGACGGCGACCGCGCTGTCGGCGTCGAGGTGGAGCGGCCGGTGACCGTTGCCGGGGTCGAGGTGCTCGCGCTGCCGGCGCCGCACGCGTTCGCGCCGAGCGGCTTCGGCGGGTACGACTGGTGGCGCGACCCGGACGGTCGACACCGCGCCGTCGGGTATGTGCTGCGGTTCGGAGGGGTCACGCTGTTCCACTCCGGCGACACCGTGCGCGTGCCCGGCGACGCCGAGCGGCTGCGCCGAGAGCATGTCGACGTCGCCCTGCTGCCGGTCAACGGCCGCGATGCGATGCGCGAGGCCGCGGGCCTCGTCGGCAACCTGCACCCCAGCGAGGCCGCGGCGCTCGCCGCAGCCGCCGGGATCGCGAACCTGGTGCCGTGCCACGACGACGGCGTGGTGGGCAACACCGGCGACCTCGCGGCGGTCGTCGCGCACGTCGCGCGCCACGGGCTGCCGCTCACGGTGCACGTCGTAGGGCCGGCCGGGATCGTCGTGCTGCCATGAGCGGGACGCAGGTCGTGACGCTTGGCGAGTCCATGGTCGTGTTCGGCGCTCCTTCCGTGGGCGTCCTGCGTAGCGCGACGTCCATGCTCGTCACCGTCGCCGGCGCAGAGTCCAACGTCGCCATCGGCCTGCGCCGGCTCGGCGTGCCGACCGCGTGGGTGGGCCGGGTCGGCGCCGACGCGCTCGGGGATCTCGTGCTGGCGCGGGTCCGCGGCGAGGGCGTCGACGTCAGCGGCGCGGTGATTGACCCGGAGGCGCCCACCGGCTTGATGGTCAAGGAGCGCCGGACGCCGGAGCTGACGCGTGTCCTCTACTACCGCGCGGGTAGTGCCGGCTCACGCCTGCGTGCCGGGGACCTCGGTGACGCCAGCATCCGCAGCGCCCGGCTGCTGCACGTCACGGGGATCACCCCGGCGCTCAGCGTCACCGCTCGCGACGCGGTCGACCGGGCGGTTGCCGTCGCACGTGAGGCGGGCGTGCTGGTGTCGCTCGACTACAACTACCGCTCGGCCCTGTGGTCGTCTCAGGAGGCCGCCCCTGTCCTCCGGGAGCTCACGAGGCGGGCCGATCTGGTCTTCGCCGGGGACGACGAGGCGGCGCTCGTCGTGGGGACCGCTGAACCCGGAGAAGCCGCGGTGGCGCTGGCGGCCCTCGGACCGCGGCACGCCGTCGTCAAGCTCGGCGCGCGCGGAGCCGTCTCGCGCGTCGATGGCGAGTCGTACTCCGCGCCGGCAGTGCCGGTGCACGCGGTCGACCCGGTCGGCGCGGGGGACGCCTTCGTCGCCGGCTACCTCGCGGACGTGCTGGACGGCGCCTCGCCGGAAGCCTGCTTGAGGACCGGATGCCGGGTCGGCGCCTTCGCGGTCACTGTCCCCGGCGACTGGGAAGGCCTGCCGACCCGCGCCGAGCTGGAGCTGCTCGACGCCGCAGGCGGCACGGTTCTGCGCTGAGCTGCGCGCCAGGACGCGCCAGCGCCCCGGCACGGCCGCGGGGCACCTCCCGGTCCAGCGATGCGCGGGATCCCCGCTCGTCCGCGGCACCATGCCATCTCCCGACCAGGTCGGCCCCGGACGTCGAGGGTGCTGAACCCTCCGAACGGGTACGTACGACCTCGCGCTCGCCTAGCCTGGGGCGGACCACCCAGCGGAGGAGCAGCCGTGCAGCCATCCGAGGACCTCTCGTTGCACACCGACGAGCCGGACGCCCCCCGAGGCGAGCTCGCCGCGCTGACCGAGGCGGAGTGCTGGGAGCTGCTCGGCTCGACGGCGGTCGGTCGCGTCGTCGTCGTCGAGGGGCAGCACGCCGAGATCCTCCCCGTGAACTACGTCGTGGCCGACGGCGCCGTCGTCTTCCGGACGGGCAGCGCCGGCGTGCTCGGTCGCGGGGCCACCTGGGGCCGCGAGGCCGCCTTCGAGGCCGACAGCATCGACGTCGCGGCGCGCCACGGGTGGAGCGTCGTCGTCCGTGGCGAGCTGCGCGAGGCTGGCACCGAGGCCGAGCGGGCCCTCGGCGACGTCGTCCACCCGTGGGCGGCCGGCGAGAAGCCCGTCGTCGCCACGGTCCGCGCCCGTTCGGTGAGCGGGCGACGCCTCGGCTGAAGGCTCTCAGCCGACTCACAGGTTGCGTCCAGCCTCGCTGGAGCGCCGACCGGCACAGTCGTGGCATGAGCGACGACGAGTTCCGCACCCAGCCCCAGCAGCCCAGCGCAGGTGACCCGGACGCGACGACCCCGCGGCCGACGACCGCACCGTGGTGGGCGCAGTCCGCGGCGCCGCAGGAGCAGCCGATGACCGGCCCGGAGCTCGCGGGCGATCACGCGACCACCGTGCCGCCTGCGGGCGAGGCGACGACGGCCATGCCGTGGCTCGGATCGCAGCCCGTCGCGACCCCGACGACCACCCCGCGGTGGCGGCGCCGGGTCGCCGCAGGCGTCGCCGTCGGGGCCATCGCCCTCGGTAGCGGCACCGCGGGCGCGGCCATCTCGCGGGGGATCGACCCGGCCCCGTCGTCCTCGACGTCGGTGAACGCCGCCTCCGCACCGGTCACCCCGGCCTCCGACGTCACCGGTCCGACCGAGCCGCTGGCCAAGGTGGCCGCCGCTGTGCAGCCCAGCGTCGTCTCCATCAACGTGAGGACCCAGTCCGGTGCCGGTGAGGGCTCGGGGATCATCCTGCGCACCGACGGCACCATCGTCACGAACAACCACGTCGTCGCCGACGCTGCGGACGGCGGAGGCGACATCACCGTGAAGCTCAGCGACGGGCGCACCGCGAAGGCGACGATCATCGGGCGGGACCCCTCGAGCGACCTCGCCGTCATCCGGGCCTCGGGGCTCAGCGGGCTCAAGCCCGCGACGCTCGGCAGCTCGACGAGCCTGCACGTAGGAGACACCGTCCTGGCGATCGGCAGCCCCCTCGGCCTGGACGGGTCGGTGACCTCGGGCATCGTCTCCGCGCTGCACCGTCAGGTCCGGCTGGGCTCCTCCCAGCAGCAGAGCGATCCCTTCGGCGGCTCCGGGATGCAGACCCAGGCAAGCGTGGGAAGCGCGATCCAGACCGACGCCGCGGTCAACCCCGGTAACTCTGGCGGTGCTCTCGTCGACGCCCAGGGCCGCGTCGTCGGCATCAACTCCGCCATCGCCACGCTCGGCTCGAGCAGCGGACAGTCCGGCAGCATCGGCCTCGGCTTCGCCATCCCCATCGACGACGCGCGGACCGTCGTCGACGACCTGCTCGCCGGCCGGACCGTCCAGCGCGCCCAGCTCGGCGTCTCCGTGGGCGACAGCCCTGACGGCGGCGCGCTCGTCGCCTCGGTGAGCTCCGGCAGCGCCGCGGAGAAGGCGGGGCTCAAGGAGGGCGACGTCATCACGTCCTTCGCCGGGCGAAAGATCCAGGACGGCGGCGACCTGTCGACGACCGTCCGGTCGCAGAAGGTCGGCGCCTCGGTCCCGCTCACCTACACCCGCAACGGGACGCCGAGCACCGTCACGGTCACCCTCGGCAGCAGCAGCGCCACCTGACGAGCTGCGCCACCCGGCACGATCCTGCGGGGTCGCCGACCACCGACCACCCCTCCCCGGGGGTCTCACGACGGGGCGGGCAGGGACCTTCGCCGGTCCGTGCCCGCCCCGTCGCCGACGCGGCGCTCATGCGCACCGCCGACCTCCTCGAGCACGAGCTCGTCCACGTCCTCGACGTCACCAACGGCGCGCGGCTCGAGACCTACGTCATCGCCGGTCCCGCGGGGTCCGGCGTCATCGCCATCAACGGCGCTGCGGCGCACCTCGTCCACCCGGGCGACCTCGTCATCATCGCCAGCTACGTCGCGCTCGACGACGCCGAGGCCCGGAGCTTCGTTCCTCGTGTCGTTCACGTCGACGAGCAGAACCGCCACGTCCTCTGACCTCAACCTTCGCGCCCAGATGCCGATCTGAGGATCGGGACGTCTTACCGATGGCAACGAAGGGCGCACGCATGAACGACATGGACGAGATCGTCCAGGAGTTCCTCGTCGAGAGTCAGGAGAACCTGGACCAGCTGGACCGCGACCTCGTCGCCCTCGAGCGCGAGCCGGGGTCACGCGAGCTGCTCTCCAGTGTGTTCCGGACGATCCACACCATCAAGGGCACGAGCGGGTTCCTCGCGTTCGGCAAGCTGGAGGCCGTCACCCACGTGGGTGAGAACCTCCTGAGCCGCCTGCGCGACGGCGTCCAGGAGATGACCCCCGAGACGACGACCGTGCTCCTCGGCATGGTCGACGCCGTCCGGGTCCTCCTCGGCCAGATCGAGGCCACCGGCGCTGAGGGCGAGCTCGACGTCGCCGCCGTCGTCGAGACGGTGACCGCGTGCGCCGAGGGCCGTCTTGCCCCGACCGCGACGTCCGAGCCGGTTGTCGAGGTCGGGATGGCCGTCGTCGAGGCCCCCGTGGCCGAGCCGGTTCCGGCTCCGAAGGCCCAGGACGCTCCCGCCGCGGCCCCGCCGGTGAAGAAGCCGCGCGCCCCGCGTCGCAGCACCAAGCCTGCCGCCAAGCCCGCCGCGACGGTCGTCGAGGCCGCTCTGCCGGTCGAGGCCCCCGCGCCCGTCGCCGCGCCGGCCGTGCCCGCACCTGCGGCCGCCGTGTCCGTCGCCGTCGCCGTCGCCGTCGCCGAGCCCGTCGCCGAGGAGGAGTCCGTGAGCCCCGGTCGCCGCAGCGTCAGCGACACAAGCATCCGGGTCGACGTCGTCCTGCTCGACACCCTCATGCGCCTCGTCGGCGAGCTCGTCCTCACGCGCAACCAGCTCGTCCGGGTCGCCGGCGAGCAGCGCGAGGTACCGCTTCTGCGTGCCGCCCAGCGACTCAACCTCATCACGAGCGAGCTGCAGGAGGGCGTCATGAAGACGCGCATGCAGCCCATCGAGCACATCTGGAACAAGCTGCCCCGCGTGGTCCGCGACTTGAGCCTCACCTGCGGCAAGAAGGTCCGCCTCGAGATGGAGGGGCAGGACACCGAGCTCGACCGCACCCTGCTCGAGGCCGTCAAGGACCCGCTGACCCACCTCGTCCGCAACGCCGTCGACCACGGGGTCGAGACCCCGACCGACCGGGCCGACGTCGGCAAGCCCGAGGAGGGCGTGCTGCTGCTGCGGGCGTTCCACGAGGGCGGCCACGTCGTGGTCGAGGTCACCGACGACGGTGCGGGCGTCGACACTGTCGCGGTCGCCGACAAGGCGTTCCGGCAGGGCCTGATCACCGGCGAGCAGGCCGCGAAGATGACTGACCACGACCTGCTGCTCCTGCTGTTCAAGCCGGGCTTCTCGACGGCCGCAGCGGTCACCAACGTCTCCGGCCGGGGCGTAGGCATGGACGTGGTGAAGACCAACATCGAACGGATCGGCGGCACCGTCGACGTCGAGTCCGAGCTCGGTCGTGGGACCACCTGGCGGCTGACCATCCCGCTCACCCTGGCGATCATCCAGGCGTTGACCCTGGAGTGCGGCGGTGAGCGCTACGCCATCCCACAGCTCAGCGTCCACGAGCTCGTGTGCCTCGACGGCCAGGCCGGCCGCTCCATCGAGTACGTCTCCGACGCCCCGGTCTACCGGCTCCGCGGCAAGCTGCTCCCGCTCGTCCGGCTCTCCGACACCCTGGGCCTGCCCCCGTCCGAGCCCACGGAGGGCGGCGAGATCTACATCGCCGTCCTGCAGGCCGAAGGGCGCAAGTTCGGCCTCGTCGTCGACCGGGTGCTCAACACCGAGGAGATCGTCGTCAAGCCGCTCTCCGGGCGCCTCAAAGGTGTCGGCGTCTACGCCGGTGCGACGATCCTCGGCGACGGACGGGTCGCGCTCATCCTCGACGTCCAGGCCCTGGCCCGCCGGTCGCACCTCGCCGCCGAGGCCGTCGAGCGGGCGGAGCTGGCCCTCGGGGTCACCGACCAGGCCGCGCACCGCACGGGCGAGCGGCTCCTCGTCGCCGGGGTGGGCGAGCGCCGGGTGGCGATCCCGCTCGACATGGTCACCCGCCTCGAGGAGTTCGCGGCGGAGAGCATCGAGCGGGTGGGCAGCCGTGAGGTCGTCCAGTACCGCGGCAGCATCCTCCCGGTCCTGCGCCTCGCGACCCTCCTGGGCTCGTACAGCACCGAGGACCGCCCGACGGTCCAGGTCGTCGTCTACTCCGAGCGCGGCCGCAGCGTCGCGCTGGCCGTCGACGCCATCCTCGACATCGTCGAGGGGGAGGTCGACGTCCGCAGCGACATCGAGGAGTCCGGGCTCACCGGGTCCGCGGTCATCCAGTCGCGGGTCACCGAGCTGCTCGACGTCCGTGGCGCGATCCTCGCCGCGGACCCGCGCTTCTACGACATCACCGAGGCCGAGCTCGCCGAGCTCGCGCGCCTGAGCAGCGGCATCGAGCTCGGCGGCCACCTGGCCGAGACTGTGGAGGTCTGACATGGCCGGCGTCCAGTACGCGACGTTCACCGTCGCCGACCAGCTCTACGGCGTGGAGGTGTCGCGGGTCCAGGAGGTCTTCCGGTTCACCGACTACACCCCCGTCCCGTTGGCCCCGTCCTCGCTCGGCGGTCTCATCAACCTCCGCGGGCAGGTCATCGACGCCGTCGACCTCCGCCAGCGGATGGGCCTGCCGACGCGTACCGACAAGGAGCGGATGAACGTCGTCGTCCGCGTCGCCGACGAGTGGGTCAGCCTGCTCGTCGACAAGATCGGCGACGTCGTCGAGCTCGACCAGGATGCGTTCGAGGCGCCGCCGGACACCCTCACCGGTGTCGCCCGCGAGCTCATCGTCGGCGCGTTCAAGCTGCCGCAGGGCCTCGTCCTCGCGCTCGACGCCGAGCGTGCGGCGGACCTGGCCTGACCTGACGTCGACCGCCACGCGCGCCCCGTCCGGGTGCGCGTGGCGGGCACGGGCAGTGAGATCCCCCTGGAGGCAACTGGGCCATCAGGGGGATCTGCACGTCACGCTGCGTCACCTGGTGCCACACTCGCAGACGTGTACAGCCTCGTGAGCACACCGGTCCTGGGGTTCGACCTCGTCCGACTCGCTGGGGGCTCGCGGGTGGCCGAGGTGGTGCTCACCGCGCTCGCCCTGCGCCCGGAGGACCTCCCGGTCCTCGCCGCGGCGGCCACCCCAGGGGCGCCGCACGACGGCGCTTGGCTCGACGTCGCCAGCGCCGAGCGGGTCCGCTCCGGCGTCTGCGACGTCGCCCTGCTCGTGACCTCCACCGAGACCGACGTCGAGGCCTTCGGCTCGCTCGCCCTGCTCGAGGCGGCGCCCATCGGCACCCTCGGCGCGCTGCTCACCCTCATCCGCGACGACGTGTTCTCGTGGACCTGGCGGCGCAGCGAGGACTCGACGGTCGCCGTCCAGGACGACGTCGCTGCCGCCGCGGTCGCCGTCGTCTGCGACGCCGCGACCGCCTGCTACCTCGAGGACCTCCTGCCCGAGGACACCCGGCGCCGACTCGTCGGGCCGTGGCTGCACGCGCTGCGCCGCCTCCCCGAGCGCGTCGCCGGGCTCGGTCCGCAGGAGGAGCGGATGGGCCGGCTCGTCGAGCGCTGCGCCCGCCTCGACGCCCGTGACCTCCAGCGGCTCCGGGACGCCTCCGCCCGGTCGCGTGCGGGCGGCGGCTGGAGCCAGGCCGTGCACTCGGCGTCGTGGGCGGTGTTCCTCTGCGGACGGGTCCGCGAGGCCGCCGCCGGCCAGCTCGCCCTCGTCCAGGCGTTACGCAGCAGCGACCTCACGAGCTCCGACGCCGCGACCGGCAGCTGGAACGTCGTCAGCGGGGCCCTGCAGGCGCTCGCCGTCTGGGACGCCCTGGACGAGGAGACCATGCACCTGCTCGTCGCTCCGGTCCTCGAGGCCCTGGGCCCGGACGGCGTCTGACGCGGCCGCACCCGCACCGACTTAGCGGCCCGCGTGACCCGTCGAGCAGCCGCGCGAGCAGCTGAGCAGTCAGCCGCCTCGGCACCGACGAGCGTACGAGTGCTCGTGCAGACCTCAACCATGGCCGAGAACCGCCGATAGACCTTGAAGCCGGCACATCGTGTCGAAGGCGGGACCCCTCCCGCCGGCATCGTCTGCGGAGGCGCACGTGACACCGATCTCGGTCCTCGTCGTCGACGACTCCGTCGTCGTGCGCCGCATGGTGACCGACGTGCTCTCCGCCGACCCGGGCATCCGGGTCGTCGGTACGGCTCCCAACGGCAAGGTCGCCCTCGCCAAGCTCGACCAGCTCGCTCCCGACATCATCACGCTCGACATCGAGATGCCGGAGATGAACGGCATCGAGACCCTGCGCGCGCTGAGGGTCACCCGGCCGAACCTCCCGGTGATCATGTTCAGCACGCTCACCGCGGCGGGCGCCTCGGCCACTCTCGACGCGCTCGCGGCCGGTGCCACCGACTACGTCACCAAGCCCTCGAACGTCGGCAGCATCGCCGCGTCCCTCGAGGCGATCCGCAGCCAGCTCGTCCCGCGGATCCACGCCCTGTGCGGCCCGCGCCCTTCAGCAGCCGGACGTGCTACGGCGGCTGCCCTCGCCCGCACGGCCCCAGCAAGCGCGACGCGGGCGTTGCGACCCGGGCGCTCCAAGCAGCCCGTCACGGTCCTCGCCGTCGGCGCGTCAACCGGTGGTCCCGACGCCCTGAACAAGGTCCTCGCGGCCCTACCGGCGTCTTTCCCCGTGCCCGTCGTCGTCGTCCAGCACATGCCTCCGCTGTTCACCCGCCTCTTTGCCGAGCGCCTGGACCGGTCGTGCGCCCTGCGCGTCGTCGAGGCCGTCGACGGGACGGTGCTCGCGCCCGGGACGGTGCACATCGCCCCTGGAGACCGGCACCTCGAGGTCATCCGCCGCGGCACCCAGGTCGTCACGCGGCTGCACGAGGGCCCGCCGGAGAACTTCTGCCGCCCCGCCGTCGACGTGCTCTTCCGCTCGGTGGCGAAGGTCTACGGGGAGGGCGTCCTGTCCGTCGTCCTCACCGGCATGGGCCAGGACGGACGACGGGGTGCCGAAGAGATCCGCTCACTCGGAGGTGCGGTGCTCGCTCAGGACGCCGCGACCTCGGTGGTCTGGGGGATGCCCGGCGCGGTGACGGAGGCCGGTCTCGCCGACGCCGTCCTGCCGCTCGGCGACGTCTCCCGTGCCGTGCTCGACCGGGTCGGCCACGCCTCGGCGCCGACCGCGACCAACACCGCGACTCGAGCCCTCGTCGGGCTCACCGCCGCGGCCAAGCCGATCACCCGATCGCCCGGGATCCAGCAGCCACCGGCGAGCCTCACTCCGACCCCTGGCCCGCGAGGCGCCCTCCGCTCGTCGTTCCTGCCGGCCCGTATCACTCGAAAGGGAGCCTGATGTCACTGAGCGCATCGGACTTCGACTTCGTCCGGCAGCTTGTCTACCGGGAGTCGGCGATCGTCCTCGACCGGAGCAAGGAGTACCTCGTGGAGGCGAGGCTGGCGCCGCTCGTGCGCCAGGCCGGCCTCGCGGGTATCGGGGAGTACGTCTCCGCCGCCCAACGGGGTGGGCGCCCCGCGCAGATGAAGATCGTCGAGGCGCTCACGACGAACGAGACCTCGTGGTACCGAGACAGCGAGCCGTTCCAGGCGCTGACCAAGACGGTCGTGCCCCTCATCCGTGCGGAGCACCCCGAACAGCGCTCGCTGCGGATCTGGTCGGCAGCCTGCTCGAGCGGCCAGGAGCCCTACAGCCTCGCCATGCTCCTCTCCGAGGAGGCGGGCCTGCGCGGCTGGCAGACCGAGATCCACGCCACGGACATCTCCGAGGAGATGCTCACGAAGTCGCGGTCCGGTCGCTACACGCAGCTCGAGGTCAACCGCGGCCTGCCCGCGCCCATGCTCGTGCGCCACTTCACCCGTGCAGGAGCGGAGTGGCAGCTCTCCGAGGCGGTCCGCAGGCTCGTGACGTTCCGCCACCTCAACCTCGCGACAGCGTTCCCGCCCATGCCGGCCTTCGACGTCGTGTTCCTTCGCAACGTGCTCATCTACTTCGACATGCAGACCAGGAGGGACATCTTGAAGCGGGTGAGGGGGGTGCTCAAGCCCGGGGGATGCCTTTTCCTGGGCTCGGCTGAGACGACCATCGGGGTCGACGACGGATGGGAGCGTCTGGTCGTCGGCCGGACGTCGGTGCACAGGGCTCGCGCGGTGGCGCTGGCCGGATCCAACGGGACGAGGTGAGTGACATGCGCGCGATGGTCATCGACGACTCGCGAGCGATGCGGCTGATCCTCCGGAGGATCCTGTCGCAGCTGGACTTCGAGGTCACCGAGGCAGGGGACGGTGCGCAGGCGCTGGAGTCGCTCAACGGCGGCTATGTTCCCGACATCGCGCTCGTGGACTGGAACATGCCGGTGATGGACGGACTCACGTTCATCACCGAGGTACGCAAACGACCGGAGCTGAGAGGGATCACGCTGATGATGGTGACGACGGAGAGCGAGCACGACCAGGTCGTGCGTGCTCTGGCGGCTGGTGCTCACGAGTACCTCATGAAGCCGTTCACGCCCGACGCGATCGAGGACAAGCTCGTCCTCCTCGGTCTCGCCCGGACGGGGGCCAGCGCATGAGCACCCTCGTCGCCCCGTTCCAGGAGGACCTCGAGGCCATCACGGCCGACGTCTGGGGATCCTTCCTCGACGTCGACGGCGACACCCCGCTCGTCGCTGGAGCACCGCACCGCTGGGCAGAGCATGACGCCACGACGTCCGCCGTCGTGTCGATCACTGGCGCCTGGCAGGGCCACGTCATCATCGAGTGCAGCGCTCGCGCCGCCCGCATGGTCGCGGCCGCGCTCCTCGCCCTGCCCGAGGACGAGGCGTCCGAGGACGATGTGGCCGACGCCGTCGGTGAGCTCGCCAACATGATCGGCGGCAACGTCAAGAGCCTCGTCGCATCGCCGAGCGCCCTGTCGCTACCGCACGTCGTCACCCAGCCGGGGAGCCACCAGAGCTGGCCCGGCGCCGAGGAGGTGTGCCGCATCGACGGCGCCTGGAACGGCGAGGCCGTGACGGTCATGGTCTACGCCGGCGTGAACGAGGGGAAGTCCTGATCATGAAGATCCTCATCGCCGACGACAGCCGGGTCATGCGGCAGATCGTCACGAGGACCCTGCGCCAGGCCGGGTACACCGGTCACGAGCTCGTCGAGGCCGCCAACGGCCGCGAGGCCCTCGACCTCGTCGGCTCGGAGAAGCCCGACCTCGTCCTGTCGGACTGGAACATGCCGGAGATGTCGGGCATCGAGCTGCTCCGCGCGCTGCGGGCCGGCGGGAACGCCGTCGCCTTCGGCTTCGTCACCTCCGAGGGCTCGGCGGAGATGCGCGAGATGGCGTCGGCCGCCGGCGCGGCGTTCCTCATCGCCAAGCCGTTCACCGCCGACACCTTCTCCGACCACTTGGACCCGGTGCTTGCATGAGCGCCACCGGTGACACGAAGCTGCCGACGTCCAAGGCGGTCCGCGACACCCTCGCGGACCTCCTCGGGCGAGCCGTCGACGTCGCCCCGCACGCCCCTGTCGCCTCGGTGCCTACGGACAGCCTCGCGATCTACGTCGACGAGCACCTGGGAACCCGGGCGATCGTCATGGCCGACCTGCCCTGCTCGGTGTTCATCGGCTCGGCGCTGGGCCTCGTGCCTGCCGGCGCGGCGAAGGACGCTGTCAAGGACAAGGTGCTTCCGGAGAACGCCCGGGAGAACCTCGCCGAGGTGCTCAACATCGTGAGCGGGCTGCTCAACCAGCCGGGCACGCCGCACGTCAAGCTCTACGGCGTCCACAGCCCTGGGGACTCGGTGCCGGTCGACATCCGGGCGGCCGCGGCCGCGCTGGGCCGTCGCCTCGACCTCGAGGTCACCGTCCCGGGCTATGGCACCGGGGTGCTCTCCGTCGTCCTCGTCTGAGGTCCGGCCGGCCCTGGGCTGGCGCGCCACGGCACTGCTGGGGCAGACTCGTCACTGCACCGGGCACGCCCGGGACGAGGCCGCTGGGGAAGGCGCACCTCGACCCCAGGAGGCATCGGTGAGCACACGTGGCGTCGTGTACGTCCACTCCAGCGCGCCCGCGCTGACCCCCCACGTCGAGTGGGCGCTCGCGGGCGTTCTTGGCGTGCCCGTGACCCTCGACTGGGTCACCCAGCCCGTCGCGCCCGGATCCCTGCGCGCGGAGCTCACCTGGGCCGGTCGCGCCGGGACGGCGGCGCTGCTCGCCTCCGCGCTGCGGCGCTGCACCGGCGTCCGCTACGAGGTCGTCGAGGAGCCATCCTCGGGATCCGACGGCGCGCGGTTCTGCTCGACGCCCGCCCTGGGGATGTTCTGCGCCGTCACGGACGCCGCAGGGCAGGTCCTCGTGCCCGAGGCGAGGCTCGCCGCCGCCGTGGCATCGGCAGAGGCGGCGGACGCCGACCTCGCCGCGCTCGTGCGCCGGTTGCTCGGCCAGCCGTGGGACGACGAGCTCGAGCCGTTCCGGCGTGCCGGCGACGGCGCCCCCGTGCGGCTGCTCCACCGGGTGGGCTGAGCCGCCGGGGGGCTGGGCCGCCGGCCTAGGCGTCGGCAGCGACGAAGGCCAGGGCGACGTTGTGGCCGCCGAAGCCGAAGGAGTTGTTCAGCGCGGCGATCCGGCCAGCGGGCAGGGCGCGCGCCTCCCCGGAGACGACGTCGAGGCTGACGGCGTCGTCGGGGTCCTCGAGGTTGATCGTCGGCGGTGCCAGCCGGTGGTGCAGGGCGAGCACCGTCGCCATCGACTCCACCGCCCCGGCCGCACCGAGGAGGTGCCCGGTCATCGACTTCGTCGCCGAGACGGCGACGTGCCCGCCCCACTCCCCGAGGGCCGCGTGGATGGCGAGCGACTCGGCGATGTCGCCCTGGGGGGTCGACGTCGCGTGCGCGTTGACGTGGACGATGTCCTCGGGCGTGAGGCCCGCGTCGGCCAGCGCGAGGCGCATGGCGCGGGCGGCCCCCTTGCCCTCGGGCTCGGGCTGGGCGATGTGGTGGGCGTCGGAGCTCAGGCCCGCGCCCGCGAGCTCGGCGTACACCCTGGCGCCCCGGGCAGCGGCGTGCTCGGCCGACTCGAGGACGAGCACTGCTGCCCCCTCGCCGAAGACGAAGCCGTCGCGGCCCTTGTCGTAGGGCCGGGAGGCCCGCTCCGGCTCGTCGTTGCGACGCGACACGGCCATCATCGCGGCGAACGCCGCCATGGGCAGCGGGTGGATGCACGCCTCGGTGCCTCCCGCGACGACGACGTCGGCCCGCCCGTAGCGGATCATGTCGAGGGCGTAGGACAGGGCCTCGGAGCCCGACGCGCACGCGCTCACGGGGGAGTGCGCCCCCGCCTGGGCACCGAGCTCGAGCTCGACGACGGCAGCCGGACCGTTGGGCATGAGCATGGGCACCGTGTGCGGCGAGACGCGGCGGAAGCCCTTCTCGCGCATGATGTCCCACTGGTTGAGCAGCGAGACCGCGCCACCGATGCCCGTGGACACGACGACGCCGAGGCGCTCACGGTCCATGTCCGGGGCGCCGGCGTCGGCCCACGCCTCGCGCGCGGCGATGAGCGCGAGCTGCTGCGAGCGGTCGAGCTTGCGCGCCTCAACCCGGTCCAGGACCTCGGACGGGTCGACCGCAGCGGTCGCGGCGATGCGGGAGGGGAGCTCCTGCGCCCACTCCTGCGTCAGCGCCCGGACCCCGGACCGGCCGTTGACCAAGCCCTCCCAGGTGCTCGCGGCGTCCCCACCGAGCGGGGTGCTGGCACCCAGCCCAGTGATGACGACGCGGGGGGCGTCGCGGTGACCCGACGGAGTCACGCCGAGACACCTGCCCGCTGGATGTAGGAGACGGCGTCGCCCACGGTCGCGAGCTTGGCGACGTCGTCGTCGGGGATCTTCACGCCGAAGCGCTCCTCGGCGGCGACGACGACCTCGACCATCGACAGCGAGTCGACGTCGAGGTCGTCGGTGAAGGACTTCTCGAGGGTGACGTCGGAGGCGGGGACGCCGGCGACCTCGTTGACGATCTCTGCGAGACCGTCGAGGATCTCCTGCTCGGTGGCTGCCATGGTGTGCTCCTTGCGTTCGTTGACGGATTGACGTGCTGGTGGTGCCGGTGGTGCGTTCAGGGGCCCTAGGGCAGGACGACGACCTGGGCGGCGTAGCTCAGGCCGGCACCGAAGCCGAGGAGCAGGGCGACGTCGCCGCTCGAGGCCTCGCCCTGCTCGAGCAAGGCTGTGAGCGCAAGCGGGATCGACGCCGCTGAGGTGTTGCCTGTCGTGACGATGTCGCGGGAGACGACGACCCGTTCGGGCAGGTGCAGCCGCCTGACCATGGCCTCGATGATCCGCAGGTTCGCCTGGTGCGGCACGAAGACGTCGAGCTCGTCGACGGTGATCCCCGCGGCGGCGAGCGCCTGCTCGGCGACGGCGGGCATCTGGAACACGGCCCAGCGGAACACCGCCTGGCCCTGCATGGTGAGGTGCGGGAACGGGGTGCTGGGGTCGTCGCGCAGAGCGGTCCATGGGACGTCCTGGGAGATCGCCTCGCCCTGGGAACCGTCGGCGCCCCAGACGACCGGTCCGATACCCGTCGTCTGCGACGGACCGATGACCGCGGCGCCGGCACCGTCGGCGAAGAGGAACGCCGCGCCCCGGTCGTCACGCGCGACCATGTCCGAGAGGCGCTCGACGCCGATGACGAGGACATGCTCGGCGTTGCCCGCCCGGATCATGTCGTCGGCCAGCGCGACGCCGTGGCAGAAGCCTGCGCACGCGGCGGAGATGTCGAGCGCCGCGGCCGCGTGCGCCCCGAGCCGGTCGGCGACGAGCGCCGCCGCGGAGGGCGTCTGCGAGAGGTAGGTCACCGTCGCGAGGAGCACCATGCCGATCTCGCCAGCAGCGACCCCCGAGGCTGCGAGGGCCTTCTCGGCCGCCGAGACGGCCATGTCGACGACCGACTCGTCTTCTCCGGCGAAGCGGCGCTCGACGACGCCGGAGCGCTCGCGGATCCACTCGTCGGTGGAGTCGATGTGCTCGCAGATCTCGTCGTTGGTGACGACCCGGGCGGGTCGGTGCGCGCCAAGGCCGAGGAGCCGCGAGCCGGGTGAGCCGGTGCGCGCGCTCAGGCGTGCCGCCACGCTCACGCCACCACGGTGGTGGGGTAGGTGCTGCGGTAGCGGTCGAGCAGCGTCCGCGCGGCCTCGAGGTCGTCGGGGGTCCGCAGGGCGACGGCGTCGATGCCCGGAAGCGCTCGCTTGGCGAGGCCCGTGAGCGTCCCGCCGGGGGCGAGCTCGATGAGGGCGGTGGCGCCGAGGCCCGCGAGGGTGCGCTGGCATGAGTCCCACCGGACGGGCGCGGCGACCTGCGCGACGAGCCGCTCGCGCAGCTCGGCGCCGCTGGCGACGACCTCGCCGTCGAGGTTGGACAGCAGCGTGGTCTGGGGCTCGGAGAACGTCACCCCTGCCGCGAGTCGCGACAGGTGCTCGGTGGCGGGCGCCATGTGCTCGGTGTGGAACGCGCCGGCGACCGCAAGAGGTCGCAGCCGCGCCCCGGCCGGGGGCGAGGCGGCCAGCGCGGCGAGCTGCTCGAGGGTGCCGGCGGCGACGACCTGGCCGGCGCCGTTGACGTTCGCCGCGGTGAGCCCGTGGCCGTGCAGGGTGGCCTCGACGTCGAGCGCGTCACCGCCGAGCACCGCCGTCATCCCGGTGGGAGTGGCGGCAGCCGCGGACGCCATGGCACGGCCGCGCTCGCGGACGAGGACGAGCGCGGACTCGGCGCTCAGCGCTCCCGCGACGACGGCAGCGGCGAGCTCGCCGACGCTGTGCCCGGCGACCGCCCCGATCTCGTCGTCGAGGTCGAAGCCGTGCGGGAACAGCTCCGCGGCACTGAGCAGTGCCCCGGCGAGGAGCAGCGGCTGCGCGACTGCGGTGTCGCGGATCTCGTCGGCGTCAGCCGTCGTGCCGAGCCGGACGAGGTCCAAGCCCGTGACGGCCGACCACCAGCGCACCCGCTCGGGCGCACCCTGCAGGTCGAGCCAGGGCGCGAGGAAGCCGGGCGTCTGTGATCCCTGTCCGGGAGCGGTGATAACAAGCACCTCTCCAATCTCCCCGGTGCGGTGCCCCCTTTGGGGTGCCGACGCCCACGAAGTTCGCCCTCCCGATCTTGGAGGTTTCCTACAAGTGGCCCGAGCCGCCCACGGGCTCGCCGGGTGTGCCGGAGCGCTCGTCCAGACGGCCGTAGACGAGCGCGAGCTGCAGCGCGAAGGCGTCGCGACGCTCGGCTGGTGAGCGTCCGCACACCTCGGCGACCCGCTTGAGGCGGTACCGGACGGTGTTGGGGTGGACGAAGAGCAGCCGCGCCGTCGCCTCGAGCGAGGCAGACTCCTCCAGGTAGGCGACGACCGTCGGCAGGAGGTCCGAGCCGGCCTCGGCCAACGGGCGGTACACCTCCTCGACGAGCATGGCGCGGGCCTCGGCGTCTCCGGCGAGCGCGCGCTCGGGGAGCAGCTCGTCGGCCGTGACGACCCGTGGGGCGCTCGGCCAGGCCCGCACGGCCGCCAGACCCGAGAGCGCCGCCCGCGCCGAGCGGGTCGCCTGGAGCAGGTCGCCCACCGCGGGCCCGACGACGACGGGGCCCGGACCGAACTGGTTGGCGAGCCGGCGCACCCCCGCGAGCGCGTCCTGCTCGCCGCCGAGGATGACGACGAGCCGGTCGCCCTGCACCCCGGCGAGCACGTCGAGCCGGCTGCTTCGGGCCGCTCGGGCGACGGCGCCGACGACGGTCTCGGGGTCGGCGTCCGGCGCGGTCCCCGCAGCGACGACGATCCGGGACGGCGCGCCCCAGCCGAGAGCGGCCGCGCGGGAGCGCAGCGAGTCGTCGGCCTCGCCGCGGAGCAGCCCGTCGACGACGAGGGCCTCGAGTCGGGCGTCCCACGCCCCGCGGGCCTCGGCGGCGCGCGCGTAGACCCCGGCGGTGGCGAAGGCGACCTCGCGGGAGTACCGCAGCGCCGCCTGGCGCAGGCGTTCGGCGTCCCCGGGCGCGGCCAGCTCGTCGATGCGCTCCTCGACGACCTCGATGGTCACGCGGACCATGTCGACGGTCTGCTCGAGGCTCACGGCGCGGGCGAGCTCGAGGGGTGCAGTGCCGAAGACGTCCGCGGTGATGGCCGGCGGGCGCCCGGGCTCGCGGAACCACTCGACGAACGCCGCGATCCCCGCCTGCGCGACCAGCCCGACCCAGGAGCGCTGCTCGGCCGACATCGCCCGGTACCACGCGTAGCGCTCGTCCATCCGCGCGATCGCCGCCGAGGCCAGCGCACCGGTCTGGCGTTCGAGGTGGCGCGCGGTCGAGGCGCGGCCGCGGCGCAGCGAGGGCAGGGGAGGCATGGTCGGCCCATCCTGCCGGACGACGTCGCCCGATGGCTCGAGCCTCGGCGGCGATGATGAGCGCATGAGCCCCGGCGCGGCGGGTAGCCGCAGAACCATGGACCCCGCCGCCGCGCTCCGGCGCATCGCCTACCTCCTTGAGCGCGCCTCGGAGCCGACCTACCGCGTGCGCGCGTTCCGGACGGCGGCTGCCGTCGTCGAGGGCCTCGCGCCTGGTGAGGTCGAGCGGCGCTCCGCGGCCGGCACGCTCACCGAGCTGACCGGCATCGGCAAGGCGACCGCCGACGTCGTCGTCGAGGCGCTGGCGGGCGGGACGCCGGAGTACCTGCGCCGGCTGCAGGAGGAGGACCACCGCCCGGAGCCCGACCCCGTCGGCGGGCCGCTGCTCCGGGCCCTCCGCGGAGACCTGCACGCGCACTCCGACTGGTCCGACGGCGGCAGCCCGCCGCTGGAGATGGCGCTCGCCGCCAAGGAGCTCGGCCACGAGTACCTGGCACTCACCGACCACTCGCCCCGGCTGACCGTCGCGCGCGGCCTGAGCCCGGAGCGGTTGCGTTCCCAGCTCGACCTCGTCGCCGAGATCAACGCCGAGCTCGCGCCGTTCCGCCTGCTCAACGGCATCGAGTGCGACATCCTCGACGACGGCGGCCTCGACCAGGAGCCGGCGTTGCTGGCCCGCCTCGACGTCGTCGTCGCCTCGGTCCACTCGAAGCTGCGGATGGACCGCGCCGAGATGACCAGGCGCATGGTCGCCGCGGTAGCCAACCCGCACACCGACGTCCTCGGCCACTGCACCGGCCGTCGTCTCGACGGCAAGGGGCGTCCCGAGTCCCAGTTCGACGCGGAGATCGTCTTCGCGGCGTGCGCGCAGCTGGGCGTCGCCGTCGAGGTCAACGCGCGGCCCGACCGCGCCGACCCGCCGCAGCGTCTCATCCGCCTCGCCGTCGAGGCCGGGTGCCGCTTCAGCGTCGACACCGACTCCCACGCCCCGGGCCAGCTCGAGTGGCAGCACCTCGGCTGCGCCCGCGCCGCAGCCAACGGGGTGACGCCGGAGATGGTCGTCAACACCCTGCCGCTCGAGGACCTCCTCGCGTGGACCGGTCGGGCGGGCTGACCGCAGAGCGGTGTCAGCGACTCCCGCGGCGCAGGGCTCTGGCGTCGAGGTGGGAGAAGGGACGGCGAGCACCGGGCGCCGCGCCGCCGAGCACGGCACGGGCGCGCCCCGCGTGGGCGAAGGCCCGGTCGCGGCCGTAGTCCGCGGCGCTGTCCCGGGTCACCATGAAGGCCCAGTCGCTGGAGAGGGCGAGCATGGTCTCGCGGGCTGCCTCGTCCAGGCGCAGGTCACGGTCGAGACAGCCGGCGCGTTCGGCGCCGTCGACAGCGGCGAGCAGCTCGCGCTGCAGGGCGTCGGCGTCCTCCCGCAGGTCCCGGACCTGGTCCCCGGCCCAGACCCGGAAGTCCTTGCCGGCCCCCCAGGACGTCGGGCCGACCGCCGCGTTGCCGCCGACCTGCCCGCGAGCGAGCGCGCCGGCGAGCGTCGTCGTCCGGACCCCGGCCTGCGGCAGCAGCGAGAACACCGTGTCGAGGAACGCCGGGCCCTCGTGCCACCAGTGGCCGAAGAGCTCCGCGTCCCAGGCGACGACGGCCAGCGGCTGCCGCCGTCGGTCGGCCCGCTGCTGGGCGAAGAGGTTCTCGCGCACGGCCGCGACGAAGTCCTCGGCGTCGCGCACGACGGCCTTGGCCGCGTCCTCCGGCTGGTAGGGGGCCTTGTCGGGGGAGTGCGGGGAGGTCACGGCCCACGCCTGCAGTCCGGTGACCTCGTCGCGGGCGTGGAAGTCCCGGTACTCCGCCCCGACGGGGTAGCCGGTCCGTGAGGACCACACCCGGTCGGTCAGCGGCAGGTCCCGCGCGAACGCGACGACGTCGGAGCCCCCGAGCCGCCACCCGGAGCTGCGCGGACGCCCGGCTCCGACGAGGGCGGACTCGTCGAGGCAGAGGTGACTGACCCCGGCGGCGGCCAGGGTGAGCTCGAGGCCGGGGGAGTAGCCGCACTCCGGCACCCAGATCCCGCTGGGTCGCGACCCGACCCGCACGACGGCGTCCTCGAGCCCGGCGCGCAACGCGAACTCGGCCACCCGGGGATCGAGCAGGGGGAGGAACGGGTGGGTCGCCGGCCCTCCGAGCAGCTCGACCGCGCCGGCGTCGAGGAGCGGGCGCAGCCGCGGCGACCCGCCGGCGAGCCAGCCCGCCTCGAACGTCTCGAGCCGGCGCTCTGCCGCTGCGTGCTCACGAGCGGCAGCGGCGCGCAGGACGGGGTCACGGCGTCCGGCCAGCTCATGCGCGCGCAGCTGCCAGCGCCCCAGCCACGCGTGCATCCCCGCGAGCGCGGCCTCGTCGTCGAGCTGGGCGGCGAGCACAGGGGTGACGCCGAGGGTCAGCAGCTGCTCGCGTCCCTGCCCCGCGTGCCTTTCGAGCACCTCGACGAGGGGCAGGTAGCTCTCGGCCCACGCCTGGTAGAGCCACTCCTCACCGACCGGCCAGACGCCGTGACCGGTCACCCAGGGCAGGTGGGCGTGGAGGACGACGGCGAGGTCACCCACCGGTTCGTGCACGCCGAGGAGACTACCGAGCGGTCGGGCGCGCATCCGGCGGATCGCCTGGACTCGCAGGGCGACGAGGCGCGGAGAGCCGCGCCGCGCTGCGGTTTGCCGCGCGGCTACCGACCGGTAACATCGGCCTCAGTCCCGCCGTCCGCACTGGAGGTCGACCGGCCATGATTCGTCCATGAACATCGTCGTGTGCATCAAGCAGGTCCCGGACTCCTGGGCTGAGAAGAAGCTCCGGGCGGGTGACAGCACCCTGGACCGCGACTCCGCCGACGCCGTCCTCAACGAGCTCGACGAGTACGCCATCGAGGAGGCGCTCCAGCTCACCGAGGCGCACGGCGGCGAGGTCACCGTCGTCTGCATGGGCCCAGAGAAGGCCGCCGAGACCGTGCGCAAGGCGCTGTCGATGGGCGCGCACAAAGGCGTCCACCTCAGCGACCCGGCACTGCACGGCTCCGACGCCGTGGCGACCTCCGAGGCGCTCGCCGCCGTCATCGCCCCGCTCGGCGCCGACCTGGTGATCCTCGGCTCGGAGTCCACGGACGCACGGATGGCTGTGCTGCCCTCGATGCTCGCCGAGCGCCTCGGGCTGCCGCAGCTGACCTTCGCCGGCAAGGTCGTCGTCGAGGGCACGACCGTGCGCATCCAGCGCCTCACCGAGGACGGGTACCACGTCGTCGAGGCGAGCACGCCGGCCCTCGTCAGCGTCGTCGAGAAGATCAACGAGCCCCGCTACCCCTCGTTCAAGGGGATCATGGCAGCGAAGAAGAAGCCGGTGAGCACGCTCACGCTCGCTCAGGCCGGGGTGCCGGCCGGGCAGGTCGGCCTCCCCGGGGCCTGGAGCGAGGTCGTCGACTTCGCCGTCCGCCCGCCGCGCCAGGCCGGCACCGTCATCACGGACGACGGGGACGGCGGCACCAAGCTCGCCGAGTTCCTCGTCGGCCAGAAGCTCGTCTGAGAGGAGGCACCGGAGATGGCAGAGATCCTCGTGCTCGTCGACCACGTCGAGGGCACCGTCAAGAAGGTCACGCTGGAGCTGCTCACGCTGGCGCGCTCCCTCGGTGAGCCGGCGGCGGTCGTCGCCGGTCGCGGCGCCGCGACGGCCGCACCGACCCTCGCCGAGTACGGCGCGACGACGGTGTACCTCGCCGACGACCCGGCCTACGACGACCACCCCGCCGCGCCCAAGGCCGAGCTCCTCGCGGCCGTCGTCGCCCGATCGGCGCCCGCGGCCGTCCTCGTCGCCGCCGGCGTCGAGGGCAAGGAGGTCGGCGCCCGCCTCGCCGTCAAGATCGGCTCGGGCATCATCACCGACGCCATCGACGTCTCACCGGAGCTCGTTGCCACCCAGTCGGTGTTCGGCGGGTCGACCGTCGTCCATTCGCGGGTCAGCCGCGGCGTCCCCGTCATCGCCGTCCGCCCGAACAGCACCGCTCCGGTCGCTGCGCCCGCGGCCGGCACCATCGTCGAGGTGGCCGTCGAGCTCAGCGCAGCAGCCCGTGCCGCCCGGGTCGTCGAGCGCGTCGTCCAGGAGAAGGGCGCGCGTCCCGAGCTCACCGAGGCGGCGATCGTCGTCTCCGGTGGCCGGGGGCTCGGCGGGCCCGAGAACTTCGCGCTCATCGAGCGGCTGGCCGACACCATCGGCGCAGCCGTCGGCGCCTCGCGAGCGGCGACCGACGCCGGCTGGTACCCCCACCAGCACCAGGTGGGCCAGACCGGCAAGACCGTCTCGCCGCAGCTCTACGTGGCGACGGGCATCTCCGGGGCGATCCAGCACCGGGCGGGCATGCAGACGTCGAAGACCATCGTGGCGATCAACAAGGACCCCGAGGCCCCGATCTTCGAGCTCGTCGACTTCGGCGTCGTTGGCGACCTCTTCCAGGTCGTGCCGCAGCTCACCGAGAAGCTGGCGAAGCACCGCTCCTGACCCGCCGCCGGGCGCACCGGCCCCGGCTCGCAGGACCTGACGGCGGAGCCCGACCCGATATCCTTCGGGCCGGGCTCCTTCGTGCGCCGGCGCCCTCATGCCGTGCCCTCATGCGCCGAAGCCGACCCTCGCAGAGCAGGACGAGTACCTCCGCGTGATCTTCCCGACGATCCAGTTCGCTGCGTTCTTCGTCGTGGTGCTCACGGCGTCGTGGCTGCTCATGCCGCACCCGTCGCGATGGAAGCCGTTCATGGTCGCGGCGTCCTACGTCTTCTACGGGTACGCCGACTGGCGCTTCGTCCTGCTCCTCGCGGCGAGCACGGTGATCAACCAGGCAGCCGCGACGGTCATCGACCGCAGCACCGACGCGGGGGTGCGCAAGGTCGCCCTCGTCAGCGCCGTCTCGCTCGACCTCGGCCTGCTCGGGGTGTTCAAGTACCTCGACTTCCTCATCGACTCCGTCGACCGCGTCCTGCGCTCCGTCGGCCTGGGCGCACCCCTGCCGCTGCTCCAGGTGGCGCTGCCGGTCGGGATCTCGTTCTTCACCTTCCAGGCCATCTCCTACGTCGTCGACGTCTACCAGGGTGATGCCGAGCGCGCGAGCAGCATCGACGTCGCGGTCTACCTCGCGTTCTTCCCGCACCTCGTCGCCGGGCCGATCGTGCGGGCGCGGGAGTTCATCCCCCAGCTCGCCCGCCCGCGCGACCCGCGGGCCATCCCTGCCGGCCTGGCGCTCTTCCTCATCGCCGGGGGCCTCGTCAAGAAGATCGTCATCGCCGACCTGCTCGCCACGCGCATCGTCGACCCGGTCTTCGGCAGCCCCGAGGCGCACTCCGCCCTCGAGGTCCTCGTCGCCGTCTACGGCTACGCGGTGCAGATCTACTGCGACTTCTCCGGCTACACCGACATGGCGATCGGGCTGGCGCTGCTGCTCGGCTTCCGGTTCCCCCAGAACTTCGACCGCCCTTACGCGGCGACGAGCCTCGCCGAGTTCTGGCGCCGCTGGCACATGACCCTCTCCCGCTGGCTGCGCGACTACCTCTACATCCCGCTCGGCGGCAACCGGGGCGGGACCCGGCGCACTTACCGCAACCTCATGATCACCATGGTGCTCGGCGGCCTCTGGCACGGGGCGGCCTGGACCTTCGTCGTCTGGGGCGCCATCCACGGCGGCGGCCTCGCGGCCGAGCGATGGTGGCGCGAGCGGGACGGCGAGGCGGCGGCACCTCCCGCGCTGCCGAGGGTGCTCGCCTGGGTCGTCACGTTCCACGTCGTCTGCCTCGCCTGGGTGTTCTTCCGCTCACCTGATCTCGGTGTCGCCTTCGCGGTGCTCGGTCGCCTCACGCACCTCGGCGCCGCGCCCCTCGTGACGCCGACGGTGCTCCTCGCCATCGCCGCCGGCATGGGGGTGCAGCTCGTACGCCCCGGGTTCTCCCTACGGGCGCAGGAGCACCTCGCCGCGCTGCCCGTGTGGGCGCAGGGCGTGACTCTCGGGGCCTTGATCGTCGTCGTCAACGCCGCCGTGGGCCACCAGGGCGTCGCCCCCTTCCTCTACTTCAGGTTCTGACGTGGCACTGACCGAGCGGCCCGCGCGGCGCCTGCACACCCCGGACGACTCCCGGCTCATGGGCGGTCGGGCGGTCGGTCGCCCCCTGCCCGCGGGCAAGGTCATCGTCGTCGTCGTCGTGGCCCTCGTCACCGCCATGGTGCTCAACTCCGGCGCGATGCTCCGAGCCGGGGAGGGCATGCCCCCGGGGGTCACCCGCACGCTGACCCTCGGTGTGGCCCGACCCGTCGACGTCGTGGCGCGGGCGCTGGGGCTCGACCTCCCCCGTCGTGGCCTCGACGCCCTGTTCGGCAACAGTGCGCTGACCACGACCGGCGACGACGGTCTCGCCGGCGCGGCGGCCCACCAGACCCTGCCGCCTCTCGCGCCCGCGCCCTCGGGGGGGCCTCCGACGGCTGGTCCGCAGCCGTCGCCTCCTGGCGGGTCTGCGCAGTCCGGCGGCACGTCCGCGCCGGCGGCGTCCGTCCCCTCCGTCCGGCCGCTGCGCACGCCGACCCGGTCCATACCGCTGCGGGTGCTCGTCACCGGGGACTCGCTCTCGGACTTCGTCGCCGACCAGATGACCTCGCTCAGCGCGAGCGAGGGCGTGCTCAGGATGACGAACGTCTCCCGTGACGGCACCGGGCTCACCCGGCCCTCGTTCTTCGACTGGGCGCTCGCGGCCCGGCGGGACGTCGCAGCGAAGGCCCCGGAGGCCGTCGTCATGATCCTCGGCGGCAACGACGGCTGGAACCTCGTCCACGAAGGGCGCCTCTACGGCCCCAACAGCGACGAGTGGCAGCTCGAGTACGCCAAGCGGGTCGTCGTCGTCATGAAGGAGCTCTCGCAGGGCGGCCGCCGCCACGTGTACTGGTCCGGGCCGCCCACCGCGCAGGACCCGCGGTGGAACAGGATCTTCTCGCGGCAGAACGACGCCATCGCGCAGGCCGCCTCGCTCGTGCCGGGGGTCACCTACGTCGACCTCTACCGGGGCACCGCCGTCGACGGCCGCTACGCCGACTACGTGACCATCGACGGCGCCACCGTGCGGGCCCGCCAGCGTGACGGCATCCACTGGTCCGCGGAGGGTGCCCGGCAACCGGCCGAGCTGATCCTGGCGGCGATCCGGGCCGACGCCGGGCTGAAGTCCTGAGCAGGCTGCGGGGCGCCCCCACGTGCGGTGCTCGGACGCGCTGGGGGTCGGTGACGACGCATACCATCGACGGGTGAGCGCCTACCTCGACCACGCGGCCACCACGCCGATGCGTCCTGAGGCCGTCGAGGCCATGACCGCGGCGATGGTTCGGGTCGGCAACCCCTCGTCGATGCACGGGGCCGGTCGCGCCGCGCGGCGGCTCGTCGAGGAGAGCCGAGAGGCGGTCGCCGAGGCGCTGGGAGCGCGCCCGAGCGAGGTCGTCTTCACCTCCGGCGGCACCGAGGCCGACAACCTCGCCGTCAAGGGGCTGTACTGGGCCCGGCACGAGGCGGAGCCGCGGCGCACCCGCGTGCTCGTCGGCGCGGGCGAGCACCACGCCGTCCTCGACCCCGCGCGGTGGCTCGCCGAGAGCCAGGGCGCCTCCGCCGAGCTCGTCGCCCTCGACCCCGACGGCCGGGTCACGCCCGGTGCATTGGCCGCGGCCCTCGGGCCTCAGCCGTCCGACGTCGCCCTGGTGTCGGTCATGTGGGCCAACAACGAGGTCGGTGCGCTCTCTCCCGTCGCCGAGCTCACGGCGCTTGCCCACGATCACGGGATCCCCGTGCACTCCGACGCCGTCCAGGCGGCGGCCACCCTGCCCGTCGACTTCGCCGCGACCGGCCTCGACGCGATGACGGTCACCGGGCACAAGCTCGGCGGGCCGCTCGGCGTCGGGGCGCTGCTGCTGTCCCGGACGGCGAGCGCGGTGCCCGTCCTCCATGGTGGCGGCCAGGAGCGCGACGTCCGCTCGGGGACCCTCGACACCCCTGCCATCGCCGGGTTCGCCGCCGCGATCCTCGCCGCGGCTGCCGAGCGGGCCACCACGACGAAGCGGCTGGCGGCGCTGCGTGAGCGGCTCGTCCGCGGGGTCCTCGCCCGGGTGCCCGACGCCGTCGTCAACGGCCCCACCGACCCGGGCCAGCGGCTGCCGGGGACGGCGCACCTGTCCTTCCCCGGCTGCGAGGGCGACGCCCTGCTCATGCTCCTCGACGCCCAGGGGGTCGAGTGCTCCACCGGCTCCGCGTGCTCGGCCGGGGTACCGCGGGCGAGCCACGTCCTGCTCGCCATGGGTGTCCCCGAGCCGCTCGCCCGGGGCTCGTTGCGCTTCTCCCTCGGCCACACGAGTACCGACGGCGACGTCGACGCGCTGCTCACAGCTGTCGCCGGGGTCGTCGAGCGGGCCCGTCGTGCCGGCCTCACGAGCATGGGCGCGGCGCTCGCCGGTACCAGGTCGTGACGGCGGCGCAGCCGCCTCGCCGCGCTCCGTCCGGCGACGCTGGCCCGCGGCTGCGGGTGCTCGCGGCGATGTCCGGCGGGGTCGACTCCGCCGTGGCGGCCGCACGCATGGTCGACGCCGGCCACGACGTCACCGGCGTCCACCTCGCCCTCTCGCCCTCGCCCGCGCTGCTGCGCGACGGGGCCAGGGGCTGCTGCTCGGTCGAGGACTCCCGCGACGCCCGCCGCGCCGCGGACGTCCTGGGCATCCCCTTCTACGTCTGGGACCTCGCCGAGCGGTTCCGCGAGGACGTCGTCGAGGACTTCCTCGCCGAGTACGCCGCCGGGCGCACGCCCAACCCCTGCGTACGATGCAACGAGCGCATCAAGTTCGCCGCCGTCCTCGATCGGGCGCTGGCGCTGGGCTTCGACGTCGTCGCTACCGGGCACTACGCGCGGCTCGACGACGGGGTCCTGCGCCGTGCGGTCGACCCCGCCAAGGACCAGTCCTACGTCCTCGGCGTCCTCACCCCGGAGCAGCTGGCGCACGCGGTGCTCCCCCTCGGGGCGAGCCTCAAGAGCGACGTGCGCGTCGAGGCGGCGGCCCGCGGCCTGCTCGTCGCCGACAAGCCCGACAGCCACGACGTGTGCTTCATCCCGGACGGCGACACCGCGGGGTTCCTGCGCCGGCGGCTCGGCGCGGCACCCGGCCCGGTGCGCGACCTCACCGGCGCCACCGTCGGCGCTCACGAGGGCGCCTACGCCTTCACGGTGGGCCAGCGCCGCGGCCTGGGCCTCGCCACGCCCGCCGCTGACGGCGAGCCCCGCTACGTCCTCGAGGTGTCACCGGCCGCGCGCACGGTCACCGTCGGCCCGCGCGAAGCCCTCGACGTCACCGGCCTCGACGGCGAGCACCTGCGCTGGTGCGGGCCGACGCCGCAGCTGCCGGCACCGGTGCTCGTCCAGGTGCGCGCGCACGGTGAGGCCGTCGCGGCGACGGCGTCCTGGCTCGTCGCGGCCCCCGCGCAGGGTGCCTCGCCCGAGGCGGACGGCGACCGCGCAGGACTGCGCCTCGAGCTAGCCCAGCCGCTGCGTGGCGTGGCGCCGGGGCAGTCGGCGGTCCTCTACGACGGTGACCGGGTGTTGGGCTCGGTCACGGTGCGTACGGCTCACCGCCCCGGCTGAGCCACTGCGGCACCACGTACCCTCACCGGCGCCACCGCCCCGGCTGAGCCCCCTGCCCTCACCGGCGCCCGCTACGGTGTCGCGATGGAGACCCGCACCCTCGGCCGTACCGGCCGCCCCGTCGCAGTGGTCGGCTTCGGCGCCTGGCAGATCGGCTCGAGTGACTGGGGCGACGTCCCTGAGTCCCAGGCGCTCGGAGCGCTGGAGGCTGCGGTCGAGGCCGGGACGACCTTCGTCGACACCGCCGACGTCTACGGCGACGGCCGCAGCGAGACCCTCATCGGCCGGTTCCTCCGCGAGCACCCCGGTGCCGGGGTGATGGTCGCGACGAAGATGGGTCGCCGGGTCGAGCAGGTGCCCGAGAGCTACGTCGCGGAGAACTTCCGCGTGTGGACGGATCGCTCCCGCCGCAACCTCGGCGTCGAGACCCTGGACCTCGTCCAGCTGCACTGCCCGCCGAGCGCCGTGTACTCGACCGACGCGGTCTTCGACGCCCTCGACGAGCTCGTGGACGACGGCGTCATGGCGGCCTACGGCGTCAGCGTCGAGACGTGCGACGAGGCGCTGACGGCGATCGCCCGTCCCGGCGTCGCCACGGTCCAGATCATCCTCAACGCCTTCCGGCAGAAGCCGCTCGACGAGGTGCTGACAGCTGCGAGCGCTGTCGGCGTCGGCGTCATCGCGCGCGTGCCGCTGGCGAGCGGACTGCTCTCCGGCCGCTACAGCGAGGAGACGACGTTCCCGGAGAGCGACCACCGCACGTACAACCGGCACGGCGAGGCCTTCGACGTCGGCGAGACGTTCGCCGGTGTGGACTTCGTCACCGGGGTCCGAGCCGCGCAGGAGATCGCCGCGTTCGTCCCCTCCGGAGTGCCCATGGCCGCCTTCGCCCTGCGCTGGGTGCTCGACCAGCCCGGGGTGAGCGTCGTCATCCCCGGCGCTCGTGACGCGGCCCAGGCAGGGGCCAACGCAGCCGCGGCCGCGCTGGCGCCCCTGACGCTCGAGCAGCTCGCCGGTGTGCGGCGGGTCTACGACGCCTCGATCGCCGAGCAGGTCCACTCGCGCTGGTGAGCCAGAGCCGACCCAGCTGAGCCGACTCAGCCGACCGAGGGGCGGGGTCAGGCGGGGTCAGGCGGGGGAGTGGTGCCCGTCGGCCACTGCACTGGCCAGCAGGGCGAGGTGCGCGAGGCGCAAGACCTCGGTCTCGAGCACGGGCGGTCCACCGACCCGCCCGAGGGCCACGACGCGGTCCGCGCGGCCGACCGGCGCCAGCGCCACCGTGGAGTCCCGCCACTGCACAGGCAGCCACGCCTCGCCGTCGACGCAGCGCGCCCTCTGGCACGGCACGAGCGCGCTGACGCCGTCGTCCGCCGGGGCGTCGGGAGCCGCGCTGCTGGCATGAATGACGTCGTCGCCGTCGACGAGCAGTGCCCAGTCGGCGCGGAACACCCCCGGCAGGACGTCGACGAGGGTCTGCAGGCTCCGGTCGGGGTCGCCGACGACGGCGTCGAGGAGGTCGAGGTCGCGGTGCAGGTCGGCCCCGCCCGCGTAGCGACGCACCGAGTCGACCTGCGCGCCCACCGACTGCGCGGCCGTGACGAGAGCGTCGGCCATCCGGCCCAGAGGCAGCTCGACGAGGATGTCGTCGACGGCGTAGCTGCCGAGGCGGGCGACGACGTCGAGGCTGACGATGTCGGCCTCGACGGCGCCCAGGGCGCTGGCGAGGGCTCCGAGCGCACCCGGTCGGTCGGGCACCCGGACCCGCAGCAGGTAGGACATGGCCGACATCCTCGCGCAGCGGCGTTACAGCGATGTGACCAGCGAGGTCGCGCCGCGCGGAGGGGGCGGCGCCTTCGCAGGCGTCAGACGCTGAACCGGCTCACCATGCCCCGGAGCTCGTCGGCCATGCCGGACAGCGCGTGAGCCGCCTCGTTGGCGTCGACAGCCACGGTGTCGTTCATCGTCTGGGCCGCGGTCGCGACCCCCGAGATGTTCGCCGCGATCTCTCCGGCGCCCGTCGCAGCCTGCGCGACGTTGCGGTTCATCTCGTGCGTCGTGGCGGTCTGCTCCTCGACGGCCGAAGCGATGGTGACCTGGTAGTCGTTGATCTCGCCGATGACCGAGGCGATCCGGGCGATGGCCTCGACGGCGCTGGCGGTGTCGCCCTGGATGGCCTGGACCCGCTGGGCGATGTCCTCCGTGGCGCGGGCCGTCTCCGACGCGAGGTCCTTGACCTCTCCGGCGACGACGGCGAAGCCTTTGCCGGCGTCCCCGGCACGTGCGGCCTCGATCGTCGCGTTGAGGGCGAGGAGGTTCGTCTGCTCGGCGATGGTCGTGATGACCTTGACGACGTCGCCGATCTCGCGGGAGGACGCCCCGAGGCGGGCGACGGTCGCGTTGGTCGCCTCGGCGACCTCGACGGCGCTCGCGGCCACCCGGGCGGCCTGGCCGGCGTTCTGGGCGATCTCGGCGATCGAGGCCCCCATCTCCTCGCTGCCGGTCGCGACGGTCTGGACGTTGGCCGAGACCTGCTCGGCGGCGGCGGCCACGAGGTTCGCCTGGTCGGCGGACGCGGCGGCGGACCGGCTGATCTCGTCGCTCACGTGGGAGAGGCCACCGGCCGCGCTGGTGAGGCTCGAGGCCGAGCTCGTGACCCCGGTGACGAGGGACTGCAGAGCCGCGATGGTCCGGTCGAGCTCACGGGCGACGTGGCCGATCTCGTCACGGCTGGCGACGCCCGAGCGCACGGTGAGGTCTCCCTCGGAGACCCGGGCCAAGGTGCTCGAGACGTGTCCGAGCGGACGCACGATCGATCGGGTGACGAGCAGCGCGAGCAGGGCGGCGAGGAGCAGGCCACCGCCCATGACCCCGACGAGCAGATTCCGGCGGGCGAGGAACGTCTCGAGGGCATCGGCGGTGTTGGCCTTGGCTGAGCGCTGCTCCGCGGCGATGAGGGCCACGACGATCTTCTCGGTGGCTCCGGCCATGGGCACCGCCGTCGCCTCGCGGAGGCGCTCGTAGGTGGCGAAGTCCTTGGCGTCGCCGGCGGCCATGAGGGCGGGCGCGGCGCTGAGGTAGCGCGCCCATGCGGCGCGAAGGTCGGCGGGCAGCTTCTTGTCGGTGGCGTTCTTCTCGTAGGCCTCGAGGTCAGTGGTGAGCTTGGCGTTCGCCTTCTCGAGCTTCGCCTTGTGCGCGGCCTTGAGCTTGGGCGAGACCGAGGTGACGTAGTTGAGGATGCCGGTCCGGACGTCCTTCATGTCGGCGCGCATGTCACCGAGGAGGCGAACCTGCTCGAGGTTCTGGCGAGCGATGACCTCGGTGCTCGCGTTGACCCGCGACATGCCCGTGAGCCCCACGAGCCCGACGACGACGGCGACGAGGGCGACCACCCCGGTGGCGAGGACCAGCTTGCCGAGCACGCTGACGTCGGCGAGGCGGAACCTGCGTCGCGCCACGTCGGCCCTAGGGCTGGTCGCAGCAGAGGGCGGGAGGGACTGGGTGGTCATGGATGCTCCAGGTGGCGGGTCGGCGAGACCGGGCGGCGTGCCGCCGGCACGGTCACGGCTTGGCGGCATGGCCGGCGTGGCGTCAGCCCGGTTCGGGGGCTCGTGGTCCCACTGGCTGTGTCGGCAGGAGCCCTTCGTACCTGAAGGATCGACTTCGCCGGTCGGCCGATGACACCTGGCCGGACGGCGGTGCCTGTCGGTCGGCATGGGTACGGTGACGCCACCATGGCTGATCTCTCCCTTCCCCTCGCCACCGGCGTCGGCTCACTGCCCGGCGTCGACGTCCGTGAGGCGGTGCGCGTGGTGCTCGGTGAGTGGCCGGCCCTGCCCTACCTCCCCGAGCTGCCCGCACGCGGGCCCGGGGCCGACGTCATCGGGCGCACGGCGGCTCTGCTCGTCGAACTTCCGGTCGACCTCCAGCCCGCCGGGTGGCGCCTCGTCGCACGGCCGGGGCGTGAGGTCCGGCGCGCGCAGTCCATGCTCGACGAGGACCTCGACGTGCTCCAGGAGCTCGCCGCGGACCGCACGGGAGCGCTCAAGCTCTCGGTGTGCGGGCCGTGGACCCTCGCCGCCTCGCTCGAGCTGCCGCGTGGCGGCCCCGTCCTCGGCGACGCATCGGCCGTCGCGGACCTGCACGCCTCCCTCGTCGAGGGGGTCGCCCAGCACGTCGCCGAGGTCCGCCGCAGGCTCCCGCGCCTCGACGTCGTCCTCCAGCTCGACGAGCCGTCGCTGCCTGCGGTCCTCGCCGGAGGGGTCCGGACGCCCAGCGGGTTCGGACGGCTGCGGGCGGTCGAGGATCACGTCGCCGAGGGCGTCCTGCGCCGGTTCTGCGGCCTGGCCTCGGAGGAGTGGGTCCACTGCTGCGCCGCCGACCCGCCGCTGGCCCTGCTGCGCCGTGCCGGCATGCGTGGGCTCAGCGTCGACGCCGGCCTGCTGACCTCCCGGGCTGACGACGAGCTCGGCGAGGCCTGGGAGGCCGGGTTGCGCCTCGTGCTGGGCGTCGTCCCCGGCGTCGCTGGCGCCGCCTCCGCGGCGGGCGCTGCCGGAGGGACTGACGGGATGCCCAGTCCCGCGGCGAGCGCCGACTTCGTGCGGGCGCTCGCGCGACGGATCGGCATCAGCGCCGAGCGCGCGCCGTCCTCGGTCGTCCTCACGCCGTCGTGCGGGCTCGCCGGCGCCGACCCCGACCACGTCCGTGCCGTCGCGGCCCACCTCGCCGCGGCGGTGCACATGCTCGCGCAGGACCCGGAGGGTGCACGTGGCTGAGCGCTCCGTCCGAGCGGCGGACCCGGCGGGGGACCCGGCGGCGGACCTGGCGGCGGCGGACCCGGCGGGGGACGACGCGGCGGACCCGGCGGGGGACGACATCGCAGCCGGCACGGCCGCGGCCCACCGGCACGCGGCCCTCGCCCAGCAGGTCGAGGACCACCGGTTCCGCTACTACGTCCTCGACGCCCCCGTGGTCAGCGACGGGGAGTTCGACGCCCTCCTGGCCGAGCTCGAGGCCCTCGAGGCGGCCCACCCCGAGCTGCGCACCCCCGACTCGCCGACCCAGACCGTCGGCGGCACGTTCTCCACCGAGTTCGCCGCGGTCGACCACCTCCAGCCGATGCAGTCGCTGGACAACGCCTTCGACGACGACGAGGTGGGCTCCTGGTACGAGCGCGCCGTGCGCGACGCCGGCACGGCCGAGACCCACCTGCTGTGCGAGCTGAAGATCGACGGCCTGGCCGTCAACCTCCTCTACGAGCGCGGCGTGCTCGTGCGCGCGCTGACCCGGGGCAACGGGGTGACGGGCGAGGACGTCACCCTCAACGTGCGCACCATCGACGGCGTCCCCCACCAGCTTCGTGGCGACGACGCCCCCGCGCTCCTCGAGGTCCGCGGCGAGGTCTTCTTCCCCGTCGCCGCCTTCGAGGAGCTCAACGCCGGCCTCGTCGAGTCCGGCCGGGCACCCTTCGCCAACCCACGCAACTCCGCTGCCGGCTCGCTGCGCCAGAAGGATCCCCGGGTCACCGCCTCCCGGCCGCTGCGCATGGTCGTCCACGGCTTCGGAGCGGCCGACGGCTTCGACGTCGTCAGGCAGTCGGAGGCCTACGAACGGATGGCGGCCTGGGGCCTGCCGACGAGCGGCCGGGTCCGGGTCGTCGACACCCTCGACGAGGCGCTGGCCTACGTCGCGCACTACGGCGCCCACCGCCACGACGTCGAGCACGAGATCGACGGCGTCGTCATCAAGATCGACGAGCTCGCGGTCCAGCGGCGGCTCGGCTCGACCTCCCGGGCGCCGCGCTGGGCGATCGCGCGCAAGTACCCGCCGGAGGAGGTGACGACGAAGCTGCTGAGGATCGAGGTCAACGTCGGCCGCACCGGGCGGGTCACGCCGTTCGGGTTCATGGAGCCGGTGCGGGTGTCCGGCTCGACGGTGTCGCTGGCCACGCTGCACAACCAGCACGAGGTCCGACGCAAGGGCGTCCTCGTCGGCGACACGGTCGTGCTCCGCAAGGCCGGTGACGTGATCCCCGAGATCGTCGGACCCGTCGTCGAGCTGCGCGACGGCACCGAGCGGGAGTTCGTCATGCCGACGCACTGCCCCGAGTGCGGCACGCTCCTCGCGCCGGCCAAAGAGGGCGACGCCGACGTCCGCTGCCCGAACACGCGCTCCTGTCCCGCCCAGCTGCGCGAGCGGGTGTTCTTCGTGGCGGGCCGTGGTGCCCTCGACATCGACGTCCTCGGCTACGAGGCCGCCATCGCCCTGCTGCTGTCCGGTCTGCTCGTCGACGAGGGCGACCTGTTCAGCCTCGACGCCGACGCCCTCGCCAGGTGCCCCTTCTTCGTCCGCAAGGCCGACGGAGGCCTCACCGCCAACGGCGGGAGGCTGCTCACGGCGCTCGAGGCTGCCAAGCACCGGCCGCTGTGGCGCGTCGTCGTCTCGCTCTCCATCCGGCACGTGGGCCCGACGGCGGCCCAGGCGCTGGCGCGTCGGTTCCGGTCGGTCGACGCGATCGCGGCCGCCGGTGAGGCCGAGCTCGCCGCGGCTGACGGCGTGGGCCCGGTCATCGCCGCAGCTGTGCGGGAGTGGTTCGACGTCGACTGGCACCGCGAGATCATCGAGAAGTGGCGTGCGGCCGGGGTCCGGATGGCCGAGGACGCCGTCGACGAGGGTCCCCGCCCGCTGGACGGGCTGGCGATCGTCATCACGGGCTCGCTGCAGGGCTGGTCGCGCGACGGCGCCATCGAGGCGGTGCGCTCGCTCGGCGGCAAGGTCACCGGGTCGGTGTCGAAGAAGACGTCCTACGTCGTCGCCGGGGCCGACCCGGGGAGCAAGCACGACAAAGCCCTGGCCCTCGGCGTTCCCGTCCTCGACGAGGCCGGGTTCGCCGCGCTGCTCGAGGGCACCCGCACGCCGAGCGAGCCCGCAGCTGCCGACGCCGACGCCGACGGACCTCCCCCCTAGACTTCCCCGGTGCCCAGCATCACCCGCGACGAGGTCGCCCACCTGGCCAGGCTGGCCCGCATGCAGCTCTCCGACGACGAGCTCGCGCACTACGCCGAGCAGCTCGACGTCATCCTCGGCGCGGTCGCCCGGGTCGCGGAGGTCGGCGCGCAGGACATCCCGCCGACGACCCACGCCGTCCCGGTGACCAACGTCATGCGCCCTGACGTCGTCCGTCCCGGGCTCACTGCCGACGAGGCCCTCTCCGGTGCGCCGGTGGCCGAGGACGGCCGCTTCCGGGTGCCCCGGATCCTGGACGAGGAGTGACCCCCGGCATGACGACGCCCGCGACCGACCTCACCCGGCTCGATGCGGCCTCGACCGCGGCCGCCATCGCCTCCGGCGAGGTCTCCGCGGTCGAGGTGGCCCAGGCGCACCTCGACCGGATCGCCGCCGTCGACGCCAGGCTGCACGCCTTCCTCCACGTCGACGCCGACGGCGCACTGGCCCAGGCCGCCGCCGTCGATGCACGCCGCAGCTCCGGCGAGCCGCTCGGACCCCTGGCGGGGGTGCCGCTCGCGCTCAAGGACGTCATGGCGCAGAAGGGCGTACCGACGACCTGCGGGTCGAAGATCCTCGAGGGGTGGCGACCGCCGTATGACGCCACCGTGACGGCGCGGCTCAAGCTCGCCGGCGTCGTCATCCTCGGCAAGACGAACATGGACGAGTTCGCCATGGGCTCCTCCACCGAGAACTCCGCCTACGGCCCGACGTCGAACCCCTGGGACCTCGAGCGCATCCCCGGCGGCTCCTCGGGCGGGTCGGCGGCAGCGGTCGCCGGCTTCGAGGCCCCCCTGGCGATCGGCACCGACACCGGCGGCTCGATCCGGCAGCCCGCTGCGGTGACCGGGATCGTCGGGGTCAAGCCGACCTACGGCGCGGTGTCGCGCTACGGGCTCATCGCGTTCTCCTCCTCGCTGGACCAGGCGGGGCCCCTCGCCCGCACGGTCCTCGACGCCGCCCTGCTCCACGCGACGATCGCGGGGCACGACCCGGCCGACTCCACGTCTGTCGACGCGCCGGTGCCGCCCGTCGTCGAGGCAGCCCGCCACGGCGACGTCCGGGGCATGCGCATCGGCGTTGTCAAGGAGCTCGGCGGAGACGGGTACGCGCCCGGCGTCCGGCAGCGGTTCACCGAGGCCGTCGACCTGCTGCGCGAGCTCGGTGCCACCGTCGTCGAGGTCTCGTGCCCGAACTTCGACTACGCCCTGCCCGCGTACTACCTCATCGCGCCGTCGGAGTGCTCGAGCAACCTCGCGCGCTTCGATGCCATGCGTTTTGGCCTGCGCGTCGGCGACGACGGCCTCGCCGGTGCTGAGGAGGTCATGGCGATGACCCGAGCAGCCGGCTTCGGGGCCGAGGTCAAGCGCCGGATCATCCTTGGCACCTACGCCCTGTCCAGCGGCTACTACGACGCGTACTACGGCCAGGCGCAGAAGGTCCGCACGCTCATCACCCGCGACTTCGCGGCGGCCTTCGAGCGCGCCGACGTCCTCGTCTCGCCCACCGCCCCGACGACAGCGTTCCGCATCGGCGAGCGGGTCGACGACCCCATGGCGATGTACCTCAACGACCTCGCCACGATCCCCACGAACCTCGCCGGCAACGCAGGCATGTCGCTGCCGGCTGGACTCTCCCCGGACGACGGCCTGCCGGTGGGGCTGCAGATCCTCGCCCCGGCGATGGCCGACGACCGGCTCTACCGGGTCGGGGCCGCGGTCGAGGCCGCGCTGCTCGACCGGTGGGGCCACCCGCTGCTCGAGGAGGCACCGGTCCTGTGACGACGACGACTCCCGACTCCTTGCTCGACTACGACGAGGCGATGGCCCGCTTCGAGCCCGTCCTCGGCCTCGAGGTCCACTGCGAGCTGGGCACCGCCTCGAAGATGTTCTGCGGCTGCCCGACGGAGTTCGGCGCGCCTCCCAACACCCAGGTGTGCCCGGTGTGCCTCGGCCTGCCCGGCGCGCTGCCGGTCGTCAACGCCAAGGCCGTCGAGGACGCCATCCGGGTGGGGCTCGCGCTGCACTGCTCGATCGCGCCGTGGTCGCGGTTCGCGCGCAAGAACTACTTCTACCCGGACATGCCGAAGAACTTCCAGACCTCGCAGTACGACGAGCCGATCTGCGTCGACGGCTACCTCGACATCGAGGTCCAGGGCCGCACGTACCGGGTCGAGATCGAGCGGGTCCACATGGAGGAGGACACCGGCAAGTCGCTGCACGTCGGCGGCGCCACCGGGCGGATCCACGGGGCGAGCCACTCCCTCGTCGACTTCAACCGGGCGGGCATCCCCCTCATCGAGATCGTCACGAAGACCGTCCACGGCACCGGCGAGCTGGCCCCCGAGGTGGCGCGCGCCTACGTCACCGAGCTGCGCGACATCCTCCGCGGGCTCGGGGTCTCCGACGTCCGGATGGAGCAGGGGTCGCTGCGCTGCGACGCCAACGTCTCGCTGAGCCCCCGCGGCTCGGGGGTCCTCGGCACCCGCAGCGAGACGAAGAACGTCAACTCCCTGCGCTCGGTCGAGCGCGCGCTGCGCCACGAGATCCGCCGCCAGGCTTCCCGCCTTGTCGCCGGCGAGCGCGTCGTCCAGGAGACCCGGCACTTCCACGAGGACACCGGGACGACGACGCCGGGGCGATCGAAGGAGCAGGCCGAGGACTACCGGTACTTCCCCGAGCCCGACCTCACCCCGGTGGCACCGGATGCGGTCTGGATCGAGCAGCTGCGCTGCGCGTTGCCCGAGGCGCCGTCGCTGCACCGGCGGCGGCTGCAGGAGGCCTGGGAGCTCAGCGACCTCGAGATGGCAGCCGTCGTCAACGCCGGCGCGGTGGGGCTCGTCGAGGCGACCGTCGCCGAGGGTGTCGACCCCGCGCTCGCGCGCAAGTGGTGGCTCGGCGAGCTCGCGCGCCGGGCGAACACCGACGGCGTGGAGCTCGAGTCGCTCGCGATCACGCCGGCGCAGGTCGCCCGGGTCCAGGCGCTCGTCGACTCCGGCGCGCTCAACGACACGCTGGCCCGTCAGGTCATCGAGGGCGTTCTCGCCGGTGACGGCGAGCCGGACGACGTCGTCGCCGCCCGCGGTCTCGGCGTCGTCTCCGACGACTCGGCGCTGCTGGCCGCCATCGACGAGGCCCTCGCGGCATCGCCCGACGTCGCCGAGAAGATCCGCGCCGGCAAGGTCGCCGCGGCCGGCGCCATCGTCGGGGCGGTCATGAAGGCCACCCGTGGCCAGGCGGACGCGGCGCGGGTGCGCGAGCTCGTCCTGGAGCGTTGCTCGGGCTGAGCACCCGCTGCGGCCGCGTCGTCGCCCCGCTCCGCCCCGCCGGGGACGCCCGGGCCGACGGAGAAACCCGCCGCCGCAGCCCCTCGAACCGGAGCCCCGCGTCCTTTCGCCGAGTCCGCGGGGCTCCGCCCGTCAGCCCCGCGCGGGTCCGTCCGTCCGGAGGCAGCGGCGGGCGGCGGCCCCTGCCGCAGGGCCGTAGCCCCCGCCGAAGAGCGCCGCGTGGACGAGCAGCGGGTGCAGCTGGTGCAGGGGCACCCGCTCAGCCCACCCTTCGGCCAGCGGAGCGGCCTCGTCGTAGGCCGCCAGCACCCGGTCCAGGTGCGGCGCGCCGAAAAGGGCGAGCATCGCGAGGTCGGTCTCCCGGTGGCCGCCCTGGGCCGCGGGGTCGATGAGGACGACGCCGTTCGGCGACCACAGGACGTTGCCGGCCCACAGGTCCCCGTGGATGCGCGCCACCGGCTCCGGCGGGCCGTCGAGGGTGCCGTCGAGCAGCGCCTCCATCGCCCGGTCGACGAGCCGGAGGTCCTCAGGGGCGAGCCGGCCCCGCTCGACAGCGGCGGCGGCGGCCGGCAGCACCCGGCCCTCGGCGTAGAAGTGCGGCCAGCTCTCCCACCGCCCGAAGCGCAGCCGCAGCCGGCCGATCCACGCCTGCGCGGCGTCGACGCCGGGCGGAGCGCACCCGAACGCCTCGGCGCCCGCGGCGTGGGTACGTGCGAGCGCCCGGCCGAGCTCCTCGGCCGCTGCCCGGGTCGGCGCGACCTCGCTGACCCGGGCGAGGTCGAGGTGGTCGTCGCCGACCCCGAGCACCCGGACGACCCCCGCCCCGCCGGCGTCGCCGAGCCAGCGCAGCCCCGCTGCCTCGACCGCGTAGAGCAGCGGCGGCGCGCCTGGCACGTGCTTGCGGTGGACGTCGGGCCGCACGGGCTCCGGCCTCACTCCGACGGCCGAGCGTCGCCCTCGAGCACCGCCCGGACGTGGTCGACGACCCCGGCAGCTGCAGACTCCACGAGGTCGAGGACCTCGTCGAAGCCGGCCGCGTCGCCGTAGTAGGGGTCCGGCACGTCGAGGCGGCGGTCCGGAGGGGCGATGCCGCGCCCCGCGGGGGAGAACTCCATGAGCATCCGGACCTTGGCGCGCTGCGCCTCGCCGCGCGCCATCGACCGCATCTCACGGAAGTGGCCGGAGTCCAGTGCCAGGAGCAGGTCGCGGTCGCCGAACCACCCGGCCTGGACCTGGGCCGCCGCGTGGTCGAGCCGGTACCCCGCCTGGCGCAGGACCCGCAGCGCGCGCGGGTCGGCGTCCGAGCCGACGTGCCAGCCACCAGTGCCGCCAGAGTCCACGACGACGTCGGTGCCGAGCCCGGCGTCCTCGAGGCTCCGGCGCAGCACGGCCTCGGCGATGGGGGAGCGGCAGATGTTGCCCGAGCAGACGGTGCTGACGCGGTACGGACGACGCATCCGGGCCGGTCAGCCCCCGGACTTGCGCCGGAACATCCGCTGGGCGTGCGCGCTGCCGTTGTGACCCATCTGCTGCCCGCTGCCGCCCGTGCCGCCGGCCGCGCCCGAGGGGTTGCCGTGCTTGCGCGCGAGGGCCTCACGGAACTGCTTCTTCACCGGGTCCTCGTCGGGCTCCTCGGCGGCCAGGTCGGTCTCAGGGGCGTCGGCGGCGCTGTCGTCGGCGAGGGCGGCGGTGTCAGCGCCGGGGTCGGCGGGGGAGTGAGGCATGCGAGCCAGTCTCGTCCCTCGCAGCGGACGGCGTCCACCGGCGCCACCGGCAGGGTGCCTCCTTCCTCGTGGGCCTGCCACCGTTGCGGGGCTGACGGGGCGGCCGGACCTGACGGCCACCCCCGCGCCGGGCTGACGAAGCTCAGCCCAGCGTCAGCCGCAGCACCCGGTCGCCCCCTCGGCGGGGGGCCTGCCGGCCGTCGGTGGTGCTCGTCACGAGCCACAGGGACCCGTCAGGCGCGGCGGCGACGGTACGCAGGCGCCCGAGCATGCCGGAGAAGAATGCCGTCGGCGTCCCCGTGGCTGTCCCGCTACCGGTCAGCGGGACGCGCCAGAGCCGCTGACCGCGCAGGGCGGCCATCCACACGGCGCCCTGTGCGACGGCGATGCCGCTGGGCGAGGCCTGCGAGGTAGGCCACTGCCGCAGAGGGTCGACGTACCCCGCGCGGTTGGCGGTCCCCTCGACGACGGGCCAGCCGTAGTTGCCCCCGCGGCGGATGAGGTTGAGCTCGTCCCAGGTGTTCTGCCCGAACTCGCTGGCGAAGAGCCGTCCCTCAGCGTCGAAGGCGAGGCCCTGGACGTTGCGGTGGCCCAGCGACCACACCGGTGAGCCGGGGAACGGGTTTCCGGGCGCCGGACTGCCGGACGCCGTGACCCGGAGGATCTTGCCGCCGAGCGAGCCGACGTCCTGCGCGGCCCCGCGGACCGAGGCGTCGCCGGTCGAGACGTAGAGCATGCCGTCGGGGCCGAACGTCAGGCGGCCGCCGTTGTGGTTGCTCGCCCGGGGGATCCCCGTGACGACGGCGCTCGGCGCGGACAGCGCACCGCCGGGGGCCCACCGCATGGTGACGACGCGGTTGTCCCGAGCCGTCGTCAGGTAGGCGTAGACGAGCCGGTCGGAGGCGAAGCGGGGCGAGACCGCCAGCCCGAGCAGGCCCCCTTCGCCCCCGTGCGCCACACCCGGGACGGTCCCGACGACGGCCGTGCCGCCTCGCCCGTCGAGGCGCAGGATCCGGCCGGTGTCCCGCTCCGAGAGCAGCGCGCCGCCGTCAGGGAGGAAGACCAGGCCCCACGGCGAGCGCAGCCCCGACGCCACCGTCCCCGTCACCCGTGGCGTCACCGTGGCCGGGTCGGCGGAGCCTGTTCCCGGGAGGGCCGACGCTCGCCCCGACCCGGCTCCCGACGAGGGGGCCGGGCTCGCGGACGGCGGTGACGGCGCGACGGACGGCGACCCGGCGGCCGAGCTGGAGGCGCCGGGGGCCGTGCTGGTGCCGCCGCCCGCCGCGTTGGGTGCGTCAGAGCCGCCGGAGGCGCAGGCCGAGAGCACCAGGGCCGCGACGACGACGGGGGCGAGGGCCGCGCGATGCGGGCTGAGGCGACGCGTCATCCCCCCACGATGCGTCGCCCCTGGCACTCCTGCCAACATGTCGTCTCCGCTGCAATCTTGGCTGCCGTGCCGTCACCACAGCGCCTCGGAGGGAGACACCGTGCAGGTCCTGCTGCCCTTTCCTGCCGACGAGCTGGGGCACCCCCTCCCCTCGGGGCTCGAGGTCGACGTCTGGGACGGCGCTGGCACGCTGGCCGACGAGGTTGCCGCCCGCACCGAGGTCTACGTCGTGCCCTACGTCGGTGGTCGCGACCGGTACGCCGCGATGGCCCGGATGCCCAGGCTCGCCGTCGTCCAGACGCTGACGGCAGGGGTCGACTCGATCCTCCCGCGCATCCCCGAGGGAGTCGTCCTGTGCAACGCACGCGGCGTGCACGACAGCTCGACGGCCGAGCTCGTGCTCGCGCTCGTCCTGGCCTCGACGCGGGGGATCCCCCGGTTCGTCAGGGCTGCTGACGAGGGCAGGTGGGACCAGGCGTTCCTCCGAGGCCTGGCTGACAGCACAGTCCTCATCGTCGGGCACGGCTCCATCGGTCAGGCCGTCGAACGGCGGCTGTCAGGGTTCGAGGTCGACGTCGTCAGGGTGGCGAGGGAGTCGCGCGACGGCGTCCACGGGATCGAGGAGCTACCCGAGCTCCTGCCTGGAGCTGACGTCGTCGTGCTGACGGTTCCCATGACCCAGCAGACGGCGGGACTCGTGGACGCGCGGTTTCTGTCTCTGATGAAGGACGGCGCGCTGCTCGTCAACGTCGCGCGCGGGGCTGTCGTCAGGACTGACGACCTCCTGCCGGAGCTCGCGTCAGGTCGGCTCCACGCGGCGCTCGATGTCACCGACCCGGAGCCGTTGCCACCGGGTCACCCCCTGTGGTCGGCCCCCAACCTCCTGCTGACGCCGCACGTCGGGGGCGGGACGGACGCCTTCATGCCCCGGGCCAAGGCGCTGCTCGTCGAGCAGCTCGGCAGGCTCGCCCGCGGGGAGCGCCCGCTCAACGTCGTCGACGGGGAGTACTGATCGACGGCGAGTATTGATCCCTGGACGCGCCGTCGAGGCCTCTCGGAGGCGGTCATAGAGTGTCCTCGCCGCACCTGGAGGAGAGAGCGCATGGCCGAGTCGCCCAGCATGAAGCCCCGCAGCCACGAGGTCACCGAGGGCATGCACCGGGCCCCCGCCCGCGCCATGCTCCGGGCGGTCGGCATGGACGACGACGACTTCGCCAAGCCCCAGATCGGCGTCGCCTCGTCGTGGAACGAGATCACGCCGTGCAACCTCTCCCTCGACCGGCTGGCCAAGCGATCCAAGGACGGCGTCCGCGAGGCCGGCGGCTTCCCGCTCGAGTTCGGCACGATCTCGGTGTCCGACGCGATCTCCATGGGCCACGAGGGCATGCGTGGCTCGCTCGTGAGCCGCGAGATCATCGCTGACTCCGTCGAGTGCGTCATGTTCGCCGAGCGCCTCGACGGGGCGGTCCTCCTCGCCGGGTGCGACAAGTCCCTGCCCGGCATGCTCATGGCCGCTGCCCGCCTCGACGTCGCCTCGGTCTTCCTCTACGCCGGGTCGACGCTGCCCGGCCGGGTCGACGGCGTCGACGTCACCATCGCCGACGCGTTCGAAGGGGTCGGCGCCTGCGCGCTGGGCAGGATGTCCCGCCAGCAGCTCGACGACATCGAGCGCCACGCCTGCCCGGGCGAAGGCGCCTGCGGCGGCATGTTCACCGCCAACACCATGGCCAGCGCCGCCGAGGCGCTCGGCATGTCGATCCCGGGGTCGGCGTCGCCGCCCGCCGTCGACGCGCGCCGTGACGAGTTCGCCATCCGCAGCGGCCAGGCCGTCGTCGAGCTCATCCGTCGTGGCATCACGGCCCGGCAGATCATGACCCGCGAGGCCTTCGAGAACGCCATCACCGTCGTCATGGCGCTCGGCGGCTCGACGAACGCCGTGCTCCACCTCATGGCCATCGCCAAGGAGGCCGAGGTCGAGCTGTCCCTGGCCGACTTCAACCGCATCGGCGACCGCACCCCGCACCTCGCCGACGTCAAGCCCTTCGGGCGCTACGTCATGACCGACATCGACGCGATCGGTGGCGTCCCCGTCGTCCTCAAGGCGCTCCTCGACGCGGGGCTGCTTCACGGCGACGTCATGACCGTCACCGGTCAGACGATGGCCGAGAACCTCGCCGACATCGCCCCGCCCGACCCCGATGGCAAGATCATCCACGCGATGGCCGACCCGATCCACCGCACGGGCGGGCTGCTCATCCTCCACGGCTCCCTCGCCCCCGAGGGCAGCGTCATCAAGTCCGCGAGCGTCGACGAGCCGGTGTTCGAGGGGACGGCAAAGGTCTTCGACGACGAGTCCGACGCGATGGCCGCGGTGACCAGCGGGGGGATCGTGCCTGGCGACGTCGTCGTCATCAGGTACGAAGGCCCTCGCGGGGGGCCCGGGATGCGCGAGATGCTCGCGGTCACCGGGGCGATCAAGGGCGCCGGTCTGGGCAAGGACGTCCTTCTGCTCACCGACGGCCGGTTCTCCGGTGCCACGTTCGGGTTCTGCATCGGTCACGTCGCGCCCGAGGCCCCCGACGGCGGGCCGATCGCCTTCGTCCGCGACGGGGACCGCATCAGGCTCGACATGGTGGCCCGCACCCTGGACCTCCTGGTGGACGCAGACGAGCTGGCGGCGCGCAAGGTCGGCTGGACGCCCAACGCCCCGCGCTACACCAAGGGCATGCTCGGCAAGTACGCCAAGCTGGTCGGTTCGGCCGCCACCGGCGCCACCTGCGGCTGAGGGTGACGCACGTGGGAGGGCCATCTCACAATATGAGACGCCCGTCCCACGTCCTTGACACCCCGGCGCAGCACGGGCAGCCTGTTCGACATGCGCCAGATTCTCGTAGTTCCCGAGCGCGCCAGCTGAGCACCTCTCCAGCCGGCGCGCCACCCCTCATGTTCCCACCCGGGACGAGGGGTTTTTTGTTGCCCGACAGAGCGTTGCCCAGCAGAGCGTTGCCCAGCACGGCGTCCCGCCCCACGTGATCGCCCCCGCACCAGCCGACGAGAGAAGAAGGTCATGGCCGAGCAGCTGACCGGAGCAGCGAGCCTCATCCGTTCCCTGGAGCACGCCGGCGTCAACACCGTCTTCGGCATCCCGGGCGGTGCGATCCTCCCCGCCTACGACCCCCTCATGGACTCCTCGGCGATCCGCCACATCCTCGTCCGTCACGAGCAGGGCGCCGGGCACGCTGCCGAGGGTTACGCCCAGGCCACCGGCCGCGTCGGCGTGTGCATGGCCACGAGCGGCCCGGGCGCCACGAACCTCATCACCCCGATCGCCGACGCGTACATGGACTCCGTGCCGATCGTCGCGGTCACCGGTCAGGTCCCGAGTAAGTCCATCGGGACGGACGCCTTCCAGGAGGCAGACATCGTCGGGATGACGATGCCGATGACCAAGCACAACTACCTCGTCACGAACGCCGCCGACATCCCGCGCACGATCGCGGAGGCGTTCCACATCGCCAGCACCGGCCGACCCGGCCCCGTGCTCGTCGACGTGGCGAAGGACGCCCTGCAGTCGCTCACCACCTTCGAGTGGCCGCAGAGCCTGGACCTGCCGGGTTACCGCCCGACGACCAGGCCGCACGCCAAGCAGATCCGGGAGGCGGCCCGGCTGCTCGCCACCTCGCGACGACCGGTGCTCTACGTCGGCGGCGGCGTCATCAAGTCCCACGCCTCGGCAGAGCTGCGCACGTTGGCCGAGCTCACGGGAGCCCCCGTCGTCACCACGCTCATGGCGCGGGGCGCGTTCCCTGACAGCCACCCGCAGCATCTCGGCATGCCGGGGATGCACGGCAGCGTCGCCGCGGTCACGGCCCTGCAGAAGGCCGACCTCCTCGTCAGCCTCGGGGCCCGCTTCGACGACCGGGTGACCGGCAAGCTCGCCAGCTTCGCCCCAGGCGCCACCGTCGTCCACGCCGACATCGACCCTGCCGAGATCTCGAAGAACCGCGTAGCCGACGTGCCGATCGTCGGGGACGCCAAGGAGGTCATCACCGAGCTCGTCGCGGCCGTCCGCGCGGAGATCGAGGCCGGCCGGCGCGCCGACCTCGGCGCCTGGTGGCAGCAGCTCGATCGGCTGCGGGAGACCTACCCGCTGGGCTACGACCTGCCTGACGACGGGTCGCTCTCGCCCCAGTACGTCATCGAGCGGCTGGGCCTGCTCGCCGGACCTGACGCGATCTTCGCCTCGGGCGTGGGGCAGCACCAGATGTGGGCCGCGCAGTTCCTCCGCTACGAGACGCCGGGCACCTGGCTCAACTCCGGCGGCCTCGGCACCATGGGCTACGCCGTCCCGGCAGCGATGGGTGCGAAGGTCGGCCGACCGGAGGCGACGGTCTGGGCCGTCGACGGGGACGGATGCTTCCAGATGACCAACCAGGAGCTTGCCACCTGCGCGGTCAACGACATCCCGATCAAGGTCGCCGTCATCAACAACGGAAGCCTCGGCATGGTGCGTCAGTGGCAGACGCTGTTCTACTCCGGCCGCTACTCCAACACGACGCTGCACTCGCGGCGGATCCCCGACTTCGCCAAGCTCGCCGAGGCCTACGGCTGCCTGGGCCTTCGCTGCGACAAGGCCGAGGACGTCGACGCCACCATCGAGCAGGCCATGGTCACCAACGACGTGCCCGTGGTCATCGACTTCGGCGTCCACCAGGACGCGATGGTGTGGCCCATGGTCGCCGCCGGCGCGAGCAACGACGAGATCATGTACGCCAGAGGCCTCGCCCCCGTGTGGGACGACCGAGAGGACGCGTGAGCGCGATGACCAAGCACACCCTGTCGGTGCTCGTCGAGAACAAGCCGGGCGTCCTCGCCCGGGTCGCGTCGTTGTTCTCCCGGCGCGGGTTCAACATCGAGTCCTTGGCCGTGGGGCCCACCGAGCACGCCGACGTCTCGCGCATGACCATCGTCGTGGCGGTCGACGACCTGCCGCTCGAGCAGGTGACCAAGCAGCTCAACAAGCTCGTCAACGTCATCAAGATCGTTGAGCTCGACATGACGGCGTCGGTCCAGCGTGAGCTGCTCATGGTCAAGGTCCGCGCCGACGCGACGACCCGCTCGGCCGTGCTCGAGGTGCTCAACCTCTACCACGCCAAGGTGGTCGACGTGGCCCCCGACGCGCTGACCGCCGAGGTCATCGGCAACCCTGACAAGCTCGACGCCTTCCTGCGCATGCTCGAGCCCTACGGCGTCAAGGAGCTCGTCCAGTCCGGCCTCGTCGCCCTCGGCCGCGGGTCGCGCTCGATCACCGACCGGAGCCTCCGCGCGGCCGACCGCCCGGCCTGAGCCGGGCGCCGAGCCTGTCAGCAGACCTGTCAGCACCACCCCACCTCAAGGAGAAGCCCCCGTGGCTGAGCTGTTCTACGACGACGACGCCGACCTCTCGATCATCCAGGGCCGTACGGTCGCGGTCCTGGGCTACGGCAGCCAGGGCCACGCGCACGCGCTGTCACTTCGCGACTCGGGCGTCGACGTCCGCGTGGGCCTGCCCGAGGGCTCGAAGAGCCGCGAGAAGGCCGAGGCCGAGGGCCTGCGGGTGCTCACCCCCGCCGAGGCCTCCGCCGAGGCCGACCTCATCATGATCCTCGCGCCCGACCCGGTGCAGCGGAAGCTCTACGAGGAGTCCGTCGCCCCGAACCTCCAGGACGGCGACGCCCTGTTCTTCGGCCACGGCCTCAACATCCGCTACGGCTTCATCAGTCCGCCCGCGGGCGTCGACGTCTGCATGGTGGCGCCGAAGGGGCCGGGCCACCTCGTCCGTCGTCAGTTCGTCGACGGCCGCGGTGTGCCGTGCCTCATCGCCGTCGAGAACGACGCGAGCGGCTCGGCGCACGCGCTCGCCCTGTCCTACGCCAAGGCCATCGGCGGCACGCGCGCCGGCGTCATCAAGACGACGTTCACCGAAGAGACCGAGACCGACCTCTTCGGCGAGCAGGTCGTGCTGTGCGGCGGCACCTCTGCCCTGGTCATGGCGGGCTTCGAGACTCTCGTCAACGCTGGCTACCAGCCGGAGATCGCCTACTTCGAGTGCCTCCACGAACTCAAGCTCATCGTCGACCTCATGTACGAGGGCGGCATCTCGGGGATGCGGTACTCGGTGAGCGAGACCGCCGAGTACGGCGACTACACGCGCGGTCCGCGCATCATCACCGACGCCACGAAGGCCGAGATGCGCGCCATCCTCGGTGAGATCCAGGACGGCACCTTCGCCAAGGAGTGGATGGCCGAGTACGACGCCGGGCTGCCGAACTACAAGCGCTTCGTCGAGGAGGGTGCCAACCACCCCATCGAGAAGATCGGTGAGAAGCTGCGCCCGATGTTCAGCTGGCTCGCCAAGGGCTGAGCGCAGCCAGTCACCGACGACGTGCTCAGCAGCGGGGCCGCACCTGCGTCACGTGCGGCCCCGCCCGGCGGCCCTGCGGCGCTCGCGGAGCACGGCGACGGCGAAGACGAGGATGACCGCCAGTGCGCCCTGACGACGCCCGCAAGGGTCGAGCCGGACAGCCCCTCCGCGTCCTGCGCCGCGGCACGCAGGACGCCGACGATGAGCGTCAGGTACAAGACGAAGAGCACGACCGTGCGTGGGCTCATCCACCGCACCCCCTCGGTGCCCTTGACGCCGAGGCGTCGGGCGGAGGTCGTCGTCGCCAGGGAGCCGGCGACCGCGGCAGCGAACCGCTCGAACGTCCGGTGCTCGGGCATCAGGTGCTCCGACCTGTCGTAGGGGTGGACGGCGTTCCGAACAGCGCCTCGACGGTGCTGGCCAGCGCGCCAGCCAGCGTGAGCGCCAGGTAGACCGACGGCGCGTAGTCCCCGGCCTCGATGGCGACGACGGTCTGGCGGCTGACGCCGGAGGCTGCGGCGAGCTCCGCCTGGGTGAGCCGCGCGGCGGTCCGCGCGGCCCGTACGGAGTTCGTGCGGCCGACGGCCGAGGTGCGACCCATGCCTGAAGTCACGTAGACCCGACACGCTGTGTCAAGTAGACCAGACGTGGGAAGGCAGATGCCGGGCCACGCCCGGGTGGCGCCGTCCGTCCGTCGGACGGCTTGTGATCGCGTTCACAAGCCGTCGGTAGGCTTCGGTCACGTCCTGGCCAGAACGGTCGCCGCTGCTCGGAAGGATCTCTCGCGTGCCCAAGCCCGTCGTCCTCATCGCCGAAGAGCTCTCACCCGCGACCGTCGATGCCCTCGGGCCCGACTTCGAGATCCGCTCGTGCGACGGTGCCGACCGCGCTGAGCTGCTCGCGGCGATCGTGGACGTCGACGCCGTCCTCATCCGCAGCGCGACGCAGATCGACGCCGAGGCCCTCGCCGTTGCCAAGCGACTCAAGGTCGTCGCCCGTGCCGGCGTGGGTCTGGACAACGTCGACGTCCCTGCGGCCACGCAGGCCGGTGTCATGGTCGTCAACGCCCCGCAGTCCAACATCGTCAGCGCTGCGGAGCTCGCCGTCGGCCTGCTCATCGCCAGCGCTCGCAACATCGCACCGGCCAGCGCCTCGTTGCGCCAAGGGCTGTGGAAGCGCAGCAAGTACACCGGGGCCGAGCTGACCGACAAGACCGTCGGCATTGTCGGGCTCGGCCGCATCGGCGTGCTCGTTGCGCAGCGGCTCTCCGCCTTCGGCATGACGCTCATCGCCTACGACCCCTACGTCCAGGCCGGGCGGGCAGCGCAGATGGGCGTGCGCCTCGTGCCGCTCGAGCAGCTGCTGCGCGAGAGCGACTTCATCACCGTGCACCTGCCCAAGACCCCCGAGACCGTCGGACTCATCGACGCCGACGCGCTGCGGCTCGTCAAGCCCACGGTGCGGATCGTCAACGCCGCCCGTGGCGGCATCGTCGACGAGGCCGCGCGCTACGACGCGCTCGTCGAGGGCCGCGTCGCCGGCGCCGGGCTCGACGTCTACGCCAAGGAGCCGTGCACCGACTCGCCGCTGTTCGGCCTCGACACCGTCGTCGCCACTCCGCACCTCGGGGCGAGCACCGACGAGGCCCAGGAGAAAGCCGGCGTCTCGGTCGCCCGCTCGGTGCGCCTCGCGCTGGCCGGCGAGCTCGTGCCCGACGCGGTCAACGTCAGGGGCGGAGCGATCGACGAGGACGTCAAGCCCGGCCTGCCGCTCGCCGAGAAGCTCGGGCGCATCTTCACCGCGCTCGCCGGCGGGGTGGCCCAGCAGCTCGACGTCGAGGTCCGTGGCGAGATCGTCGTCCACGACGTCAAGATCCTCGAGCTGGCAGCGCTCAAGGGCGTGTTCGCCGACGTCGTCGAGGACCAGGTCTCCTACGTCAACGCGCCGCTCATCGCCAAGGAGCGAGGGGTCGAGGTCGCGCTGCTCACCGACGAGGACAGCCCCGAGCACCGCAACCTCATCACCGTGCGGGGGACCCTCGCCAACGGCACGCAGGTGTCGGTCTCGGGCACCCTCGCGGGCACCCGGCAGGTCGCCAAGCTCGTCGCGCTCGACGCCTTCGACATGGACCTCGCCATCACCGAGCACATGGCGTTCCTCACCTACCACGACCGTCCCGGCATCATCGGGACCCTCGGCCAGATGCTCGGCGACGCCGGCATCAACATCGCCGGCATGCAGGTCGCCCGCGACGAGGCCGGTGGCCACGCCCTCGTCGCGCTCACCCTCGACCAGCAGGTGCCCGACGACGTCCTCGAGGCGATCGTCGCCGAGATCGGGGCGCACTCGGGTCGCACGGTGCACATCGAGGACTGACGAGCCGTTGGCGCGCTGACGGTCTTCCGGCTCCGGCGGGCTGGGGACGCCGCCGCCCGCGTCCTGAGCGGCTCACGTCGTGAGACGTCGGTGCCGACAGGTGAGACGGCTGCCTAGGCTGACCCCATGGCGCGGACGATCAACCTGGCGGTTGTTGCAGGCGACGGCATCGGACCCGAGGTGGTCGCCGAAGGGCGACGCGTGCTCGGCGCGGTGGCCGCGAGCCACGGGATCGAGGTCGCCGAGCAGGAGTACGACCTCGGCGCCGCACGCTGGCACGCCACCGGGGAGGCGCTGCCGGACGGCGTCCTCGCCGAGCTCCGCGGCCACGACGCCATCCTCCTCGGCGCGGTCGGCGACCCCGGCGTGCCCAGCGGGGTGCTCGAGCGCGGCCTGCTCCTGCGCCTGCGCTTCGAGCTCGACCACCACGTCAACCTGCGCCCGGTGCGGCTCTACCCGGGGGTGCGGACGCCGCTGGCAGGGGTGGGTCCTGCCGACATCGACCTGGTCGTCGTCCGCGAGGGCACCGAGGGCCCCTACGCCGGCAGCGGAGGGACGCTGCGCCGGGGCACGCCGCACGAGGTGGCGACCGAGGAGAGCATCAACACCGCCTTCGGCGTCGAGCGCGTCGTCCGTGACGCCTTCCGTCGGGCGGCGGCCCGCCCGCGCCGACACCTGACGCTCGTCCACAAGACGAACGTGCTCACCCATGCCGGCGACCTCTGGGCGCGCGTGACCGCCGCCGTCGCCGAGGAGTTCCCCGACGTCGAGATGGCGTACTGCCACGTCGACGCCGCCTCGATGTTCTTCGTCACCGACCCCGCGCGCTTCGACGTCGTCGTCACCGACAACCTCTTCGGCGACATCCTCACCGACATCGGGGCCGCCATCGCCGGGGGGATCGGGCTCGCCGCGAGCGGCAACCTCGACGTCACCGGGACGAACCCCTCGATGTTCGAACCCGTCCACGGCTCGGCCCCCGACATCGCCGGACGGGGCTTGGCTGACCCCACGGCGACGGTGCTCAGCGTCGCCATGCTGCTCGACCACCTCGGCGAGGACAACGCAGCCCGGGCCGTCGAGAACGCCGTCGCCGAGGACCTCGCCGTCCGCGCGTCGCTGGGGCAGCGGAGCACCCGTGAGATCGGCGAGGCAATGGCCGCCCGGGCGGTCGGCTAACGTCGGTCACGTCCGAACGGCACTCGTCAGCACCCGTCAGCACGGAGGACCCGGTGACCATCGAGCTCAAGCCCTCCAGCGAGCCGCTCGCCGAGTCGGAGCGGGTGGCGCGCCTTCAGGAGCCCGGCTTCGGGCGGTACTTCACCGATCACATGGTGACAATCCGGTGGAGCCGGGGCCGTGGCTGGTACGACGCCCAGCTGCGCCCGTACGCGCCGCTGGAGATGGACCCCGCGACGATGACCTTCCACTACGGGCAGGCGATCTTCGAGGGGCTCAAGGCCTACGCGCAGCCCGACGGGTCGGTCGCGATGTTCCGGCCCGAGGCCAACGCCGGTCGCTTCCAGCGCTCGGCTCGACGCCTGGCCATGGCGGAGCTGCCCGAGGAGCTCTTCCTCGAGGCGTGCGAGGTCCTCGTCCGTCAGGACGTCGGCTGGCTGCCCCGCGGCGACGGCGAGAGCCTCTACCTGCGCCCGTTCATGATCGCCACCGAGGTGGGGCTCGGCGTCCGGCCGGCGAGCGACTACCTCTTCCTCCTCATCGCCTCACCCGCGGGTGCGTACTTCCCGCGGGGCGTCCAGCCCGTGACGGTGTGGCTCTCCGAGGACTTCGTCCGCGCAGCGCCGGGCGGGACGGGCGAGGCCAAGTGCGCCGGAAACTACGCCGCGTCGCTCATCGCCCAGGCCCAGGCCGCGGAGAAGGGTTGCGACCAGGTCGTGTGGCTCGACGCCAACGAGCACCGATGGGTCGAGGAGATGGGGGGCATGAACCTCTGCTTCGTCTACGGCAGCGGCCCCGACGCACGCGTCCTCACCCCGGAGCTCAGCGGCTCCCTGCTGCCCGGCGTCACCCGCGACTCGCTGCTCACGCTGTCCCGCGACCTCGGCTACCGGGCGGAGGAGGGGCGGATCAGCGTCGAGCAGTGGCGTGACGGCAACGCCGACGGCTCGCTCACCGAGGTCTTCGCCTGCGGCACGGCCGCCGTCATCACCCCGGTCGGGCAGGTCAAGAGCGCCCACGGCGAGTGGACGGTCGGCGACGGCGGCACCGGCCCGGTGACGGCGCGGCTCCGTCAGGCCCTGCTCGACATCCAGCACGGGGCGGCGCCCGACACGCACGGCTGGATGCACCCGGTCAGCCTCGGTCGGTAGCCAGCTTCTCGCTGGAGCGGTGGGTGCCCTGCCCGACGGCGCGCGGGGCCTCGGCGCGGTACCGGAACGTCGTCGACTCGTCCTGCACGACGAAGGTCTCGGTCCCGCTGCGGCACCAGTGCAGCACCAGCAGCCCGTAGCGCTCGGCCAGCCTGGCCAGGGTGGCGAACTCGGTGACCTCGACCATGGGGCGCCCCGGCGGGGCGGACATGGGCGCCACCTCGACCAGCAACGAGGCGTAGCGGCGCCGGATGCGGGCCGCCTCACCACGCGAGGCCAGGCGCCGCCCGACGACGATCGAGAGCATCAGAGCCAGCAGCCCGACGACGGCGAACCCTGGGGCGAGGACCCTGACCGCGCTCACGCGAACGGTGTGTGAACCCCAGCCGAGCCGACCGGGCCCGCGCACCCGGGTGGATCCCTTCCCGGCGTCGGTGACGACGAGGTCGGCGGCCTTCCCGCTCAGGCGCAGCGATCGCTCGTCGAGGACCATCTCGAGCGCGGGCGCGAACGTCGCGGCACCGGCCCGGGTCACGCTGGCCACCAGCCGCACGGTCAGCGCTCCGGCGGGGATCCCGGTGGCGCGGGCTCCTGCTTGCGCTCGGGCGTAGAGCGCGTCGATGTCGAGGGGCACGGTGGTGCTCGACCCGGTTCCTGGTACAGCGGTGGCGTCGGCCAGCGCGACCTGGGACTGCCAGCCGCTGGAGGTCGCGAGCTCAGCTGTGGCGCGCAGCGTTCCCGGCTCGCCGCGGTAGCCCAGGACCAGGTCGACCCGGTGCGCCAGCTGCCGGAAGACCGGCTGCGGGGAGCGGACGGTGGTGGTGTCATAGGCGGCGCTCGCCGGTACCTGTGTGGAGTAGGCGAAGGTCATCTGCCGCGGGGTCGTCGTGGCGACCCGGTTCCAGGAGGTCGTGGGGGCCGCCCAGGCGAGGCCGGAGGCCGCGCCGCCGAGGGCGGTCACGGTCGCCGCGATGCCCGCCGCAGCCCAGGCGCCGCGAGGCAGGGACCCAGCACGCGCAGGAGCCCGCCGTGTCGAGGCGTGGGTTGACGCAGCGCTCCGACGTCGTGACCTGCGCCGCTGCACGCTGGTGCCGCCGCCCAGGACGAGCAGGAAGGCTGCTGCTGCCAGCACGCTGGGGCTGGTGATCCGCCCGAGCCACACCCCGCCCTGGGGCACCCGCAGCACCAGCGCACCGACGACGGCGTCCGGGGTGGGGTGGTCGGGGTCCAGCCAGGTGTTGTGGTCGCCTTTGAGGGTGAGGCCCGTGGGGTCGACAGCGGTGATGCGGTGCATCACCACCGTGTGGAGCAGCGCACTTCGGTAGGCCACGACGTCGCCGACCTCATAGGCGGACGCCGGCCGGACGACGGCGAGGTCCCCGGTGGTGAACCGCGGCGACATGCTGATGCCG
>JBBQFP010000001.1:0-180129 GCA_038322045.1 Actinomycetes bacterium | reverse complement strand
CCGGGGGACACGGTCCTCGGGAGTGGCCGTCGGAGCGTCGTGCACACGACAGAGCAGCCGACCGCCTCCACTGAGCACCGCGTCCCCACGAGGGCGCCGGCGCGCAGTGAAGAGGAGAGCCCCACGATGAGTGAGGGACAGCAGGTCGAGAGCAACATCTACGGCAGCGAGTTCGTCGACGCCGTCATCCACAACCCCGGCGGTGCCACCCGCACCGTCCGCTTCGAGACCGGCCGCCTCGCGCAGCAGGCCGCCGGCGCCGTCGTCACCTACCTCGGCGACACCATGCTGCTGTCGGCGACGACCGCCAGCAAGCGCCCGAAGGAGCACCTGGACTTCTTCCCCCTGACGGTGGACGTCGAGGAGCGCATGTACGCCGCGGGCAAGATCCCCGGCTCGTTCTTCCGCCGCGAGGGCCGGCCGTCCGAGGACGCGATCCTCACCTGCCGCCTGACCGACCGGCCGCTGCGCCCGTCGTTCAAGAAGGGCCTGCGCAACGAGGTCCAGATCGTCTCGACGGTCATGGCCCTGGACCCCGACCACCTGTACGACGTGCTCGCCATCAACGGTGCGGCCGCGTCGGTGCTGCTGTCCGGCCTGCCGTTCAGCGGCCCGGTCGGCGCCACCCGCGTCGCCTGCGTGCGCGGTGAGTGGATCGCCTTCCCGAGCCACTCCGAGCTGGCCGAGGCGACCTTCGACATGGTCGTCGCCGGCAGCCTGCTGCCCGACGGCGACGTCGCGATCATGATGGTCGAGGCCGAGGCCACCCGCGAGGTCTTCGAGCTCATCGAGGGCGGCGGCACCGCGCCGACCGAGGAGGTCGTCGCGCAGGGCCTGGAGGCCGCCAAGCCGGCGATCAAGTCCATCTGCGAGGCGCAGAAGGAGCTCGCCGCCAAGGCCCCGAAGCAGCCGCTCGAGTTCCCCGTCTTCCTCGACTACGACGACGACGTGCTCGCCGCCGTGACGAAGGCCGGCGAGGCCGACCTCGCCACGGCGATGCAGATCGCCGGCAAGCAGGAGCGCGACGAGGCCACCGACGCCGTCAAGGAGTCGGTCAAGGCCGCCCTGGCCGGTCAGTTCGAGGGTCGCGAGGGCGAGGTCAGCGCGGCGTTCCGCTCGCTCACCAAGACCGTCGTCCGCCGCCGCATCGTCCAGGACAAGGCCCGCATCGACGGCCGCGGACTGGAGGACATCCGCCAGCTGGCGGCCGAGGTCGAGGTCCTGCCGCGCGTCCACGGCTCGGCGCTGTTCGAGCGCGGGGAGACCCAGATCCTGGGCGTCACCACGCTGAACATGCTGCGCATGGAGCAGATGGTCGACACGCTCAACCCCGAGAACCGCAAGCGCTACATGCACCACTACAACTTCCCGCCGTACTCCACCGGCGAGACCGGCCGCGTGGGCTCGCCCAAGCGCCGCGAGATCGGCCACGGCGCGCTGGCCGAGCGGGCCCTGCTGCCCGTGCTGCCCAGCCGCGAGGAGTTCCCGTACGCCATCCGCCAGGTCTCCGAGGCGCTGGGCTCCAACGGCTCGACGTCGATGGGCTCGGTCTGCGCGTCCACGATGTCGCTGCTCAACGCCGGCGTGCCGCTCAAGGCCCCGGTCGCCGGCATCGCCATGGGCCTCATCTCCGACACCGTCGACGGCGAGACCCGCTACGTCACCCTCACCGACATCCTCGGTGCGGAGGACGCCTACGGCGACATGGACTTCAAGGTCGCCGGCACCAAGGACTTCGTGACGGCGCTGCAGCTCGACACCAAGCTCAACGGCATCCCGGCCTCCGTCCTCGCCGGGGCGCTCACCCAGGCCAAGGACGCACGGCTGCACATCCTCGACGTCATGACCGAGGCCATCGACGCCCCTGACGAGATGAGCCCGTTCGCACCGCGGATCATCACGGTGAAGATCCCCGTCGACCAGATCGGCGCGGTCATCGGTCCCAAGGGCAAGATGATCAACCAGATCCAGGACGAGACCGGCGCCGACATCACCATCGAGGACGACGGCACCATCTACATCGGCGCGGTCGACGGCCCCTCGGCCGAGGCGGCGCGGGCGCAGATCAACGCCATCGCCAACCCGACGATGCCCGAGGTCGGCGAGCGCTACCTCGGAACGGTCGTCAAGACGACGGCCTTCGGCGCCTTCGTCTCCCTCCTGCCCGGCAAGGACGGCCTGCTGCACATCTCGCAGCTGCGCAAGATCTCCGGTGGCAAGCGGGTCGAGAACGTCGAGGACGTCCTCAAGGTCGGCGACAAGGTCCAGGTGGAGATCGCCGAGATCGACTCCCGCGGCAAGCTCTCGCTCATCCCGGTCGTCGAGGAGGCCGCGGGCGAGGTCGCCCCGGCCGGCGAGCCGGTCGCAGCGGAGTGACATCGAGCACCGCTGGCAGCTTGTCAGCACGCCGGCGCGGTGCCGGGCCGCAGCGGCCCGGCACCACCCGGACGCTGTCCTCAGGCACCACCGGTGGCGGGCTCGTCCGTCGTACGGTGCTGCCCGGGGGCCTGCGGGTCGTCACCGAGGCGATGCCGACCGTCCGCTCGGTGACGGTCGGGGTGTGGGTCGGCGTCGGTTCACGCGACGAGGCGCCTTCGCAGGCTGGGTGCTCCCACTACCTCGAGCATCTGCTCTTCAAGGGCACGACCCGGCGTAGCGCCCTGGAGATCTCCGCTGCCATGGACGCCGTCGGCGGCGAGATGAACGCGTTCACCTCCAAGGAGTACACGTGCTACTACGCACGGGTGCTCGACGAGGACCTCCCGCTGGCCCTCGACATGATCTCCGACATCGTCACCTCGGCGACGGTGACGAGTGCTGACGTCGACTCCGAGCGCGGCGTCATCCTCGAAGAGATCGCCATGCACGACGACGACCCCTCCGACCTCGTCCACGACCTCGTGGCGGAGGTCGCCTACGGCGGCTCGCCGCTGGGCCGGCCGGTCCTCGGCACCGTCGAGTCGATCACGCAGCTGCCCCGCTCGACGATCGCCGGCTACTACCGGCGCCGCTACCGCCCCGAGCACCTGGTCGTCGCCGTGGCGGGCAACGTCGAGCACGCCGCCGTCGTCCGACAGGTCCGGCGGGCCTTCGGCGCCGCGGGCTTCCTCGGGGGCGACGCCCTGCCGGGGCTGCCCCGCGTCGGGTCGCGCTCGACGCGGTTGCGCGCGGGCACGAGCGTGCTCGCCCGCGACACCGAGCAGGCCCATCTCGTCCTCGCCCTTCCCGGGGTGAGCCGCTTCGACGAGCGCCGGTTCGCCGTCAGTGTGCTCAACGCGGCCCTCGGCGGCGGCATGAGCTCGCGGCTGTTCCAGGAGGTCCGGGAGAAGCGCGGCATGGCCTACAGCGTCTACAGCTACGCCCAGCAGTTCGCCGACACCGGCATCGTCGGCATCTACGCCGGGTGCGCGCCGGCCAAGGTCCACGACGTCCTCGCCGTCTGCCGTGAGCAGCTGGCCGACGTCGTCGCCTCCGGGCTCACCGACGAGGAGCTGGCTCGGGGCAAGGGGCAGCTGCGCGGCTCCCTCGTCCTCGGCCTCGAGGACACCGGCTCACGGATGACCCGGATCGGCAAGAGCGAGCTCGTCCAGGGCGAGGTCGTGAGCATCGACGAGGTGCTCGCCTCGATCTCCGCCGTCACCTCCGCCGACGTCCACGAGGCGGCGCAGCAGCTCCTCGGGGGCGTGCCCGCGCTCGCCGTCGTCGGTCCCTTCGACGACCCGGCCGATCTCGACGCAGCGGTGGCCTGAGCCCGTGCCTGAGTCAGGTCGGCGTCGTACCCGGGTGGGCGTCGTCGGCGCCGCAGGACGCATGGGCGCGACCACGTGCGAGGCCGTCCGAGCGACGGCCGACCTCGACCTCGTCGCCGAGCTCGACGCGGGCGACCCGCTCGAGCAGCTGGTCGATGGCGACGTCGAGGTCGTCGTCGACTTCACGAGCCCCGACGCCGTCATGGCGACGCTGGAGTTCTGCGTCAGCCACGGCATCAGCGCCGTCGTCGGCACCACGGGGTTCACCGACGAGCGGCTGGAGCAGCTGCGAGGCTGGCTCCAGGCGTCACCTGGGACGGGCGTCGTCGTCGCCCCGAACTTCGGGCTCGCCGCAGTCCTCATGATGCGCTTCGCGGCCATGGCCGCCCCGTACTTCGAGTCCGTGGAGATCGTCGAGCTCCACCACCCGGGCAAAGCCGACGCGCCCAGCGGCACGGCGACCCGGACGGCGCAGCTCGTGGCGCAGGCCCGTCGCGGTATGCCCGAGGCGCCGGACGCGACGGTGACCGGGCCGGCGGGCGCACGCGGTGCCTCCGTCGACGGTGTGCCCGTCCACTCGGTGCGGCTGCGCGGCCTCGTCGCCCACCAGGAGGTGCTCCTCGGCGCGCAGGGGGAGACCCTCACGCTGCGGCACGACTCCTACGACCGGACCTCCTTCATGCCGGGGATGCTGCTCGCCGTCCGCGAGGTCCTCGCCCGGCCCGGGCTCACCGTCGGCCTCGAGGCGCTCATGGGGATGGAGGCGTGAAGGCGCGCACCGTCGCGCTCGTCCTCAGCGCGGTCATGCTCTTCTACTTCATCGTGCTCGGCGAGCGCGGTCTGACCATGGTCCGCGACGGACGTCCGGCCTTCGTCCTGCTCGGCATCGGGGTGCTCGCGCTTCCGCTGCTCGGCGCGTGGGTGCTCTGGCGTGAGCTGTCCTTCGGCGCCGCGACGCAGCGGCTCGCCGCCGAGCTCGAGGCGCAGGACCGCCTGCCGGTCGACGACCTGCCACGTACCGAGAAAGGCCGCATCGACCGCGCTGCCGCCGACGCCGTCTTCGACGAGCGCAAGGCCGAGGTCGAGGCTGCTCCGGGGGACTGGCGGGGGTGGTACCGCCTCGCCGTGGCGTACGGCGATGCCGGCGACACCTCCCGCGGCCGTCGCGCGATGCGGACCGCGATCGCCCTGCGCTCCGGCCGCACGCCGGCGTCGCAGGACTGAGCCCCGCTCAGGAGAAGGCCCGCAGCAGGGCTGCTGTCGCCGCTGCGGCGAGGACGACGACGAGGAACGGCGCCCGCAGGAGGAGCAGCACGGCCGCGACGGCCAGGCCGGCGGCACGGGCGTCGACGACGACGGCGCGCCCCGAGGCGAAGGCCTGGACCGCGGTGAGGGCGGCGAGCATGGCCACCGGGAGCATGGTCGCCACCCGGCGGACCGTGGGTGACTCCAACCAGCGCCCCGGCAACGACACACCCGCGAGCTTGAGCAGGTAGCACCCCAGCGCCGTCCCGAGGACGCCTGCCCAGATCACGAGGCTCCTGCCGGCGTCCGGACCCCGACGGCGACGGCCAGCGTGCCAGCGAGGAGGACGGGGATGCCCGGCGGGACGACCGGCGTCAGCGCCAGCGCCAGCGCGGCCGCGGCCACGGCGAGGGCGAGCGACGAGCGCTGCGCGAGCCGGGGCCAGAGCAGGCCGAGGAACGCGGCGCCGATCGCGGCGTCGAGCCCCAGCGCGGCCGGGTCGCCGAAGGCCGTGGCGCCCAGCGCGCCGAGCAGCGTGGCGAGGTTCCACATCGTGAAGACGGCGAGCCCGGTGGACCAGAACGCCAGCCGACCGGCGGCGTCCTCGCTCTGCGCCACCGCCATCGCCGTCGACTCGTCGATGACGAGGTGCGCCGCCAGCGCCCGCTGCCTGCCTCGCAGGCTGAGCAGGGGTGCGAGCCGCAGGCCGTAGAGGGCGTTGCGGCTGCCGAGCAGCAGCGCCGTCGCGGCACCGGACACCACTGACCCGCCCGCGCCGACGACCCCGACGAAGGCGAACTGCGACCCGCCGGTGAACGCGAGCACGGACAGCGCGAGGGTCTGCGGGACGCTGAGGCCCGACGTCGGGCCGAGCGCCCCGAAGGAGATGCCGTACGTTCCGACGGCGACGCCGACCCCCATGGCGTCGCGGACGACCTTGCGGCGCGTCGCGTCCCAGTCCGTCACGTCGTCGCCACCCGGCTGATCACCGCGCCAGGACCGCCGGTCACGTGGCGTCGTCACCGGTCTCTTCGCCCACGGGAAGGGCGGTGTGCATCCGGTGCTGGACGAGCAGGCACTCGCCGTCGCCGGCGAGGTCGAGGGTGCGGCTCGCCCCGTCACTCGCCCACCCCGCAGCGCCCAGCAGCACCTCTCCCGCCGCATCTGCCTCCGACAGCCATGCGATGAGGCGCTCGACGTTTCCCTGCTCGACGAGCGTGTCGACGCAGGCCGCGAGCAGCCGCGAGCCGTGGCCGGTGCGGACGTGGTCGGGGTGCACGGCGAGCACGGTGAGCTCGGCGACGCGTGCAGCGTCGAGGTCGGGGTCGGCCGCCGGGGCGAGGCAGGCCACCCCGACGACGTCGTCCCGCTCGAGAGCCAGAAGCACGACCTCCCCGCTCGACGCCGATGCCGACGCCGACAGGGCCTCGGACCAGCGCTCCTCGAGCTCGGCCGAGTCGATGCCGCTGAGAAAGCCCGAGGGGAGGACGTCGGAGTACGCCGCACGCCAGCACGCGAGCTGCACCCCCGCCGCCGAGGAGGCGTCGCGCACAGCCCCGGGCCGAACGCTCACCGTCGCCATGCGCTCATCCTGCCCGACGGCGGACGGCGGAGCCCGACGCGGCTCAGCCGGTGGGCGCGGTGACCTTCGGGCGTACCCGGAGGAAGAGGTAGGCGCCGAGACCGGCGAGGACGAGCGCGACCGCCACCCAGGGCCAGGGGCTCGTCTGGTCGGTGCACCCGGAGCCCGTGCACACCGAGCCAGGCCCGCTGCGGTTGAGCACCGCCCCGACGACCGGACCGGCGGCGAGGCCGCTCACCCAGCCGGGGAGCGCGAAAAGCCCGTGCGGGCCCCGGAAGAGGGCCATGGCGCCGACGAGGGCAACGCCGAGCAGGAGGATGCCGATGGTGAGCAGACTCATCACGCCGAGTCCGGTCATGGCCCCGACACCGATCCCGACGGCGTACCAGAGGTTCGGCCGCGGCGGGGGAGGGGGACCCGCCACCGGGGCAGAGGTCGGGCGCCGGCGTCGTCGTCTGCTCACGGCATCGACCCTAGCGCCCTTCCCCGACGCCACTCGTGGGTGCGCAATGACACTACTTTGTGTAGCATGCCGTCCCGACGACAAGGACGGACGTGACGAACCCCTTCCGCTTCTCCGGACCGGTGAGCCGCGAGGACCTCATCGACCGACAGTCCGAGGTCGCCTCGCTGCTCCGGCTTGCCGAGGAGGGCAACAACAGCCGGCTCGCCGCGCCCCGCAGGTTCGGCAAGACCTCGCTGCTCGACGCGGTTGCCCGCCTCGCCCAGGACGACGGCTGGGCCACGGTGAGTGTCGACTTCTACGGCGTCGCGTCGATGGCCGACATCACCGAGCGCATCGAGCTGGCCTACCGCTCCCAGCTGCAGGGTCCAGCCGCGCGCTGGTTCGACGGGGTGCGGCGCACCTTGCGCCCGACCGTCCGCGCGGCTGCGGGGCCAGTCTCCGCGGCGGTGACGGCGGAGCCGCCCACAGCGGCCCTGCTCGAGCGCCTGGCGCTGCCGCGGCGGGTGCACGAGCGGCTCGGGGTGCGCGTCCTCGTCGTCTTCGACGAGTTCCAGGAGATCCTCACGGCGTCCGGCAGCGTCGACGCGGTGATCCGCTCGGAGATCCAGCACCACTCCGACGTCGCCAGCTACGTCTTCGCCGGGTCGCACGTCGGGATGATGGCCCAGCTGTTCGGGGACCGCCGGCGCGCGTTCTACGCCCAGGCGGCCCCCGTCCCGCTCGGGCGGCTGCCCGCCGAGGACACGGCGCAGTTCGTCGCCGAGCGATTCGCCGACACCGGCAAGGACGTCGGACCTGCCCTGGCGCCGCTGCTCGACGTGGCCGACGGCCACCCGCAGCGCACGATGCTCCTCGCCCACGCCCTGTGGGACGAGACCCGGCTGCGCGGCGTCGCCGACGAGGCGCTCTTCGCCCGGGCCTGCGACACCGTCATGGCCGGGCTCGCCGAGGAGCTCCGCGTGCTCTGGTCCGGGCTGGCAGCGGGCCAGCGCCGGACGTTGGCCGCGCTCGCCGACGGGGCGAGCCCGTACGCGAAGACCGAGTCCGGTGGCCGGCCGGGGGGCGCCACCGGGCACGCGCTCGCCGCGCTCGAGGCCCGGGGCGAGCTCGTCAGCGACCCGCGCGCCGCAGGCGGGCACCGCATCGTCGACCCGCTCCTCGCGCGGTGGGTGCGCTCCCGACGCGAGCAGTCGCCGTCGAGGTGATCCCGCGGCCGGTGCTGGCCTAGGCTTCGCCGACGTGACGGACGCTCCCGACGACGCGATCACCTTCCGGTCCGACATGACGGTCCAGCTCGTCAAGGCCTCGGCGCGAGACTCCGACGTCGTGTGGGCCGCGCGGGTCTCCACCGCCGGCGAGCTCTCGCTCGCCGAGGTCGACGCCGACGCCGAGCGCTCGGCCGGGCTCATCCGTTACCTCATGCGTGACAGGCATGGCAGCCCGTTCGAGCACACGTCGATGACCTTCTACGTCCAGGCGCCGATCTTCGTCTTCCGCGAGTTCATGAGGCACCGGATCGCCTCGTACAACGAGGAGTCCGGCCGCTACCGCGAGCTCCAGCCCGTCTTCTACGTCCCCGGTCCTGAGCGCCGGCTCGTCCAGCAGGGCAAGCCGGGCGCCTACGAGTTCGCCGAGGGCACCTCCGACCAGCACGCGCTCGCGGACCGGCTCACACGACAGGCCTGCGAGACGGCGTACGCGGCCTACCGGCAGATGCTGGCGGCGGGGATCGCCCGGGAGGTGGCCCGGACGGTCCTTCCCGTGGGGACGTACTCCTCGATGTACGTGACGATGAACGCCCGGGCGCTGATGAACTTCCTGTCCCTGCGCACCCGCCGTGAGGGCAGCCATTTCCCGTCGTTCCCGCAGCGCGAGATCGAGATGGTCGCGGAGGTCATGGAGGCCCGCTGGGCCGAGCTCATGCCGCTGACCCACGCGGCCTTCGAGGCGAGCGGTCGCGTGGCGCCGTAGCGGCGGTGGGCACCGTGCACCGTCGTCGTGGCGAAACTGGCTAGCCTGGCCCCATGCTGGCCTCTTCCTCCGCCCGTGTCCCGTTCGGGCGGGTGCTCACTGCGATGGTCACGCCCTTCACGCCGGAGGGGACGCTCGACCTCGATGGGGCAGCCGGCCTGGCCGCAGCCCTCGTCGACGCAGGCAACGACGGGCTCGTCGTCAGCGGCACCACGGGGGAGTCCCCGACGACGAGCGACGCCGAGAAGGAGGCGCTGCTCCACGCGGTGCTCGACGCGGTCGGGGACCGAGCCACCGTGCTCACCGGCGTCGGGACGAACGACACGGCCCACAGCGTCGAGCTGGCTCGCACGGCCGAGAAGGCCGGCGCCCACGGGCTGCTCGTCGTCACCCCGTACTACTCGAAACCTCCCCAGGCAGGGCTGCTCGCCCACTTCCGCGCGATCGCGGACGCCACCGGGCTGCCCAACCTGCTCTACGACATCCCCGGGCGCACCGGCACAGCCATCGAGCAGGAGACGCTCGTCGCCCTCGCCGAGCACCCCCGGATCGTCGCGGTCAAGGACGCGAGCGGCGACCTCGCCAAGGCGTCGTGGACGACGGCCCGCACCGACCTCGCCTGGTACTCCGGGGAGGACGTGCTCAACCTCCCCCTGCTGGCCGTCGGCGGGGTGGGTGTCGTGAGCGTCATCGGGCATCTCGTCGCGGCACGGCTCGGCGAGATGATCCGTGCGTACGAGTCCGGCGACGTGGCCAAGGCCCGGGAGCTCAACCGCGGCATGCTGCCCGTCTGCCGGGGGATCTTCCGAACCCAGGGCGTCATCACGACGAAGGCGGCCCTGGCCATGCTCGGCCTGCCGGGTGGCCCCGTCCGGCCGCCGCTCATCGACGCCACCCCGGAGCAGCGAGAGACGCTGCGCACCGACCTGCTGGAGGGATCCGTCCTGTGAGCCACCCCCACCCCGAGCTCGGCCCTCCCCCTGAGCTCGCGGAGGGCGCTCTGCGCCTCGTGGCGCTCGGCGGCCTGGGCGAGATCGGGCGGAACATGACCGTCTTCGAGCACGCGGGCAAGCTGCTCGTCGTCGACTGCGGGGTGCTCTTCCCCGAGGACCACCAGCCCGGCGTCGACCTCATCCTCCCGGACTTCGAGTACATCCGCGGTCGGCTCGACGACATCGTCGCCGTCGTCCTCACCCACGGGCACGAGGACCACATCGGCGCCGTGCCGTACCTGCTGCGCGAGAAGGCCGACATCCCCATCGTCGGCTCGCGGCTGACGATGGCGCTGCTCGAGGCCAAGCTGCGCGAGCACCGCATCACCCCGTACAGCCTCACCGTGGCCGAGGGGCAGCGTGAGCGGCTCGGGCCCTTCGAGTGCGAGTTCTTCGCGGTCAACCACTCGATCCCCGACGCGCTCGCGGTCGCCATCCGCACGACGGCCGGGCTCGTGCTCCACACGGGCGACTTCAAGATGGACCAGCTGCCCCTGGACTCCCGCCTCACCGACCTCCGCGGCTTCGCGAGGCTCGGGGAAGAGGGCGTCGACCTTTTCATGACCGACTCGACGAACGCCGACGTCCCGGGCTTCACGACGCCGGAGCGCGACATCAAGCCGGCGATCGACCGGGTCTTCTCGAGGGCTGAGCGACGGATCATCGTCGCCTGCTTCGCCAGCCACGTGCACCGGGTCCAGCAGGTGCTCGACGTCGCCGCCATGCACCGTCGCAAGGTCGCCTTCGTCGGGCGCTCCATGATCCGCAACATGGGGGTGGCGCGTGACCTGGGCTACCTCCACGTGCCGGACGGCCTCGTCGTCGACGTCAAGGCTCTCGACGACCTCGCCGACGACAAGGTCGTGCTCGTCTGCACCGGCTCTCAGGGAGAGCCGATGTCGGCCCTCTCGCGGATGGCCAACCGTGACCACCAGATCCGGATCGGCCAGGGCGACACCGTCCTGCTGGCCTCCTCGCTCATCCCCGGCAACGAGAACGCCGTCTACCGGGTCATCAACGGGTTGACGCGATGGGGCGCCCACGTCGTCCACAAGGGCAACGCGCTCGTCCACGTCTCAGGGCACGCCTCCGCCGGAGAGCTTCTCTACTGCTACAACATCGTCCAGCCGAGCAACGTCATGCCGGTCCACGGCGAGTGGCGGCACATGGTCGCCAACGCGGAGCTTGCGGCGCTCTCGGGAGTGCCCAGGTCCCAGATCGTCATCGCCGAGGACGGCCTCGTCGTCGACCTCGTCGACGGGGTCGCCCGGGTCACCGGCAAGGTGCCGTGCGGGTACGTCTACGTCGACGGCGCCAGCGTCGGCGACGTCACCGAGGCGGCGCTCAAGGACCGGCGCATCCTGCGCGACGAGGGCTTCCTGTCCATCGTCGTCGTCGTCGACTCGGTGACCGGCAAGACGGCGGCCCGCCCCGAGATCCACGCCCGTGGCTTCGGCGACGACCCCGCGGCCTTCGCCCAGCTCGTCCCCGCTATCGAGGAGGCCCTCGCGCGGGCGGGGAACGACGGCGGCTCCGACAGCCACCAGCTCCAGCAGCTCGTGCGTCGGGTGGCCGGCCGGTGGGTCAGCGACACGTACCGGCGACGTCCGATGATCATCCCGGTGGTCATCGAGGTCTGAGCGCGACACGCCCGCCGGACCGAGGCTGCCTCTGGGCGGCAGGGGCCGCCGGTAGCCTGCGGGACCATGGCTCCCTCTGCGTCCGGCGGCACGCGTGCTCGTCCGAGCGGGTCTCGGGCCCGCACGACGGGCGCGCCCTCGGGCGCGAAGGCTCGCGGCGGCGCCGGCGGCCGGCGGTCCGGGGCAGCCGGGCGTCCCCGCCAGAGCTCTCCGAGGCGCCCACCCCGTCAGGGTCCTGGTCGGCTCGCCGTGACCATGCGCGCGCTCGGCCGCGGGCTGGGCGCCGTCTGGCTGTCCCTCGCCCACGTCGTCGGCTCCGGGACCCGGCACGTCGGCCGAGGTGCCCGCGACCTCGACCCCGTCCACCGCCGCGACGGGCTCGGTCTCGGGCTCGTCGGCCTGGCGCTCGCCGTCGCGGCCGGCACGTGGTTCCACCTCGACAACCCGGTCGGCCGGGTCGCCGTCGCCGTCGGCGCGGGGGCGGTGGGCCTGCTCGCGCCGCTCATCCCGCTGCTGCTCGTCGCTGCGGCGTGGCGGGTGCTGCGCCGTCCGCAGGAGTCAGCCGCCAACGGCCGGCTCGGCGTCGGCGCGTGCCTCGTCCTCGTCTGCGCGGTCGGCCTCATCGACGTCTTCGGCGGTAGCCCGTTGCCCTCCGAGGGGGCCACCGCCATGCGAGGCGCCGGCGGGATCCTCGGCTTCCTCGTGGCCTCGCCGCTCGTTGCGCTCGGCAGTGCCTGGGTCGCCGTCCCCCTGCTCGTCCTGCTCGGGCTCTTCGGCGTCCTCATCCTCACGGCGACGCCGCTGCACCTCGTTCGCGAACGCGTCCTGGGGATGCTTCGCGGTAGGTCCGGACGTGGCGCTGCTGCGTCGGGGCAGGGAGAGGCGCCGGGCGACGCCTCGACAGGTCGGCGCAGCCGTGGCTGGCGTCGCTCCGGCGAGCTTGGGGCCGAGGCGGTGCCCGTCGCCCCGGGTGTCAACCCCTACGACACCCCGGTCGTCGTCGACGGTCCTGGGCCTGCGGCGCCTCCGGTTCGTCCCGCGCGGAGACGTCGTACCGACGGTGCCGGCGCCACTGAGGCGCCGGCAGGTGCTGACGCCGGACCGGGGGCCGCCGAGCCGGCGGTCGGCGGCGAGGCCGAGCACGCGGCAGGCCTCGAGGCGCCCGAGCACACCGCACCACCTGTGCGCGTCGAGCAGCTCGCGCTCTCCGGCGACGTCAGCTACCGGCTGCCCTCACCGGCGATGCTCCGCGAGGGCACGCCCGCGAAGGCGCGCTCGGCCGTCAACGACTCCGTCGTCGCTTCGCTGACGATGGTCTTCGAGCAGTTCGAGATCGACGCCCAGGTCACCGGCTTCACCCGCGGCCCTACGGTCACCCGCTACGAGGTCGAGCTGGGTCCGGCAATCAAGGTCGAGCGCGTGACGGCGCTCTCGCGCAACATCGCCTACGCGGTGGCCAGCGCCGACGTCCGGATCCTGTCCCCGATCCCCGGCAAGTCCGCCATCGGCATCGAGATCCCCAACACCGACCGCGAGATCGTCAGCCTCGGCGACGTGCTGCGCTCCCGGGCCGCCACCTCCGCGCACCACCCTCTGCTCGTCGGGCTCGGCAAGGACGTCGAGGGCGGCTACGTCATGGCCAACCTCGCGAAGATGCCGCACATCCTCGTCGCAGGAGCGACCGGCGCCGGCAAGTCGACGTGCATCAACACGATCATCACCTCGATCATGCTGCGGGCGACGCCGGACGAGGTGCGGATGATCCTCGTCGACCCCAAGCGGGTCGAGCTCACCCACTACGAGGGCATCCCGCACCTCATCACGCCGATCATCACCAGCCCCAAGAAGGCGGCGGAGGCGCTGCAGTGGGTCGTCCGTGAGATGGACATGCGCTACGACGACCTCGCGGCGTTCGGCTTCCGCCACCTCGACGAGTTCAACAAGGCGGTGCGGGCCGGCACCGTGACGGTGCCGCCCGGCAGCGGGCGGGTGCTCGTGCCCTACCCGTACCTGCTCGTCATCGTCGACGAGCTCGCCGACCTCATGATGGTCGCCCCGCGCGACGTCGAGGACTCCATCGTCCGGATCACCCAGCTCGCGCGGGCGGCCGGCATCCACCTCGTGCTCGCCACGCAGCGGCCCTCCGTCGACGTCGTCACGGGCCTGATCAAGGCCAACGTCCCCTCCCGGCTCGCCTTCGCCACCTCGAGCCTCGCCGACAGCCGCGTCATCCTCGATCAGCCCGGCGCAGAGAAGCTCGTCGGCCAGGGCGACAGCCTCTTCCTGCCCATGGGGGCCGGCAAGCCCGTCCGGGTGCAGGGGGCCTGGGTCACCGAGGCCGAGATCGCCGCCGTCGTCGCCCACTGCAAGGAGCAGGTCGCGGCGTCCTACCGCGACGACGTCACCGTGACGCCGGGCCCGGCCAAAGAGGTCGACGCGGAGATCGGCGACGACCTCGGCCTGCTCTGCCAGGCCGTGGAGCTCGTCGTCACGACCCAGTTCGGCTCCACGTCGATGCTCCAGCGCAAGCTGCGCGTGGGCTTCGCCAAGGCCGGTCGCCTCATGGACCTCATGGAGTCCCGCGGCATCGTCGGGCCCAGCGAGGGGTCCAAGGCCCGCGACGTCCTCGTCGTGCCCGATGAGCTCGACGGCGTGCTCGCGACGCTGCGCGGCTGACCCGCTGGGCGCTCCGTCGGACCGAGGGGAGGTGGAGACTACGGGCCGACAGGCCTAGACTCATGGGGTTCCCGCCCGCCGACGAGCACCAGCCTGGGAGGCGCGCCCCGTGACGCTTGGTCAGACCCTGGGTGACGCCCGACGAGCGGCCGGGCTCGCTCTCGATGAGGTCAGTCAGCGCACCAGGGTCCGCGTCGCCATCCTTCGGGCGATGGAGGACGACGACTTCAGCACCTGCGGCGGCGAGTTCTACGCCCGGGCCAACCTGCGTGAGTTCGCCCGTGTCATCGCGGTGCCGGCCGCGCCGTTGCTCGCCCAGTACGACCGCGATCACGGTGGCGGGGAGCCTTCGTCATCGCCGGTGTTCGAGCCGGACGCCGTACCGCGCCCCGACGGCCGAGGGATCAACTGGTCAGCAGCCATGGCGCTCGCGCTCGTCGTCGTCGCCGCGCTCGGCATCGGCAACCTCGTGCTGCGCGGCAAGGAGTCCCCAGGCACGGCGACGACGACGGTCAACGAGGCCCTCGGCGCCACCGCCTCGGCGACCCCCTCCAGCCCGTCCCCTTCCGCGTCGGCGAGCACAGGCAGGGCCCCTGCGACGAGCAGCCCGGCGTCCAGCCTCGTCGCCCAGGCCCCCCGCGACTCGGTGACGGTGGTCCTCGCGGCGGTGTCGGGCAAGAGCTGGGTCAGCGCGACTTCGGCCGCCGGCCGCCAGCTCTTCCAGGGGGTGCTCTCTCCAGGGGAGTCCCAGACCCTCGTCGACAAGACGAAGATCCGGCTGCGGATCGGCAACGCTGGAGGCGTCGAGCTCACCGTCAACGGCCATCGCCTCGGCTCGCCGGGCGGAGTCGGCCAGGTGACGACGGTGGAGTTCACGCCGCAAGACCCCGCCGCCGGCTGAGGTGGCGTCTCCCTCGCGGAGCGTCGCCCTCGTGACGCTCGGGTGCGCGCGCAACGAGGTCGACTCCGAGGAGCTCGCCGGGCGCCTCGCCGCCGACGGCTGGACCCTCGTCGCCGATGCCGCCGACGCCGACGTGGCGCTCGTCAACACCTGCGGCTTCGTCGCTGCGGCGAAGAAGGACTCCATCGACGCCGTCCTCGAGGCCGCCGACGCCAAGGCCGGCGGGACGACGCGCGCGGTCGTCGCCGTCGGCTGCCTGGCCGAGCGCTACGGCGACGAGCTCGCCTCGGCTCTGCCCGAGGCCGACGCCGTCCTCGGCTTCGACGACTATGACGCCATCTCCGCGCGCCTCGCCTCGGTCCTCGCCGGCGAGGCACCTGCGCCGCACGTCCCGCGCGACCGGCGCACGCTGCTGCCGGCCAGCCCTCAGGCGCGTCACGCCGCGACGTCAGCCCGGCCCGGCTCGACGGTCGAGCCCGGCTCGCCGCTGCGCAGCGGCACGAGGCTGCTGCCCGTCCTCGAGCGCGAGCCGGTCGGCCTTGGTGAGGCAGCCCCGGGCGGACGGCTGCCCTCAGGGCCTGCTGCTGGTCCTGTCGTCATGCGCCGCCGGCTCGACGGCGGTCCCGCGGCACCGCTCAAGCTCGCCTCGGGGTGCGATCGCCGCTGCGCCTTCTGCGCCATCCCCGCCTTCCGGGGGTCCTTCCTCTCCCGGCGGCCGGCCGAGGTGCTGGGTGAGGCCCGCTGGCTTGCCGACCAAGGAGTGCGCGAGCTCGTCCTCGTCAGCGAGAACAGCACGTCCTACGGCAAGGACCTCGGCGACCTCCGGCTGCTCGAGACGCTGCTCCCCGAGCTCGCCGCCGTCCCGGGGATCCTCCGGGTGCGGGTGAGCTACCTGCAGCCCGCGGAGACCCGGCCCGGCCTCGTGCGAGCCATCGCGAGCACCCCGGGGGTCGCGCCCTACTTCGACCTGTCCTTCCAGCACTCTTCGGCGTCGGTGCTGCGCCGGATGCGGCGCTTCGGCGACACCGACCGGTTCCTCGAGCTTCTCGCCTCGATCCGGTCGATCTCCCCGCAGTCCGGCGCCCGGTCCAACGTCATCGTGGGCTTTCCCGGCGAGACCGAGGACGACCTCGCCGAGCTCGAGCGGTTCCTCACCGAGGCCCGGCTCGACGCCGTCGGCGTGTTCGGCTACTCCGACGAGGACGGCACCGAGGCCGCTGGCTACGATGCCAAGGTTCCCGAGGAGGTCGTCGCGCAGCGGGTCGACCGGCTCAGCCGCCTCACCGAGGAGCTCACCGCCCAGCGCGCCGAGGAGCGTGTCGGAGAGACTGTCGAGGTGCTCGTGGAGACACTGACCGGGGACGGCGTCGAAGGGCGAGCGGCGCACCAGGCGCCCGAGGTCGACGGGGTCACCCTGCTCCAGCCCTCGAGCCTCATCCCTGCCCCGAAGGTCGGCGACCTCGTGCGGGCGACCGTCGTCGCCTCCGAGGGTGTCGACCTCGTGGCGGTGCCTCGCCCATGAGCTCCCCGGCCACCGGCGCGCTGGGACCCTCGGGTTCCGCCGTGCCGCCTGCCGCCGTGCCGCCTGCCGCCGTCAGCGTCTGGAACGTCGCGAACCTCCTGACCGGGCTCCGCCTCCTGCTCGTCCCCGTCTTCGCAGCCCTGCTCCTGCACCGCTCCGGCGAGCTCGCCGCGTGGCGGTGGGCGGCCTTCGCCGTCTTCTTCCTCGCCTCGCTCACCGACCGCTTCGACGGCCAGCTGGCGCGCAGCCGCGGCCTCGTCACCGACGTCGGCAAGATCGCGGACCCGATTGCCGACAAGGCGCTCATGGGGACCGCCCTCGTCGGCCTGTCGCTGCTCGACCGGCTGCCGTGGTGGGTGACCCTGCTCGTCCTCTCGCGCGAGATCGGCGTCACCGTCCTGCGCTTGGTCGTCATCCGCCACGGAGTCATCGCGGCCAGCCGGGGAGGAAAGCTCAAGACGCTGCTGCAGAGCATCGCCATCGGGCTGCTCATCCTGCCCGTGTCCGGGGCTCTGCTCGTCGTCGGCGAGGTCATCATGGCGGCCGCCGTCGTCGTCACGTCGGTCACCGGGGTCGACTACGTCGTCAAGGCGTGGAACCTGCGCGCCCACAGCGAGCTCACCGCCGCCCGGCGTGCCTCCCGGGCGTCGGCTCGCCATCGCTGACGCGACGCCGGTGCGCATCGCGCTCGTCTGCGTCGGCGACGAGCTGCTGCTCGGTGACGTCGTCGACACCAACGCCGCCCTGGTCGGCCGGCGACTGGCGGCCGAGGGCATGCCCCTGTGCTGGTCGGCGACCGCCAGCGACGACGTCGAGGCGATCGTCGCGACGGTCCGCGACGCGCTGGAGCGTGCCGAGGTCGTCGTCGTCTCCGGCGGTCTCGGGCCGACGTCGGACGACGTCACGAGGGCCGCGCTGGCCGAGCTCGCGGGGGTGCCGCTCGAGCGCGACGCCGCGACTCAGGACCACGTGGTCTCGGCGTATCGCGCCCGGGGGCTCGACCCGAGCGAGCTGAGCCTGGCGCAGGCCGACGTGCCGCAGGGGGCCGAGGTCCTCACCAACCGCCTCGGCACCGCTCCGGGTCTGCGGGTGGCGGTCCCCGGCGGGTCCCTCGTCGTGGCACTGCCGGGAGTGCCCAGCGAGCTCGAGGCGCTCCTCGACGAGCAGGTCGTGCCGCACCTCGTGCAGCGCCACGCAGGAACGACCGCGTTCTCGCTGCGCACCGTGCGGGTCGCGCTCCTCGGGGAGTCGCCCGTGGCCGAGGCCGTGGCGCCGCTCTCGCCCTGGCTCACCGAGGCGGGGGTGCGGCTTGCCTTTCTTGCCTCGGCCGGTGAGGTCCTCGTCCGGCTCAGCGCCTCAGCGCCGCAGCCGGAGCAGGCTCGGCGGGTCGTCGATGACGCCACGGCGCGGGTGGCTGCTCGGCTCGGCGGCGTCGTCAGCGGGTTCGACGGTGAGACCCTGCCGGCGACCGTCGTCCGGCTGCTTCGCGAGACCGGGGCGAGCGTGGCCACGGCGGAGTCGCTGACCGGTGGGTGCCTCGGGGCGGCCCTGACCTCCGTCCCCGGGTCCTCAGCGGTCTTCCTCGGCGGATCCGTGACGTACTCGACCGCGGCGAAGGTCGCGCAGCTGGGGGTCGACGAGCAGCTCCTCGCCGAGCACGGTCCCGTCCATCCCGACGTGGCCGCGCAGATGGCGCTCGGGGCGCGGCGCGGCTGGGGGAGCGACTGGGCGCTGTCGTGCACCGGCGTCGCCGGCCCCGGCCCTGCCGACGGCGTGGCCGCCGGCACCGTGCACGTCGGGCTGTGCGGCCCCGGGGCGACGACGGTGCGGTCCCTGCGGCTGCGGGGCGCGCGCGAGACCGTTCGAGCCGTCACCGTCATCCATGCGCTCGACCTGCTGCGGCGTGCTGTGCTCGGGCTGCCGACGTCGGGGTGAGGCCGGCGACCGCGCGGTGCCTACGGGCATGATCCGGCGCGCCGAGGTGTTGACGACGGCATGGCAGCCAGTACTGACGGACGCGGCGGGTACCGTGGCCTGCAACCGTTCGCCCCGTACCCGAAAGCGGCTCCCATGATCCTGCTGCGTTGCCTCATCGGCGACGCGCTGCGCCGCGTCCGCCTCGAGCAGGGCCGCACGCTGCGTGAGGTCTCTGCTGCGGCGCGGGTGTCGCTGGGCTACCTGTCCGAGGTGGAGCGGGGGCAGAAGGAGGCGTCCTCGGAGCTGCTCGCCGCGATCTGCACGGCGCTCGACCTCTCCCTCGGCGACGTCCTCGACGACGTCAGCGACGAGGTGCGCCGGCTCGAGGGTGTTCCGGTGCTCTCGCCGGTGCGATCGGCCCGGCACAGCGAGGCCGCCACGCTCACCGGCCCCGTCGTCAGCGTCAGCGTCGCGGCGTAGGGCTCGCTCGCAGCGCGCCCGATGACGGGCGCGTCTGGTGGTCTACCGCCTGACTGACTTCTCGTGAGGTCCACGGTTGCCCGTCACCGGTCCGCCGCGCGACCCGACTGGCGGAATGGGTGGCCGTCTCGTACCGTGGACCGGACGGAACCGTTCCGTATCGTAAATGGAGCGGACGACGATCGAGGAGGACCAGTGGCAGAGACCCTGCGCGGCCGTCCTCGAGACACCGGGCGCGAGGAAAGCATTCTCGAGGCGACGATCGAGCTGCTCAGCGAGCTCGGCTACGACCGCCTCACGATGGAGGCGGTCGCGTCTCGCGCCCGGGCCGGCAAGGCGACCCTGTACCGGCGATGGGCAGCCAAGAGCGACCTCGTCGTCGACGCCCTGCTGAGCATCAAGAGCCCCCCGGCCGGTGAGACTCTCGACACCGGCACGCTGCGGGGGGACCTGCTTGCCATGTGCTGCGGCGGAGCGGGCACCCTGTCCGACCGCGGGCTGCACGACGTCGTCGCCGGCGTGGTCACCGCCATGCGGCACGACCCGGAGCTCAAGGCGTCGTTCGTCGCACGCTTCATCGAGCCTGGGGCGGCACGCTTCGCGGAGGTGCTTCGCCGGGCCCGCGAGCGCGGCGAGCTCCGGCCCGGCATCGACGTCGAGCTTGTCGAGATGCTCATCCCCGGGCTCGTGGTCTTCCGCACCCTGCTGACCGACGAGCCCGCCGACCCCGCGTTCGTCCAGCGGGTCATCGACGAGGTCGTCCTTCCCCTCGTGGAGACCTCAGGGACCGCGACGGCTGAACGCGGCCGTCCGGCTGCTGCGCGGGCTCGGCCTGACCACGACCTGTCCTGACGTCCGTCGTCGCCATCTGTCGCGCGACGCGGACCGACCAACCCTGTCCTGCCCCGAGCCACGAACTGGAGCCATGCCCATGCCCACAACCCTTGCCGAGGGGGTCGCTTCACCCTCGGGTGCGAGCGGTGCACCCGACCACGGCCACCGTCACCTCGGTCTCGCCCTCGCCGTGATCAGCATGGCGCAGCTCATGGTCGTGCTCGATGCGACGATCGTGAACATCGCGCTGCCGCACATCAAGACCGACCTCGGCTTCTCCGACGCCAGCCTGTCGTGGGTCGTCAACGGCTACACCCTCGTTTTCGGCAGCCTCCTGCTGCTCGGCGGACGCGCCGGTGACCTCCTCGGACGCCGCAAGGTCTTCATCTCCGGAGTCGTCCTGTTCGCCTTCGCGTCCTTCCTCGGCGGGATCGCGCAGTCGGAGTCGCAGATGCTCGGGGCCCGGGTTCTCCAGGGCGTCGGGGCGGCGATCGCCTCGCCGACTGCGCTCTCGCTCATCACGACGACGTTCCCGGCCGGTCCGGCCCGCAACAGGGCCATGGCCGTCTACGCGGCGATGTCAGGTGCTGGGGCGGCCATCGGTCTCATCCTCGGAGGGGCGCTGACCGAGATCTCCTGGCGCTGGACGTTCTTCATCAACGTCCCCATGGCCCTCATCGTCCTCGTTCTCGCACCGCGCGTCCTTGGCGAGTCCCGCCGCCAGAGCGGCCGCTTCGACCTGCCGGGCGCCCTCACCGGCACGGCCGGCCTCGTCGCACTCGTCTACGGTCTCACGCACGCCGCGCCGGACCGCTGGGGCGACGCCTCGACCATCGCGTACCTCGTCGCAGGCGTCGTGCTCCTCGTGGCCTTCGTGCTCGTCGAGAGCCGCAGCAGCCACGCGCTCATGCCCATGCGGATCCTCGCCGACCGCAACCGCGGCGGCTCGTACGTCGTCATGCTCATGGTGGGTGCGGCGCTCTTCGCGATGTTCTTCTTCCTCTCGATCTTCATCCAGAGCGTCCTCGGGTACAGCTCGCTGCGAGCCGGCGTGGCTTTCCTGCCCTTCAGCGTCGGTATCGTCACCGCTGCCCAGGTTGCGAGCCAGCTCGTCAACCGGGTCGACCCGCGATGGGTCGCTGGCTTCGGCATCCTCATGGCGTCCTCGGGGCTGCTGTGGCTCTCCCGCCTGACCGAGACGTCGACCTATGTGGGAGGCCTGCTCGGCCCGATCGTCATCCTGTCTCTCGGCCTCGGGCTGACCTTCGTCCCCATGACGTTGACCGCGGTGAGCGGCGTGCGGACCGAAGACTCCGGCATCGCCTCCGCCGTCCTCAACACGATGCAGCAGATCGGCGGTGCCCTGGGCCTCGCGGTGCTCGCGACCGTCTCGACGACCGCCGCGACCAACCACGGCACCTCGGCCGCAGCAGCGCTGCGCGAGAAGGTCGCCAGCGGCGCGCTATCGCCTGAGCAGGCGAAGGCGCTCTCCGGAGCGATCTCGCAGGAGGCCATGGTGCACGGGTTCACCCGGGCGTTCCTCGTCGGTGCGGTCATGGTCGCCGTCGCAGCGGTCGTCGCCGTCAGCGCGATCACCCTCAAGCACCACGAGCTGGCGGAGTCCGGCTCAGGTGCGGTGCACCTCGGGTAGCCGCCGTCTTGTGATGCGTCACGGCCGGTATCGGGCCCGGCCCTTTGGTGGCGGCGGGAGATCACTCCTGCTCATCCCCGCAGGGGCCGGGCCCTTCTGACACCTCGGGCACCAGGAGGAGAGCCGCTGGTAGGGCGGGTCGCCCTGCTCTGCCATGAGGATGCGGGTGCCGCAGCGCAGGCACGGGCGCCCGTGTCGCTCGAAGACCCAGTGGGTGCGGCCGGGACGTCGGTCTCCGGTGGTCACCTGCTCCACCCGGTCGCGGTTGGCGTATAGCAACCGGTGGCACAGGTCGACGACCGCGGCAGGGTCGCTCACGTCGCCGACGGTGGTCCACGGCGTGACGCCGCGCAGGTAGAGCACCTCCGTCTTGTAGAGGTTGCCGACTCCGGCGAGGACCCGCTGGTCGAGCAGCGCCTGCCCGACCTCGCGCTGGGGATCGGCCAGGAGCCGGCCGAGGGCGAGCCCGGGGTCCCAGTCCGCTCCAAGCACGTCGGGCCCAAGGTGGCCGACGGCCCGCGCCTCCTCAGCCGTGGGCAGGAGCTCGACGACGGGCAGGCGGAAGCCCACTGCCTGCCACGCGCTCGTCACGAGGACGACCCGCACCTGGAAGTCGGGGCCGCGCCACCGCTCGCCGGGTCGGTAGAGGTGCCAGCTTCCGTCCATCCGGAAGTGGGTGTGGAGCGTGACTCCGGAGCCATCCGGCTTGTCCGGCGGTGGCGAGATGCGGGTGAGCAGATGCTTGCCGCGCGCGACGACCTCGAGCACCGTCCTGCCGGCGAGGTCGACCTCGGCGAGCGCGGGGACCCGGAAGTCGCTGCGGAGCAGAGCCTGACCGCCCAGCGCTGCGTTCATGCTTCGGGCGGCCAGCCAGACGGTGTCACCCTCGGGCACGGGCGGCCTCGGTCGACGCCGGTCCTGCGCTGCGGAGGTCGGCCCCGCGGCGGCCTGGGAGAGCCGTGGGGTGGGTCATGCCCGCAGCCTCAGGCCACGAGGAGTCGCGTGGAACCCCGCTGCCTCCAGCGCCGCCCCGAGTGGCGAGGAGTGGACGAGCCCCCCGTCGGCGCGCTCGATCGTGAGCTTGCCGAGCACGCCCTCACGCACGGCCAGGGCTAGGGCGTCCACCGCGGGCTGGACGGCGTCGTCGTCGCTCGACCAGCTGAGGAGGGTCTTGCCGCCGCGTTCCACGTAGACGACGAGCTCGCCGTCGACGAGGACGACGAGGGCACCTGCCTTTCGCCCGGGCTTGTGGCCGGTGTCCTCGCCTCGCCCCGGCCAGGGCAGGGCGCCCCCGTAGGGGTTGGCGGGGTCGGTGGCAGCGAGGACGACCGCCGACGTCGGAGTGCGGCGGCGTCCGTCGTCGGCCGATGCCCGCGGCGCCGCCCCAGGACGGTCGGCGTCGGGCCGGGCCGGCGAGCTGGCCCGGAGCCGGTCGACCGCTCCGGGGAGCGCGAACTGGGCCGCCCCTAACCCTTCGACGAAGTAGCCCCGGCGCACCCGCCCCGTCTCTTCGAGGCCCGCAAGGACCCGGTAGGCAGCAGCGAAGCCGCCAGGCGCACGCTCGACGACCACCGACCCCCGAGTGAGGACGCCGTATCGGTCGAGGAGGACCTCGGCGCTGGCGTGCGCTCGCCTCGTGGGTTCCTCGTCACGGGCGGGGAGGAGGGACCACCGCCCGGCAGCGGTGGCGGGTCCGGCACGCGTCGGGAGGGCGGCTCGGCCGCGCGCGTAGCGGCCGCGAGGGGCCGCCCGCCGTCGGCTGTGGGTGCTGCGGCCGGACCCGACGAGCGAGCGCAGCGGCGCCAGGGTGTCGTTGGTGATCTGCCCCGCCCAGACGAGGTCCCACAGCGCAGTGACGAGCTCGGCGTCCTCGTGCGAGGCGACGGCGTCGCTGAGCTGCCGGAAGAAGAAGGCACCGCCGGAGGCGAGGACGTCGAGCACGGCCGACTGCACCGGCGTGGGCGTGACCTCCGGAAGGGGTGGCAGCGTGAGCTCGGCGGAGTCGGCGAGGTGCAGGGAGACCCAGCCGTCGTTGCCGGGCAGGCTTCCCGCACCGCACCAGAGGACCTCCCCGGCAGCGGCGAGCGCGTCGAGCATGCTGGGCGAGTAGCCGGCCACGCGGGCCGGGAGCACGAGGCTCTCCAGCGCCGAGGCCGGGACGGCGGCGCCGGCGAGCTGCTCGACCGCTCGGATCAGGCCCTCCGGTCCCCGTAGGGCGCCGCCGATGTTCTGCCAGCCGAGCTGGAAGCGCGCGAGCTGCGCCGGTGGGACGGGTTCGACCTCCCTGCGCAGCGCTGCCAGCGACCGCCGTCGCAGGGTCCGCAGCACCTCGGCGTCGCACCACTCGGTGCCCGATCCGCCAGGCCGGAACTCCCCGGTGAGCACGCGACCCGCAGCGGCGAGGCGGGAGAGCGCCGCGACGGCCACAGCGGTGCCGAGCCCGAAGCGCTCCGCCACGGCCGAGGCGGCGAAGGGCCCGTGCGTGCGAGCGAAGCGGGAGACGAGATCGCCGAGGGGGTCGGCGACCGGTTCGGTGAAGACCTCGGGCACTCCGACGGGAAGAGCCGTGCCCAGGGCGTCGCGCAGCCGCCCGGCGTCCTCGACGGCCGCCCATCGCTCCTCGCCGGCGATCCTCACCCGGATGAGGCGCCGGGCCTCCTCGAGCTCGAGGAGCCAGGAGCTGGTGGCGCCGCGCTCCGCGGCCTCGACCGTCGACAGCGGCCCGAGGAGCCGCACGAGGTCGGCGGTCTCCTCGGGGCTGCGCGCGTTCCGGTCGGGCGACAGGCGTTGCAGGTCGAGGTCCAGCGCGGCGAGGATCTCCGGGTCGAGCAGCTCGCGGAGCTCGGCCTGCCCGAGGAGCTCGGCGAGCAGCCCCGAGTCCAGCGCCAGCGCCTGCGCGCGGCGCTCGGCCAGCGGGGAGTCGCCCTCGTAGAGGAACTGCGCCACGTAGCCGAAGAGCAGGGACCGCGCGAAGGGTGACGGCGTCTGGGTCTCGACGTCGACGACGCGGACCGTGCGCGACTCGAGGTCGCGGAGCAGCTCGACGAGGCCCGGGACGTCGAAGACGTCCTGGAGGCACTCACGCATGGTCTCCAGCACGACCGGGAACGAGCCGTACTGACTCGCGACGGAGAGCAGCTGGGCCGAGCGCTGGCGTTGCTGCCACAGCGGGCTGCGTCGCCCCGGTGAGCGCCGGGGGAGGAGCAGCGCCCGGGCAGCGCACTCCCGGAACCGGCTGGCGAAGAGTGCTGACCCGCCTACCTCGGCCGTGATGAGCGCCTCGACGTCCTCGGAGGACGGGATGGCGATCTCGGCGACGGCGGAGTCGCTCGCCGAGACCTCGTCGTCGGAGAGCGTGTCGGGCAGGCGCAGCACGATGCCGTCGTCGGCGTGCATGGCCTGGACGTCGACGCCGTAGCGCTCCCGCATGCGTGCAGCCACCGCCAAGGCCCAGGGGGCGTGGACCTGTGCCCCGAAGGGTGAGTGGATGGCCACCCTCCAGTCGCCGAGCTCGTCCCGGAACCGTTCGACGACGATCGTGCGGTCGTCGGGGACGTGGCCCGTGGCGGCGCGCTGCTCGGCGAGGTAGCTCATGAGATTCGTGGCGGCCCACGTGTCGAGGCCGCACCGCGCCAGCCGCTCGCCCGCCTGCTCGGGAGTGCTGGCGCCGAGCTCGCGGACGAAGGCGCCCAACGAACGGCCCAGCTCGAGGGGCCGCCCGAGGGAGTCGCCGTGCCAGAACGGCAACTTTCCCGGGACCCCTGGTGCGGGGGAGACGAGGACCCGGTCGTGGGTGATGTCCTCGATCCGCCACGAGGAGGCGCCGAGGGTGAAGACGTCGCCCACCCGCGACTCGTAGACCATCTCCTCGTCGAGCTCACCGACCCTGCTGGCCTTCTCCCCGACGAGGAAGACCCCGAAGAGCCCGCGGTCGGGGATGGTCCCGCCGCTGGTCACGGCCAGCCGCTGGGCGCCCGGCCGACCGCTGAGCACGCCGGTGACCCGATCCCAGACGAGGCGTGGCCGCAGCTCGGCGAACTCGTCGCTGGGGTAGCGCCCGGCGAGCATGTCGAGCGTGGCCTCGAGGGCTGAGGTGGGCAGCGCCGCGAAGGGAGCCGCCCGGCGGACCAGGGCCGCGAGCTCCTCGACGGTCCAGTCCTCCATCGCCGTCATCGCGACGACCTGCTGGGCGAGGACGTCGAGCGGGTTGCGGGGGTAGCGCAGCGACTCGATGCGCCCGGCCATCATGCTCTCGGCGACGACGGCGGTCTGCACGAGGTCGCCCCGGTACTTCGGGAAGATCACCCCACGCGAGATCGCGCCCACCTGGTGGCCGGCCCGCCCGACGCGTTGGAGCCCGCTGGCCACCGAGGGCGGGGACTCCACCTGGACGACGAGGTCGACGGCGCCCATGTCGATGCCCAGCTCGAGGCTCGACGTCGCGACCACCGCCGGCAGCCGGCCGGCCTTGAGGGCCTCCTCGATCCCGCTCCGCTGGTCCCTGCTCACCGACCCGTGGTGGGCGCGAGCGATCTCGACCGTCGTCGCCCCTCGGCTCGCTCCCGCGGCGGCCATGACCTGAGCCGGTGTCCGCGGCCTGGCGGTGGCGTCGGCCGACGTGGCGGCGCGGGGACCGGCACCGCGGTCGTCGTTGTCGTCGTGGTCGGGGTCGTGGTCGTGGTCGGCCCGGTCAGCGGGCTCCGCGGCAGCCTCGGCCCGCTCGCTGGCGACCTCGTTGAGCCGGGCGCACAACCGCTCGGCGAGCCGGCGGCTGTTGGCGAAGACGATCGTCGACCGGTGGCTCTCGACGAGGTCGACGATGCGCTCCTCGACGTGCGGCCAGATCGACGCTCGCCGCTCTCCGCCCGCGGCTGACCCGGCGAACTCCCCGGTGGGCTCGCCGAGCGAGGACATGTCCTCGATGGGGACGACGACCTCGACGGTGATCGTCTTCTCCGGCGTCGGCGCGACGACCGTCACGTCTCGGGCGCCACCGAGGAACCGTGCGACCTCCTCGAGCGGGCGAACGGTGGCCGAGAGGCCGATGCGCTGAGCCGGTCTCTCGAGCAGTGCGTCCAGCCGCTCGAGGGACAGGGCGAGGTGAGCCCCCCGCTTGGTGCCCGCGACGGCATGAACCTCGTCGAGGATCACTGTCTGGACTCCCCGGAGGGACTCCCGAGACTTGCTCGTCAGGAGGAGGAACAGCGACTCCGGCGTGGTGATGAGGATGTCCGGCGGCCGGACGGCGAAGAGGCGGCGGTCGGCTGCCGACGTGTCGCCGGAGCGGATGCCCACGGTGATGTCGGGCTCGGGCAGCTCGAGTCGGACAGCGGCCTGCCTGATGCCCGCGAGCGGCGACCGGAGGTTGCGCTCGACGTCGACGGCGAGGGCCTTGAGCGGGCTGATGTAGACGACGCGGCAGCGCTTCGTCGGCGTCTCCGGCAGCGGCTGGGATGCCAGCCGGTCCAGCGACCAGAGGAACGCTGCGAGCGTCTTGCCGGAACCGGTCGGGGCGACGACGAGCGCGTTGCTCCCCGAGCTCACGGTGTCCCACGCGCCCACCTGGGCGGCGGTCGGCGTGAGGAAGGCCCCGGTGAACCAGGCGCGCGTGGCGGGGGTGAAACGCTCGAGGACGCCCTGCGGCGCACCGCTGGCGGCGTCGTCCTCGGTGCCGGGCCGTGGCGTCGGAGGGTGGGGGCTCGCCGGGCTCATGACGGCATCCTGCCCCGACGGTCTGACAACGCACGCCGGACGGGCGACCGCTGACGGGGACGGCCTCCGACGTGGGCTGGCGCATACTTCGTGGCTATGCGCCTCACCGAGTTCTGGCGCCGCATGGAGGTCTGCTTCGGGCCGGCGGCCGACACCGTGTCCCGGGACAGCGTCCTGGCCGAGCTCGGCCACCGGACCGCCCGGGAGGCGCTGGCCGACGGCGTTGCCGTCAAGGAGGTCTGGCGTGGGGTGTGGCTCGGCATGGGGCTGCCGGAGGAGCACCGGTGACCACGACGCGCCCGCGTGTCGGCACGCTGGTCGAACAGGTGTACGGCTAGAGTCGTCATCGTGCCAGCGTGGCAGCCGGGTCCCGGGCTTGCTGGGGATCGCGTCGGTTGTCCACACCCGAGTCAGGCACGCACGGTTGTCCACAGCGTTCGCCGTGGACCCTGTGGCTGTCGGTGGCGCCGCCTAGGTTCCTCGGTGAGCACCACCCCGCCGCTGCGAGTGATCCGGCAGCGCAACCGACCCAGTTGACGAGCACGACCGACGACCAAGGTGGCAGCGATCATGGCAGCACAGGACCGCGGCAAGTCCCTCGACACAGCGCTGGCCCAGATCGAGAGGCAGTTCGGCAAGGGCTCGATCATGCGGCTCGGCGACGAGACGAGGGCTCCCGTCGAGGTGATCCCGACCGGGTCGGTCGCCCTCGACATCGCCCTGGGCATCGGTGGCTGGCCGCGCGGCCGGATCGTCGAGATCTACGGCCCTGAGTCCTCGGGCAAGACGACCGTCGCCCTGCACGCGGTCGCGAGCGCCCAGCGGCTCGGCGGGATCGCCGCGTTCATCGACGCCGAGCACGCGCTCGACCCCGACTACGCCAAGAAGCTCGGTGTCGACACCGACGGCCTGCTCGTGTCGCAGCCTGACACCGGCGAGCAGGCGCTCGAGATCGCCGACATGCTCGTGCACTCCGGCGCCATCGACGTCATCGTCATCGACTCGGTCGCCGCGCTCGTCCCTCGGGCCGAGATCGAGGGCGAGATGGGCGACAGCCACGTCGGCCTGCAGGCCCGGCTGATGAGCCAGGCGCTTCGCAAGATCACCGGTGCGCTGAGCCAGACCGGCACAACGGCGATCTTCATCAACCAGCTTCGGGAGAAGATCGGTGTGTTCTTCGGCTCGCCGGAGACGACGACGGGCGGCAAAGCGCTGAAGTTCTACGCCTCCGTGCGCCTCGACGTCCGTCGCATCGAGACCCTCAAGGACGGCACCGAAGACGTCGGCAACCGCACGAGGGCAAAGGTGGTCAAGAACAAGATGGCTCCACCGTTCAAGCAGGCGGAGTTCGACATCATCTACGGCCAGGGCATCAGCCGTGAGGGCGGGCTCATCGACATGGGCGTCGAGCAGGGGATCGTCCGCAAGAGCGGTGCCTGGTACACCTACGAGGGCGACCAGCTCGGCCAGGGCAAGGAGAACGCGCGCTCCTTCCTGCGCGACAACCCCGACCTCGCCAACGAGATCGAGAAGAAGATCAAAGAGAAGCTGGGCATCGGTGCCCGCCTCGATGCCGAGGTGGCCCCTCCGGTCGAGCTGTAGCTCGGTGGCTGGCGAGTCCTCGGAGGAGCGCGCGCGCAGCATCTGCCTGGCCCAGCTGGCCATGGCGCCTCGCTCGCGAGCCCAGCTCGAGTCGGCGCTAGCTCGGCGTGAGATCGACCCCGGCATCGGCGCCAGCGTGCTCGACCGGCTGGCCGCTGTGGGCCTGGTCGATGATGCCGCCTTTGCCGCCGAGCTCGTACGCACCCGAGCCCGAGACCGGGGCCTCGCCCGGCCGGCCCTGCGCCGGGAGCTTCGCGCCACGGGCGTGGGGGCCGAGGACGCGGCTACCGCGCTGGCCGCCGTTGCCGACGACGACGAGCTGGAGATCGCCCGCCGGTTGGTCGCCCGACGGTTGTCGTCGACGACGGTCACCGACCCCGTCGTGCTCACTCGTCGCCTCGTCGGCATGCTCGCGCGGAAGGGGCACTCGGCGTCGACGTCCTACCGGGTGGTCCGCGAGGCGCTGCTCGAGCGGGCCCTCGACGGCGCTGCACTCGAGCATGCGGCTCTCGGCGAGGCCGCGCTCGACGACGGCGTCCCGGGCGCGGCTCACGGGGGCTAAGCCCTCGGCGGCGACCACCCGAGGCAGACGAGGGCGGCATCCTATGAGCTCGCGGGGGCTTCCCGTCCAGCAGGCGTCCGTCTTGACCGTTTCGTAACCTGCGGCCTAATCTCCGCTCAACGGAGTGCGCTCTCGCGACCGCGAGTCTCCGTCGCGTCTTCTGAACCGTTCGACGAATCCGATGTGCTGGCGGGTGCACCGACGGCCGCATCCCCGTGGCCTGCTTGTCCCGCGTGAGTTGACACCTTCACATCGCCTTGCCTGCCTGACGTCCACGTCAGCAGGTCGGTGCCGCGCACCCTTCGGGCACGTCTCGCGGAGAAGCGCCGAGCTGTGTTGCTGCGGGCCCTTCGAGGGTACGCACCTCGTCGAGGGGTGATAACCGGTGTTCGGGACTGGAACCGCAGCGACCGTCGTCGTGCTTGCCTTGGCAGTCGTCACCGTCGTGGTGACGGTCGGGGTGCTCGTCATGCTCCTGCGCCGTTCGTCTCACTCGACCACGGACTCCCGCGCCGCATCCGCGTCCACCGCCACGACGCACCCCAAGGACGCCGCCGCGAGCCCCGCGCTCGTCAGCCGATCCGTCCTCAGCGCGAGCCCCGGCACGCTGACCGCGGCACGCCCGACCGAGGCCCGCACGGCCCCGCCGCTGGGTGGGGGCGCCCCGACTGAGACGACCCCCCGGCAGCGTCCCGCGGCCCAGCCCGCGGGCGAGCCCGAGGGCTGGGCGTCCGGCCCTCCCCTGGCGCGGTCCGACGGCTGGGGCCTCGACGAGCCGGTGGACGGGTCGCCCGCTCTACCGACGCGGGAGCCCGCCGCCGCCTCCGGTGGTGAGCGCGCCCTCCGCGAGCACGCCGAGCTGCTGGCCGCAGGACGCCGCGACCGCGAGGAAGCTGCGGCCCTGCTCGACCTCGCCCGCAGGGAGTCGGAGCAGGCCAGGACCGCCCGCGAGGAGTCCGAGGCCGAAGCGCGTAGCGTCCGCGCCGACCTGCGCGAGCAGCGCAACGACGGCGAGCGTCGGGAGGCCCGGCTCGCCGAGCGCGAGGAACGCCTGGACTTCGCGGCGCGAGCCCTCGACCTCCGTGCCGACGCGCTGGCTGCCTCCGCCGCCGAGCTCGCCACCCGTGAGCACGAGGTGGCGAGGCTGGAGGTGGAGCGCGTCGCCGTGCTCGAGCGCGCAGCCGGCCTCAGCGCAGCGGCGGCGAAGACCGAGCTCGTCCGCTCGATCGAGACCACGGCCAAGCGCGAGGCCGCCCTCGTCGTCCGGGCGATCGAGCGCGAGGCGCAAGACGAGGGTCAGGCCAGGGCGCGCAAGATCGTCGTAGGGGCGATCCAGCGCGTGGCCAGCGACGCGACGACCGAGTCGACCGTGAGCGTGCTCCACCTGCCCAGCGACGAGATGAAGGGCCGGATCATCGGCCGCGAGGGCCGCAACATCAGGACGTTCGAGGCCATCACCGGCGTCAACCTCATCATCGACGACACCCCTGAGGCGGTCCTGCTCTCGTGCTTCGACCCCGTGCGACGGGAGGTCGGGCGGGTGGCGCTCGAGGCGCTGGTCCTCGACGGGCGGATCCACCCGCACCGGATCGAGGAGGTCTACGAGCGCAGCAAGACCGAGGTCGAGGCGCTCTGCCAGCGTGCCGCCGAGGACGCTCTCGTCGAGGTCGGGATCACCGACCTGCACCCCGAGCTCGTCACCCTCCTCGGGCGGCTGCGCTACCGCACGTCCTACGGCCAGAACGTCCTCAAGCACCTCCTCGAGTCCGCGCACATCGCCGGGATGATCGCCTCCGAGCTCGGCCTCGACCCCGTCCTGCTGCGCCGGTGCGCGCTCCTCCACGACATCGGCAAGGCCCTGACCCATGAGGTCGAGGGCAGCCACGCCATCATCGGTGCTGAGATGGCCCGCCGCTTCGGCGAGAACGACGACGTCGTCCATGCCATCGAGGCCCACCACAACGAGGTCGAGATGCGCACCCTCGAAGCGGTGATCACCCAGACGGCGGACGCCATCAGCGGCGGCCGGCCGGGGGCGCGCCGGGAGTCGCTCGAGGCCTACGTCAAGCGGCTGCAGCGGCTCGAGGAGATCGCCCGCTCCTACGAGGGGGTCGACAAGGTCTTCGCCATGCAGGCCGGCCGCGAGGTGCGCGTCATGGTGCTCCCCGACGTCATCGACGACATCCAGGCCCAGGTCGTCGCCCGCGACATCGCCAAGCGGGTCGAGGAGGAGCTCACCTACCCCGGCCAGATCCGGATCACCGTCGTCCGCGAGTCCCGCGCCACCGAGCTCGCCCGCTGAGCTCTCCGGTCGGCGTGCCCGCGCCGCTTACCCTTGCCGGGTGAGCGCGCGCACCTACGAGGTCCGCACCTACGGGTGCCAGATGAACGTCCACGACTCCGAGCGCCTCGGCGGGCTGCTCGAGGAGGCCGGCTACGTCCGGCCCGTCTCGGGCGAGCAGCCCGACGTCGTCGTGTTCAACACGTGCGCCGTGCGCGAGAACGCGGACAACCGGCTCTACGGCAACCTCGGCCACCTCGCGCCCGTCAAGGCGGCCCGACCCGGGATGCAGATCGCCGTCGGTGGTTGCCTCGCGCAGAAGGACCGCTCGGAGATCACCCGCAAGGCGCCGTGGGTCGACGTCGTCTTCGGCACCCACAACATCGGCTCCCTGCCTGTGCTCCTCGAGCGCGCGCGCGTCGCCGAGCAGGCGCAGGTCGAGATCCTCGAGTCCCTCGACGTCTTCCCCTCGACGCTGCCGGCCCGCCGGGACTCCGCGTACGCCGCCTGGGTCGCCATCAGCGTCGGGTGCTCGAACACCTGCACCTTCTGCATCGTGCCGAGCCTGCGCGGAGCCGAGCAGGACCGCCGGCCCGGTGACATCCTCAGCGAGATCCGCGCGCTCGTCGACGACGGCGTCCTCGAGGTGACACTCCTCGGTCAGAACGTCAACGCCTATGGCCTCCAGCTCGGCGAGAGGGGGGCTTTCGCTGCCCTGCTGCGGGCCTGCGGGGAGATCGAGGGGCTGGAACGGGTGCGGTTCACCTCTCCCCACCCGCGCGACTTCACCGACGACGTCATCGCCGCGATGGCCGAGACCGCCACCGTCATGCCCCAGCTCCACATGCCGCTGCAGAGCGGCTCGGACGCAGTGCTCAGGGCGATGCGTCGCTCCTACCGATCGGAGCGCTTCCTCGGCATCGTCGACCGGGTGCGTGCGGCGATGCCCACGGCCGCGATCTCGACCGACGTCATCGTCGGCTTCCCCGGCGAGACCGAGGCGGACTTCCAGGCGACGCTCGACGTCGTCGAGCAGGCGCGGTTCGCCAACGCCTTCACGTTCCAGTACTCGCCGCGGCCGGGGACCCCCGCCGCGACGATGCCCGACCAGATCCCCAAGGCGGTCGTCCAGGAGCGCTACGAGCGACTCATCGTCCTGCAGGACCGCATCTCGTGGGAGCTCAACACCGCGCAGGTCGGCCGGGTCGTCGAGGTCCTCGTCTCCGAGGGGGAGGGCCGCAAGGACGACGCCACCGCTCGACGCAGCGGCCGGGCCAGGGACTACCGCCTCGTCCACTTCCGGCCCGGGAGCGACCCCGAGTCCCAGCCGCGACCGGGTGACGTCGTCACCGTAGAGATCACGGCCGCCTCGCCGCACCACCTCGTCAGCGACGCGCCGGTCCGTTCGCTGCGGCGGACGAGCGCCGGGGACGCCGCCGCCGCCCGCTCGGCGGTCCCGGCGCAGCCGACGGCGCGGGTCCTTCTCGGCATGCCCTCGCTCGGCGCCCCCGCGAGCCAGCCCTCGGCCGCTGGTTGCAGCGTCCCGTCCCCGTAGGCCGCGGTGGTGCTCGTCGCCGGTGCGGTGTGCCCGCACCCGCCGCTTCTCGTGCCTGAGGTGGCCGGTGACGCGGGGGAGGTGCTCGCTGCGGTGCGCGCGGCCTGTGCCGCCGCGCTCACGAGGGTCCTCGCGCAGCGGCCCGACGTCGTCGTCGTCGTCGGTGACGGCCCCACCACCGGTGAGCTGCCGGCCTCGGCCGGTGCCGGCTTCGGGGCCTTCGGGGTCGACGTCGTCGTCCGTCCCCCGGGCGACGGCTACCACGGCGACCCGCTGCCACTGAGCCTCACGGTCGCCACCTGGCTGCTCGACCGGGCCGGGCACCGAGGAGCGAGGATTCTGGTCGGGCTGGCCCGGGACCTGGCTCCCGACGAGGCGAAGCGCCTCGGGGCCGCCCTCGCAGGCTCAGCGGCCCGGGTCGCCGTCGTCGCGATGGGCGACGGCTGCGCCCGGCGCGAGGAGTCCTCGCCCGGGTGGGTCGACCCGCGCGGCCGCCGTTACGACGACGAGGTGGCTCGCGCCGTGGCCCAGGCCGACGTCGAGGCCCTCGGCGGGCTCGACCCCGCTGCGGCGGCCGAGCTGTGGGTCGCCGGACGCGCCGCATGGCAGGTTCTCGCCGGCGCCGCGACCGGACGGACGGCGATCGCCGCGGTGCTCCACGACAGCTCCGCGCCGCTCGGCGTCGGGTACCACGTCGCCAGCTGGGTGCCGGTTACGGACGGCGAGCAGTGAGCGGCGCGGCCGCAGGTCCCCCGCCCGTCGTCGCGGTCGTCGGTGCGACGGCGGTCGGCAAGTCCGAGCTCGCCGTCGAGCTGGCCCGGCGCATCCGGGCCGAGATCGTCAACGCCGACTCCATGCAGCTCTACCGCGGGATGGACGTCGGCACCGCCAAGCTGCCCCCGGCGGAGCGCGGTGGGATCGCGCACCACCTCCTCGACGTCCTCGACGTCACCGAGGAGGCCAGCGTCGCGCAGTACCAGGCGGACGCCCGCCGGGTCGTCGACGGGCTGCTGACCACCGGACGAGCGGTCGTCCTCGTCGGAGGCTCCGGCCTCTACGTCACCGCCGTGCTCGACGACCTCGCCTTCCCCGGCACCGACCCGGCGCTGCGAGCGCAGCTCGAGGCGGAGCTCGCCGACCAGGGGGCCCCGGCCATGCACGCACGGCTCGCGCAGGTCGACCCTGCAGCGGCTGCGGCGATCCTCCCCGGCAACGGCCGGCGGAGCGTGCGGGCCATCGAGGTCGTCACGCTGACCGGGAGGCCGTTCACCGCGTCCCTTCCGGTGCCGACGGCGCACTACGACGCCGTGCGCGTCGGGCTGCGCAGGCCGCGCGAGGTGCTCGACCGGCTCGTCGAGGCCCGGGTGGCGCGGATGTGGCGCGACGGCCTCGTCGACGAGGTGCAGGGCTTGGTCGTCCGCGGCCTGCGGCAGGGTCGTACCGCCTCCCGCGCCCTGGGGTACGCGCAGGTGCTCCGCATGCTCGACGGCGACCTCAGCGACGAGGAGGCGGTCGCGGAGACGGTGCGCACGACCCGGCGCTTCGTCCGTCGGCAGGAGTCGTGGTTCGGCAGGGACGCCCGGACGGACTGGTACGACGCCGGTGCGCCCGGTCTGCTCGAGCTGGTCGTGGAGCGCGTCGAGCAGGCGAGCCGGGACAGCTCCCGCCCCCGTTGAGCCGGCGCGGCCCAGGAACGGCTGACGTCGGCCCGCCGATGCGCAGGGCAGGATGAGGGGATGCGGTTCCTCAAGGGTCACGGCACGGGCAACGACTTCGTCGTCCTGCCCGACCACGGCGGCCGCCTCGACCTCACCGCGGAGCTCGTCCGGGCGCTGTGCGACCGGCACCGCGGCCTCGGTGCCGACGGGGTGCTCCGGGTCGTCCGTCAGGGCGACGGCCGCTGGTTCTTGGACTACCACAACGCTGACGGCTCGCTGGCCGAGATGTGCGGCAACGGGGTGCGTGTCTATGCCCGCTACCTCGCCGACGCGGGGCTCGTCGAGGAGGGTGAGCCGCTCGTCCTGGCGACCCGGGCCGGTGACCGCCGGGTGCGGTTCCTTCCCGGGGGGGACGTCGCGGTCGGGATGGGGCGGGCGACGTTCGGCCAGGACGTCGACGTCGAGGTTGCCGGACGCCGGCGTCGCGCGGCAGCCGTCGACCTCGGCAACCCGCACGCCGTCGTCCTGCTCGACCCGGAGGAGTCCCTCGACCTCGTCGGGTCACCGTTCCCCGCCCCGGCGTGGGCGCCGGCGGCGGCGTTCCCCCAGGGCGTCAACGTCGAGGTCGTCGTCCGGCAGGGTCCGGGTCGGTTGGCGATGCGGGTCCACGAGCGGGGCGTCGGGGAGACCCTCTCGTGCGGCACCGGGGCCTGTGCTGCGGCTGTCGCGACCGGCCGCGCCGACGGCCAGCACGGGGCCAGCCGCTGGGAGGTCGCGGTGCCCGGCGGGGTCGTCGTCGTCAGCCGCGACGACGACGGCGAGATCGAGCTCGCCGGTCCCGCCGTCCTCGTCGCGGAGGGCGAGCTTCGCGAGGACTGGCTCCGCACTCTCTGAGCGTTTCCGCCGAGAAATCCGGTGCGCGAGGCGAGGCGGCGTGCGACGCTGGAGGGGATGACAACGACACCCCGCAGCGTTTCACCCGGCACGATGACCACACCCCCCGCTGCTGACCGCGACCTCGTCCTCACACCCCTCGACCAGGACCCGCACCTCGATCTCGCTCCCGCCTCGGCGGGAACCGGCTCATACGCCGGGCTCGACAACGACGGCGACGGCGATCAGCTCGACCGCGTCGACCGCGCCGCGCTCCGACGGGTGGCGGGCCTGTCCACCGAGCTCACCGACATCACCGAGGTCGAGTACCGCCAGCTTCGGCTCGAGCGGGTGGTCCTCATCGGGGTGTGGACCGAGGGGACCGTCGAGGACGCCGAGAACTCCCTCGCCGAGCTGGCAGCCCTCGCCGAGACCGCAGGGTCCGAGGTCCTCGAGGGGCTCATGCAGCGGCGGGACAAGCCCGACGCCGCCACCTTCGTCGGATCCGGCAAGGCCCGCGAGCTGCGCGAGGTCGTGCTCGCGACCGGCGCCGACACCGTCGTCTGCGACGGCGAGCTCACGCCGGGTCAGCTACGGCAGCTCGAGGAGATCGTCAAGGTCAAGGTCATCGACCGGACCGCGCTCATCCTCGACATCTTCGCCCAGCACGCGAAGAGCCGAGAGGGCAAGGCGCAGGTCTCGCTGGCTCAGATGCAGTACATGCTCCCGCGGCTGCGCGGCTGGGGCGAGTCGCTGTCCCGGCAGGCCGGCGGACGCGTCGCCGGCGGCGGCGGCATCGGCACCCGTGGCCCCGGCGAGACGAAGATCGAGACCGACCGACGGCGCATCCGCGAGAAGATGGCGCGCCTGCGCCGCGAGATCGCCGCCATGAAGGTCTCCCGCGACGTCAAGCGTCAGGAACGCCGTCGCCACTCGGTCCCCTCGGTGGCCATCGCCGGCTACACCAACGCTGGCAAGTCGAGCGTGCTCAACCGGCTGACGGGCGCGGGCGTCCTCGTCGAGAACGCGCTGTTCGCCACGCTGGACCCGACGGTCCGGCGCTCGGCGACGCCGGACGGGAGGGTGTTCACGCTCACCGACACCGTGGGCTTCGTCCGTCACCTGCCGCACCACCTCGTCGAGGCGTTCCGCTCGACGATGGAGGAGGTGGCCGACGCCGACCTCATCCTCCACATCGTCGACGGCGCACACGCCGACCCCGAGGCCCAGCTCACGGCCGTCCGCCAGGTGTTCCTCGAGGTCGGTGCCGCCGACATCCCCGAGATCGTCGTCGTCAACAAGGCCGACGTCGCCGACCCCCTGGTCCTCGATCGCCTGCGTCGCCGCGAGCCCCACCTCGTCGTCGTCTCGGCCCGCACCGGCGACGGCATGAGCGAGCTCCTCGACGCCATCGCCGCCGACCTGCCGCGCCCGAAGATGCTCGTCGACGCCGTCGTCCCCTACGACCGTGGCGAGCTCGTGTCGCGGGCGCACCGCACGGGCGAGGTCCTCGAGGAGGAGCACGTCGAGACGGGCACCAGGCTGCGCGCACGGGTCAACGCGGAGCTCGCGGGTGAGCTCGCGCCGTTCAGCGTCGTGTCGACCGGCTGAGGCGACCGGCCCTCCCGGTCCGATCTCCACAGGTCGGCTGGCGACCGGCCCTCCCGGCCCGGTGGCTGCGCGAGAATGGCGGGCGTGCCGCCGTCCGTGACCGACCTCCTCGACGCGGCGGTCGATGCCGTCGGGGGCACCCGGCGCGAGGGCCAGGTGGCGATGGCCCAGGCCGTCGCCGCTGCCCTGGACTCCGGCGAGCACCTGCTCGTCGAGGCGGGGACGGGCACCGGCAAGTCCCTGGCATACCTCGTCGCCGCGCTCGCGCACCACAAGCGGGTCGTCGTCGCCACGGCGACCCTCGCCCTGCAGGCGCAGCTCGTCGACCGGGACCTCCCACGGGTCGTCGAGGCGCTCGAGCCCGGGCTCGGTCGTCGTGCCTCGTTCGCCATGCTCAAGGGCCGGCGCAACTACCTCTGCCTGCACCGGCTCAACGACGGTCCGCCGGAGGACGACGCCGAGCTGCTCTTCCCGGGGCTCGGTGCCGCGCCAGCACGCGGGACCTCCGACGCGGGGACCTCGGCGCTGGGCCGCGAGGTGCTCCGGCTGCGCACGTGGGCCGAGGCCACGCACACCGGGGACCGTGACGAGGTCGTCCCCGGTGTGTCCGAACGCGCCTGGTCCCAGGTGTCGGTCACGGCGGGGGAGTGCCTGGGAGCCTCCCGCTGCCCCTACGGCGTCCCGTGCTGGGCCGAGCGCGCCCGGGCGGCTGCCGCCCGGGCCGACGTCGTCGTCACCAACCACGCGCTGCTCGCCATCGACGCCAACGAGAACCGCTCGCTGCTGCCCGAGCACGACGCGGTCGTCGTCGACGAGGCGCACGAGCTCGTCGACCGCGCCACGAACGTCGCGACCGCCGAGCTCAGCCCGCCCCTCGTCGAGCGCGCCGCCCGGCGGGCCCGAGGGCAGGTCGGCGCCGACCTCGCCGAGCGGCTGTCCGAGGCAGGTGCCTCGCTCTCGGTCGACCTCGAGGGAGTGGTTGAGGGTCGCCTGGCCAAGGTGACGCACTCCCTCGCCTCGAGCATCGCCGTCGTCCGGGACGCCGCCCGGGACGCCGTCGCTGCGTGCAAGGGGGCTGCCGACGCGGCCGAGGAGGAGGCGGCTCGCCGGCGCGCGCTCGACGGGCTCTCCGCCGTCCTTTCCGCTGCCGAGCGGCTGGTCGCCCGATCCGAGCACGACGTCGCGTGGCTCAGCCGCGACGAGCGCCGCGCCCCGACGTTGCGCGTCGCCCCGTTGTCGGTCGCCGGTCTGCTGCGCGAGAACCTCTTCGCCGACCGCACCGTCGTCCTCACGTCGGCGACGCTGCGCCTCGGCGGCCGCTTCGAGCCGCTCGCCCGCTCCGTCGGACTTCCGGTGCCGAGCGAGACCGAGCTGCCGTGGCAGGGGCTCGACGTCGGCTCGCCGTTCGACTACCGCCGGCAGGGCATCCTCTACGTCGCCAGGCACCTGCCTCCTCCGGGCCGCGACGGCCTGCCGCCGGAGTACCTCGACGAGCTCGCCGAGCTCGTCACCGCCGCCGGGGGACGCACGCTGGGCCTGTTCTCCTCCATGCGCGCCGCCGTCGCGGCGACCGACGCGCTGCGCCCGCGGCTGGACGCGCCCGTGCTTCGTCAGGGCGAGGACTCCACCGCCGAGCTCGTGCGTCAGTTCGCCGCGAACCCGCGCACCTGCCTGTTCGGGACGATGTCGCTGTGGCAGGGGGTCGACGTCCCGGGCTCGTCCCTGCAGCTCGTCGTCATCGACCGGATCCCGTTCCCGCGCCCGGACGACCCGCTCGCGTCTGCGCGTTCCCGAGCGGTCGACGACGCCGGAGGCAACGGCTTCCTCACGGTCTCTGTCAGCGCTGCTGCCTTGCGTCTCGCCCAGGGGGCCGGGCGGCTCATCCGCTCGATGGAGGATCGAGGCGTCGTCGCGGTGCTCGACCCGCGCCTGGTCACGGCCGGCTACTCGGCGTTCCTCCGGGCGTCACTGCCGCCGTTCTGGCAGACGACCGATCCCGCGCTCGTCCGACGTTCCCTCGCGTCCATCGACGCGACGGCGCCCGCTCCCGCGCCGGTTCTCGACCGCGCCGGCCGGGTGATGGTGGGGTGACGGCTCGGCGTCAGCCCGCGCGGGTGCCCGGCTGGCCCGCTGCCGCTGCGGCGGGGCGCTCGTCGTCAGGCGTCGGCGAGGTGTCGGAGAGCCACGACAGCGCGAGGTCGACGCCGCTGAGCGGCCGGTCGAAGAGGTAGCCCTGGCCGCGTTCGGCCCCCATAGCGGTGAGGGTCGCGCGCTGGGCCTCGGTCTCGATGCCCTCCGCGATGGTGGCCAGGCCGAGTGAGCGCGCGAGGTTGACGATGCTTCGGACGAGGACGTCGGCGCCGTCCCCTGGTCGGCCGAGCTCGCGGACGAACGACTGGTCGATCTTGACGGTGTCCACGGGCAGATGGTGGAGGTAGGACAACGACGAGTACCCCGTGCCGAAGTCGTCCAGGGAGATGCCGATGCCCAGCGAGCGCAGCCGGGCGAGCACTTCGGCGACGGCGAGGGTGCTCTGGACGACGGTGGACTCCGTGACCTCGATGACGAGCAGGCGTGGGGGGAGGCCGGCGTCGAGGAGCGCTGTCGCGACGACCTCGGGGAAAGCCTCGTCGTCGAGCTGCGCCGCGGCGACGTTGACGGCCACCCGGACCTCGTGCCCGGCCCGCAGCCACTCGCCGGCTTGGCGGCACGCCTCCCGCATGACCCAGCCGCCGAGGTCGACGATGAGCCCGGTGGCCTCGGCGACGGGGACGAAGGCGGCCGGCGGCACGACACCGTGACCCGGACGGCGCCAGCGCACGAGCGCCTCGACGCCGGTGAGCTCGGAGGATGTCAACGACACGACGGGCTGGTAGGCCAGCTCGATCTGCTCCGTGCCGATGGCCGAACGCAGGTCGGCCTCGAGGTCGAGGCGGGCGAGGACGTCGTGGCGCATGTGGTTCTCGAACCCGAGGACCGGGACGTCGGTGCGGCGCGCCTCGGCGAGGGCGATCGTCGCGTCACGGAGCACCTGGAGCCCGTCGGACCCCGCACCCATCCGGGCGAAGCCGGCTCGCGCCTTGACGGTGATCTGGGCGTTGGCCAGTGCCACGGCGCCGAAACCCTCGATGATCCGCGTCGTCACCCCGAGCGGGTCCTCGCACGGCGGAGACAGGACGATGGCGAACTCGTCGTCGCCCACCCTGGCGATGTCGGCGTCGGGACCGGCGAGGCGGATGAGCTCGGCGGAGATGGACATGAGCAGGGAGTCCCCGACCTCGTGGCCGAGGTATTCGCTGAGCCGCCGGGTGCCCTCGAGGTCGATGAGGACGAGCACCCCACCAGCGAGCTCCACGGTCCGGCGTTCGAGCCGGTTGGTCAGCCCCGCCCGGTTGGGCAGGAGGGTGAGCGGGTCGCGCAACGCCTCTTCGAGGAGGGCGAAGTGCAGGTTGTTGCGCTCGGTGAGGTCGTGGACGGTGCAGACGAGCCCTCGGACGTGGGGGTTGGCTCGGTGGTCGTGGGCTGCGAGCTCGACGTCGCGCCAACCGGCGGAGGGCGAACCGACGCGGCACTCCACGGTGAGGGTGTCGAGCTCGCCGAGGCGCAGCGCGGTGAAGGCAGCAGTGAGGCTCTCCACGTTGTACGGGTGGACGATGTCGAGGATCGACGTCGGCTCGCCGGGGACGAACCCGGGCACGAGCAGGCCCATCGCCGGGCTGGCGTAGGTGATGGCATCCTCGGCGTGCGCGCTCCGGGTGTCGCCGATGACGAGCAGCACGTCGGAGGACGCCTCGACCAGGGCGGCGAGGCGGGCCTGGCCGCCGTACTCGTGGCGGTCCAACGAGCGTGCCATGAGCGAGAGGACCGCTGACACGCCGACCACCCCGACGGCCTCGGCGAGAACGAGCGGCATGCTCTCGCCGCGCCCGGAGACGGCCAGGCCGGCGGCCAGTGCCGCGACGGCTCCGACGTAGACCCCGAGGGTGGCGCGCACCGGCCCGTACATGGCCCGCAGCGGCAGGACGGTGATGAGGGCCGCCACGGCGAGCTCCGGCGTCCCACCGGTGCTCAGCGCCGTGAGGCCGGCGAACGTGACGACGTCGGTGGTGGCTGACGCGTCGGCGATCCGCCACCGCACGACCGCGGACGAGCTGAGCAAGGCCACACCGAGGGCTCCGAGCCATGGCCAGTGACCCTGCCGGGGAAGCTCGACCGTGGTCGCCACGAGGCAGAGCGACATCAGGACGACGAGGGCCGCCCTGGCGTCCGTGGCGAGCGAGCCGTCATGGGCGACCCAGCGGGTGCCACGGCGCAGGGCCTGCGGCATGAGTCTCCCCCGGCGGTGGTGTGGCTGTCCCTACCCGGGAGACTTCGGCGTCGAGCGAGCGGTGCTTGAGCCATGGGCTCCGAGTTGCCTGCTGCGGGCGTGCGGTAGCGCCGCGTGGGCTGGGTTGCGCCGGTGTGGTGGGCCTGGGGCTCAGCCGGTGCGGGAGGTGACACCGGCGACGGCGCCGGGGTTGACGTGGTCGCGGACCTGTCGCAGCCCTTCGAGCATGGACTCGAGAGAGCTGCCGGCGACGGCGCCGAGCAGCCACCGGTCGAGGACCTCGAGATGACCCGGGAGCGCGGCGGCAAGGCGGGCGGCGCCGTCCGGGGTGAGGACGGCGAAGGTGCCTCGCCGGTCGGAGTCGCAGGCACGCCGCGTGACGGCTCCTGCTCGTTCCAGCCGGTCGACCACCCGGGTGAGCCCGCTCGCCGAGAGGGACACCTGCGTGGCGAGGTCGGCCATCCGCAGCTGTTCGCCGGGGGAGCGGCCGAGGCGGAGGAGGACCTCGAACTCGAGCAGCGAGAGCCCGTGCTCGGCCAGCTGCGGGGTCATCCGGGCCTCGAGCCCGGACACCGTCTCCTCGAGCAGGCCGATGGCGGTCAGCCTCGGGTCGTCGAAGCGCCCGGCGAGCCGTGCTGCGGGCGGCACCATCGCGGTTGCCGCCCGCAAGCCCCCGCTGAGCGCCTTCGCCTCGACCTCACGCGAGAACTGCTGGGGCGTCGACGGGGAGGGAAGCACTGCCGCTGGCATGCGACGAGTCTACGAAATTGACCTCGCAATAGTTACGGGTGTGACGCAGATCGCACGGGCCGCAACCCGAAGTCCTCACACCCGGCGGAGGACCGCGGTGACCCGTCCGAGGATCGTCGCCCCGTCGCCGGGGATCGGCTCGAAGGCTGGGTTGTGCGGCATGAGCCAGACGTGGCCGTCGCGACGTCGATAGGTCTTCACCGTGGCCTCGTCGTCGATCATCGCCGCGACGATGTCGCCGTTGTCAGCGACAGGCTGTTGGCGGACGACGACCCAGTCCCCGTCGCAGATGGCGGCGTCGATCATCGACTCGCCGACGACCCGGAGGAGGAAGAGCGCGCCGTCACCGACGAGCTGGCGGGGGAGCGGGAAGACGTCCTCGACGACCTGCTCGGCCGTGATCGGGCCACCCGCGGCGATCCGTCCGACGACGGGCACGTAGGAGGGCTCGGGTCGGGCATCGCCGCTGCCCGTGTCGTCGATCGGAGTGGAGAGGCGACCTCCCGACCTCCCGACCTCGCCCGGGGCGGCGTGGGGATCGCACACCTCGATGGCGCGCGGAAGGTTGGGGTCGCGTCGCAGGTAGCCCTTGCGCTCGAGGGCCTTGAGCTGGTGGGCGACGCTGCTCGGACTGGTCAGCCCCACCGCCTCGCCGATCTCCCGCATCGACGGCGGGTACCCGCGGCGCTCCACCTGGTCGCGGATGAACTCGAGCACCCTGCGCTGGCGCACGGTGAGACCGCTGGCATCCGCCGGGGCATCGGGCAGCTCGCGGACCTCGGCGTCGCTGCGCGGGTCGACGGCCTCGATGTCGGTGGGAACGCTGTGCGTCCCTGCTGCGCCGCGGTCGTCGCCGCCGGCGTGCCCGGCCACCTGAGGGGTCCCGTTCGTGCGGCCGTCGACCGTCATGGGGCTGCTCCTTCTCGCCGTTCGCTGTGATCGCACGCTCTCACGTCAGACCGGCTGACTCAAACACATGTTCGACGTGTCGCGCGTTTCTCTCGACTTTGTCGGACCGGACGGGTACAACTCGTACAGACGTCCTATCGAACAGCCGTACGACGCGGTGGAGGCCATCAGCCTCACGCAGAGCAGGAGGCAGCCATGAGCTCGACAACGGTTCAGCACAGCGCAAGGCAGGCCGGCACCGCGAGGCAGGCCAGCACCGCGAGGCAGGCCGGCACCGCGAGGCAGGTCAGCACTGTTCGCTCGAAGGCGCTGGGTGCTCCGTCACGCGGGGTCCGCCTCACTGGTCGGGGGCGGATGCTCGTGCGCGTCGTCCTCGCGGCCGTTCTCGTCCTCGCCGCATCCCTCGGCGCCGTCGCGATGGCGCGGGCGGCTGGTCAGGGCCAAGCGGCACCCGCCCCTCGGGTCGTCGTCGTCCAGCCGGGTGAGACGTTGTGGGAGCTCGGCCAGAAGATCGCCCCCGGACGCGACCCGCGAGACACCGTCGCGGCGATCCGGCGGATCAACCACCTCGACTCCGCGGCGGTTCAAGCAGGTCAGCGGCTCACGCTCCCCAGCAGCTGAGGAGCGACGTTGAGCCGCCGCCCTACCCGCTGAGAGCTCGTCGAGCACCGCCTCCACTGCTCTGCCAAGCCGCTCACCTGCAGACATGCCACGACACGCCGCGAAGCCTTGCAGGATGGTGCGCAGAAGCCTAGGGTCCCTACATCTAGTGCTTACACCGCTGTAACTCGTCCACAGGTTGTGGTCTGTTGTCCACAAGTTCAGGGCAGTTACGCCCAGCTTCATCCACAGCGTCGAGGTCGTCGGCCCGAGGAGGTGTCATCCGTGCGCTGCCCGTTCTGCCGCCACGAAGACAGCCGGGTCGTCGACAGCCGCACCGCCGACGACGGAGCCGCGATCCGGCGACGTCGTGCGTGCCCCTCCTGCGGGCGACGGTTCACCACCGTCGAGACCGCCAGCCTGGCGGTGCTCAAGCGCAGCGGGGTCACGGAACCGTTCAGCCGGGAGAAGGTGGCCACCGGAGTCCGCAAGGCGTGCCAGGGGCGCCCCGTCACCGATGACGACATCGCCGCGCTCGCTTCGCGGGTCGAGGATGCGATCCGCTCCACCGGCCAGGCGGAGGTCGAGGCCCAGGACGTCGGGCGAGCGATCCTGCCGCCTCTGCGCGAGCTCGACGAGGTGGCGTACCTGCGCTTCGCCAGCGTCTACCGCTCCTTCGACACGCTCGCCGACTTCGAGGACGAGATCAACGCCCTGCGCGCCGTGCGGCTCGCCGAGCCGGTCGGTTCGCCATGACCACGGTGTCCGTCGCAGGCGCCCGCCACTCCTGACCGGACGCCCAGCACCTTCACCCCAGCACCTTCACCCCAGCACCTGCCATCACTGGGCCGCCCGCCGTTGTTCTCCTGACAGCGGCCGCGTGCCGTAGTCCCCGAGGAGGACGCCGCATGACCGAGACGGTGGGCAACGGCCCGGCCGAGAGCACGAGCGAGCACCGGCGAGGTGTGCGGATCGAGCGGATCCATACCACTCCCGGCGTGCACCCCTACGACGAGGTCGCCTGGGAGCGCCGCGACGTCGTCCTGACGAACTGGCGCGACGGCTCGATCAACTTCGAGCAGCGTGGTGTCGAGTTCCCTGACTTCTGGTCGGCCAATGCCGCCAACATCGTCACGACGAAGTACTTCCGCGGTGCGGTCGGCACTCCGGTGCGCGAGTGGAGCCTCAAGCAGCTCATCGACCGCGTCGTCCTCACCTACCGGCGAGCCGGGGAGCAGTACGGCTACTTCACCAGCCGCGAGGACGCCGACCTCTTCGAGCACGAGCTGACCTGGGGGCTGCTCCACCAGGTGTTCTCGTTCAACTCCCCGGTGTGGTTCAACGTCGGCACCAGTGAGCCCCAGCAGGTCAGCGCCTGCTTCATCCTCGCCGTCGACGACACGATGGACTCGATCCTCAACTGGTACCGCGAGGAAGGGCTCATCTTCAAGGGCGGCTCAGGCGCGGGGCTCAACCTCTCCCGCATCCGGTCGAGCAGGGAGCTGTTGAGCTCTGGTGGCACGGCCTCCGGCCCCGTCTCGTTCATGCGAGGTGCTGACGCCTCGGCCGGGACGATCAAGTCCGGTGGTGCCACGCGCCGCGCCGCGAAGATGGTCGTGCTCGACGTCGACCACCCGGACATCGCCGAGTTCATCGAGACGAAGTCCAAGGAAGAGAAGAAGATCCGCGTCCTGCGCGACGCCGGCTTCGACATGGACCTGGGCGGCTCGGACATCACGAGCGTCCAGTACCAGAACGCCAACAACAGCGTCCGCGTGTCCGACGTCTTCATGGGCGCCGTCAAGGACGGGTCAGCCTTCGGCCTGCGCTCGCGCACGACCGGTGACGTCATCGAGACCGTCGACGCCCGCGAGCTGTTCCGCTCGATGTCCACCGCGGCCTGGGAGTGCGCCGACCCGGGCCTCCAGTACGACGACACCATCAACCGCTGGCACACGAACCCCGAGACCGGGCGGATCACGGCAAGCAACCCGTGCAGCGAGTACATGTCGCTGGACAACTCCTCGTGCAACCTCGCCTCGCTCAACCTCATGACGTTCCTGCGGGACGACGACGGCTTCGATGCCGCGCGGTTCGCCAAGATGGTCGAGCTCATCATCACGGCGATGGACATCTCCATCTGCTTCGCCGACTTCCCGACCGAGCCCATCGCCGAGACGACGAGGGCCTACCGCCAGCTCGGGGTCGGCTACGCCAACCTCGGCGCGCTGCTCATGGCGACCGGGCACGGCTACGACAGCGAGGGAGGCCGGGCGCTCGCCGCCGCCATCACCTCGCTCATGACGGGCACGGCCTACAAGCGCTCAGCCGAGCTCGCCGCCGTCGTCGGCGCGTACGAGGGCTTCGCGCGCAACGCCGAGGCGCATACGCGGGTCATGCGTCAGCACACCGCTGCCAGCGAGGCCCTACGACCCCTGGGAACCGTCGACGCCGACGTCGCCCGGCTCGCCACGAAGGCGTGGAGGGACTGCCTCGAGGCCGGCAGCCGCTACGGCTGGAGAAACGCGCAGGCCAGCGTCCTGGCGCCCACCGGCACCATCGGCTTCATGATGGACTGCGACACCACGGGCATCGAGCCGGACTTCTCCCTCGTGAAGTTCAAGAAGCTCGTCGGTGGCGGCTCGATGCAGATCGTCAACCAGACGGTGCCGCGCGCGCTGCGCGGTCTTGGCTACCAGCCGGAGCAGGTCGAGGCGATCGTCGACTACGTCGCCGAGAAAGGCCACGTCGTCGACGCGCCGGGCCTGCGACCGGAGCACTACGAGGTGTTCGACTGCGCGATGGGGGAGCGGGCCATCGCCCCGATGGGCCACGTGCGGATGATGGCCGCGGTCCAGCCGTTCATCAGCGGAGCGATCTCCAAGACCATCAACATGCCCGAGACCGCCACGGTCGAGGAGATCGAGGACGTCTACTTCCAGGGCTGGGAGCTCGGACTCAAGGCACTGGCGATCTACCGCGACAACTGCAAGGTCGGTCAGCCGCTGTCGGACGGCAAGGCTGACAAGGGCTCTGCGGAGAAGGCTGTCGAGAAGGTCGTCGAGTACCGCCCGGTGCGCAAGCGGCTGCCGAAGTCCCGGCCCGGCCTGACGACGTCGTTCACCGTCGGCGGTGCCGAGGGCTACATGACGGCGTCGAGCTACCCCGACGACGGCCTCGGCGAGGTCTTCCTCAAGATGAGCAAGCAGGGCTCGACCCTGGCAGGCGTCATGGACGCGTTCTCCGTCGCCATCAGCATCGGCCTGCAGTACGGGGTCCCGCTGGAGACCTACGTCTCGAAGTTCGTCAACATGCGGTTCGACCCCGCAGGGCTCACTGACGACCCCGACGTCCGGATGGCACAGTCGATTATGGACTACATCTTCCGTCGGCTGGCTCTTGACTACCTGCCGTTCGAGACCCGCTCGGCGTACGGCGTCTACACCGCGCAGGAGCGGTCACGGGCACTGGAGACCGGTTCCTATGAACCGCTGCCCGACGAGGAGATGGACGTCCAGGCGCTCGCACAGTCCGCGCCGGTCGCAGCACCGCGGGTAGCGTCGGCTGGTGCCGCACCCGCTCCGACGCAGGTGCACTCCTCGGCAGAGCTGCTCGAGTCGATGCAGGGTCACGCGGCTGACGCACCCATGTGCTTCACCTGCGGCACGAAGATGCGCCCGGCTGGCAGCTGCTACGTCTGCGAGGGATGTGGGAGCACCAGCGGCTGCTCGTGATCAGCCATCACGGCTCATGCGTGTCTCAGCAGCAATAGGGAGCCGGCATGAGTGAGCAGCAATGGGCCATCGTGCCCACCAATGGTCGCGGTCGGCTGACGTCCCCGTAGCGCACCTGGTCGGCGATACCTTCAAGACCGCAGCTCGTTGCGGGGCAGGGATCCCCCTCCACGCCTGCACTGCCACGCACGTGGCGGCCGGAATTGTCCGGTGTTGGCGGTGCGAGGCCGTCGCCGTGCACGAGCCCACGCCTCGGATTGAGCTGACGCACGTGAACCCGCCAACGCAGGCCGAGGGCGAATACGTGGGACAAGACGCGGACCGAGCGACCCGCGGCAAGTCGAGGTCTGTCCGCGCCGTCCCTGGTGGTCTGCCAACTCTCGGAGCGCGCAACCGCTGACAGTGCGCGGCGTCAGTACAGGAAGGCCAGGTTCAACGAGCCGCCGTACCGCAGGGTGCGCTTGGGCACCACCCTTGCGCGGCTCGCCATCAGCGGCACCCCGTCGAGCGAGCCAGGGGGGCGGCGAGGAATGACTGGCACGCCAGCACCCGCCGCGTCTCCGAGGCTGTCGAGGCGTTCACGACCCGTGGCCAGCACACAATGGGTGGGAAGTGGGCGGTGTTGCCGGGCACTGCGAACCAGCGGGCCGACATGATCGGCTGCATGCACCTGGCCCTGACGGGCCGCTCGTCAGCCCTTCTCCGGTGCGCGCTGGAAGAAGTCGATCGGAGGGAACCTCTCCTCTGAGGCGTCGAGCTTCTGGTGAACCGAGCTCGGCAGGTCCACCTGGAGCACGTCAGCTAGGCGCACGAGGTACAGCAGGACGTCGGAGATCTCCTCGGCGACCCGCGTCGCGAGCGGGTCGCGCGTCAGCGACTCGACTGCCGACCCGGCAGGCAACCACTGCATGAGCTCCGCGAGCTCGCCGACCTCACCCATCAGGGCCAAGGTCAGGGATTTGGGGTCGTGGAACTGCTCCCAGCCGCGCTCCTCGCTGAAGTGACGCATGCGGTCGCGCAACTCGCTCAGGTCGCCCATGGTCAGACCCTGCCAGATGTGCGACCTTGCGCCGCCGTCGACCTACACTGATCGACGAAGAGCGGCCCGACGGACTTCCTCTGCTCCGGTAGCTGGACATGTCCCCACCCGCACGGATCATTCGTGCTGCCTGGGGGCTCCATGGCGCTGGTGCGCCTGCGTCCGTCGGAACTGCTCCACCCCGCCGCGATCGAGAGCGTGGCAGAGCGGTTGCTGGCGCAGATGCTGTTCACGACGGGAGGTCGGCCGTCACCGGGTGAGGCTGCCTCCTGGCGTGCCAGCCTGCCGGTCCTGGCGGCTGACCTCGTCGATGCCGGGCTCACTCAGATCGAGATGCTCGTCGAGCACCGACTGCCGCTGACCAGCCGCCGAGTCGACGTCGTCCTCGCGGGCCACCACCCTCGGACGGGCGAGCCCTCGTACGTGCTCGTGGAGCTCAAGCAGTGGAGCCGTGCGACGGTGTTCGAGGACGAGCCCGAGCTCGTCTCCGTCGCTGCTTACGGCGATCGGCCGGTCCTGCACCCCGTGGAACAGGTTCGCGGGTACTGCGAGTACCTCGTTGACTTCATGCCGGTGCTCGCCGACGCCGCCGACCCCGTTGCCGGTGTCGCGTACCTGCACAACGCCACCGAGTCTGGGGTGGCGTCGCTGCGCGTTCTTGGCGAGTCCCAGCTCGGTCGGCTCTACACCAGAGACCGGCGAGGTGACCTGCTGGACTTCTTGCGCTCCCGCCTCGACCCGGCCCGCTCGGGTCTGGGCGCTGCCGACGCCCTGCTGTCGGCCCACGTCGCCCCCAGTCGTCAGCTGCTCGCCGTCGCCGCTGACGAGGTGAACGGGCGTGAGCAGTTCACCCTCCTCGACGATCAGCAACTCGCGTACCGGGCCGTGCTGCACGCCGTCGACAGGGCGCGGGCCTCGGACCACAAGCAGGTGGTCGTCATCTCCGGTGGACCGGGGTCTGGCAAGAGCGTCATCGCACTGTCCCTGATGGGTGCGCTTGCGGCGCAGGGACGCTCTGTCGTCCATGTCACCGGGTCGCAGTCCTTCACCACGACGATGCGCACGAGGGCCGGCAAGGGGTCGCCGCGGATCCAGAAGCTGTTCCGGTACTTCAACTCCTTCATGGACGCCGAGGCGAACGGCCTCGACGTCCTCATAGCCGACGAGGCACACCGCATCCGCGAGACCTCGGTCAACCGGTTCACCGCTGCGTCGCTGCGCACCGGCCGCAGGCAGCTCGACGAGCTGATCTGCGCAGCCCGGGTGCCGGTGTTCCTGCTTGACGAGCACCAAGTCGTCCGGCCCGGGGAGTCGGGATCGGTCGCAGAGATCACCGCGCACGCGCGGAGGCTGGGGCTCGACCATCTCGTCATCGACCTCGACGCGCAGTTCCGCTGCGGCGGGTCCCTTGCCTACCTCCGCTGGGTGAAGGGCCTGCTGGGGCTCGACGGCGTGCCGCACCAGACCTGGACGCACGACCCGGCTTTCGACGTCCGGCTGGTGGAGTCGCCCGAGGAGATGTCCGCCGCCCTTGAGGAACGCCGCCGTGCCGGTTTCCAGGCGCGGATCACCGCGGGGTTCTGCTGGCCGTGGAGCGAACCGGTCGACGGTGAGCTGGTGGACGACGTCGTGATCGGTTCGTGGTCATTGCCGTGGAACGTCAAGGGGCAGCGGGCCGTCGGGTCAGCGCCGCCGTCCGCGCTGTGGGCCACAGATCCAGGCGGGTACCACCAGGTCGGCTGCATCTACACCGCGCAGGGCTTCGAGTACGACTGGAACGGCGTCATCTTCGGTGGCGACCTCGTCCGCCGAGGTGACGCCTGGGTGGTCCGTCGTGACCAGAGCCGAGATCCGGCCCTGCGCAGCGCGGCTGCCGTGCCTGACGACGAGCTCGACCGGCTGCTCCGCAACGTCTACAAGGTGCTGCTGACCCGCGGCATGGTGGGCACCCTGGTCTACTCCCTGGACCAGGAGACGCAGGCGTACCTCCGGGCATCCCTCGACGGATGTGCGACGCTGAGGGCGTGACGCCGCCGGCCCCTACGCGGTCCTCCACGGCACGTGGAGCAGCCGTGGTGGCGCTTGTGCTCGCCATCCCGGCCGCTGCGCTCGGAGTTGTCGTCGGGATGCTGTCCCACGTCGTCGAGGTCGACGGCCGTGCCGACCCCATCGACTGCGGCGCCACCCTGTTCCACCGCGGCCCGAGCCGGTCGCCGGCATGCTCGGCCACCGTCGACTACTGGCGGTTCGTCGCCGAGGCCGGGCTCGTCGTCACGGCGGCCCTTCTCGTGCTGTCTGCCGTCCTGCTCGTCAGGTCCTTGCGCGGGGGCTCATCAGCCGGTCGTCAGGCCTGACGAAGCTCACGGTCCGGACGGCGTGGGCACTGCTGGTCGGGCTCCACGACCCGACAGGCCAGGACCACACGATCCGGCGCCAGGCGCTGCCCGACGACCTCGAGGCCCAGCTCGTCCGCGAGCTCGTTCGCCCTCGCTGGTGGTCACGTCCGAGCCGGGCGGAGTGTGACGTACGAGACGCCCGCGTGGCTCGGGGACCTCCGTCCCCTCGCGCGGGGGACGGGTGTGCCGAGGTCGAGCCGGAGCCTGCGGAGTGGCCACGAGATCCGTTGTCCGACGGAGGTCGTACGACGAAATCCGTGTGCGTTAGTGGTACTGGCGTCTCACTAATAGGTCGTCCGGCCCCCCTGCAGAGGGACGTTGGTACCCATCGATCCTCTGGTGCGCCCGAGGACGCTGGTCGCCGCCGGACTCACTTGACGAAAGGCCATCAGTGACGACGCTCGAGCACTTCATCGACACGCAGGACCTCACACCCGCCAGGCTGCGGGATCTGTTCGCGCTCATTGAGCTCCTCAAGGATGCCGACCGGCACGCGGCGTGCCCGCAGCTGCTGGCAGGTGCCTCCCTCGGCATGATCTTCGAGGAGGCGTCGACCCGGACCAGGGTCTCCTTCGAGGTGGCCATGACCAAGCTCGGGGGCCACGCCCTCTACCTCAAGCCGGGCGAGATCCACCTGGGCTCCAAGGAGAGCCTCGGGGACACCGCCCGGGTGCTCTCCCGCATGGTCGACGCCGTGGAGATCCGGGCTTTCCACCACGACACCGTAACCGGGTTCGCCGAGCACGCGACGGTCCCGGTCATCAACGGCCTCACCGACTACAACCACCCGACGCAGGCGGTGTGCGACGCGTTCACCATGCTCGAGCACAAGCTGCCCGAGAAGGCTTTCTCCGACCTGACCGTGACCTTCGTGGGCGACGCGACCAACGTCTGCACCTCGACAGCGATGATCGTCACTCAGCTGGGCGGGACCTTCGTGCACGCCAGGCCGGAGCGCTACTCCATCAAGGCGCAGTGGCCTGCGGTGCTCGACCAGCTCGACGCGAACGCCGAACGATATGGCGGACGGTTCCTCGAGACGGAGGAGGTCGAGGACGCTGTCGGCTGGGCCGACTTCGTGTACACCGACCTGTGGTGGTGGTTCGGCCAGGAGCACGAGATCCCTGACCGCGTCGCTGCCTTCGAACCCCGTTACCGGGTCACGACCGAGCTGCTCGACCGGGCTCCAGCGCACGCCAGGTTCATGCACTGCCTGCCCGCCAGCCGCGGGGTCGAGGTCACCGATGCGGTGATGGACGGTGAGCGCTCGATCGTCTTCGATCAGGCCGAGAACCGGCTGCACACCGAGAAGGGGCTGCTGACGTACTTCGTCTACCCGCGGCTCACGTGGTGCACCCCAGCCGTCCGTGCGTACCACGACGGCAAGGTGCAGGCGTTCCTCAGCGACGTCGTCCCCTCCCGCTGACAGCTCCACCTCGACGAAGAAGGTCACCGATGAGCGACACCACGCCGGGAGGCGCCGGCAGCCCGCAGCGGTCCACGTTGCGCACCTTCGATATGATCTTGTTCAGCGTCACCGCGATGCTGCTGCTCAGCCAGTTGACGCTGACCGCGTCGATCGGCCCCTCGGCCGTGGTGTGGACGTTGCTCGTCATCACTCTGTTCTTCCTTCCCTACGGCCTGATGACCTCCGAGCTGGGCTCGACCTACCCGGACGCGGGCGGAATCTACGCCTGGGTGGTTCGCGCCTTCGGCAACCGCTGGGGCTCGCGGGTGAGCTGGTGGTACTGGCTCAACGTGGGCCTGTGGGTGCCGTCGGCGTACCTGTTGTTCTCCGGAGCCCTCTCGGAGATCTTCTTCGGCGGCAAGCTGGCCTTCGGCTGGCAGGTCGCGATCGCCGTCGTCCTGATCTGGGTGAACTGGTGGGTCAACGTGGTCAGGCTCGAGACGGGCGCGTGGGTCTCGACGGTGGGGGCTGTCATCACGGTCGGGACGATCCTCGTGCTCGGCATCGCAGGTGCGTTCTTCGCCCATGCGCACGGCGCCGCCAACACGTTCAGCCTGAGCTCGGTGTCTCCGCACTGGAGCACGCTGGCGATCGCGCTCCCGGTCGTGATCTACAACTTCCTGGGCTTCGAGCTGATGTCGAGCGCCAGCAAGGACATGGAGAACCCGGAACGCGACGTCCCCCGCGCGACCATCACCGCCGGACTGATGATCGGGGTCTTCTACCTCGTGGCGACGGTCGGAATTCTGCTGGTGAAGCCGCTGGATGGCCTCTCGACCACGACCGGGCTGGTCGATGCGCTGCGCACGGCTCTCGGCGAGAGCGTCGTGGCCGACGTCGCGGTCACGGCGCTGGGGATCGGCGCGCTGTACTGCTTCTTCGCCTGCCTCATCCCGTGGACGCTGGGTTCCAACCGGTCCGCCCAGGAGGCCTCGTTGGAGGGTGACCTGCCGCGGATCTTCGCGCGCACCCATCCCACCCGGAACACCCCGACCGGCGCGGCGACGCTGTGCGCGCTGGTCGGCACGCTCATCACTGTGGGCTTCGGGCTGCTGTCGTGGTCGACTGGAGGCAGCATCGACGACCTGTTCTGGAACCTGTTCGCGTTCTCCTCCATCGTCTTCCTGCTCCCCTACATCGTCATGGCTGCGGCGTTCTGGACGCTGCGGCGCACCGATGCCGACCGCCGCCGGCCGTACCGTGTGCCGGGCGGTCCTGTGACGGCGTTCGTCGTCGCGGGCCTTCAGATCGTGCTGCTGGCGGCCGCCGTGGTGTTCTTCGTCTACGACCCGACAGCGGGCTGGGACTGGGGGACCGCCGCTCCGATCCTGGTCGGGCTGGCCGCCACCGTCGTCCTGCAGGAGGTCTTCGTCGCGCGGTCCTCGACCTGGAAGGTTCTGCGGGCGCAGGAGCGCGAGGCCGCCGAGCTGGCGGATGAGAGCCGTACGGGCGTGCATCAGGTGCACATCCATCCCGAAGCGCTGGCGCAGGTCGAGCTGGACGCCAGGACTCCGCACGACCTGTCCACCCTGGACCACCAGACCACCGCTCGCCAGGAGTAGGCCGAGATGACCGTGCTGAGCACCACCCCCAAGCATGACGGTTTCGCGATGCCAGCTGAGTGGGAGCACCACGACAGCTGCTGGGTCGTCTGGCCCGAGCGGCCGGACAACTGGCGGTGGGGAGCGAAGCCTGCGCAGGCGGCGTTCGCCGCCGTCGTCGACGCGATCGCCACCTGCGAGCCGGTGACCGTGATCACTTCTCGCCAGCAGTACGTCAACGCGCGGGGCCGGCTCGCCGAAGGCATCAGGGTCGTCGAGATGAGCACTGACGACTCGTGGGTGCGTGACACCGGCGCCATCTTCGTCACGCACCCCGATGGCCGGGTCCGAGGGACCGACTGGCAGTTCAACGCCTGGGGCGGCCTGGTCGATGGTCTCTACTTCCCGTGGGACTCCGACGATCTCGTCGCGGGGAAGATGTGTGAGATCGAGCGTGTCGACCGCTACGAGGTCGACATGGTGCTCGAGGGCGGCTCGGTCGACGTCGACGGCGAGGGGACTCTGCTCACCACCGAGGAGTGTCTGCTGTCGGGGGGCCGCAACCCCGAGCTGACCCGCGAGCAGATCGAGCAGCGACTGAGCGACTACCTGGGCGTCTCCACTGTCGTGTGGCTCCCCTTCGGGGTGCACCTGGACGAGACCAACGGCCACGTCGACAACTTCTGCCGCTTCGTCGCCCCCGGTCACGTGATGCTCACCTGGACCGACGACGAGGCCGACCCTCAGCACGCTCGCTCCGCGGCCGCGCTCGAGGTCCTCGAGCGCGCGACCGACGCACGAGGGCGTTCCTTCCAGGTGACGCTGATCCACCAGCCAGGACCGATCACCATCACGGCGGAGGAGGCGGCGGGCGTCGACGTGGTGGCGGGCACGATGCCGCGCACGGAGGGCGAGCGGCTCGCCGGGTCGTATGTCAACTCCTACATCGGCAACGAGACGGTGGTGCTGCCGGTGTTCGACGACCCGCACGATTCCGACGCGATCCTGACGTACAAGCACCTGTTCCCCAAGCGCGAGATCGTGACGGTACCCGGCCGCGAGATTCTGCTCGGAGGTGGCAACGTGCACTGCATCACCCAGCAGCAGCCCTCTGGTCGTCCATCGGTCGGAGCCCTCCCTGGTTGCTAGGGTCGCGCGAGCAGCAGGACGGAGGTGCCGCGTGACGACGTCGACCGCGCGTGGCCGGACGCCGACCGTCCGGCCGGCAGCGACGGACCCGAGTCCTGCCGCCCGCAACCGGCGCGCCCCCGGGGTGCGCCGGCTGACCGCGATGCTCGAAGCGACGGTGCGGATCGTCGGCGTGTCCGGCACGTCGGCGGTCACCCACCGGTCGCTGGCCACGGAGGCAGGGGTGCCGCTGGCCGCGACCACGTACTACTTCAGCAGCCGCCAGGACATCATCGTGCAGACGCTCGAGCACGTCGTGCGGGGCGAGACGGCGCGACTTCACATCCACCGTGAGGGCCTCTCCCGCCGTCCGGTCACGCCGGAGGAGGCCGTCGCCGTCCTGTACGACTCCGTGTTCCGCGGGGCCTTGGCCGAACGGGTGAGGGTCACGGCCCAGTTGGAGATCTTCCTCGAGTGCGCCCGCCGGCCCGAGCTGAGGGAAACCGCGGAGAGGTGGACCGGGGCCCAGGTGGGCCTGGTCGATGCGCTGCTCCCCGAGGTGCTCCCCGGCCGCACCGAGCGGGACCGCGACCGCGTGGTCCGCACGGTCGTCGCCAGCCTCGACGGCCTGATGCTCGAGGAACTGGCCACGGGCTCGCTGGGCGAGCAGGGCATCAGGCAGTCCCTGCTCTGCCTGCTCGGAGTGCTCTGGCCGGGCACCGGCGTCTGAGAACGCTACGACCGTCCAACCCGCCCGAACGGTTGGGCGTCGTCAGGTCCTCGCGTGGGGGCTCATCAGCCGGGCGTCAGGCCTGACGGAGCTCACGGCCCGGACGGCGTCGGCACCGACGCGGCTGACGCGCTCGGTCCCGGTGATGCGGAGCCGGTCGACAGCACCGACGCCGTCGCCGACGGGGACGGAGCCGGTGAGGTGGGGGCCGCGCTCGGAGACGGCGTCGGCGTCGGGCTCGGTGTCGGGATTGGCGTAGGCGTCGGCGTCACGACTCGCTCGACGCTGGCCCGCGCCGGCGCCCGCGCGGGCAGCACCGGCTCCGGCCGCACGAGGAAGTACACGACGAGGGTGACGATGAAGAACACCAGGAGCAGCAGCGTGGATCGCCTGGGCCAGCGCAGGGCGCTCACGTGTCCGAGCCCGTCGGGGTCGCCGTGTCGAGACCGACCGGCACGTTGACCCCCTGCTCGCGGAACGCCGCGGTGATGCGGGCCCGGAGCTCGCGTCCGACGTCGTACTGCGTGCCTGGCAGGGTTCGGGCGACCACCCGGATCTGGAAGGAGTCGACCTGCAGGCTCTCCACCCCCATGACGGTCGGCTCGTCGAGCAGGAACGCGCGCAGCGCCTCGTCGGCGTAGGCCTCTTCGCCCACGCGCGTCAGCACCTCTGTGGCGTGGTGGACGTCGACGCTGGCTGGGACAGGGACGTCGATGACGGCCCGCGCCCAGTCTCTTGAGAGGTTGGTCACCTGGGTGATCTGGCCGTTCGAGGTGATGACGACCTCGCCGTTCGTCGTGCGCAGCCTGGTGATCCGCAGTGTCAGCTCCTCGACGGTACCAATGACGGGTCCTTGCGTGCCGAGCGCCGAGATGCGGATGAGGTCGCCGAAGCCGTACTGACGCTCGACGACGGCGAAGAACCCGGCGAGGACGTCCTGCACGAGACGCTGCGCCCCGAAGCCGAGCGCGACACCGGCGACTGCCGCGGGTGCCACGAGCCCCGTCACCGGCACGCCGAGCCGGGCGAGGACGAGGACGGCGGTCACGCAGTAGATGAGCGCGAGGGTGGACCAGGTGAGCACCTGCGTCAGCGCATGTCGGTGCTTGGAGTCCTCGGACCGCGTCACGGCGTCGCCCTGCTCGGCCTTGAGGTCGATCCGGTCGGTGACCCGTGACCCCACCCACTGGGCGACGCGCGTGAGCAGCACGGCACCGGTGACGTACAGGATGATCTCGAGACCGCTGCTGCGAGCCCAGAGGCTGACGTCGGTCAGCGGGGCGGCGGCAAGCTGCATGGGCCCGACCCTAGCCCGAGCCCCCGGCCCCCGGCCGCGCGCTGCTCGCCCGCACGGGCTCAGGTCCCAGCCGTCCCCAGCTCAGCGTCGCGACCTCGCACGGGCGGGCGAAGAGGAACCCCTGCCCGAAGTCGCACCCGAGGGACCGCAACGCCGCGGCCTGCCCGGGCGTCTCGATGCCCTCGGCGATGACCCGCTTGTCGAGCGTGTGCGCCAGCTGGATGACGGCGGTGACGATGTGCTCGTCGTCGCGGCTCGTCCCCAGCCCGCTGACGAAGCGCCGGTCGATCTTCAGGGTGTCCACGGGGAACCGCTCGAGATAGGCCAGCGAGCTGTACCCGGTGCCGAAGTCGTCGAGGTGCAGCTCGACCCCCAGGGCCTTGAGCTGACGCAGCGCCTGCAGGGTGACGTCGGCGTCCTCCATGAGGACCGTCTCGGTGATCTCCAGGCAGAGCAGCTCGGCGGGCAGCCCGGAGGCGGCAAGCACGTCTGCCACGAGGGCTGGCAACCCCGGGTCGGTGAACTGCGTCGCCGACAGGTTGACCGCGACGGAGGCAGCCGGGCGGTCCGGGTTCTCGCGGCGCCACTCCTCGGCCTGGCCGCACGCCTGCTGGAGCACCCACATCCCCAACGCCTTGATGACGCCCGTCGACTCCGCCAGGGGGATGAAGGTGTCAGGCGGCACCGCCCCCCACCGCGGGTGCTGCCAACGCAGCAGGGCCTCGGCCGAGACCGGCGTCGAGTCCCGGAGGTCGACGATGGGCTGGTAGTGCACCACGAGCTGGCCGAGGCCAAGAGCGGCGTGCAGGGCGGACTCCATCGTCGCCAGGCGTCGCGTCCGCTGGGTCATCCAGTCGCCGAACACCTGGATCCCAGAGCGCCCGTGCTCTTTGGCGTGGTGCATCGCGACGTCGGCGGCGTGAAGCAGCTCGGCAGGACGCTGTCCGGGGCGCGCCATCGCCACACCCGTGGACACGGTGAGGAACGACTCTCCCACCTCGAGCTGGAACGGCTGTCCGACCGCGTCGGCGATCTGCTGCGCGCGCTCGGTCGCCTCCCGCTCACCCGCCACGGCGATGATCGCGACGAACTCGTCGCTGCCGAGACGGGCGACGGTCTCGTGCCCGTCGAGCAACGCGCGCAGCCGTGCGGCGAGCTGGACGAGGAGCTGGTCCCCGGCGCTGTGCCCGTAGGCGTCGTTGACAGCCTTGAACCTGTCGACGTCGATGAGCAGCACCGCCCAGGCGCCGTCCCCCTCGGCGAGGGTCGTGTCGAGCTGCCGCAGCACCGACGTGCGGTTGGGCAGCTCGGTCAGGGGATCGAAGAGGGCCAGGTGCCGCAGCCGGCGCTCGGCATCGGCGCGGCCCCGCTGCGCCCGGGCGCGGTCGCTGGCGTCGTAGATCGTCGAGAAGAGCCGGTCGACGCCCTCGATGCGCACCGTCCCCGTGAACACATCGACGTCGAGCACGGTGCCGGCTGCCGTCCGGTGCCGGAACTCGAAGCGCCCGACACGGCCGCGCCGAGCCGCGGAGAGGCTGCGCCGGAGCTCGTCGTCCGGCAGGGTGTTGAGCTCGCCGACGGTCATCGCGGTGAGCTCCTCGATGGTCCACCCGTAGGTGCGTGCGGCGGCGGCGTTGGCGTCCTCGATGCGCCCAGAGTCGGGGTCGATGATGAGCATCGGGGCGCTGTTGCCCTCGAACAGCGACCGGTAGCGCTGCTCGCTCTCCATGAGCCGACCCCGTGAGACCCGCTCGGAGCGACGGGCGACGGTCGTGTGCGCCTGCGCCAGGAGGGCGAGCACGAGCACGGTCCCCGCGGCGGCCCAGCGCTCGAGGCTGCCGATGTCGGGCAGGAGCAGCAGCGCCGGGGCGACGACGGTGAGCAGGGTCAGGCCGAGGGTCGACCACGACCGGCTTCGCGCGAGGTGCCGGGGGGCAAGCTCGCGCAGGGCCCGGGGGAGCCTTGGGTCGAGGAGAGCCGCTGCCATGAGCACCTTGCCGAGCGACCACGCCAGGTCGAGCCACGACCCGTTCTTGTAGGCCCCGTCGTAGGTCCTCGTCGCGTAGGCGAGGTCCGCGACGCCCCGGAGGGTCACCCCGCCGAGCAGCAGGGCGCTGGAGACCCGAGCCGCCGGCACCGGCACGACGAGCCGGCAGACGGCGGCGACCGTGCCCAGCCCGAGGACGGCGTAGAACCACACGGCGACGGTGGCCGACGTGAGCGACTCGGGGCGCGCCGCGAGCAGGTCGACCGCGCCGAGCGCGGCGGCGGCCAGCACGCTGCCGAGCAGCAGCGCCGTCTCGGCGGTCTCGCTCCGGTGTCGGGTCAGCGCCAGGGCGGCGGCACCGCTGAAGATCGCCGCGTAGCCGACGACGTGCACCCAGTCCGGCGCGCCCCCCGCCGAGCGGACGGCGCTGGAGGCCGCGAGGTCCCAGGCGATGTTGCCGGTCGCGAGCAGCGCCGCCCCTCCGGCGAGGGACCACCACCCCCACGTCGCACCCCGCCCGGCCCGCCGGGCGGCGACGACGGCCGCCCCGGCGAGCAGCAACGAGATCGAGTCGAAGTACATGGCGCCGGCACCCCAGGCGTCGACCGCGTAGAGGACGACGACGGCCGTCCCGGCGGCGAGGGCGAGCGCAGAGGACAGGGCGAGGGCGGGCCGGCTCGCGAGCGCGGGTCGGGGCGCTGCCATGGGAGCCACCTCCTCGCCCGTCTCCGGCGCGGGCCGCTCCCGCGGCACGGGACGACCTCAGCCCCCACGCGCTCGGACCATACGCCGGACGAGGACTGTGGTGGCCACCCCAGGGTGCGACGGCTCGGGTGCGGGGCCGATCAGCAGGCCAGCGCGAGCTGGTTCACCGCGCCGAGCGACACCTCGAGGGTGCCCCGACGGACGGCCAGCACCTCGCCGTTGCCGAGCTCGCGCCACCCGCGGCCCCACCCCGACGATCCGACGACGACGACCCCCGGGCTGATCCGGTAGCGCAGGGAGAAGTACTCCTGGTCGGTCTGGCACAGCTCGGCGTCGCGGTCGTACCAGCACACGGCGTAGAGCCACTCGGGCGTCATGAGCAGACAGTTGAGACTTGTGTAGCCGCAGGTCTCGGCTACCTCGGCGACCGTCGACGTCAGCGCGTCCCTGACGGGGAGGTGCTCGGCGCGCGCGAGCACGGCGCGGAAGTACCGCTCGCTGTCGGTCTGGCCCCGCAACGCCGTCACGTCGTCGACGAGCGGCTCGAGCGAGGAGGGCGGGGCGATCGAGCCGTTGTGGGCGAACGCGAGCCCGCCGTCGGTGAACGGGTGAGTGTTCTCGGGGGTGACGGCGAGGCCGAGCGACGCCTGCCTTAGGTGCACCAGGCCGAGGTCCGAGACGAGCCCCCGCGTGGCAGCGGCGAACGCAGCGCTACCCGACGCGGCCTCGGGCTCGGTACGGATGCCGGCTTCGTCCCCGCGGCGCCACGCGCAGCCCCAGCCGTCCCCGTGGACCCCCGAGAGAGCGGTGAAGCCGGCCAGGTCGCGCTCGCCGACGAGGTCCGTGAGCGTCGCCGGGGTCGCCGTCGCCCATCCCAGGAGTCGGCACATCGCGCGTCGTCCCCTCGGCCGGGCCGCGCGACAGGAGCGCGCGGGTCTCCTCTCGACCTCGACCGGGTCCGGGCCGACCTTGAGGTCAGGCCCGCCGGGAGCGCCGTCGCTTCTCCGAGCCCGAGCCGTACGCGCCGAGGTCGGCGAGGAGCGCGAGGACGACGACGACCCAGCCCAGTCCCGTGACCCCGGCATGGGGGGCGTAGGCGAACGTGTAGGCCAGCGCCGTCCACGGGAGGAAGAGCAGCCCGAGGACGGGAGCCAGCACGCCCCCGTGCGCCGCGACGCTCACCCGTTCGGTGGTGAGCCACGTGAGGGCGAAGGCCACTCTCGGACCGAGGACGCTCAGCACGACGAGGAGGCAGCACATGGTCGAGAAACGTAGCAGCGGCCTTCTGGCGATCCTCGCCGTCCTGGGTCGGGCAATCTTCGCCGAAACGGGCGACGCGGCGCCTCCGCGTGGTTAGGCTCCCCTTCAACTGGAGCGACCCTCGCTGACGGGAGTGCCGATGTTCGTGCAGGCCATGTACGACAAGGTGCGGCTGGAGCCCGAGGACGCGGTCCGACTGGTGCGTGACGGCGACACGGTGGTGGTGCCCATCGGGGTGGGGGAGCCACCTGCCCTGCTCCGCGCGCTCTCCGAGCGCAGGCACTCGCTGACCGGCGTCACGGTCTCCCAGCTGCTGCCGCTGCGCAAGGCGGGGTACTTCGACCCCGAGACCACCGGCAACATCCGGCACAGCTCGGCGTTCCTCGGCGGTCCCAGCCGGCCCGCGGTCGCCGAGGGGTGGGTGGACTTCGTCCCCGCGCACTTCTCCGAGATCCCCGAGCTCATCCGCAGGGGGCTGCTGCCCTGCGACGTCGTCTTCGCCCACGTGTCGGCGATGGACCCGCACGGCTTCTTCGCCCTCGGGGTCTCGGCCGACTACACCATGGCGGCGATCAGCATGGCGCGCGCTGTCGTCCTCGAGGTCAACCCCGGGCTGCCGTTCACCTTCGGCGACTGCCACATCCACATCTCGCAGGTGACCGCGCTGGTGGAGAACGACGAGCCGCTGTTCGTCCTCGGCCACCCGAGCATCGGCCCGGTCGAGCTGGCCATCGGCAGCCATGTCGCGGACATGATCCCCGATGGTGCCACCCTCCAGATCGGCATCGGCGCGATCCCCGACGCGGTCGTCCAGCAGCTCGACATCAAGAACGACCTCGGGATGCACACGGAGATGTTCGGCGACGGGATCCTCGCGCTGCTCGAAGCCGGCGTGGTGACCAACCAGCGAAAGAACCTTCACAGCGGCAAGATGCTCGCGACCTTCGCGCTGGGCTCGCACCACCTCTACGAGTACATGCACCGCAACCCTGCCCTCGAGATCCATCCGGTCGATGTCACCAACGACCCGTTCCTCGCCGCGCAGAACGACAACCTCCACTCCATCAACGGCACCTTGCAGGTCGACCTCATCGGACAGTGCGGCTCCGAGAGCCTCGGCCCTCGCCCGTACTCCGGCACTGGTGGTCAGGTCGACTTCGTCAGGGCCGCGAACAGGTCCAAGGGCGGCAAGGCCATCATCGTCGTCCCCTCCACCGCCAAGGGGGGCACGATCTCGAGGATCGTGCCCACCCTGACGGCAGGGACGCACGTGACGACAGGAAAGAACGACGTCAACTACGTGGTCACGGAGTACGGCGTCGCACAGCTGCGCGGACGGTCAGGACGGGAGCGGGCACGGGCCCTCATCGAGATCGCCCACCCCGACTTCAGAGCCGAGCTGACCGAGCAGGCAGCGGTGATGCACCTGGCCTGACAGCATGCGTCGACAGATCCTGTCAGCGCCATCATCGATGCCGAAGGGCCTCAGCTGCCAGGCCGTAGGACTCTGTGGCCCCGACGCGAGAGGCATAGCGTCAGTGCCAGGCGCAAAGGCGTCGAGAACGACCATATGGATCTCCAACGGGCGAGCGGAGCGAGAGCCAATGAAGATCGTCGTGCTGGTCAAGCACGTCCCTGAACCGACCGCGTCATGGCGTTACGCCGATGACCTGACCCTCGAGCGGGCCACGGTCGAGGGCCGTCTGTCCGAGCTCGACGAGTACGCCGTCGAGCAGGCCGTCACCCTCGTCGAGAAGGGCGTGGCGTCGAGCATCACGTACCTGACGATGGGCCCGGCCAAGGCCCTCGACGCTCTGCGGATGGCCCTGGCCATCGGTGGCGACGACGCCGTCCACGTCCTCGACGACGCCCTGCACGGCTCCGACGCCCTCGCGACGTCGCGGGTCCTGGGCGCAGCGCTGACGCGGATCGGCTTCGACCTCGTCATCTGCGGGATGGCCTCGACCGACGCCGAGATGGGCGTCGTGCCCGCCATGCTGGCCGAGCGTCTCGGGGTGCCCCAGCTCACTCTGGCCGGCGCCCTGGAGGTCGCCGACGGCGCGGTCACGGTGCACCGGGACGACGACGTCGAGAGCCTCGACCTCGCTGCCGCCCTGCCGGCCCTCGTGTCGGTGACCGACCAGACCGGTCAGGCGCGGTACCCGTCGTTCCGGGCGATCGTCGCCGGCAAGAAGAAGCCGGTCGCCACGTGGAGCCTCGCCGACCTCGGGGTCGAGCCGGCTCTCGTCGGCGCCGGCGCGGCTGCGACCGCCGTCCGCTCGGCGTCGATCCATCCGCCGCGGCAGGCCGGCACCGTCGTCGTCGACCAGGGCGACGGCGCCGCACTGCTCGCCGACTTCCTCGTGGCGCAGAAGCTCATCTAGCTGCTCCGAGCCCGTCGCCCCGAGCGACAGCCCTCCCGGCTCCGGTCGAGCGCAGCCTCGCGCGGAGCTCAGCCAGGCGTCCCCCCGCCGGGCGACGCGGACACCACCCGCACCCTGCACGCCGTAGCCGTACCCGAGCCGTATCCCAAGGGAGTCACCGTGACCGAGGTCATCGTCCTCGTCGAGCGTCGCGACGGAACCGTCCGCAGAGCCACCCTCGAGCTGCTCACCCTCGCCGCACGGCTGGGGGAGCCCGTCGCCCTGGTCTGCGGGCCGACCGACGACGCGACGACCGCCGTCCTCGGTCAGCACGGAGCACGCAAGGTCTACGTCGCCGACGCGCTCGCCGACGACCCCTATCTCACGCCGAAGGTCGACGTCCTCGTCGCCGCTGTCGCCGCGGTCCAGCCCGCGGCTGTGCTCGTCACGGCAGGGGCGGAGGGCACCGAGGTCGCGGCGCGCGCGGCCGTGCGGCTCGACTCCGGCATCATCACCGATGCCGTGGACGTCGTGGCCGGCGAGAGTGGCCCCCTCGTCACGCAGTCGGTGTTCTCGGGGTCGTGGAGCGCGCAGAGCCAGGTCGTCCGGGGCACCCCGATCGTCGCCGTCCGGCCCAACTCCGTGACGATCGAGCAGGCCCCGGTCGAGCCCGTCGTCCAGGTGCTCGAGGTTCCTGCCTCCGCTGGCGTCCCCGGCGTCCGGGTCACGCGGCGAGAGGCCAAGGTGAGCACCGGCCGACCCGACCTCGCCGATGCGACCGCTGTCGTCGCCGGCGGTCGCGGCATGGGCTCGCCCGAGGGCTTCGGGCTCGTCGGTCAGCTCGCCGACGCGCTCGGCGGGGCTGTCGGTGCATCCCGGGCCGCCACCGACCTCACGTGGTGCGCGCGCGACGTCCAGATCGGCCAGACCGGCAAGACGGTCGCACCGCAGCTCTACATCGCGTGCGGCATCTCGGGGGCGATCCAGCACCGGGCCGGGATGCAGGGCTCGCGCACCATCGTCGCCGTCAACAAGGACCCCAAGGCCCCGATCTTCGCCATCGCCGACTTCGGCGTCGTCGGCGACGTGCAGGTGGTGCTCCCCGCACTGCTCAAGGAGATCGAGACCCGCCGCGCCTGATCACCCACGACGAGAACGGGAGCCCCTGTGACCGCAAGGATCGTCATCGGACTGCTGATGACACTGATCGCCTTCGCCATCACAGGGCGTCGGCTGAGCATGCTCTACCGGCTCGGGCGCACCGGTCAGCCGGTCGAGCCCGGGCGATCCGACGGCCTCGGCGAGCGCCTGCGCGCCGAGGTCGTCGAGGTGCTCGGCCAGCGCAAGCTGCTTGCGTGGACGGTCCCGGGACTGGCGCACGTGCTGGCGTTCTGGGGATTCATCCTCCTCATGCTCACCCTCGTCGAGGCCTACGGGGCCCTGTTCGTCAGGGACTTCGCCATCCCGGTCATCGGGCGCGCCACGTGGCTGGGTTTCCTCGAGGACCTCGTCGCCGTCCTGGTCCTCGTCTCGGTCCTCGCGTTCGCCGCCATCAGGCTCGTCCACTCCCCCAAGCGTGAGGGGCGGGGCTCGCGGTTCTTCGGCTCCCACCTCGACACCGCCTGGGTCGTCCTGTTCATGATCTTCAACGTCGTGTGGAGCCTGTTGCTCTACCGGGGCGCGCAGGTCAACACCGGGCACTTCCCCTACGAGCACGGGGCTTTCGCCTCGCAGTGGGTGGCCTCGCTGCTCGACCCGCTGGGCCGTCGGGCGAACGACGTCATCGAGACCGTCGGCATCCTCCTCGCGCTCGGGATCATTCTCTCGTTCCTCGTGCTCGTCGTTCACAGCAAGCACCTGCACATCATCACGGCCGTCGCGAACGTCGGCCTGTCGCGTCGCCCGCGTGCGCTCGGCGCGCTGCTACCGGTCTACTCCGCCGGCAAGCCGGTGGACTTCGAGGACCCCGGCGAGGACGAGCTCATGGGTCGCGGCGCGATCGAGGACTTCACCTAGAAGGGCCTGCTCGACCTGGCCACCTGCACCGAGTGCGGCCGCTGCCAGTCACAGTGCCCTGCGTGGAACACCGGCAAGCCGCTGTCGCCGAAGCTGCTCATCATGGGGCTGCGCGACCACGCGCTGGCAAAGGCGCCGTACCTGCTCGCGGGCAGCGACGAGGCGCGGGCTGCCCTGCCGGAGCAGCAGCGGCTGGAGGCCGCTCGCCCGCTCGTAGGCACCGAGGCCGACAGCGGCGTCATCGACCCTGACGTCCTGTGGTCGTGCACGACGTGCGGTGCCTGCGTGGAGCAGTGCCCGGTCGACATCGAGCACATCGACCACATCGTCGACATGCGCCGCTACCAGGTTCTCGTGACCGGCGACTTCCCGGAGTCCGCGAACCCCATGCTGCGAAACCTCGAGCACGCAGGGGACCCGTGGGGGCGCGGTGCCGCCGCGCGGATGGAGTGGGCCGCCAGCCTGCCGTTCGAGGTCACGGTCGTCGGTGCTGACGGTAACGACCGGATCCCTGACGACGTCGAGTACCTGTTCTGGGTCGGCTGCGCCGGCGCGCTCGACGACAAGGCCCAGGTGACGACCCGCGCCGTCGCCCAGCTGCTCCACGAGGCCGGGGTCTCCTTCGCCGTCCTCGGTGAGGCCGAGACCTGCACCGGCGACCCGGCCAGGCGCATCGGTCACGAATTCCTCTTCCAGATGCTCGCGCAGCAAAACGTCGAGACCCTCCAGGCGGCGGGGGCCCGCAAGATCGTCGCGACCTGCGCCCACTGCTTCAACACGCTGGCCAACGAGTACCCGCAGCTCGGCGGGCACTACGAGGTCGTCCACCACACCCAGCTGCTGGCCTCGCTCGTCGCCGACGGGAAGATCGCCCCTGTCGTGCCCCTCGACGCGACCGTCGCCTACCACGATGCCTGCTACCTCGGCCGGCACAACCGGGTGTTCTCTCCGCCGCGGGAGCTGCTGCGCAGCGTCCCGGGGCTGCGACTGGCCGAGATGCCCCGGTCGAAGGAGCGATCCTTCTGCTGCGGCGCCGGCGGCGCCCGCATGTGGATGGACGAGACCATCGGCCAGCGGGTCAACGAGAACCGGACCGACGAGGCGCTCGCCCTGCACCCCGACATCGTCGCCGCGGCCTGCCCCTTCTGCATCGTCATGCTCACCGACGGGGTGAGCCTGCGTCAGCACGAGGGCAGCGCGCCCGAGTCGGTGGAGGTCGCCGACGTCTCCGAGCTGCTGCTGCGCTCGGTGCTGCCCGGTCAGACCGATCGCCCTGCCACACCCACGACCCCGCTCCCAGAAGGAAGCCCGCGATGACCGCTCCCACCGACCTGACCGGCCACGTCGGCGGCGCCGGCCTCGAGCTCGACACGCTGACGATGATGCTCGACGCCCTCGGTCACTTCGTCGAGGATGAGCTCTCCGACGAGCGCATCCTCGAGCTCGACCACGAGGACATCTGCCCGGAGGACACCGTCCGGGCGATGTGCGGCGAGGGCCTCGGCGTCCAGCTCGTGTTCATCCCCGAGGAGTACGGCGGGCTCGGCGGCGGCGCCTTCGACTCCTACCGCGTGTGCGAGCGGATGGCGCGCTTCGACATCGGCCTGGCGACTGCTGCCTTTGCGACCTTCCTCGGCAGCGACCCCGTGCTCATGGGCGGCACCGAGGAGCAGAAGAAGGAGTGGCTCGGGCGCATCGCCGAGCAGGGGATCCTTTTTGCCTACGGCGCCACGGAGCCCGAGGCCGGCAGCGACCTCGGCGCCCTGACGACGACGGCGACCCCCGTCGAGGTCGACGGCGTCGTCACGGCGTACCGGATCACCGGCTCCAAGCAGTGGATCAGCAACGGCACGATCGCCGACGCCTACACGATCCTGGCCGACGCCCCCGGCGGGCCCACGTGGTTCATCGTCGAGAAGGGCGCCGGGGGATTTTCCAGCGCACCACCGGAGGACAAGCACGGCATCCGCCTGTCCAACACCGCGGCGCTCTTCCTCGACGACGTCCTTGTCCCTGTCGAAAACCTCGTCGGCGGCGTGGAGGGCCAGGGCCTCATCCAGGCCCAGCAGGTCTTCGGCTACACCCGCGTCATGGTGGCCGCTTTCGGGCTCGGCGGGGGCGTCGAGGCGATGGACCGCGCGATCCGCTACTCCGTGAACCGGATCCAGGGCGGGTCACCGCTGAGCCAGAAGCAGGGCTACACCCACAAGCTCATCGTCCCCCACGTCGTCCGGCTCGAGGCTGCTCGCGCCGTCGTCGAGGAGACGGCGACCCGGCTCGACGCGGGCGAGGGGCTCGGCGGCGCGCTCAACACCGAGGGGGCCATCGCCAAGTACCTGGCGAGCGAGGCGGGCGTGGCTGCCGCGGACGCGGCGATCCAGGCCCACGGCGGCTACGGCTACACCCGGCCCTACATCGTCGAGAAGATCCGCCGCGACGTCCGCATCACGACGATCTACGAGGGCACCTCGGAGATCCTCGAGATGACGATCGCGCGCGACCGCTGGCAGCACCACCTCAAGACCTCTGGCGCCTTCTTCACCTCGCAGGCGCAGGCCGTCCGTGCGCTTCATGCGGGTCACCCGGATGTCGGAGCCGACGTGTCCGCGCTCGCCCTCGACTGCCTTGCCGCGGTGCTCGAGGCGTGCCGAGCGGGACGGCTCACCCGCAACCAGCACGTGCTGTTCCGGCTCGGCGAGCTCGTGGCATTCGCGGAGGCCTCGGCGGCGCTCGTCCGCCGTGCCGTCGCCGCGGCCGAGGGCCGACTGCCCGAGAAGGCCGACCGCACCTACGACGCGGCCGCGCTCGCCGCCATGAGCCGCGTCTTCGCCCGCGAGGCAGCCTTCAAGGTCGCTGACGAGGGCGCGCGCTGGGTCTTCGGTGCCGCCGACCCCGGCACGGCCGCCGCCTTCGCCGACGTCCTTCCCTCAGCCGCCGTCCGCGCGGCCCAGGCGGGGCTCGTCTCCGACATGGACGCCGTCGTCACCGCCATCTACGCCCGTCTCACCAACTAGCCGCACCCGAAGGACCTCGCCATGCCTGAGCTCCGCAGCCACCCCGTCGCCGTCATCGGTGTCTCGGCGATCATGCCGGACGCGCCGACCGGCCCCGAGTTCTGGCAGAACATCCGCGAGGGCCGGTACAGCATCAGCGACGTCCCGACCGAGCGGTGGGACCCGGAGCTGTACTACGACCCTGACCACGACGCCCCTGACAAGACCTACAGCCGCATCGGTGGCTGGGTGCGCAGCTTCCCGTGGGAGCCCCTGGCGTGGCGCCTGCCGCTACCGCCGAAGGTCGCCGGGCAGATGGACATCGGTCAGCAGTGGGCTGTCGCCGGCGCGCGTGAGGCTCTGACCGACGCCGGGTGGCCGGACTGGCAGGTCGACCCCGACCGGGTCGCCGTCATCCTCGGCAACGCCCTCGGGGGCGAGAAGCACTACCAGACGACCCTGCGCCTGCAGTTCCCCCAGGTGGCGCGCGACCTCGGCGCGTCGGCGTCCTTCGCAGCGCTGCCCGCTGATGTCAAGGCCGCGATCATCGAGGAGTGGCACGAGCAGTTCGGCACGCACTCCCTCGACATCACCGAGGACACCATGCCCGGTGAGCTGGCCAACGTCATCGCCGGCCGGGTTGCCAACCTGTTCAGCTTCCGCGGACCCAACTACACCACGGACGCGGCCTGTGCCTCGGCGCTGGCGGCCATGTCTTCGGCCGTGCACGGCCTCGTCGACGGCGAGTACGACGCCGTCGTCACCGGCGGCGTCGACCGCAACATGGGTATCAACGCCTATATCAAGTTCTCCAAGATCGGTGCGCTCTCAGCCACCGGCACCCGGCCCTTCGACGCCGGAGCTGACGGCTTCGTCATGGGGGAGGGCGCCGCACTGTTCGTGCTCAAGCGGCTTGCGGACGCCGAACGGGACGGTGACCGCATCCGCGCGGTGCTGGTCGGTCTCGCCGGGTCCAGCGACGGCAAGGGCAAGGGCATCACCGCCCCCAACCCCATCGGTCAGCGGATCTGCCTCGAGCGCGCCTGGGAGGCCGCGGGTGTGGACCCGGCGAGCGTCGGCCTCATCGAGGCGCACGGCACCTCGACGAGCGTCGGCGACGGCGTCGAGCTGGGCTGCCTCACCGAGGTCCTCCTCAAGGCCGGAGCCGAGCCGGGCACGGTGGCGCTCGGCTCCGTCAAGTCGAACATCGGCCACCTCAAGGCCGCCGCCGGCGCCGCAGGGCTGTTCAAGGCCGTCATGTCGCTCGACGACAAGGTCCTGCCGCCAAGCTTGAGCTTCGTCAACCCGAATCCGGGCATCGACTGGGACACCTCGCCGCTTCGGGTCAACACCGAGCTTCGCGAGTGGCCGGCTCCCGCGAGGGGCGCTCGCCGGGCCGGGGTGAGCGCTTTTGGGTTCGGGGGCACGAACTTCCACGCCGTGCTCGAGGAGTACGTGCCCGGTGCCTACCCGGAGCCCTCCCGCACGCGGGTCTACGCCTCTGCCGAGATCTCCGGCACGGTGAGTGCGCCGATCACCGCGTCGGCGACGACGTCCGGCCGGCCGCCGCTGCGGGGCGGTCTCGTCGTGGGTGGCAAGGACGACGCTGACGTCGTCGCGCAGCTCGAGCAGGTGGCCGCCTCCGGCACGACGACGACAGCCGCACCGGACCCGGCGCTGGCTGGCGCTGCGGTGCGCGTGGCGATCGACCACGCCGATGACGCTGATCTGCGCGCGAAGGCGGCCAAGGCTGTCTCGGCGTTCCGCTCCGGCGTCCCGGCGATGTGGACGATGCTCCGCGCCCAGGGGGTCTTCGTGGGTCGCGGACCGGCGCCGAAGGTCGCATTCCTCTACACCGGGCAAGGCTCGCAGTACGTCAACATGCTCCAAGGGCTCCGCGACGTCGAGCCCGTCGTCGCGGACCTGTTCACCGAGGCCGACCGCATCATGACGCCGCTGCTCGGCCGCAGCCTGTCGTCCTACGTCTTCATCGACGGCGACGACCCGGCCGCTGTCGCCCAGTGCGAGCAGCAGCTGCTCCAGACCGAGATCACCCAGCCGGCCGTGCTCACGGCCGACCTGGCTCTCACCCAGGTGCTCGGCACGTACGGCGTCCGCCCTGACATGGTCATGGGCCACAGCCTCGGCGAGTACGGCGCCCTCGTGACTGCCGGTGCCCTGTCCTTCGACTCCGCGCTCGAGGCCGTCAGTGCCCGGGGGCACGGGATGGCCAGCCTGTCTTTGGACGACAAGGGGGCCATGGCTGCGGTCTTCGGCCCGCTGGAGGAGATCCAGCGCATCGTCGACGCCACGCCCGGCAACGTCGTCATCGCTAACGTCAACAGCACGAGCCAGGCCGTTGTTGGTGGTGCTACCGACGCCGTCATGGCTGCCATGGCTACCTTCGAGGCTGCGGGGATCCAGGCAACGCTCATCCCGGTGAGTCACGCTTTCCACACCTCGATCGTCGCCCCGGCCAGCGAGCCGCTCAAGGCGGCCCTACGGCGGCTGGACATCCACGCTCCGGTCCTGCCGATCGTCGCCAACATCAGCGGTGACTTCTACCCGACCGACGCCGATGTCGAGCAGATGCTCGACATCCTCGGCCGTCAGGTGGCCTCACCGGTGCAGTTCGTCAAGGGCCTGCGCACGCTTTACGAGGCGGGCGCGCGGGTCTTCGTCGAGGTCGGGCCGAAGAAGGCGCTGCACGGCTTCGTCGAGGACGTCCTCGGCAGCACCCACGACGACGTCCTCGCCCTGTTCACCAACCACCCGAAGAACGGTGACGTCCCCTCGCTCAACGCCGCCCTGTGCGGGCTGTGGGCCTGGGGCCTCGGCTACGGGCCTCCCGCCGGCGCCACGGTCGTCACCGGCGGGTCCAGCCCGGCAGCGACCGCTACTGCCAGCCCGGCCGCTGCCGACGTCAGTCCTGCGGCACCTGTCAGCCCCGTCGTCCCGTCAGCCCCAGCCGGATCAGCCGCCGCACCGAGGACCCCCATGAGCACTGACTCCTACGCCGAGCTCGGCCGACTGTTCGCCAACGTCATCGACGAGGCCTCGCGGGTGCTTCACGGGACGAACAGCGCCGTCTCGCCGCAGGTGGCTCCCGCCGGGCTGCCACCCGTGCTCATGGAACCGGTCGTCATCACCGGGGCCTCGCTGGGTCTGCCCGGTGTCGAGCGCACCTTCGACGACGAGAACATCCAGCGGATCCTCGACGGCCAGCAGTTCATCGACACGGTGCCGCACAGGTTCCGCAAGCAGATGGTCGACATGAACATCGTCCGGCTCGTCAAGCGGGAGTCCGGGGACCCGACGTTCGAAGCCATCGCCGATGAGGCCGACGTCGTCAAGCTCGCCGGCAGGCACGCTCCTGTCGACGTCGTCGCCCAGTACGGCATCGACCCCGCTCGCGACGCCGCGCTCGACGTCGTCACCCGCATGGCGATCGCCGCCGGCTTCGACGCGCTGCACGACGCCGGCATCCCGCTGGTCATGCGCTACAAGAAGACGACGCTCGGATCGAGCCTGCCCGAGCGCTGGGGTCTGCCGGACGCGCTGCGCGACGACACCGGCGTCATCTTCGCCTCGGCCTTCCCGGGCTTCGACTCCTTCGCCTCCGACCTCGGCCACTACTTCGGCGACAAGGGCCGCCGCGAGCAGCTGCTCGCCCTCGAGGCGGTCCGCGCCCGGATGCGTGGCGACGAGCCGGCGGTCGCCGAGGTCGACCGGCGCATCGCCGACCTGCGCCACCTCCTCGACACCGAAGGGTTCGAGTTCGACCGGCGGTTCCTCTTCCGGGCATTGTCCATGGGCCACTCGCAGTTCGCCGAGATCATCGGTGCGCGAGGTCCGAACACGCAGATCAATGCCGCCTGCGCGAGCACCACGCAGGCGATGGGCATCGCCCAGGACTGGATCCAGGCGGGTCGCTGCCGTCGCGTCGTCGTCGTCGCTGCCGACGACGTGACGAGCGAGAACCTCCTGCCCTGGTTGGCCTCGGGGTTCCTCGCCTCGGGCGCTGCCGCTACCGACGACGCCGTCGAGGACGCGGCATTGCCCTTCGACCGCCGCCGCCACGGGATGCTCATCGGCACCGGAGCGGCAGCCTTTGTCGTCGAGTCGGCCGAGGCGGCGCGCGAGCGCGGGCTGCAGCCCATCTGCGAGGTCCTCGGCGCGGTCACGGCCAACAGCGCCTTCCACGGCACCCGCCTCGACGTCGATCACATCGCCGGCGTCATGGAGCAGCTCGTCAGCCAGGCCGAGCGGTACGGCATCGACCGGCAGGCGATCGCGGCCTCGACCATGTTCGTCTCGCACGAGACGTACACCCCTGCCCGCGGCGGCAGCGCGTCGGCGGAGATCAACGCGCTGCGGCGCGTCTTCGGCCCCGTGGCTGACTCCGTCGTCATCACCAACACCAAGGGGTTCACCGGGCACGCGATGGGTGCCGGCATCGAGGACATCGTGGCCATCAAGGCGTTGGAGACCGGCGTCGTGCCGCCGGTGCCCAACTTCAAGGAGCCCGACCCCGAGCTCGGTCAGCTCAACCTCTCCCTCGGCGGCTCCTACCCCGTCGACTTCGCCTTGCGGCTCGCCGCCGGCTTCGGGTCGCAGGTCGCCATGTCGCTGCTGCGCCGGACGCCTGTCCCCGACGGCCGCCGCCGGGCCCCGAGCGAGCTCGGCTACGCCTACCGGGTCGTCGACCCGGGCCGGTGGCACCGTTGGCTCGACGCCATCAGCGGCCTGCCCAGTGCGACGCTGGAGCGTGACTGCCGGCGCCTTCGGGTCGTCGACCAGGGTCCACCGGTCATGACGCCGGCCGCGCCGGTCCCGACCGTGGCGCCGACGCCATTCCCTGTCCGGGCGCCTGTCACCGCCGCCCCGGCGAGCGTCCCGGCGCAGGCAGCCTCGCCGCAGTCCGACAACCCCGCCGACGAGGTGACCCATGCCGTCGTCGGCATCGTCGCCCGGTTGACGGGGTACCCCAGGGAGCTGCTCGCCCTCGACCTCGACCTCGAGGCGGATCTCGGGGTGGACACGGTCAAGCAGGCTGAGGTGTTCGCTGCGGTTCGGGAGCGGTTCTCGGTGGTGCGTGATGAGACGTTGGCGCTGCGGGAGTTCCCGACGCTGTCCCACGTCATCGGCTGGATCCGGTCGAAGACGGGGCTGCGGGCCCCGGTCGCGGCGGTCGCGGCGCCGGTCCCGGCGAGTCTCGCGGCGGCGGTCCCCGTAGTGGCGGGTGTCGCGGCGGCGGGGTCGACGGCTGCTGCACCGGCGGGTGCGGATGAGGTCGTCGATGCGGTCGTGGAGATCGTCTCGGGGCTGACGGGGTATCCGAAGGAGCTCCTCGACGTGGACCTCGACCTCGAGGCGGACCTCGGGGTGGACACGGTCAAGCAGGCTGAGGTGTTCGCTGCGGTGCGGGAGCGGTTCTCGGTGGCGCGTGATGAGACGTTGGCGCTGCGGGAGTTCCCGACCCTGGCTCACGTCATCGGCTGGATCCGGTCCAAGACGGGGCTGCGGGCCCCGGCGGCGGCCCTGGCGTCGGTGGCAGCGCCGGTCGCGGCGAGTCTCGCGGCGGCGGTCCCCGTAGTGGCGGGTGTCGCCGCGGCGGGTGCGGATGAGGTCGTCGATGCGGTCGTGGAGATCGTCGCCCGGCTGACGGGGTATCCGAAGGAGCTCCTCGACGTGGACCTCGATCTTGAGGCGGACCTCGGGGTGGACACGGTCAAGCAGGCTGAGGTGTTCGCTGCGGTGCGGGAGCGGTTCTCGGTGGCGCGTGATGAGACGTTGGCGCTGCGGGAGTTCCCGACGCTGGCTCACGTCATCGGCTGGATCCGGTCCAAGACGGGGATCATGTCCCCGGCAGCGGCAGCGGCAGCGGCAGCGGCAGCGGCAGCGGCCCCGGCAGCGGCCGTGGCGCCGGCGGAGGCGGCGGTGGCTGAGGCCCCGGCGGCTGAGACCGCGCAGGCGCAGGCTGCGGGCACGACGTCGGCCCCGGCCCCGCTCGCGCACGCGGCCACCGTCGTCGGAGACCTCGACGCCGTCGACCGGATGCCCCGGCGGGTCCCGGTGCCCGTTCTGCGGCCCGCGCTCACCACCTGCCTACCGACAGGTGTCGCGCTCGGGCAGGGCGCACGCGTGGTCGTCGCTCGCGACGAGTCGGGGGTCGGAGTGGCCCTCGTCTCACGGCTGCGCAAGCTCGGCGTCGACGTCCTCACGGTCGATCCGGCGGCGGCGACCGACGAGCTCGTCGCCTCGGTGGGCGCGTGGCGGGAGGCCGGTCCCGTGACCGGGGTCTACTGGCTCACCGCGCTCGACGACGAGGGACCGCACACCCAGCTCGACCTCGCCGCCTGGAAGGAAGCCCTCCGGCGACGGGTGAAGAGCCTGTACGCGACGATGCGTTCGCTCTACGACGACAGCCCGTTCCTCGTCGTCGGCACGCGGATGGGTGGCTACCACGGCTACGACGCCGCAGGTGCGACTGCCCCCATGGGCGGGGCCGTCACCGGCTTCGCCAAGTCGTACAAGAAGGAGCGGCCCGAGGCCCTCGTCAAGGCCGTCGACCTGCCCCAGGGGCGCCAGACGGCCAAGCCGGCGCAGGCCCTCGTCGACGAGACGCTACGCGACCCCGGCTGCGTCGAGGTCGGTCACGTCGGTGGCATGCGCTGGGGAGTCGGCCTCGTCGAGCGCCCGTTCCCGCCGCAGGGAGAGCCCACCGGAGCCCCGGTGGTGCTCGGCCCCGACAGCGTCGTCGTCGTCACAGGGGCGGCAGGAAGCATCGTCGCCTCGATCACCGCCGACCTAGCGACGAGCTCCGGCGCGACGTTCCACCTGCTCGACCTCACCCCGGCCCCTGACGCGGCGGACCACGACCTGCGCCTCTACCTCGAGGACCGGGACGGGCTCAAGGGCGTCATCGCCGAGCGGATGCGCGGCCGTGGCGAGCGGCCGACGCCGGTGGCGATCGACCACGAGCTGGCGCGCTTCGAGCGGCTGGCGGCTGCCCTCTCGGCGGTCGACGCCGTCACCGCAGCGGGTGGCACGGCGCACTACCACTCGGTGGACCTGCGCGACGAGGCGGCCGTGGCTGGCGCTCTGGCCGGGGTGCGCGAGGGCGGGCGGGTCGACCTCGTCCTGCACGCCGCGGGCGTCGAGATCAGCCGGAGCCTGCCCAACAAGGAGCCCGGCGAGTTCGACCTCGTCCTCGACGTCAAGTGCGACGGCTGGACGAACGTCATGCACGGTCTCGGTGACCTTCCTGTCGGTGCGACCGTCGTCTTCTCCTCCGTCGCCGGGCGCTTCGGCAACGCCGGCCAGACCGACTACAGCTCGGCCAACGACCTGCTCTGCAAGGTGACGAGCAGCATGCGCCGGTCGCGCCCGGGCACCCGCGGGCTCGCCCTCGACTGGACGGCGTGGGGCGGGATCGGCATGGCGACTCGCGGCTCCATCCCCAAGATCATGGAGATGGCAGGCGTCGAGATGCTGCCGCCGCAGGCAGGCGTCGCATGGATCCGCCGTGAGCTGACCTCGCACGCCTACTCGGGGGAGGTCGTCGTCGCCGGCGCGCTCGGGCTCATGGCGCCGTCGTACCACCCCAGCGGTGGTCTCGACGTCACGGCGTTCGACACCTCGGCCGCTGGCCCCATGGTCGGAACCGTCCGGGGCGCCGACGTCCTCGGCGGGCTCGTCGTCGACACGACGCTCGACCCCGCGGCGCAGCCCTTCCTCCACGACCACCGCATCGACGGCACCCCGGTGCTGCCCGGCGTCATGGGGCTCGAGGGCTTCGCGGAGGTCGCGCGGCTGCTGGCTCCCGAGCGGGAGGTCGTCGCGGTGGAGGACGTCGAGTTCCTCGCCCCGGTGAAGTTCTACCGGGACGAGCCGCGCACAGTGACGATCACGGCTCTCCTGCGTCCCGAGGGAGATGAGCTCCTGGCGGAGTGCAGCCTGACGAGCGAGCGACCCGTGCCCGGCAGCGACGTCCCGCGTCGCACGCTGCACTTCACCGGCGCGGTGCGCCTCGCCACGGCAGCGCCGGCTCCACAGACCGGGTCTGCCCTCGGCCGTCCCGCCGGGGCGCCCGAGGTGGGTCACGACGACGTGTACCGGCTGTACTTCCACGGCCCCGCCTACCAGGTCGTCGAGGAGGGCTGGCGCGGTGCCGACGGCGCGGCTGCCCGGATGGCCTCGTCGCTGCCGGCCAACCACGAGCCGGCGTCGCAGCCCACCGTCGTCGGACCGCGGCTCGTCGAGCTGTGCTTCCAGACGGCGGGGCTCTGGGAGGCCGGGCGCACCGGTCGGCTCGGGCTGCCCGCGCACGTCGACCGGGTGAGCCTGCTCGACGGGCATGGGCACGGCAGCACACCGGAGAAGGTCGTCGCGACGGCGCACCAGGTGGCTGAGGACGCCCACGGCGGCACGTTCGACTGCACGGTCGTCGACGACGACGGCCGGGTCGTCCTTCGGGTCGAGGGCTACCGGACGATCGCCCTGCCGGGCGCCGTCGCCGAGGAGGTCCGGGCGCCGCTGCGGGCCGTCATGGCTGACCCGGTCCAGGAGGGGGCACAGTCGGGGGTCTGACCGGGGAGGCGCGCTGCAGGAGAGGGCCGCGCGGGTCAGGGCGAGGTCGGTGGCACGGTCGACGGTGCCACCGGCCACTGCGCTGCCGTGGGTCGCCCGACCCAGGAGTGCACCGGCGTCGCGGTCGCGAGGTCGGCGCAGCCGGCGAGCGGCTCCGGCGCCGCCACGGGGGACTGCGCAGCGACGGTGAGCACGAAGACGCCCTCTCGTCGCCACAGGCCGCACAGGGGATGGCCCTCGGGCGTGGAGAAGGCGAGCGCCCGCCAACCGGTCGCGGCGCCGTCGAAGGCGGTGCCCTCGGCCTCCACGGGGACCTCGACCTCGACGCTGCGGGTGTCACGGCGCAGACCGGTCTGGAGCACCTTGAGGGCGCTCTCCTTGGCCGACCACAGGAGGTTCGCCGCGCAGTCGCGTGCGTCCCCCGGGGGGTGCGCGGCGACCCAGCGCTGCTCGGTCTCGGTGAGGAAGTCCGAGACGAACCCCGCCGAGCGCGTCTCGACGACCTCGAGGTCGCACCCCACATGGCTCAGGTCGCTGCCGAGCAGGCACACGGCCCACCCCGCCCGGTCGGTCAGCGAGACGTCGAGTCCGAGCGGTTCGCCGTCGAGCAGGACATACGGCGCACCGCCGATGTGGTTGGCGACCTCGACGCGCGCCAGGGTGCCCTCGTCACCGAGGAGGCCCGCCGCGGCCGCCACCGCCTGCTTGCCGACCCACCGGCGGAGCAGGTACTCCGTACGGCGCTTGGTGAAGCGCATCGACGAGGCCCGCGCGTACTCCCGAGGCGTCAGCCACGCCGTGCCCGCGGGCAGCTCGTGCTCGCCGCGCGCCATCCACCGCAGACCCGCCACGGGAGCAGCATGCACCGCGGCGGCGACAGAGGCGAGAGCCCTCGGGTCGCCGGTGTCCTGCGGGCGGTCGTCCCGGTCGGTGGGTGCGGATTGTCGGAGGACCGTGCCAGGGTTCCGTCGACAACCCGCACGACCAGCCTGATCGACAGGGAGCGCCCGTGACCACGCTGACCGACCGTCCTGGCACCGCACTGCTCGTCGTCGACGTCCAGCGGGGCGTCGTCGAGGACGCCTTCCGGCGCGACGACGTCGTCGCCAACGTGGGGCGCCTCGTCGGCCGGGCGCGTGAGGAGGGCGTCCCTGTCGTGTGGGTGCAGCACCACGACGACCGCCTGCCGCGTGGCAGCGAGCAGTGGGAGCTCGTCGCCGAGCTCGACCCGGCCCCCGGGGAGCCGCTCGTCGAGAAGGGCTACGGCGACTCCTTCGAGGACACGACGCTCGAGCAGGTCCTCTCAGGGCTCGGCGTCGGCCGACTCGTCGTCGTCGGCGCGCAGACCGACGCGTGCATCCGCTCCACGCTGCACGGGGCGCTCGTCCGGGGCTACGACGCCACGCTGGTCAGCGACGCGCACACGACCGAGGACCTCACGGCCTGGGGGGCGCCCTCACCGGAGCAGGTCGTGGCGCACACGAACCTCTACTGGAGCCATCAGCGCGCGCCGGGCCGCACCGCCGGGACGCAGACCACCGACGAGGTCGACCTCACCACCGGCACGTGAGGACGACGCCACGCCGACGGCCGACGCGCCCGGTCACGCCGGCGGGCGACCCCGGGGTCAGCCGACGTCGGCCTGCTGCTCGCGCGGCGTGCTGACGAAGTCGCGCACGAGCGCGGCGAAGCGCGCGGGGTCGGCGAGGTGCGGGAAGTGCCCCGCCTTCTCGAAGACCTCGAGCCGGCTGCCCGAGATGGCGGCATGGGTCTCGTGCGCGTGCCGGACGGGGATGAGCCGGTCCCTGCCGCCCCAGACGATGAGCAGCGGGATGTCGGCCATGAGGTAGAGCCGGTCGCGGCCGTCGACGGTCTGACCGCCGGGGTCGACCACGCTGCGGATCGTCGAGAGGAACGCCCGACGCGCGTCGGCGTTGCCGAGGGTCGTGAAACCAGCCCAGGCCTCGGCGACGTCGGGGCTGCCGAGGCCGAGCCGCCGAAGCCCCCGACCGAGCGCGCTGCCGTTGTTGCGGACGAACGAGGACGCGAGGACCGGCAGCACGAGCTCGGCACCGGGGATCGCGGGTGCCTTGAGCATGAACGACAGCTCGCGGCCCAGGCCGCCGGAGTCGACGAGGACGAGCCGCTCGACCCGTCCGGGGAACAGGTAGCTGAACTGCATGGCGATACCGCCGCCGAGGGAGTGCCCGACGAGTGTCGTGGAGCCGATGCCGAGATGGTCGATGAGGTCGCGCAGCGCGCCGGCGTGGGCGCCGAGGGAGTAGTCGCCCTGGTGCTTGGCGGACTGGCCGTGCCCGAACAGGTCGGGGGCGATGACGGTGAAGTCCTGGGCGAGGTCGTCGACGAGCTCGTGCCAGCTGTTGCCGCTGCACAGGACCCCGTGGAGGAGGACGAGCGGAGGCCCGGTGCCGGCCTTGAGGTAGAACAGGTCGTGGCCGTGCAGGTTGACCAGGTAGCCGGGCACGTCGGCGAGCGCGGGACCTTCCAGCGACTCGTCGTCCGACGCGTCGTCGCGCTGCGCCTCGTCGGGGTGCTCTGCCATGGCCGCCTGCCGGTCGCGGTACCTGCTCGTCGAACCCCACGTTACCCGTCGGTAGGCCTCCGAGGGGAGGCCGATGTCGGACGCGTTTATCCGAGGCTGGGCCGGGGGCCGGCGGGCTGGGGCGTCGTCGGCGTCGTCGAGGTCATGGCTGCTCCTCGCGGGGCGCGGTGACCAGGCTCGGGTCGGCGCCTCGCGGTAGCGCGTTCAGCCGTGATCGGCCAGGGTAGGGACGCAGCAGCCCCCCGGACGGCGGGCGGCCCCCCAGCACGAGGAGACGCCATGTCCCTGAGCGACGACGACATCACCACGAGCGCGGACGGTGGCGCGGAGGGTCCGGCCGACGGCGGGGCGCAGGGCACCCCGGGCGGTCACGACGGTGGCGCCGACGGCGGCGCCGGTTCTGACGGCGGTGCCGGGGCTGACGGTGGCGCCGACGGCGGTGCTGAGGGTCCGGCCGACGGCGGGGCGCAGGGCACCCCGGGCGGTCACGACGGTGGCGCCGACGGCGGTGCCGGGGCTGACGGCGGTGCCGGGGCTGACGGCGGCGCTGACGGCGGTGCAGGAGCAGGGATCTGACCGCAGAGCTCGACGACTCGCACCGGGCGGTCATCCGTGACCGCCCGGCGCTCCGTCGTCTCCTCAGCGTTGCGCCGAAGGACTTCTTCTCCGGCGTCTGGGGGAAGCAGCCCCACCTGTCACGGGCGCACGAGCTGCCCGAGGACTTCTCCCGGCTACTCGGTCTCGCCGACGTCGACGAGCTGCTCTCCCGCCGCGGGCTGAGGACCCCGTTCCTGCGCATCGCGAAGAACGGCACGGTCATCGACCCGAGCCGGTGGACCCGCGGAGGCGGCGCCGGGGCGGAGATCGGCGACCAGGTCGCCGACGACCGGGTCCTCGCCCTGTTCGCCGACGGGGCCACCGTCGTCCTCCAGGGCCTGCACCGACTGTGGCCCCCGGTGATCGACCTCGCGACGACGCTCACTGCCGACCTCGGGCACCCCGTCCAGGCCAACGCCTACATCACCCCGCCGTCCTCCCGCGGCTTCTCGGCGCACTACGACGTCCATGACGTCTTCGTCCTCCAGACGGCCGGGCGCAAGCGGTGGCAGGTCTGGGCGCCCGTGCTCGACGCCCCCCTGCGCGACCAGCCCTGGGCGCGTCACGCCGAGGCGGTGGCTGCCCGTGCGATCACCCCGCCGCTGCTCGACGTCGAGCTCCAGCCGGGGGACTGCCTGTACCTGCCGCGCGGCTACCTCCACGCGGCCGAGGCGCTCGGGGAGGTCTCAGCGCACCTGACGCTCGGCGTCCACCCGGTGACCCGGTGGGACGTCGTCGAGCTCGTCGTCGCTGCCCTCGCCGAGGACCCTGCGCTGCGCCTGTCTCTGCCCGCGGGCCTCGACCTCGGCGACGACGCGGCGCTGGAGCCGCTCATCGCCGAGACGATCGAGGCGATGGTCCGCCGGCTCGCCACCACCGAGGCGTCCTCGGTGGTCCCTCGGCTCGCGGCGCGCGTCCTGCCGCGCACCCGGCCCTCGCCGCTGTCGCCCCTGGCGACCGCCTCGGCGCTGCCAAGCCTCACGGTGCGGACCGCTGTGCGTCGACGCGGAGGGCTGCTGCTCCGTCAGGAGCTCGCGGGCGACAGCGTGCGCCTGACGCTGCCCGACCGGACCCTCACCCTGCCCGGCTCTCTCGCTGAGGGCCTCACGGTGCTCCTCGACGGCGGTCGGCACGAGCTCGCCGACGCCGGGCTCGAGGCCGACGACGCCGTCGTCCTCGGTCGACGGCTCCTCGTCGAGGGAGTGCTCGTCCTCGACGTCGACGTCCGCACTCGTCGGTGAGCCGGGCGCAGAGCCTGCCCCGACTGTCCGCGGGTGCCTGCTCGGTGCTGGCGCGCGAGCACGGCGACGCGCTCGCCGGGACCGCGATGGTCGTGCGGCGCCTCCTCCTTGTCGAGCAGCCCGGGCCGTGGGGCTGGGACCCCGTCGTCGAGTCCCGGCTCGACCCGACCCACGGGCTCGCGCTCGCCCGCCGGTGCCGCGACGCGGGCGTGCGGCTCCTGCTGCTGCGGCGACCAGGGCGCCACGCCAGCGCACCACCGGGCGTGGGCCAGGAGCGCGCCTGGTTCGCCGTCGACACACGACCTGGCCGCACCTCGGTGCGCTCGGGCAGGTTCCGCCGCGACGAGGAGCTGCTCGCACTGCCCCTCGATGGGCGCACCGGCGACCCGCACGACAGGTCGCTCGTCCTCGTGTGCACCAACGGGCGTCACGACACGTGCTGCGCGACGCGCGGCCGACCCGTCGTCGCCGCGCTGGCCGCGCTGCACCCTGGCGAGGTGTGGGAGTGCTCGCACGTCGGCGGCGACCGGTTCGCGGCCAACGTCGTCGTCCTGCCGGAGGGTCTGTACTACGGGGGGCTCGACCCGGCCTCCGCGGTCGACGTGCTCGCCGCGCACGAGCGGGGCCTGGCTTCCCCGCGCTGGTTGCGAGGGCGGTGCTCCCTGCCGCCGGCCGCGCAGGCCGCCCAGGTCCACGCCATGCGGGCTCTCGACCGGGTGCGACTCGACGATCTGCCGGTGCTCGAGGTGACCTCGAGCCGTGACGGCGGCTGGCGGGTGCTCCTCGGGGGCGAGCAGCCGGTCGTCGTCCTCGTCCGGCCCTCGACGACTGCTCCACGGCGGCTGACCTGCCGGGCGACGACCGACGTGGCACCCGGGTCGTTCGCGTTGGTGGGGATCGAGACCGTCGCCTAGCCTTCCACGGTGGCATCCCCGGAGCTCCCCGACCTGCGTGACGACGTCGTCGACCTGCCGGGCGGGCCGCGGCTGGCGCTGCGGCGGGCCGGCGGCGAGAAGCGGCCGTTCCTCCTCGTCCACGGGCTCGCAAGCAATGCTGGCCTCTGGGGCCCGGTGGCGCGCCGGCTCGCGGCTGCGGGGCACGAGGTCGTCGCCGTCGACCAGCGTGGCCACGGGCGCTCCGAGGAGACCACCGCGGGGTACGACACCGCGACCGCTGCCGATGACCTGACAGCACTGATGAGCGTGCTCGGGTGGACAGGTCGGCGCGCCCCCGTCGTCGCCGGTCAGTCCTGGGGCGGCAACGTCGTCCTGACGCTCGTGGCGCTGCACGGCGGCGTCGCCGGTGCCGCACTCGTCGACGGCGGCTGGATCCACCTCGCCGAGCAGTTCCCCTCCTTCGAGCAGTGCTGGGACGTCCTGGCCCCACCGCGCTTCGACCACGTGACGGCCGATCAGGTCACGACCTGGTCTCAGCAGTGGCACCCTGACTGGCCGCAGGAGAGCCGTGACGGCGCCCTGGCAAACTTCCGCGTCGCTCCCGACGGGACGGTGCGGGCGCACCTGTCGCGCGACCACCACCGAAGCATTGTTCACTCGCTGTGGCAGGACGACCCGAGCGCCCTCTACCCCCGTGCCGACGTCCCTGTGCTCGTCATGGCCGCGGTCGACGAGCCGCCGTCGTCAGGTCCTGTCGTGCGTGCCCTCGACGCGCTGCCCGACGCCGAGGTGTCGTGGTACGTCGGCGCCGACCACGACCTGCACGCGCAGCACCCTGACAGGTGCGCAGCCGAGCTCCTGGCACTCGCCGCGCGCGCCGAAGAGGCTGCGGCATGAGCCGGCTCGTGCTCATGGGCTCCGGCGAGACCGCGCCGACGATGGTGCGCCTGCACCGGCGCCTGTTCGACGAGCTCGGAGCAGGCACCGCAGCCCTGCTCGACACGCCCTTCGGCTTCCAGGCCAACGCCGACGACCTCGTGGAGAAGACGCGGGCGTACTTCTCCGACAGCGTCGGCCGCGAGGTGACCGTCGCGTCGTGGCGGCGCCGGGACGCCGCCACGGTCGACCAGGAGAAGGCTCTGGCGGTGCTGCACTCCGCGCGCTGGGCGTTCGCCGGCCCCGGCAGCCCGAGCTACGCGCTGCGCCAGTGGGTGGGCACTCCGGTCCCGGGTGCACTGGCCGACGTCGCGTCCGGCGGCGGCACCCTCGTCCTCGGCAGCGCGGCAGCAGTCCTCGCGGGCTCGCACGCGATCCCGGTGTACGAGATCTACAAGGCCGGCGAGGACCCCTGCTGGCTCGAGGGGCTCGACCTCATGCAGACCCTCGCCGGCCTGAGCGCCGCTGTCGTGCCGCACTACGACAACAACGAGGGCGGTCACTACGACACGAGGTTCTGCTACCTCGGGCAGCGGCGCCTCGAGACCCTCGAGGCCGAGCTGCCCGAGGGGACCGGCGTCCTCGGGGTCGACGAGCACACGGCCGTGGTCATCGACCTCGTGGGTCGCACCGCCGAGGTCGTCGGGTCCGGCGGCCTCACGGTGCGTGCGCAGGGCCGGTCGCGCTGGTTCGAGAGCGGGCTGGTGCTCGGTCTCGACGAGCTCTCGCAGCGACTCGCGGGTCACGGCGACGACGACCGCGGCGGCCTGGCTCCGGTGCCCACGCCCGCGGACCCTGACGCCGCTGGCCGCACCGAGCACGCCGTCATGTCGCTGCGAGGGGTCGCCGACGAGGCGCGCGCCGCCTTCGATGCAGGGCTCGCGGAGCGGCACGCCGACGTCGCAGCCGCAGCAGCGCTCGACCTCGAGCAGTCGTTACAGGACTGGTCCAGCGACATGCAGCAGGGGGACGACGCCTACGCCCGCCGAGCGCTGCGGGCGATGGTCGTCCGGCTCGGTGAGGCCGCGGCTGCCGGGGTCGCAGATCCGCGCGAGGTCGTCGGGCCCTTCGTCGAGCTGCTCCTCGAGCTGCGCGCGCAGGCCCGCTCGCACAAGGACTTCGCGACGTCGGACCTCGTGCGTGACCGCCTGCTCGCCGTCGGCGTCGAGGTCCGTGACACCCCCGACGGCGCGACCTGGCACCTCAGCGGCTGACCGGAGGCGCCGGCTCTGGCACAGTCCCTGGGGTGGAGACCGATCCCTGGGGGCGAGAAGACCCTCCCGCGGCGACCGCGGTCGGCGGCATGCAGGACCCTCCGGGCACCCGGGGCAGCCAGGCTGCCGAGCGCTCCTGGCACCAAGAGGGTGGCTCGTGAACGCCGTCAGCGCCGTCAGCACCCAGAACCGGGCTCGCGTCGCGTGCGTCGTCGTCCTCGCCCTGACGGTGCTCCAGCTCGCCGTGGGCGCTGTCAGCGACCTCGACCAGTTCCAGGGCAAGGGCTTCGCCGGCCGTCTCGTCGCCTACCCGGCCCTCATGCTCCTCGTGCCCGCCATCTACGCCCGGCGACGTCGGCGCGCCGCGACTCCACGGGCGCTCCCGTGGTCGGCGTTCCTGCTCATCATGCTTCCCTTCCTCGTCGACATCTCGGGCAACACGCTCGACCTCTACGACCGGGTCGCCTGGTGGGACGACGCCAACCACCTCGTCAACTGGTTCCTGCTCAGCCTCGGCGTCGGCCTGCTGCTCGCTGCCGCCGACGTGCGGCCGCGGTGGGCGCTGGGGTGGTTGATCGGCGGGCTCGGAGCGCTGCTGGCCATCGCCTGGGAGCTCGCCGAGTGGGTGCTGTTCATCAGGCATGGCACCGAGCTGGCGAGCGCCTACCAGGACACCCTGGGCGACCTCCTCCTCGGCTCGCTGGGCGCCTGTGCCGCTGGGTGGCTGGTCGTGCGTCGTCGTCGGGACGTAGCGTCGCGCCATGTGCCGGAGCATCAAGACCCTGCGCCCGCCGTACACCGATGACGTCACCGCCGACGACGTCCAGGCGGCAGCCCTGCAGTACGTGAGGAAGATTGCCGGGATGCGCCAGCCGTCGGCGCGCAACCGGGAGGCGTTCGATGCGGCGGTCGAGGCCGTCGTGCGCGCCACGGAGGTGCTGCTCAGCGACGTCGTCGTCCGTCCGGCGCCGCGGGAGCCCAGCGCCCAGCCGCCGGCCGGCTGACCCGGTCCCGTCACGGCCAGGGCAGCTCGAACCACACCCGCTTGCCGCTGGGCAGGGGGTCCACGCCCCACCGCTGGGCGATCATCTCGACGAGGAGCAGGCCACGGCCGCCCTCCTCGTCCTCGGCTGCTTCGCGAGCGTACGGCCGGTGTGCTCGTGACGCCGCTCGCGCAGGTGGCGCAGCGCCTCCTCGAGCGCGGCCGGAGCCAACGGGGCAAGGCGCGGGGGCATCCTCTGACCAAACGTGCTCGAATCGGGCAGCCGTGCGAGAGACTGGACCCGTGACGCTCGCACCCGTCGTTCCCCCGCTCGCCCGCCGAGGTGACCGGGTCGCCGTCGTCTCCCCGTCGTGGGCGGCGCCTGGGGCCCATCCTGCGGTGCATGAGCTCGCCATGCGGCGGCTGCGCGAGGAGATCGGCGTCGAGCCGGTCGAGTACCCGACGACGAGGCAGGTCGGCGCCTCCCCGCAGGCGCGGGCCGCCGACCTCATGGCGGCCTTCGGCGACCCGACGATCCGCGCCGTCCTCGCGAGCATCGGCGGCGACGACCAGATCACCGTGCTGGCTCACCTCGACCCTGAGGTCGTGCGGGCCGACCCCAAGCCCTTCTTCGGCTACAGCGACAACACCAACCTCCTCAGCTGGCTGTGGTTCCACGGGGTGGCGGGCTACCACGGGGGCTCGACCCAGGTGCATCTCGGCCGCGGCGGGGCGCTGCACCCCGTGTCCCGGGACAGCCTTCGGGCGGCGCTGCTCGACGGTGGCGACCTCGTCGTCGAGCCGGTCGGGGAGTTCGGCGAGGACGACGTCTCCTGGGACCGGCCCGAGGCGCTCACGCAGGCGTCGCCCCGCCTGCCGAGCCCGCCGTGGCGATGGCACCAGGCCGACCGGGTCGTCACGGCACCGACGTGGGGCGGGAACCTCGAGATCCTCTCGTGGACGCTCGCCGTCAGCCGCTGGGTCCACCCCGTCGAGCGCTACTCCGGCTGCATCCTCCTGCTCGAGACCTCCGAGGAGATGCCCAGCGCCCTCGAGGTCTTCCGGGTGCTGCGCACGATGGGGGAGCGCGGCCTGCTCGAGCAGTTCCCCGCCGCGGTCGTCGGCCTGGCGCGGGCGACCTCGCTGGAGGCGCCGAGGCCGCCCGCGGAGCGCGCGGCGTTCCGCGATGACCAGCACCGGGCCGTGCTCGAGGCCTTCGAGCGCTACAACCCGGGGGCGACGGTCGTCCTCGACGTCGACCTCGGCCACACCGACCCCCAGTGGGTCCTGCCCTACGGCGGCCGGATGACGGTCGACGGGCCCGGTCGGCGGATCGTCGCCCACTACGGCCCCTGAGGCAGCGCTCGTCCCGGAGGCCTCGCGTCGGCGGGGGCGCCCCGGGGTAGGCCTCGCTGCATGGATCTCGGTTCCCTCGTCGCTGTCCCGGCCGGCATCACCTTCGGTGTGGCCTCCCGTCTGCGCCGGGCGCGGCCGCTGCACCCGAAGGGGTGGCTCGCCGACGCGACCCTCGCCCTCGACGGGACCGCCGCGACGGGAGTGCCGCTGCTCGACGACGCATCCCGACGCAGCGTGCTCGTGCGGATGTCCAAGGCGGTCGGACTGCCGGGCGCGTCACCGGACGTCCTCGGTCTCGCGCTGCGCATCCCCGCCGCGGATGGCGACGCCGACCTGCTGCTCGCCACGACCGGCATGAGCCCTGGCCTGCGCCACCTCCTCCTGCCTGGCCTCGACTGGGCTTCGGCGTACTCCACGCTCGTGCCCTTCGAGACCTCGCGTGGGCTCCTCCTGCTCGGGCTGGTCCCGCGGAGCCGGGTCTTCGCGCCGCCGTCGCTGCGGACCCTCGCGCTGCGCCTTGGCGGCCGGGACCTCGACTTCGACGTCGTCGTCGCGACGCCGAGAGGCCCCTGGCGCCCGGTCGGGGCGCTCGAGGTTCGCGGCCCGGTGCGAGGCGACGACGACGCCCTGCGTTTCGACCCCTTCGCGACCCCGGCGGGCGCGCAGACGTGGGCACCGGTGGTCCGGGCGCTGCGACGGGGCGCCTACGGCGGCTCCCGCGCCGGATGGCCGGGCGTGCCGGCCGCCGGTCGGCTCCGCGTCGAGCCGACGACGGCAGCTCCCGAGCCGGTCCGGCTGACTCTCGTGACGGACGTCGGGTCAGCCGCGCCCGGGCCGAGGGGTCAGTCCTCGACCCGGATCTCGGACCCCGACCGCACACCCCGTCCCGCCCGTAGCCGGACCGCACGGCCGAAGGCGCGCACGAGGGAGCTGTAGCCCGGCGTGGGGCCGAGGTAACCGAGGAAGCCGCGCGGCCCGGACACCATCTCGCCGGCTGCGTCGTCGTCCATCTCCCGCGGCGCTCGTGGCCGCCCCGGTGCTCGCCTCGTCGGATGCTGGCGCGGGGGTCCGCCAGGGTGGCAGTCCTACCGCTGGAAGGGTCCGGCCGCGCGTTCGGCCACCATGCGCCCGACGTGTGCCAGCGGCCGGGCGCCGAGGGCCATGGCGACGTCGGTCACCGGAGCGAGCCCCGGCAGCTTGGTCAGGCGCGTGGCACCGAGGATCCGAGGCACGGCGATGCTGTGCGAACCGCGGCCGCGCAGCAGCCGTTCGATCGCCGCGGCGACGACGTCCGGGGGCATCCCGGGCCCGGGCGCCGGGGGACCGTCGACCTCACCAGGGACCTCGCCCGCAGAACGAGCGGCGAACTCCGTCGCAACGAGGCCGGGGTGGACGCTGTGGACGCGCACCCCCCTTGCCATGACCTCACGGCGCAGCCCCTCGGTGAAGCCTTCCACGGCGTACTTCGTCGCCGAGTAGACGGTGAGGGGAGGGACGGCGAACCACGAGGCAACCGAGGCGACAAGGACGACGTCGCCCTCGCCGCGAGCAAGCATCCAGGGCAGGACGAGGCGGGTGAGGTCGATCGGGGCGACGACGTTGGTCTCGACGAGCCGGCGCACCTGTTCGAGGGTCATGTCCTCGACGAGCCCTGACCACCCGATGCCGACGTTGTTGACGAGGGCGTCGATGCGGCCGTGCTCGGAGAGGACGCCTTCGACGAGGGCCGCGCGCCCGGCGTCATCGGTGATGTCGCAGACCCAGGGGTGCACGCGTGACTCCTCGGCAGCGACCTGCGCGAGCACCTCGGCGCGTCGGGCGACGCCGACGACGATGGCGCCGCCGCGCGCCAGGCGCAGCGCCGTCTGCCGACCCACTCCTGCGGTGGCCCCGGTGACGACGACGACGCGGTCCTCGAGGCTGCGGGCGCTCCACGTGCGGGCCAGTCCACCGAGCATGCGTCCTCCACGTCGACCACCGAGGGCACGGCCGTGCCCGAGGACCTCCTGCCCCCGGAGGTGTCAGCTGATGCCTGGCGCCGCGGCTGGGTCAGATGCGCGCCTGGAGGAGCTCCTGGCGGTTGCCGAACGGATCGGCAGCGTAGAACCGCCGGAAGCCCGGGAGGTCGTCGTCCCAGGTGACAGCGTGCCCGGCTTCGGTCAGCCGCTGCGCGAGCGCGTCGAGGTCGGTGACCAGGATGCCGGGGTGGCTCTTGCGAGCGGGTCGGAAATCCGGCTCGACGCCGAGGTGCAGCTCGACGCCACCAGCGCGGAACCAGGCACCGCCACGCGCCGCGAGAACGGGGGGCTTGGCCACCTCGGCCGGGCCCAGCGCCGTGCGATAGAAGTCGCGGGCTACCGACTCCTCGCCGACCGGCATCGCCAGCTGGATGTGGTGCAGCCGTTCAAACATGGGGGCTCCTCTGAGTTCGACACTGCCTAGTGTCGCGTCTCACCGGCTTGGCCGGCTCCGCGGGCGAGCGCGGCACGGCGGCGGTGGCGCGATCGGCGTGGGACGATGGGGGGTCGCTGCGCGGCGCTCTTGCGCTGACTCCGACGCACGCCAGGCCAGCCACGTGCTGCTGCGCCGAATCCCCGTCGTCGTCCGGTGGCCACATGGCCGCCTCAGGAGTCTTTCCGCAGATGAGCTCGTCCGATCAGCAAGAAGAGACCGCCCCCGACACCGACGACCGACGCGAGAGCGGCGGCGAGCCGAGCACCGACGCGGGCGCGACCGACACGTCGTTCGCCGACCTCGGTCTGCGCGACGAGCTGCTGGCGACCCTGACCGACCTGGGCTATGAGGAGCCCACGCCGATCCAGCGCGAGGCGATCCCGCTGCTGATCGAAGGCCACGACGTGCTCGGCCAGGCCGCCACCGGCACCGGTAAGACAGCAGCCTTCGCGCTGCCGATCCTGCAGCGGCTGGCCGTCGGGCACCGCGGAAACGCCCCCAGCGCCCTGGTGCTGGTGCCGACCCGTGAGCTGGCGATGCAGGTCAGCCAGGCGATCCACCGCTATGGCCGCGGCCTCGGTGCCCGGGTGCTGCCGATCTACGGCGGTCAGCCGATCGTGCGCCAGCTGCGAGAGCTTTCCCGAGGCGTGGACGTCGTCGTCGCGACCCCGGGCCGGGCCCAGGACCACCTCGACCGTGGCACTCTCGATCTCTCAGCCCTGGCAGTCGTCGTTCTCGACGAGGCCGACGAGATGCTCGACATGGGCTTCGCCGAGGACATCGAGGCGATCCTCACCGAGACCCCGACCGATCGGCAGACCCTGCTGTTCTCGGCGACCCTGCCGGCCCGGATCAACGCCATCGCGGCTCGCCACCTGCGCGAGCCGCGTCGGATCCAGCTGCGCGCGGAGCCTGCCGCCGCGGGGGAGGCGCCAAAGGTCCGACAGACCGCCTATGTCGTCGCCCGGGCGCACAAGGCTGCGACGCTCGGCCGCCTCCTCGACCTCGAGCAGCCCACCGCCGCCCTCGTGTTCTGCCGCACCCGCGAGGAGGTCGACCACCTCACCGAGACGCTCAACGGCCGCGGCTACCGGGCAGAGGCGCTGCACGGAGGGATGAACCAGGAGCAGCGCGACCGGGTCATGGGCCGGCTCCGGGCCGGGACCGCCGACCTCCTCGTGGCCACCGACGTCGCCGCCCGCGGGCTCGACATCGACCAGCTGACGCACGTGGTCAACTACGACGTCCCGTCCTCGCCCGAGGCCTACACCCACCGCATCGGTCGCGTCGGCCGGGCCGGCCGGGAGGGCGTCGCGATCACCCTCTCCGAGCCCCGCGAGCACCGGATGCTCAAGACCATCGAGCGGGCGACGAAGCAGAAGATCGTCGTCGAGAAGGTCCCGAGCGTCGCCGACCTGCGTGCTCGGCGCCTCGAGCTCACCCGGGCCTCGCTTCACGAGATCCTCCTCGGCGACGACCTGGAGTCCTACCGGGTGGTCGTCGAGACCCTCGTCGACAGCTTCGACGTCATGGAGGTCGCGCTCGCCGCCGTCAAGCTGGCCCACGAGGCGACCGGGCCCGCGGAGGACGACGTCGACATCCCCGACGCGCCCCTGCGGGCCGACCGGCCCGACCGGGTGGAGAGCACGGGACCGCGCAAGGGCGGCGGCGGCGGCGGCAAGGCCGGTCGGGTGCGGGGCGAGGGCATGACGAAGATCTACGTCGCGGCGGGCCGCAAGGTGGGCGTCCGGCCGCAGGACCTCGTCGGCGCGATCACCGGAGAGTCCGAGCTTCGCGGTCGCGACGTCGGCGCCATCGACATCACCGACAACTTCTCCCTCGTCGAGGTGCCTGAGGCCGCCGCGGACGACGTCGTCCGGGCGCTGCGAGGGACGACGATCAAGGGCCGCAAGGTCCCGGTGCGCCTCGACCGCGACACGGCGAAGCCCCCGCGTCGGTAGTTCCGTGCGCGTCCACGTCGCCGAGGCCGGCGACGGTCCGCCGATCGTCTTGCTCCACGGGTGGCCGCAGCACCGGTACGAGTGGCGCAGGGTCGTCCCCGAGCTCTCGAGGACCCACCGGGTGATCATGCCCGACCTCCGGGGTCTCGGCTGGAGCTCCGTCCCCGATGGCCCGTACGACAAGGAGACGCTCGTCGACGACCTCCTCGACCTCCTCGACGCGGAGTGGCTCGACGAGGTCGACCTCGTCGGGCACGACTGGGGCGGCTGGGTGGGGTTCCTCGCAGGTCTGCGCGCGCCCGAGCGGTTCCGAAGCCTCACGGCGCTGGGCATCGTCCACCCGTGGCCGCCGTCGTCCGTCGCGCTGCGCAACGCCTGGCGCTCGCCTACCAGGTAGTGCTCGCCTCCCCGGTGCTCGGCCGCCGTCTGGTCGAGCAGCCAGGCGTCGTGGGCGCGCTCCTGCGGGGCTGGGAGGGCCATGCCACAGACAGGGAGGTCGAGGTCCTTCCCGGCTGCGGGCACGTCGTGCCCGAGGAGCGTCCGGACGCGGTGCTCGCCGCCGCCGGCTCCTCCGTCGCCGCGTGACCGGTGACGCCTGCTGACCGCAGCACCTCGCACGCGGCATCGACGGTCGCGCAGTCTGCCTCCGGCCAGCCCCGACCCGCGGCGCGCACCCCGTGGTGGCGGAAGGCGTTGACCTTGACCCGCACCGAGGGGTTCGCGGCGAGCAGCCAGGACGCCGTCTCGCGCAGCTCGGCCGGCGAGTCGTTGACCCCTGGCACGAGCAGCAGCCGCACCTCGTAGAGCAGTCCCGCGCCGGCGAGGTACCTGATGGAGTCGAGCACGCGGGCGTTGTCAGCTCCTGTCAGGTATCGGTGGGTGTCAGGGCGGAGTGCCTTGAGGTCGAGCATGACGCCGTCGGTGACGGGTGCCAAGCCCTGCCAGGTGCCGACGTCGGTGTCGCCGTTGCTGTCGATGAAGCGCGTCAGCCGCGACAGCGACGCGTCATCCCGTGCCGCCGCGAACAGCTCCCTGACAAAGCCCGCCTGCCTGGTCGCCTCACCCCCCGACATGGTGAGACCTGACAGGTAAGGCTCGAGCGGCCGGATCTCGTCGAGCAGCTGCGTCACGCTGACCTCACGCGCCCGCACCGATGCCGCCGGGATCGTGTGCGGGTTGTGACAGGCGACGCAGTTGAAGCCGCAGCCTTGGAGGAAGACGACGAACCGGTTGCCCGGGCCGTCGACCCAGGAGAACCTGACGGTGTCAGCCACCAGCCCGAGGGGCGCTCTCACGGCTGATCACCCGCTTCGGGCGGCGGTCGGCCAGGTGTGCCGTCTGCATCGCTCCCGCTCCGAGGAACGTGCTGGCGTGCCTGGCACCGTGCTCGGTGCGGGCAAGGTCGGACTTGCGGACGAGGTAGCCGGTGATACGGACGAAGTCGTTGCTGTCCAGGTTGAAGGTGACATCACGCATGCCTGAGAGGAAGGCGCCCCTGATGACGTCGACGACAGCCTCGGGGTTCGCCCGGGCGGTGTCGTCGAACGCCAGGACGTCGCTGACGCCCGCGGTGAACAGCCGGTGGTGCGGCGCCACGGTGGCGAGGTGGTCGGGCAGCGGCGGCTCGGAACCCACCGGGATCCGGGTACCTGCCGTCGTGCCCTCGTCGAGGTCGATGCCGGACTGGGAGTGGAGGAACGCGCGGCCACCGTTGCCCTCGCAGTAGGGCTGCGGCCGCGCGGCGACGATCTCTGCCACGCGCCGGGTGATGCGGTAGGACACGGCGTCGGCGTCGGCGCCGTGACCGTACGTCTGCTCGCTGCCGTCCCGCTCCATGAGCAGGTCGACCGCCTCGGCGAGGCCGAAGACCCCGAACATCGCTGAGAACCTGTCGGGGCTGACGAGCCCCTCGTCGACGAGCCAGCTGTGCTCGTAGAAGCGAGCCTGCTCCACGAGGAACCGGATCCGGGACTCCATGAGCTCTGCGGTCAGCTCGACGTAGTGCGGGATCGTCGTCGCGAAGAGCTCCTCGATGCTGCCGCTGTGGGCGAGGACCACCTCGCGCAGGTTGAGCCGCACGAGCGTGTGCGCCCCGCCCCCGATCGGCAGGGAGTTGTAGCAGCTCACCGCGGCGTAGCGCTCGCCGAGGTCGGCGACCATCATCGGGTGGTTGACGAAGTGCGGCTTGCCGCACGCGAAGACCGTCTCGACGGCGTCGAGCACGAGGGAGCCGGGGGTGCGCTCGGGGTCGACCCGGAGCGTGAGGTTCGGCACGACCTGGAGCAGCTCGCGCTCGAGGCGGAGGATGGCGCGCACGACCCGTCCGTCGTCCGGGCCGAGGTCGGCGTGGGTGAAGGCGTCGGGCAGGATCCGGTCGAGGGAGACCCAGAACAACCGCAGCCTGCGGTCGAGCTCGGCGTCGGAGAGCCCGCTGACGAACGGCTCGAGGAGGACGTCGAGGTCGCCGACGTAGACGGGGTAGCCGGTGATCGACGGCACCTGCGTGTACGCGACGAGGAGGGTCGTCAGCGCCTCGTCGAGGTCGCGCGCCGCCGGTAGCTCGAGGAACGCCGAGCCCGCAGCGAGCAGCCGGGCGTAGTCGGGCAGCACGTAGCGCGGGCGGTACGGCGCCGCTCCCTCGTACATGTCGCAGATGACGCGCTTGTCGAGCGCCGCCCGGCACGCCTCGCTCACCGGCGGGGCCACCAGCGCGTTCTCGGCGAGCCCGGCGAGGCGGTGCACCCGTTGCGCGTAGGTCAGGGTGGGGTCGGTGACGACACTGCTGACGAGGGCGCGCAGCTCGAGCATCTCCATGAGGCAACGCTAGGCGTGGGGGAGGGACGCACCCCCGGGGCGAAGGTCCCTCAGAACAGCGAGGCGGCCTCGAGGTCGAGCAGGATCCGCTTCGCCGTCATGCCACCCCCGAAGCCGGTGAGGGACCCGTCGGCGCCGACGACGCGGCGAGCCAGCTCACCGTAGGAGATCGTCGTGCCGTAGGGGATCGCCCGCAGCTCCTGCCACACGAGCAGCTGGAAGGGCGTGCCGGTGGCCTCGAGCGGCACGGTGAACCGCTCGCGCCGGCCGTCGAAGTACTCGGCGAGCTCCTCCCGGCACCGCGCCAGGAGTGCGGCGTCCCCGTCCCCGGCGATCGGCTCGTCGCCGGTGTCGCGCGGTCCGCGAGCGGACCGCGCGCACGCCCTTCACGGCTCAAGGAGCCCCCCGCCATGGTCGATGGAGGGGAGGCGTGCGTCTCCCGGCCCCCTGGGCGAGCATGCCGCCGCCTACGCGAGAGGCCGACCGGTGACCGACGACGACACCTTCTTCGCCCAGGTGCTCGATGCGATGAGCGACGGGGTGTACTTCGTCGACCGCGAGCGGCGGATCACCTACTGGAGCAAGGGCGCCGAGCGGCTCTCCGGCTTCCGGGCCGAGGACGTCGTCGGCCGGCACTGCTGGGACGCCACGCTCAACCACGTCGACGACCAGGGCGTCGGGCTCTGCGGCAGCCGATGCCCCCTGCTGGCGTCGATGCGCGACGGCGTCGACCGGGACGCCCGGATCTGGATGCACCACCGCGAGGGTCACCTGCAGCCGGTGAGCGTGCGGGCCTCGCCCCTGCGGGACGCGGCGACCGGCCAGGTCACCGGTGCGGTCGAGGTGTTCAGCGACGACACGGCCGCCGTGGCGGCGGCCCGACGGCTGGCCGAGCTCGAGGAGCTCTCGCTCGCCGATGCCCTCACCGGCGTCGGCAACCGCCGCAGGCTCGACCGCGAGCTCGAGGCGCGGCTCGACGCCTGGCGTCGCTACCACGTGGCCTTCGGCGTCCTCTTCCTCGACCTCGACCGGTTCAAGTCGGTCAACGACGGCTTCGGTCACGGCGTCGGCGACGAGGCCCTGCGCCTCGTCGGACGCACCCTCGGCTACGGCGTGCGGCCCAGCGACACCGTCGCCCGCATCGGTGGCGAGGAGTTCGTCGTCGTCCTGCCGCACGTCCAGCGGCCCCAGCTCGTCGCGACCGCGGAGCGGTTGCGCGCGCTGGTCGCCAGCACCCGGCTCGTCGCCTCCGGCGTCGAGGTCCCGTTGCGGGTCTCCGTCGGCGGCTCCCTGGTCACGGCAGACGACGACGCCTCCGCGCTGCTGCGCCGTGCAGACAGGCTGCTCTACCAGGCCAAGATCGGCGGTCGCGACACCTGTCGCGTCGATGGTGAGGAAGCCTGAGCCCGACGGGCCGCAGTGGCCGCCGTGTGCCTGGTTGGCCCCCGGGACGCGTCGGGGAGGACGATGCCTCGGTGAGCAGCCTCCCCGCGTCGGCCGTGTCAGCGGACGCTGACACCCTCCGGGCGCTCCAGCGCCTCCACGAGGCGCACTCCGCGATCGTCGCCGCCCCCGACGACGCCGTCCTCGACGTGACGTGCCGGCAGATCACCGCCCTGCTCGGCAGCGAGTTCGCCGCGGTGGCGACGCAGGTCGGGGACACCATCGTCGCCAAGGCCGTGGCCGGCCACCCCGTGGCGCGCGTCGGCGATGTCATGCCCGTCGTCGGGACGATCTCCGGCCTCGTCCTGCTCACCGGCGAGCCGGTGCTGTGCACCGACGTCCGTACCGACCCGCGCACCGACGTCCGGCTCTCGCGCGAGCGCGACGTGCTCTCCTCCGTCACGGCTCCGCTGCGTCTCGGGGGCGAGGTCATCGGCCTGCTCAAGGCGTCCTCGCCGTCGCCGGGACGCTTCGACGAGGTGCACCTGCGGCTCTTGAGCATGCTCGGTGACCTCGCGGCCGCGCGGCTGGAGCGGGTCCTCGCCTCTCAGGGAGAGGCCGCGGCCACCGAGGCGCTCCACGAGCGAGAGCTGCTCATGGAGACGGTGTTCGCCTCCCTCGACGAGGGGGTGCTGCTCCTCGACCGCGAGGGCGTCGTCATCATGGCGAACGTCGCCGCGAACGCCCTGCTCGACGTCCCCCCCGGCTGGATGGCCGGGCAGAAGCTCTTCGGTGACTGGGGCAGGCTGCTCGGGGAGGACGGCGGGCCCCTGGAGGCCGGCACCGGCCCGGTCCGCGCCGCCATGGCGGCCGGCACCTCCCAGAAGCACCGGGTCATCGGCCTCGACGTCGGGGGGACGGTGCGCTGGCTGCAGGTCAACGCCGTGCCGTTGGCCCCGTCGCCGGCGCCGCCCGCGACACCAGAGGGTCGGCCGGCCGCCGTCGTCGTCACCTTCACCGACGTCACCGCGGCCCGGGCGCGGGGCCCAGGCCCTCGAGGTGAGCCGCAGGCGGCTCGAGGCCGCAGGGGAGCTCACCGGGCTGGCGTGGTGGGAGCGCGACCTGCGGGCGGACACGCACACGTGGAGCCCGCAGATGTACGCGCTCGTCGGCCGCGACCCGTCCTCCCCGGCGCCCACGGCGCAGGAGTTTCGGGAGCTCGTCCACCCCGACGACCGGACCGCCCTCGCCGCCACGGTCCACCGCGAGCGGGGCGAGATCGAGCCGCGCAGCCTCGTCCTGCGCGTGCTGGGAAACGACGGCCACTACCGCGTCCTCAAGATGTGGCACTCGCTGCAGACCTTGCCGGGGGAGGAGCTCCCGAGCCGCTCCTTCGGCACCGTCCTCGACATCGCCGAGCAGGTCGCGCTCGGGCCTGCCCTCAGCGACTCCGAGCACCGGCTCGCCGACGCCCAGGGCCTGCTGCAGGTGGGCTTCTGGACGTGGGACCTCGATGCCGGCGACCTCGACTGGTCCGAGGGCATGTACCGCCTCGTCGGGGAAACGCCCGGGTCGAGGATGACGGCCGACCGGTGGCGGGAGCTCAAGCACCCCGAGGACCGCCACTCCTGCGACGACCTGGAGCAGCGGGCCGTCGCCGAGGGCATCGGTTTCCACCACGTCTTCCGGATCATCCGTCCGGACGGCGAGATCCGGTTCCTCCAGGCGTGGACCGACGCCACCCAGGACGACGACGGGCACATCGTCGGCCTGCGCGGGGCGACGCTCGACGTCACCGAGCGCGAGCTCGGCGTCCACGAGGTCGAGATGCGGGAGCGACAGCTGCGGGCGGCCTTCGACGAGGCACCCATCGGGATGGCGATGACCGACCTACGGCCGGGGGGCACAGGCACCCTCATGCGGGTCAACGCCGCCCTGGCCGAGATGCTCGGTCGTAGCCGCGACGAGCTGCTCGCGGGGTCCGCGCTCGTGCTCTCTCCGGACCCGCACGACGCCGGCGACCGGCTGAGCGGACTCGTCGCGGGGGAGCCCGCCCACGCCTTCGAGCGGCGCTTTCAGCACCCGGACGGCCGTTGGGTGCACGCGTGGGTGACCGAGTCGACGGTGCTCGACGACGACGGTCAGCCGCTCTACCTCATCTCCCACGTCCTCGACGTCACGGCCCGCCGCGAGCAGGAGGCCGAGCTCTCGCGCCTGGCCCTCACCGACGGGCTCACCGGCCTCGCGAACCGGACGTTGCTCGACGACCGGCTCCGGCACGCGATCGACCAGCTGCCTCGGCACCCCGGCGCCGTCGTCGGCCTCCTGCTCCTCGACGTCGACCGCTTCAAGCTCGTCAACGACAGCCTGGGCCACCAGGTCGGTGACACCCTGCTCGTCGAGGTGGCCCGGCGGCTGACGTCGGTGTGCCGCCGGGGGAGCACCGTGGCCCGGCAGGGCGGCGACGAGTTCGTCGTCCTCATCGACCAGGCGAGGTCCGCCCTCGACGTGGGGCAGGTCGCCGCCCGCGTCGTCGAGACGATGCGCCTGCCGTACGAGCTGCCGACGGGCGACGTCGTCGTCGCCACGGTGAGCGTCGGCATCGCCGTGGCTACCCAGGCCGGGGTCACCCCGGACGACCTCGTCCGCGAGGCAGACCTCGCGCTCTACCACGCCAAGGACACCGGCCGTGACCGGGTCGCCGTCTTCGACTCGGCGCTGCGGGCGCGGGCGCTCGAGAGGGTGGGCGTCGAGTCGGTGCTGCGCCGGGCCCTCGACGAGGGCGGTCTACGGATGTACCTCCAGCCGGTCGTCGGGCTCGCGACGGGCGAGGTCCAGGGGGCCGAGGCCCTCGTCCGGCTGCTCGACGCCGACGGCTCGGTCGTCATGCCTGCGGACTTCATCGAGGTCGCCGAGGACAGCGGGCTCGTCTCCCGGGTCGACGCCTGGGTCATGGAGGAGGCGGTCACCTGGCTGGCGGCTCATCCGGCCAGCAGGGGCCGGGTCGCCGTCAACGTCTCGGGTCGCACCCTCGAGCAGCCCGGCTTCGTCGTCCAGCTCGAGCGGGCGTTGCGGCACCATGCGGTGGCGCCGGACCGCCTCTCGGTAGAGCTCACCGAGAGCGTGCTCATGTTCGGCAACCCCGCGGTGAAGGAGTCGATCCGGCGGGTCTCCGAGCTCGGCGTCGCCGTCGGGATCGACGACTTCGGCACGGGGTACTCCGCCCTGGCGTACCTCCAGGCCTTCGAGCTCGACTTCCTCAAGATCGACCGGAGCTTCGTCTCGCGTCTGGGGATCGAGCCGCGGGCCGAGGTCGTGGTCACCGCGATCGTCGACCTCGCCCACGCTCACGGCATGACGGTCATCGCCGAGGGCGTCGAGACCCAGGTGCAGGCGCAGGTCCTCACCGCGCTGGGGTGTGACGCAGGTCAAGGCTGGCTCTTCGGACGTCCCGCCCCCAGCGACTGAGCGAAGGGGCAGCATGGGTCCTGCGGGTGCCAGGTGGCCCGCACCTGACGACCGAGGAGGCGGCATGTCCCAGCAGCAGAGCCAGTCCCGTGAGCCCCGGCCCCCCGCGGCCGTGCAGCCGGTCGTCGTCGTCGGCATCGACGGTTCGGAGTCGTCCAAGGACGCGCTGCGCTGGGCGCTGGTCTACGCGCGGCTCACCGGCCTCACCGTGCACCTCGTCACGACGTGGGAGTACCCGACGGCCTACGGGTGGAGCGTCGCCGTCCCGCTCGACGTCGACCTCAGCAGCGACGCCAAGGCGGTCCAGGACGCCGTCCTGGCGGAGGTCGTCGGCGAGGGCGGTGCCGGCGACGTCGTCGTCCGCGGCAGCGTCCTCGAGGGGCACCCCTCTCCGGTACTCCTCCACGAGGCGGCCGACGCCACGCTCATGGTCCTCGGCAGCCGTGGCCACGGGGAGTTCGCCGGGATGCTCCTTGGCTCGGTGAGCCAGCACTGCGTCGCGCACTCCCGGTGCCCGGTCGTCGTCGTGCCGCCGGCCTTCCGGCACCGCCGCTAGCCGACCCGCCGTCGAGGTGCCGGGGCTGGCAGGCTGGGCGCATGAGACTCGCGACGTGGAACGTCAACTCCGTGGGGGCCCGGCTGCCGAGACTGCTCGACTGGCTCGAGTCGGCCGCCCCGGACGTCGTGTGCCTGCAAGAGACCAAGTGCGCCGACGACGCCTTCCCCGCCGCGCAGGTCGAGGCCCTGGGCTACACGGTGGCCTCACACGGCGACGGCCGGTGGAACGGCGTCGCCCTGCTCTCCCGGGTCGGGCTCGATGACGTGACCCGTCACCTGCCGGGCCAGCCGGCCTTCGGCGAGCCGCCCTCGGTCGAGGCCCGTGCCGTGGGTGCCACGTGCGGCGGCGTGCGGGTCTGGTCCCTCTACGTCCCCAACGGGCGCACCCCGGAGGACCCCCACTACGCCTACAAGCTGGACTGGTTCGCCGCCCTGCGCGACGCCACCGAGGCCGAGCTTCGCGACGTCGCGCGGCTCGCCCTGTGCGGGGACTTCAACGTCGCCCCTGCCGACGAGGACGTGTGGGACCCGACGGCGTTCGTCGGGTCCACCCACGTGACCGCGCCGGAGCGGGAGGCGCTGGCGTCGTTGCGAGCGCTGGGCCTCGTCGACGTCGTCCCGACGCCGCAGAAGGGCCCGCACCCCTACACGTACTGGGACTACCGGGCGGGGTGCTTCCACAAGGACATGGGGATGCGCATCGACCTCGTCTACGCCTCCGCGCCGCTGGCGGCCGACGTCCGGGGCGCCTATGTCGACCGCGAGGCACGCAAGGGCAAGGGTCCCTCCGACCACGCCCCCGTCGTCATCGACATCGACGACGGCGAGAGCTGAGGGTCTCTCGGCGGACGGCTCAGCCGGCCAGCGACCCCAAGGCGGTGCCGTCGCCGCGGCGTCCGTCGGCTCGGCGCGCCGCCGCCGCCAGCAGCGGTTCGAGTTCAGCCGCAGGGGCCGGCCGGCCGAGCAGGTAGCCCTGGGCGAGCAGCCCCCGTCCACGCAGGACCTCGAGCTGCTCGGTGCGCTCGATGCCTTCGACCACGCAGCCCAGGCCGAGGTCGGTCGCCAGCGTGGTGACCGCCCGGACGATGGCCAGGGCGTGCGCGTCGTGCGGCAGGCTCGCGGCGAACGATCGGTCGACCTTGATGAAGCTCACCGGCAGGTTGCGCAGGTAGGTCAGCGAGGCGTAGCCCGTGCCGAAGTCGTCGATGCCGAGCCCGATGCCAGCGGCGCGCAGCCCGCGGAGCTGGCTGATCGTCGCGGGGGCCGCCTCGAGCAGCGCGGACTCGGTGAGCTCCAGGGAGAGCCGGTGCGGCGGCAGGCCGGAGCGCTCCAGGGCGGAGAGCACGAGGTCGGAGAACCCGGCCCGAGCCGCTTGGCGGGCGGAGACGTTGACCGCGAGGACGAGTGCGCTGCCGTGCGCGCGCGACCACTCGGCGACCTGTTGGCACGCCGTCTCGAGAACGTGGGCGCCGAGGGGGACGATGAGCCCCGTGTGCTCGGCGATGGCGATGAACTCGCCGGGCAGGACGAGCCCCCGCGAGGGCGAGTCCAGCCGGACGAGCGCCTCGAGCCGACGAGCGACCCCGAGTCCAGGTCGACGACCGGCTGGTAATGGACCACGACGCCGCCGTCGAGCATCGCGGTTCGCAGGTCGGCCTCGAGCTCGGCCCGTGACTGCGCCTGGACGCGCATCGACGGCGCGAAGGCCTCCCAGCGGTCACCGCCTCGGTTCTTGGCCAGGTGCATCGCGGCGTCGGCGTCGCCCAGCAGCTGCTCGGGCCAGGTGCACGCTTCGCGCGCGACCGCGACCCCGGCGCTCGCCGTGACGACGAGGCCACCCCCGAGGAAGTGCACCGGTGCCGAGATCTGGGCGAGGATCTCGTCGGCCAGCGAGGCCGCCTGAGCCTCGGTGCACGGCGCGACCAGGACGGCGAACTCGTCAGCGCCGAGCCTCGCCACCTCGACGACCTCGCGGTGGCGGCTGCGGACGGCACGGAGCGTCTCCGCCGTCGCCACGAGGACGACGTCGCCCCCGGCGCGGCCGTGCCCCTCGTTGACCCTCGCGAAGTGGTCGAGGTCGACGACGACGAGCGCCGCCGGGGTGTCGGGGCCGGCCGCCGGCTGCAACGAGGCGAGCGCACGGGTGAGAGCGAATCGGTTCGCCAGCCGCGTCAGCGGGTCGCTGCGGCTGTGCTGCTCCAGCGCCTGGACGGAGGTGACCCGCTCGGTGATGTCCTCGACCTGGAGGAGCACCGTGCGCGTCCCGGTGCCCGAGCCGGACGGCGTCATCGTCACGTCGGCCCAGCGCAGCGAGCCGTCCGGTCGGATGAGTCGGGTACTGAGCCTCACCGGCGCCTCGTCGACCCGCACTCGTCGCATGGCGTGCTCGGTCGCCGTCCAGTCGTCGGCGTGGGTAAGGGTGAGGTAGGGCCGGCCGAGCAGATCCTCGGCCCTGACGGCGAGCATCCTCGCGAAGCTGGCGTTGACCTCGACGAGCCTGCCGCTCTCATCGGTCATGGCCTTCCCGACGGGACTGTCGTCGAAGAGCCGTCGCAGCCGCTCCTCGCTCGCACGGGCCGTCTGCACGCTCGCCTCGAGGCTGGCACGCAGCTGCGCGGTGGCGACAACGTTGGCCGCCTGTGCTGCGAGGACGCCGAGGAGCTCGGGGCAGTGGGCGGGGGGCGTGCACCCCTCCCGCGGCTCGCCCACGGTGAGCACGCCGACCATCGCGCCGTCGGACCCCTGCAGGGGGGCGGAGAGCGCCTCGCAGGAGGGCGTCCCGTCGCCGCTGACCGCGGCGGTCTGCATGCTGCCGTCGACCTGGACGGTGGCGATCGAGGCGGTCCGGAACCCGAGGTGGGCGACGGCGGCGTCGGTGATCGCCTGAAGGGCCTGCTCGAGGTCGGCGGCGGGAGCGGTCGAGACGGCGCAGAGGGCCGCGAGCACCCCGATCTCCGTCACCGCCACAGCCTCAGCAGTCACCGGAGCGTTCGGCCCTTTGGCGGGTCGGCGGATCGTCATGCGCGCAGCGGCTCCCGTCCGGGGGTGGCCGATGACGCCACCGGCGCGCGCACGGGGATCGGACCCCAGGGAGCGCGCGCGGGCGTCGTGGCCAGCCCGACAACATGTGCTCCCCCGACGAGAGCCACGAGCCGAGCATAGCCGGTCGCTTAGGGACAATCGAGACATGTGGGACCTGACACCGCCGGGACTCCACAGGCCTGCGGCTCCTGCGTCCCCGACCTGTGCGAAGTCCAGGACACGGGCGCACCCGGTAGGACAGCATGTCCGCATGCCGCGTCTCGATGTGCCCTCGGATCCCACGGACATCGCCGCGTGGAAGGCCTCACTGGCCTTCAGCTATCCCTCCTGCGGGCAGTGGACCCGACTGCGGCACGCCGAGGTCGCGGCCGAGCGTGCCGAGGCGATCGCCGTCACCAGAGGGCTCGAGCCCCGGCGCGCGGAGACGTTCGTCCTCGCCGCCCTGCTCCACGACGTCGGGCGGGTCATCGGGCCCGACGCCCGGCGGCACCATGCGGCCAGCGGCGCCGAGCTGCTCGCGGACTCCGGGCTGCCGGACGTCGCCGCGCTCGTGGCCGCGCACACCGGCGCCTTCACCGAGGCCGAGCTGCTCGGCCAGGAGCAGCTCGCCGTCGAGGTCATGGACTCCCTGCCGACGCCGGACCCCGAGCTGCTCGCGCTGCTCAGCTGGGTCAACGCGACGACGGCCGGTGCCGGCTACCTCATGACGCCCCGTCAGCGCCTGGCCGACATCGTCGTGCGACGCGGACCGATGGCCCCCGCTGCGGTGTCGTTCCGCTCGGCCGCCGGGCAGATCGCCGCCGGCGAGGCGCTGGCGCGCCGCAACGCCGACGGCTCGCTGCGGCCGAGACTGCTCGTCCTCGACGCGGGCGGCGTCCTGCTCACCGACCCGATGCCCGCCCTGTTCTCCCACCTCGCGCGCGTCTCCGGGCGCCCGCGGGCCGACCTCGTCAACGACTTCCACCGAACCATCCGCGACGACCTCTGGACTGGTCGCCTGGGACCCGAGGTCGGCCGGCACTTCGCCGCGCTGGCCGGGCTCCCCGTCGAGGGGGCCGAGGAGCGGCTCACCGCCATCATCGAGGACCACCTGCGCCCCTTCCACGGCGTCGACCACCTCGCAGAGTGGTCCCGGCTCGGAGAGGTGTGGATCCTCAGCAACCACCGCCGTGCGTGGTTGGAGGGAGCCCTCAAGCAGTACGGGATCGCCGAGCACGTGAGCCGGGTCTTCGTCTCCGACGAGCTCGGTGTTGCCAAGCCCGAGCCCGCCATGTTCGAGGCCGTGCTCGCCGAGTGGGGTGGACGCGCCGACGAGGTCCTCGTCGCCGACGACCAGGCGGCGAACATGACGGCGGCCCAGCACGCGGGGATGTTCGGGGTCTACGCGCGCGGCGGGGCCGACGCGTGGGTCGACGAGGTCGGCACCTGGCTCGCGGCGGCCTAAATCCGCTCCGCCGCCTGACTGCCGTCGGCCAGAGGCGCCGTCGCCTGGCCGTGAGCGACCGCGCGCCACCAGTGGTCGTCCGGCTGCCCCTCCCGTTCCATGATCGCCCTCGAGGGGATCCGGCGAGGCCCCGCGAGGTCGCAGAGCAGGGTGATGGGCACCCCGGCATGGAGCCAGTCGAGCACCGGCACGAGGCATGCCGGCGACTCCGGCGGCTCCGGCCGCCCGGCCGCGCTCGGGGTCGCCGGAGCCTGCGGACCTCGGACCGGCAGGTCCTCTGCTGCGCCGCTGCGTGTCATGGCCCAGAGATCGGCACCGGCGCCCGGTCCGGTGTTGAGCCGGACGGGTGAGCGGGGTCAGCCGAACGACCGAGGGGACGACGGAGGCCGTGGCGCAGCCGGGTGCAGGGCAAGGTCGTCGGCCGCGAGGGTGCGCACCGGGCCTCGGCCGGTGTCAGCGGTCTCGAAGCGCACGGTCACCCGGCCGAGCCCTGCACCCCACACCCAGCCTCGGCCGTGCTCGTCGTGGACGACGTCCTGCCCGGGCAGCCACGAGCCGCTGCTGCGCGGCGGTTGCTCCACCGGCGCCGGAGCGACCTCGTCGGCTGGGGCACCCCGTGCGGCGGCGGGGGGTTCCCCCGGTGCAGCGGCGGCGGAGGGTTCCTGAGCGCTCTCGAGGGCATCCGGCGTCCGTCCGGTCTCGAAGCCGAGCTGGTCCTGGGCCCACTCGGTGAGCCCCGAGACCCCGACGCCCAACAGCCGGACCCCGTCGGGCGGCGCAAGCTCGGCGAGCAGCTCGCGTGCCGTCCGGGCGATGAGCCGCGTCTCGTCGGTGGCGCCGTCCACGGTCCGCGAGCGCGACGTCGTCGTGAAGTCGGGGCCGCGCACCTTCACCGTCACCGTGCGGCCGGCGCTGCGGGAGCCGCGCAGCCTCTCGCCCACGCGGGCGCTGAGGACGTCGAGGACGGCGTGCATCGCCGCGGGGCTCGTGAGGTCGCGCTCGAAGGTGTCCTCGGCGCTCACCGACTTCGTCTCTCGCTCGGCGACCACCCGGCGGTCATCGACCCCGTGAGCCAGCCGGTGCAGCCCGCGACCATGGGCCTCGCCCAGCAGCCCGACGGCGTCGTCCTCGGCGAGCTCGCCGAGCTCCCCGATGGTCGTGATGCCTGCCCGGCGCAGGCGCTGCGCGGTGACCGCCCCGACGCCCCAGAGCCGCTCGACCGGCAGCGGGTCGAGGAACGCGGACTCCTCGTCGACCCCGATGACGAGCAGTCCGTCGGGCTTGCACAGGTCGCTCGCGATCTTCGCGACGTGCTTCGTGCGGGCGATGCCCACCGAAGCGGTGAGCCCGGTGGAGTCCTTGACGGCGCCCCGCAGCACCTGGGCGGTGTCGTGGAGCCGGCCGAGGTCTCCGGGGTCCAGTCCGCCGGCGACGAGGTCGACGAAGGCCTCGTCGAGCGAGAGCGGTTCGACGAGTGGTGAGAGCTCGCGGAGGAGCTCCATGACCCGCTCGCTCGCCTCGCGATAGGCCGCGAAGCGGGGCGTGAGGAACGCCGCGTGCGGGCATCGACGGCGGGCCTGGGCGGTCGGCATCGCCGAGTGGACGCCGAAGGCCCGAGCCTCATAGCTCGCCGTCGCCACGACCCCGCGGCCGCCCACCCCGCCGACGACGACGGACCTGCCGCGCAGCGAGGGCTTGTCGCGCTGCTCGACCGCGGCGTAGAAGGCGTCGAGGTCGAGGTGCAGGACGCAGCCGGGTGCCGCAGCGCCGGTCGCGCCGGCGCCCTGGGGGTCTGCTGGGGGACCGCTCGTCAGCGGTAGAGCCTCCTGCCGCAGACCGGCCACGGCCGTGAGCCGCGGCTGAGGAAGAGCTTCTGGGCGCGCAGCGTCTGCTCCGCCCGCGGCGCCCGGTGCGGGTAGCCCGCGCCGCCGACAGCCCGCCACGTGCGGACGTTGAACTGGAAGAGCCCGTAGTACCGCCCTCGGCGGTTGACGGCGGTGGGCCGGTTGCCGGACTCACAGCGCGCCAGCGCGGTCCAGTTGAGCCGCAGGACCCGCGCCGGGATGACTACGCGCGGCCGGACCGCCGCCCGCGAGACCGCGACCGCTCGGGGCCGCGCCGCCAGGGCGACCGGTGCGACCGGTGCGGCAGCGGCAGCCGGTGACGCCACGGCCGGGGCCGCCGGCGCCTGGTCGATGGCCAGGGGGGCCACGGGGGCCACGGGGGCCGCAGTCGCCGCCGCCGCAGAGACGCCTGCAGGAACCGTCCCGACGGCCACCTCGCCTTCGGCGAACGCGGGTGCGGCAGCGAGGACGGCGATGGTGGCGACGCCGGTGGAGACGAGGGCGTGGCGCAACGAGGGGCCGCGGCGGCGTGTGCAGGGCCGGGCGGTGGAGTCGCAGGCGTCCTGCGTCGGGGCGTGGCGGTGCGCTCGCGCGTTGGTGCGCACGTGGTTGAGCAGACGCATGGTCGGACCTCTCCGACGCCTACGAGGTGAGCTGTCGGGTTCGGGAGGGATGGTCTCCCGGCCGCGTCGAGCGGCTTCACCCCGAGGAGCTCCACTGCTGATCGCCGCCGCTGGGGAAGCGGCGACGGTGCGTGGGGCCACGGTTGGTGGGTCCCCCGCTCCTACCATCTGGGTGTCGAGCACCCGACCGCGACGGTGGCAGGACTCGGCGTCCGTCACGGTTCGGCGTGCCGGGGACGGCACGCAGAAGAGAACGTAGGCACCGGAGGGGTCGGTTGTCCATGCCGGAGGACCCTGCTGTGGATGCTGGGCGGGGTCCCCAGGTCGGTAGTCTGGCGTCCATGGACCCGCGTCTTCTGGTAGAGCGCTACGGCGCCCACAACTACCACCCCCTCGAGGTGGTCGTCTCGCACGCCGAGGGCTCGTGGGTGTTCGACGCCGAGGGCAATCGCTACCTCGACCTGCTCTCGGCCTACAGCGCGCTGAACTTCGGCCACCGCAACCCGAGGATCCTCGACGCCGTCCGCGCCCAGCTCGACCGGGTGACCCTGACGAGCCGCGCGTTCCACAACGACCAGCTCGGGGCCTTCTGCCGCGACCTCGCTCAGCTCTGCGGGCTCGACACCGTGCTCCCCATGAACACCGGGGCAGAGGCGGTCGAGACGGCGATCAAGGTGGCGCGTGCCTGGGGCTACCGCAGCAAGGGCGTCGCCCCGGGGAAGGCGACGATCATCGTCGCCGAGGGCAACTTCCACGGCCGCACGACGACGATCATCAGCTTCTCCGACGACTCCAGCGCTCGGGACGACTTCGGTCCCTACACCCCTGGCTTCCGCTCCGTCCCCTTCGGCGACGTCGACGCGCTCGCCGCCGCCATCGACGAGACCACCGTCGCCTTCCTCGTCGAGCCCGTGCAGGGCGAGGCCGGCGTCGTCGTGCCTCCCCCCGGGTACCTGCGGGCCGCGCGGGAGATCTGCCGCGACCGCGACGTCCTCTTCATCGCCGACGAGGTGCAGTCGGGCCTCGGGCGCACCGGACGGACGTTCGCCTGCGACCACGAGGACGTCCTCCCCGACGTCTTCGTCCTCGGTAAGGCCCTCGGCGGTGGCGTCCTGCCCGTCTCGGCGATCGTCACCCGGGCCGACGTCCTCGCCGTTATCGGCGCCGGTCAGCACGGGAGCACGTTCGGGGGCAACCCGCTCGCGGCCGCGGTCGGCCGCGAGGTCGTCGCCATGCTCGCGACCGGCGAGTACCAGCAGCGCTCCGCCGAGCTCGGGGAGCACCTGCTCCGTCGGCTCCGGGACGAGGCGCCTGCCACGGTGCGGGAGGTGCGCGGCATCGGGTTGTGGGCCGGGGTGGAGATGTACCCCGACGCCGGACCGGCGCGACTGCGGTGCGAGGCACTGCTCGCCGACGGCGTGCTCGTCAAGGACACCCACTCGACGACGATCCGGATCGCGCCCCCGTTGACGATCAGCCGTGAGGACCTCGACTGGGGCATCGACCGGGTCGTCAAGGCGCTGGCCTAGGACACTGCGCCGGCGGCGATCGGCCACCACGGCGCCTCGGTGGGCTTGCGCCTCGGCGGCGCAGTCGGCTTGAGCATCGGCTTGCGCAGCGGCTCGGGCCCGAAGAGCAGCGCCCGGGCGTCGCGGCGCATGACCGCTGACTGCGGCGAGCAGGCTGCGGCCGCCCGAGGGTCGGAGCCGCAGCGCTGGCCCAGCGTCCGTGAGGACGCCGGGAGCACGAGCTGCAGGCTGGTGGCGAGCTCGCGTGACGCGGCCCGTCGGGCCGCAGCGGTGTCGGCATGGCGCAGCGCCCGAGCGGCGTCGACCGCGGCAGCCGTCCGCGCGCCGCGCTCGAGCACCGAGCCGGGTCCGCGCGCCGCAACGCGCGCGACGTGCGCGCCGGTGCGGACCTCCGCAGCCGGCAGAGCGGAGGCGCGGGCGGCGAGCGAGGCGCCGTCGGTGACGAAGGAGAGCGCGACCGTGGGAGCTAGGGTCCCCGCCCAGGCGCCCACCCCTCGGTCCCGCAGCTCGGGCAGCGCGACCATGCTGCCCAGCGCCTGCACGGGGTGCGTCGCCGCCGTCGCGAGTGACCCCAGGTGGTCAAGGACTCGTCGCCGCCACGCGTGCCTGGCCCGTGGCCAGATGGCCATGGCGACCAGCGCCAGGGGTGACACCGCGGGGGCGACGACGACGGCGGAGTCGATGGCGCCCTGCACGGTCGCGACGGCGCTGCGGGCGGCGTAGACGGGGACGTCGAGCAGCTGGCGGCCCACGCCGAGCAGTGGGTCGAGCGACGCCTCGAGCGAGCGCAGCCGGCGCGCGGCGTCGCCCACGAGCTCCTCGAGCTCGAGCTCGGCCGCGCTCACCGCTGCTTGCGCGTCCGCGACAGCGCTGCGCCACCGAGCCAGGGCGACGGCGTGGGCGAGGTCGTCGACAGGCAGGCCGGCCCTCGGCAGCGCCGCCTCGACGACGGCCAGGCGCGCGCGGGCAGCCGCGACCCGTGCGGCGCACCCGGCGTAGTGCTCGGCCAGCCCGGCGAGGGTGACCTCGGTGGCGCGCATCGTCTCTCCCAGGCTCCCGAGCGTCGCCGTGGTCCGCCGTCGGCTCTCCTCGGCACGGCTCGCCGCGCCGCCCCGCCAGGTGTCCGTCGCGCTCGCACCCAGGCTCCCGCCGGCCTCGACGACGAGACGCAGGGCGACGCCGAGCTCCGCCGCGGCGCCGTCGAGGGCGGCAGCGGTGCGGGCGGCAGCACCCGTCCCGAGTCCGCCGTCGTCGACCCTCACCCTCGGTCGGCCGCAGCGGCACGCTCGGCGGCGTCGTAGGTGGCGACCGCGTCGGCGAGCGCCCGTGCGTGCTCGTCGAGCACCCCCGCCGCATCGAGGCACCGGGCGGACAGGGCGGCCATCAGAGCGGCTCCTACGCCGGCGAGGACGGGCTCCCCGCAGCCGCCGACGAGGTCGACCAACGGCACGAGGCGGGTCGCGGCCGTCGCCGCAGCCTCCGCCGAGCGCGCAGCGCTCGCCGACGCCGCGGCGAGGTCGGGGAGAGCGACGACGACGGCCGACCCCGTGGTGCTCGGCCAGGGCCACGGCACGGCCTGCGGCCTCGGCTGCACTTCGGCGGGCGCGACCGGAGGCAGCGGCCAGGGCACGGGCCCCGGCGTCCGCTGAGCCGGGACGAGCGGGAGGACCATGAGCGAGGACGGTAGGCGGCAGCGGCGTCGTGCTGCGTCGGTCTGTCCACAGGCCCACGTGGGTGACCGAGTCCATCGCCTGCTGCGTCTCGCCGATGTGAGTGGGCAAGCAGATGCAGTTCTTCGTCTTGTCGCAGGCACTGCCCTGAGACGACGTCCCAGCATGTGAGAAGTCGCTGCCACCTGTTGGCTTCGGCGACGTCCTGCCCTACTCTCATGTCATGTCCATCAGCCTGGTGCCCTCGAGCGGTCGCGCGGTCTCCGCGTCCTCGATGTGCTGCGCCAGCATGATGTGCATGCGAATGATCTAGACGGTCGTCGGCTGGGCGTACGCCCCCGCGAACCGTCACACTCCCGTCTCCGTGACGCCCGCTGCCGCGTCCCGGTTCCGGCGCACCCGCTCTGCGTAGGTGCGTGCGGCAGCACTCTCACCCTTCCCGCCGTGCACCGCCGTGCACCTCGGTTCACGGCTGCGCCGACGCGCCGACGTCCTTCAGGAGCCTTCGCCATGACCGAGTCCAACGCCTGGTCGTTCGAGACCCGCCAGATCCACTCCGGGGCCACCCCCGACCCCACGACCGGTGCCCGCGCCGTGCCGATCTACCAGACGACCTCCTACGCGTTCCGTGACACCGAGCACGCCGCCAACCTCTTCGGGCTGGCCGAGGCCGGCAACATCTACACGCGCATCATGAACCCGACGCAGGACGTGCTCGAGCAGCGCCTCGCAGCCCTCGAGGGCGGGGTCGCCGCACTCGTCGTCGCCAGCGGTCAGGCCGCCGAGACCCTGGCGATCCTCAACCTCGCCGAGGTCGGCGACCACATCGTCAGCAGCGCGAGCCTCTACGGCGGCACGTACAACCTGTTCCACTACACGCTGCCGAAGCTCGGCATCGAGGTCAGTTTCGTCGACGCCGACGACATCGAGGGGTGGCGCGCCGCGGCACGTCCGAACACCAAGGCGTTCTACGCCGAGAGCGTGGGCAACCCCAAGAGCGACGTCCTCGACATCGCCGCGGTCGCTGCCGTCGCCCATGAGGTCGGTGTCCCGCTGCTCATCGACAACACCGTCGCCTCGCCCTACCTTCTGCGACCCCTCGAGCACGGCGCCGACATCGTCGTCCACTCGGCGACGAAGTTCCTCGGCGGCCACGGCACCTCGATCGCCGGGGTCATCGTCGACGGCGGCAGGTTCGATTTCGGGGCCCACGCCGAGCGGTTCCCCAACTTCACGACGCCGGACCCGAGCTACCACGGCCTCGTCTACTGGGACGCCCTCGGTCACGGCTCCTACGCCGCGAAGGCCCGCGTCCAGCTCCTCCGCGACCTCGGCCCAGCCGTCTCGCCGTTCAACGCCTTCCTCATCATCCAGGGCGTCGAGACCCTGAGCCTGCGCGTCGAGCGGCACGTCGCCAACGCGGAGAAGGTGGCCGTGTGGCTGGAGGCGCGCGACGAGGTCGACACGGTCAACTACGCGGGGCTGGAGTCCTCGCCGTACCACGCGCTCGCGCAGACGTACCTGCCGCGCGGGGTGCCCTCGGTGTTCTCCTTCGAGATCAAGGGCGGGGTCGAGGCAGGCAGGCGTTTCGTCGATGCCCTCGAGCTGTTCAGCCACGTGGCGAACGTCGGGGACGTGCGTTCGCTCGTCGTCCACCCCGCCTCGACCACGCACGCTCAGCTCAGCGCCGAGGAGCAGCTGCAGTCCGGCGTCACGCCGGGTCTCGTGCGGCTGTCCATCGGCATCGAGGGCATCGACGACATCCTCGCCGACCTCGACGCCGGGTTCCGGGCCGCGAAGTCGGCATGAGCCTCCCTGCCGGACGGCCGCTCCCTCCCGCCACGGGCGCGTGGCGGGAGGGTGACGCCCTGGGGCGGCGGCAGCTCGCCGACATCGGCAGCCTCGCGCTCGAGGCCGGTGGCGCCCTGCCGGCCGTTCGGCTGGCCTACGAGACGTGGGGGCGCCTGGACCCCGACGGCGGCAACGCCGTCCTCGTCCTGCACGCCCTCACCGGTGACTCCCACGTCAGCGGTCCGCCCGGTCCGGGCCACCCGACGCCTGGCTGGTGGTCCTCCCTCGTCGGGCCCGGGCGGACGCTCGACACCGACCGGTACTTCGTCGTCGCCCCGAACGTCCTGGGGGGCTGCCAGGGGAGCACGGGGCCATCGACGCTCGCAGCCGACGGCCGTCCGTGGGGCAGCCGGTTCCCGTTCATCACGGTGCGGGACCAGGTCGCCGCCGAGGTCGCCCTCGCCGACGTCCTGGGCATCGACGCGTGGGCCGCCGTCATCGGAGGGTCCATGGGCGGGATGCGCGCCCTCGAGTGGGCCGTCGGGGAGCCCTCGCGAGTGCGCTCGTTGCTCGTCCTCGCCGCCTCCGCCGCGGCCAGCGCCGAGCAGATCGCCTTCTGCGTGCCGCAGGTCGCGAGCATCCGGGCCGACGCCGGGTTCCACGGCGGCGACTACTACGACGCGGCACCCGGGCACGGACCGCACGTCGGCCTGGGGATCGCGCGCAGCATCGCCCACGTGACCTACCGCAGCGAGCCCGAGCTGCACACCCGCTTCGGGCGCGAGCCGCAGCAGGGGGAGGAGCCGTTCGACGGCGGTCGGTACGCGGTGGCGAGCTACCTCGACCATCACGCCGACAAGCTCATCAACCGCTTCGATGCCAACAGCTACGTCGTCCTGTCAGAGGCGATGAACAGCCACGACGTCGGCCGCGGACGGGGTGGCGCGGCGGCTGCCCTCGCGGGGTACCAGGGCCCGGCTGTCGTGGCCGGGGTCGACAGCGACCGGTTGTATCCCTTGCACCAGCAGCAGGAGCTCGCACGGCTGCTGCCCGGCGCCGACGGTCTGCGCGTCGTCGAGTCGCCCTACGGCCACGACGGCTTCCTCATCGAGCACGAGGCCGTCGCCGAGCTCGTCGCCGAGACGCTCGACGTGTCGCTGGCCGTGAGGCAACGACGAAGCGCCTGACGGACGGTACGGTCACGGCATGATCGAAGCCCGTGCCCTGTCCAAGCGCTTCAGCAGCAAGCTGGCTGTCGACGACCTCTCCTTCGACGTCCGCCCGGGCGTCGTCACGGGTTTCCTCGGCCCCAACGGCGCCGGCAAGTCGACGACGATGCGGCTCATGCTCGACCTCGACCACGGGGACGGGAGGACGACGTTCGACGGCCGCGCCTACCGCGAGCTTCCCGATCCCCTGCGCGAGGTCGGCACCCTGCTCGAGGCCAAGCCGTTCCACCCGGGCCGCAGCGCCCGCAACCACCTGCGGATGCTCGCCGCCTCCAACGGGCTCCCCGCCACGCGGGCGGATGAGGTTCTCGAGCTCGTCGGGCTCCACGAGGTCGCCAAGAAGAAGCCCAAGGGCTTCAGCCTCGGCATGGGGCAGCGGCTCGGACTGGCAGGCGCCCTTCTCGGCGACCCCAAGGTCCTCATCCTCGACGAGCCCGCCAACGGCCTTGACCCCCAGGGCATCAACTGGCTTCGTGGGTTCCTCAAGGCCTTCGCCTCGCAGGGCCGAGCCGTCTTCGTCTCCAGCCACCTGCTCGCCGAGATGTCGATGATGGCCGACCACCTCGTCGTCATCGGCCGCGGCAGGCTGCTCGCCGACGCGCCCGTCTCCGACTTCATCGCCCGGGCGCGCTCGCACGTCGTCGTCCGCAGCCCTCGACCCGATCTCCTCGCGCCGGCGCTCCAGCAGGCCGGGATGGAGGTCGCGCAGGCCCAGGACGGCTCGCTCACCGTCGCGGGGGAGGGCGTCACTCTGGCTGCCGTCGGTCAGCGAGCCTTCGACGCGGGGGTCCCGCTCCACGAGCTCTCCCAGCAGACCGCGACCCTCGAGGAGGCGTTCCTCGAGGTCACCGCCGGATCCGAGGAGTTCCGCGCGACCGGGTCGGAGGCTGTCGCATGAGCGGGGCGCTGCGCTACGAGTGGTTGCGCCTGAGGACGGTGCGCTCGACGTACATCCTCGTCGTGCTGTGCCTGGTCTTCACCGGACTGGTCGCCTGGGGCTCGGCCAACAACCTCGACCGCGACCAGGTGACCTACGCCCAGGCTCTGGCCTCAGGCTCGTCGCTGCCGCCGTTGCTGCTCGGGATCGTCGGGGTCTTCGCCTTCGGCCACGAGTATCGCTTCGGCATGATCCGCCCCACCCTGACGGCCCTGCCGCGCCGGTCCCAGGTGGCCGCGGCGAAGGTTGTCATGGTGCTCGGCCTCACCCTCGTCACGGCTGTGGCCTGTGTCGGCGTCGCCTACGTCGTCACGAGCGTCGTCGCCAAGGACACGACCGGGCTGAGCCTGACTGGCGGCCATACCGAGCGGGTCGTCCTCGGGGCGATCGCCTGGACCGTGCTGTTCGCCATGGTGGGGATCGGGTACGGCCTGCTGTTCCGTAACGTCCCCGCCGCGCTCGGGATCCTCATCGTCGTTCCGCTCGTCGTCGAGAACATCGTCCTCGGGCTGCTGCAGATCGACGCTCTCAAGAGCATCCGGGGGATCGGGGACTACCTCCCGTTCTCTGCGGGCACTCGCATGTTCAGCTGGGACAGCGCCTCCGCCGACGGTGGGACGCAGTTCGGCAGCCAGCTCTCGCCGCTCGCAGGGGGGTTGACGTTTACTGCCTTCGCCGTGATCATCCTTGCGCTGGCCTGGGTGCTGTTCGAGAAGCGCGACGCCTAGGTCGCCGCGGGCTCGTCATGAAGGAAAGCAAGCCAGAGGCACCGCGAATGGCTACGATCGCAAGGCAGCACCTGACGTCACGCCCCTGATCCAAGGGCTGAGGTCGCCGTACCGCCCAGCATCACCGTCCAGCCCCTGCGCGGGCCAGACCTGAGGAAGAGGAGCCGCCGCCATGTCGGTCGTCGTCGGGTACGTCCCCACCCCCGAGGGGCGCGCGGCGCTCAAGCGAGCCTCGGACGAGGCGAAGCTGCGCAAGACGACGCTCGTCGTCGTCAACTCCCACCGCGGCGGCGCCGAGTACGACTCCGCTGATGCGATCGTCTACCAGCGCGCCCTCGACGAGGTCCGCGAGTCCCTCGAGGCCGAGGGCGTCGACCACGAGGTGCGCCAGCTCATCCGTGGGCAAGACCCCTCCGAGGACCTCATCTCCGTCGCCGAGGAGACCTCCGCCCAGGTCATCGTCATCGGGCTGCGGCGCCGCACCCCCGTCGGCAAGCTCATCCTCGGCAGCAACGCCCAGCGGATCCTCCTCGAGGCCCCCTGCGCCGTGCTCGCGGTCAAGGCCGAGCAGGCCTGAGCCCGCGAGCATCGGCAGACCTCGGTCGGCTGCTCCGGCCGAGTGCTCCCGGGTGCCCTGCGGCTCGGCCGACCTCGGGCTCGCCCCCGAGCCGTGCCGGTGACCCGGGACGACCCGACAGGCGTGCCACAATGCTGTGTTGGCCCGCTCTGCGGGCCGGTCGTGCGCCGCGCCCTCGCGCGTGCCCGCGGCCACCGCACCCTGGCGGCCGCTTCGACGGGCCGTCGCACCGTCAGCCTGTCGAGAGGTAGTACGTGTCGGCTCCGACGTCCCGCCCGTTTCCCCCTGAGTTCTCCCTGGCTCCCGTGGCTGAGCTGTTCGCCGCCGGCCAGGCGTGCGGTTCGGTCTCCTCGGCCGACCTGCGGCGGGCGTTCCACTCGGCCGACCTCCCCGCCTCGCGGATGAAGCCGGTGCTGCGTGCCCTAGCCGACAACGGCGTGACGGTCCACGTCACCGCCTCCGAGGCAGGCTCGGCTCTGCCGACCGCTCGGGCGCCGCGCAAGACCGTGGCCGCTGCGGCCGCCACGCGCAAGGCGACGACGACGAGCCGGGTGAGCGCGGAGGAGCCCGACGCCGCCGCCGGTGCGTCCGAGGCACCGTCGTCAGCCGCCCCGAAGGCGGCGCCTGCCAAGGCCGTCCCCGCGAAGACGGCCCCCGCGAAGACGGCCAGCGTGGCCGCCGCGAAGCTTGCCGCAGGAACGGGCGAGCCCACCAAAGCTCCCGCCAAGGCAGCGGCGAAGCCCGCCAAGGGCGCGGCGAAGAAGACCGCACCGCCGGCCACCGCGCCGGGGGTACCCGCCAGTGACGATGGCGTCGACGAGGTCGACGCCATGGACAAAGAGCCCAACATCGCCGAGGTCGAGGCGGCAGCCGCCGAGGTGCTCCAGGCTGTCGCGGTCCCGGGCGGGGACACCGCCGTCGCCGTCGTCCCGGTCGAGGCCGCCGCGGAGGACGAGGAGGCCAGCGCCTTCGTCATCGCCGACGACGACGAGGAGGACGCGCCGGCCCAGCAGGTCGTCTCCGCCGGGGCCACCGCCGACCCTGTGAAGGACTACCTCAAGCAGATCGGCAAGGTCGCGCTCCTCAACGCCGAGCAGGAGGTCGACCTCGCCAAGAGGATCGAGGCGGGCCTCTTCGCGGAGGAGAAGATCAACTCAGGCGACAAGCTCGCCCCGAAGCTGCGCCGCGAGCTCGAGTGGATCTCCGAGGATGGCCGCCGCGCCAAGAACCACCTCCTCGAGGCGAACCTGCGCCTCGTCGTCTCCCTCGCCAAGCGCTACACCGGGCGCGGGATGCTCTTCCTCGACCTCATCCAGGAAGGCAACCTCGGCCTCATTCGCGCCGTGGAGAAGTTCGACTACACCAAGGGCTACAAGTTCTCGACCTACGCCACGTGGTGGATCCGCCAGGCCATCACCCGCGCCATGGCCGACCAGGCGCGCACGATTCGCATCCCGGTCCACATGGTCGAGGTCATCAACAAGCTCGCCCGCGTCCAGCGGCAGATGCTCCAGGACCTCGGCCGCGAGCCGACCCCGGAGGAGCTCGCCAAAGAGCTCGACATGACCCCGGAGAAGGTCGTCGAGGTGCAGAAGTACGGCCGCGAGCCGATCTCGCTCCACACGCCCCTCGGCGAGGACGGCGACAGCGAGTTCGGCGACCTCATCGAGGACTCCGAGGCCGTCGTCCCGGCGGACGCGGTCTCGTTCACGCTGCTTCAAGAGCAGCTGCACTCGGTGCTCGACACGCTCTCCGAGCGCGAGGCCGGTGTCGTGTCCATGCGCTTCGGCCTCACCGACGGCCAACCGAAGACCTTGGACGAGATCGGCAAGGTCTACGGGGTCACCCGTGAGCGCATCCGGCAGATCGAGAGCAAGACGATGTCGAAGCTGCGCCACCCGTCGCGCTCCCAGGTCCTGCGCGACTACCTCGACTGAGACCAAGACCACAGACGCGACGAGGCGGCACCCCAGGTGGGGGATGCCGCCTCGTCGGCGAGCAGGTGGGCTCCGGGTGCGGAGCCGGGGCTCAGCGTTCTTCGGCTGGAGCCACCGGCCTGGTCGCCGTCAGCTTGTCGGTCTCGTCCTGGATGTCGACCGCTACGGTGCGGAGCTTGTCGTCGTAGGCCTTCGCGTGGTGGGCGCAGAAGAGCAGCTCGCCTCCCGATCCGAGCCGCACCCGCACGTAGGCCTGGGCCCCGCACCGGTCGCAGCGGTCAGCAGCGGTGAGGGTGGCCTTCGGTGCTAGAGCAGTGGTCACATCGCCTCTTTCGGGTCTCAGGATCGGGGACTTTAGCGGACTGGGCTTTCCGTGTCCCTACCCCGACCGGGCGCCGACGCACCGTGCGTGCGCCGACACCGTGCACAACATGGTCGCAGGCTGCATTCGTTCCCGCGCGGCAACGCGGATTGTTCGCCCTCGGCGTAGTCGGTCCGCAGTCAGTGCCCGCCGGTACCCTCGGGCGTGGCCCTCCCCCTCGGGAGAGGCCCCCGCCCGGCAGTGGAGGAGCAGTTCTCGCGTGAGCGCGCAGCCCGCAGACCTCAACCCCTCGGCCTACACCGCCCGCAACCTCTCCGTCCTCGAGGGCCTCGAGGCCGTGCGCAAGCGTCCGGGCATGTACATCGGGTCCACCGACTCCCGCGGCCTCATGCACTGCGTCTGGGAGATCATCGACAACTCGGTCGACGAGGCGCTCGCGAGCCACGCCACGCGGATCGACGTCCTCGTCCATCCCGACCACTCCGTCGAGGTGCGCGACGACGGCCGCGGGATCCCCGTCGACGTCGAGCCCAAGACGGGGCTGTCCGGCGTCGAGGTCGTCATGACCCGTCTGCACGCCGGAGGCAAGTTCGGGGGCGGCTCGTACGCGGCGTCCGGCGGCCTGCACGGCGTCGGCGCGTCCGTCGTCAACGCCCTCTCCTCCCGCCTCGACGTCGAGGTCGACCGGGACGGGCGCACCCACCTCATGAGCTTTCGCCGCGGGGCCCCGGGGACCTTCGACGGCGACGGTCCGTCGGCACCCTTCACCCCCGGCGGTGGCCTGCGCCTGGGCGGGAAGGTCAAGCGTGGGGTCACCGGCACCCGGGTGCGCTTCTGGGCCGATCGGCAGGTGTTCCTCCGCGAGGCCGCCGTGTCGATCGAGGAGCTCCACGACCGAGCACGGCAGACGGCGTTCCTCGTCCCCGGGCTGACCCTCGTCGTCCGTGACGAGCGCACCGGCGAGGTCGAGGAGGAGACCTTCCGGTTCGACGGCGGCATCAGCGAGTTCTGCGAGTACCTCGCCCCCGACCAGCCCGTCAGCGACGTCCTGCGGCTCACCGGGAGCGGCTCGTTCAAGGAGACCGTGCCGATCTTCGACGACCGCGGGCACCTGAGCCCGGCCGAGGTCACCCGCGAGCTCGGCGTCGACGTCGCCCTGCGCTGGGGCACCGGGTACGACACGACGGTGCGCTCGTTCGTCAACATCATCGCCACCCCCAAGGGCGGCACCCACGTCCGGGGCTTCGAGCGAGCGGTGCGCGAGACGCTCACCGAGGTCCTGCGCGGCGCCCGGATGCTCAAGACGGGCGAGGACGGCGTCCTCGTCGAGGACGTGCTCGAGGGCGCCACGGCCGTCGTCACGGTGCGGCTGGCCGAGCCGCAGTTCGAGGGCCAGACCAAGGAGGTCCTCGGCACCTCGGCGGCCGCGCGCATCGTCGCCCAGGTCGTCTCCGGTGAGCTCAAGGCCGCGCTCACCTCGGCCCGCCGCGACGACAAGGCGCAGGCCCGGACGATCCTCGACAAGGTCCTCGGGGCCGCACGCACCCGGCTTGCCGCCCGGGCCCACAAGGAGCTCCAGCGGCGCAAGAACGCCCTCGAGACGTCGTCGCTGCCGGCGAAGCTCGCGGACTGCCGCAGCGGCGACGTCGAGCGCAGCGAGCTGTTCATCGTCGAGGGTGACTCAGCGCTGGGCACGGCCAAGCTCGCCCGCAACTCCGACTTCCAGGCGCTCCTGCCGATCCGCGGCAAGATCCTCAACGTCCAGAAGTCCTCGCTGGCCGACATGCTCAACAACTCCGAGTGCGCGGCGATCATCCAGGTCCTCGGAGCGGGGTCCGGCCGCACCTTCGACCTCGAGCAGGCGCGCTACGGCAAGCTCATCTTCATGGCCGACGCCGACGTCGACGGCGCCCACATCCGCTGCCTGCTGCTCACCCTCGTGTACCGCTACATGCGGCCGATGCTCGAGCAGGGACGGGTCTTCGCCGCCGTGCCCCCGCTGCACCGCATCGAGGTCGTCGGGGCCGGAGGCAAGAAGAACGAGTACGTCTACACGTACTCCGACGCCGAGCTGCACCGGGTGCTCGGCGAGCTCACCCGTCGCACCAAGCGATGGAAGGAGCCGGTCCAGCGCTACAAGGGGCTCGGGGAGATGGACGCCGCCCAGCTCGCCGAGACGACGATGGACCCCCGACGCCGGACCCTGAGACGGATCACCGCTGGGGACGCCGCCGCCGCCGAGGCGGTCTTCGAGCTGCTCATGGGCTCCGACGTCGCCCCCCGCAGGGACTTCCTCGTCTCCTCGGCCGACCAGGTGAACCGCGAGGCGATCGACGCCTGAGTCCGACCCGCCCGTCCAGCCGGTCCCGGGGGGCGTGGCGCGGTCGCCGCGGTGCGGCCGCCGCCTCTGGCCGCTGCGCACCGTCGGACTGCGGAGCAACCGGGCGGTGGTCAGGCGACCGTGCTCAGCGTCCCTCCGGTGATCGTCACGAGCTCGGCCGCGGTCGTGGGGAACACCGCGTGGGGGTGCCCGGCGGCCGCCCAGATGACGTCGTGGGCCGCCAGGGCCTCGTCGACGATCGTGCGCAACGGCGCCGGGTGACCGATCGGGGCGACGCCGCCGATGGCCACGCCGGTCGCGGTACGCACCGTCGCGGGGTCGGCCCTCGTGACCCGGCTCGCGCCGAGCAGCGCCGCGACGAGCGCGGTGTCGACCCGGTGGCCCCCGCTTGCCAGCACGAGCACCGGCTCGCCGTCAGCAAGGAAGACGAGGCTGTTGGCGATGGCCGCGGGGGAGACCCCGAGAGCCGCAGCGGCCTCGGCGGCCGTGCGGGCGGAGTCGTCGAGCCAGCGGACCTCACCGCGGCACCCGGCAGCGGCCAGCGTCGCGGCGACCATGGCGACCGCGGGGTGGGACGGCGGGGTCGGAGCCGCCAGTGGCGCTGTCGCACGGGGCGCCGTCGGGCCCGACGGCGCCCCGGGGTCCGCGGCGGGTGAGGTGTCGGTCATGGGGGAGCAGGGTGCCAGCACACCGCTTCCCCTCGCCAGCCGGACGACTTGGGTGGTGCGTCGGCCCGTCGGCCCTCTTCGGGCGTTGACGACCGCTGCGTGGCCCGGTGTACTGTCGGACGTGTTCGAACAGATGTTCGAGATGACGAATCTCGGGTATCTGCTCGGGCACGGTGCAGCCGGCAGGGCCGGGGAGGTGGGGAAGCCCCCTCGACCCTGCGGGCAGCGCCTTCTCATCAGCCGCCTTCCCCCGGCTTGCGTGCTCGTGCCACGAGCGCGACGTCCGCTGCTGAAGCCTGGGAGGCACCGATGGCACGACGTTACGACGACCCGGTCCACGTCAAGCCTGCTGCTGACGAGGTCTCGCCGGTGCCCGCGCAGTTCCTGTGGCATGGCCGCCTCTACGTCGTCCGTGAGGTGCTCGCCCACTGGGTCGAGACGGGCGCCTGGTGGCGTTCTGCTGCGGCGAGCACGTCGGGGATCGACGATCAACCAGGCGCAACCTCACCGGCCTCGGGAGCACCTGGAGCCCTCGACGTCGACGGACGGGGTTCGGCAGCGCTGGCCGAGGAGCGCGAGCTGTGGCGCGTCGAGGCCAGCGCCGGTCGGGTGCTGGGCACCGGGGTGTTCGACCTGAGCCTGGACCGCCGGGCCGGGTCCTGGACCCTCGCCCAGGCGCTGGACTAGTCATGGCAGCCGCCACCGTCACCGTCACCGCCACCGCCACCGCTGCCGTGGGCAGCCCTGCTGCCGTGCACAGCCCTGCTGCCGTGCGCAGCCCCGAGCGCACCGGCGTCCGGCCGGCACCTCTCGCGCACCGGTCCGGACGAGCCGCCGCGCAGCGGCCGCTTCCCCAGCGCGGGGGGGCCGGCGTCGATGCTGCTCTGAGCCTGCTCGACCTCGCCCGCGCCGGGCTCGGCGAGGCGATGGCTGCATCCGTCCCCACCGAGCGGTACGCAGCGGCGCACCTGGCTGCCCTGCGCAGCGCAGCTGCGGTGCTCGCGGTCCGGGGCCGCCCGGCGAGTCGGCGTCGTGGTCCGCGCAGCGCGTGGGAGCTCGTGCCGCAGGTGGCACCGGAGCTCTCCGAGTGGACGGCGTTCTTCGCTGCCGGAGCTGCCAAGCGTGCGGCTGCCGAGGCCGGCATCGCGCGCGCGGTCACCTGCCGTGAGGCCGACGACCTCGTGCGCGACTCCACGACCTTCCTCGCCCTCGTCGAGACCACCCTGGGGCTGCTCTCGCACGCGCCGTGCCCGCCTCGTGTGGTGAGCAGTGCCACGTCCTGACCCTTTCGCCCACCTCCACGTCGCCTCGGGATACTCCTTGCGCTACGGGGCGTCACACCCTCGGGTGCTCGTCGAGAGCGCCGCGGCCGTGGGGATGGACATCCTCGGGCTGACCGACCGCGACGGCGTCTACGGTGCCGTCCGCTTCGTCAAGGCGGCCGCCCAGGCAGGCATCCGCCCGGTCCTCGGCGTCGATCTCGCTCTCGAGCGCTCTGGGCTGCTCGGGGGTGCAGATCCCTCGCTGCCGCACGTACCCCGCAGGGCACCGGTCCGCGGGGGCGCCACGGTCGACCAGCGCCATCCGAGGTTCACCGTCCTCGCCCGAGGCCGCAGCGGGTGGGCGGCGCTGTGCCGGCTGGTCAGCGCCACGCACCTGCGGGGTGAGCGGGGCCGACCGGTCTCCTCTCTCGAGCTGGTGGCTGAGCACGCCGGCGACGGCGACCTCGTGATGCTGCTGGGACCGTCCTCGGAGGTGGGGCGTGCCCTCGCCGTCCGACGTCCGGACCTCGCTGCGGCGGTGCTGCGGCAGTGGCGAGACGCGGTCCCGGGGCACAACCTCGTCGTCGAGGTGGTCTCGCACCGCGCCCAGGGGGAGTCGGTCGCGGCTGCCCGGCTCGCGGGGTTCGCCGACGAGCAGGGGTTGTCCTCGGTCCTCACCAACGCGGTGCGCTACGCGACCCGTGGCGACGCCCCGGTCGCCGACGTCCTCGACGCGGCTCGCCGGCTCGTCGCTCTCGACCTGCGCCACGTCGACCGCACCACTGCCGAGGGCTACCTCAAGTCGGGGGCGCAGATGGCCGTGGTCGCCCGTGAGGTGGTTGCAGCAGGTGCCTGCGAGCGGGGGAGGGCGCGTGCGCTGCTCGAGGCGACCCGGGAGCTCGCCGAGTCCTGCGTGCTCGATCCCCAGGCCGACCTCGGCATCGGTGAGGTCCACTTCCCCGAGCTCGAGGTCTCCGCAGGCGGCCTGGGGCTCGCAGCGGCAGCTGGCGGGTCACCGACGCCGAGCACGGCAGCCGCCGATGCCGTGCTGCGCGCACGGTGCGAGTCAGGCCTGCACGGCCGGGCGATGACGCTCACGGCCGAGGTCCGCCGGCGCCTCGACGACGAGCTCGATGTCATCCGGCACCTGGGCTACCCGACGTACTTCCTCACCGTGGCCGACGTCGTCGATCTCATCCGCGGCATGGGGGTCCGGGTGGCGGCGCGCGGGTCCGGGGCCGGCAGCCTGGTCACCTACGCGCTGGGCATCTCCGGGGTCGACCCGATGCGCCACGGCCTGCTCATGGAGCGGTTCCTCTCCCCACTGCGCGGTGCGTTGCCCGACGTCGACATCGACGTCGAGTCCGACCGGCGCACCGAGATCTACGAGCGCATCCTCGAGCGGTTCGGCGGCGACCGCTGCGCCTGCGTGTCGATGATGGACACCTACCGCGCGCGTCATGCGATCCGCGACGTCGGCGCCGCGCTGGGGCTCCCGCCCGGAGAGATCGACACGCTCGCGAAGTCCTTCCCGCACATCCGCGCCCGCGACGTCCGCAACGCCCTGCACGAGCTGCCGGAGCTGCGGCGGAGCGGGTTGGCCGGCCCGCGGCTGGACCTCCTGTTCTCCTTGGTCGAGCGGCTCGACGGCCTGCCGCGCCACGTCGCCCTGCATCCCTGCGGAGTGCTCCTCTCCGACGCGACGCTGCTCGATCGCACCCCGGTCGAGGCGAGCTGGCTGGGCTTCCCGATGAGCCAGTTCGACAAGGGCGACGTCGAGGACCTCGGCCTGCTCAAGCTCGACGTCCTCGGCATCAGGATGCAGTCGGCGATGTCGCACGCCGTCGCCGAGGTTGCCCGCGTCGACGGGCAGGACGTCGACCTCGACGCCGTCCCCTTCGACGACCCTGCGACGTTCGCGCTCGTGCAGTCGACGCACACGCTCGGCTGCTTCCAGATCGAGTCCCCGGGTCAACGGGAGCTCGTGGGCAAGTTCGCCCCCGAGACCTTCACCGACCTCATCATCGACATCTCGCTGTTCCGGCCCGGGCCCGTCAAGAGCGACATGGTCACCCCTTTCCTGCGAGCCAGGCAGGGGTGGTCGCAGCCGGAGTACCTCCACCCCGATCTCGAGTTCGCCCTGGCCGAGACCTACGGCGTCGTCGTGTTCCACGAGCAGGTGCTCCACATCATCGCCACGCTCACCGGGTGCACCCTGGCCGAGGCCGACGAGGCTCGCCGGGCCATCGGTGACGCGGGGAGCCAGCCCTCGGTCCGGGAGTGGTTCGTCCCTGCCGCGAGAGCCAAGGGGTACGACGTCCCGACGGTGGAGCGGGCCTGGGAGGTGCTGCGGGCCTTCGCCTCGTTCGGCTTCTGCAAGGCCCATGCCGCGGCGTTCGCCCTGCCCACCTACCAGTCGGCCTGGCTCAAGGCCCATCACCCCGCGGCGTTCCTCGCCGGGGTGCTCACCCATGACCCGGGCATGTACCCCAAGCGGCTGATCCTCGACGACGCACGCCTGCTCGGGATCAGCGTCCTCGGTCTGGACGTCAACGCCTCGGACTCCTCCTACCGGGTCGAGCGGCTCGGTCCGCCGGAGGAGCTCCCTGACGTGCTGGGGATGCCCTTCCTTCCGGCAGCGCCCACCGTCCCCGGCCTGCCCGACGCCCGGGGCTATGGCATCCGGCTGGCCCTCTCGGAGGTCAAGGGCATCTCCGAGGCAGAGGTGGCGCGGGCGGTGGCCGGTCGCCCCTACGGGTCCCTCGCCGACTTCTGGCACCGGGCTGCGGTCTCCCGGCCGGTCGTCGAGCGGCTCGTCCTCGCCGGCGCCTTCGACTCCCTCTACGGGTTGGGTCCGGGCACGCAGACCCGTCGCCGCGGCAGCGTCACGAGGCGGGACCTCCTCCTCCAGGTCGCCGACCTCGAGCGGTGGACGAGGGCCAGCCGCAGCCCGGGTGTCGGACGACGGCGCCGGGCCGAGCCCCTGGGCGGGGGAGCCGGCGGCCCGACCGGGGTCCGTGAGCAGGCCGCACGTCAATCCCAGGCCCCTGTAGCCGTCCGGGCCGAGCCGGGGGTCCAGCTCGGCCTCGACCTCGGTGACGCCCCTGACGCCCCCGGGGTCAGCGGCCTGCCCGAGCTCACCTCGGCCGAGCAGGTGCGCGCCCAGCTCGAGGTGCTCGGCCTCGACGCCAGCAGGCATGTGATCGACTTCTACGTCCCGTTCCTCGACGCCCTCGAGGTCACCCGGGCCCGTGACCTGCTCTCCCGGCGCTCTCAGGCCGAGGTCCTCGTCGCAGGGGTCAAGGTGGCCACCCAGACACCGCCGATCCGATCCGGACGGCGGGTCGTGTTCCTCACCCTCGACGACGCCACCGGTCCGCTCGACGCCACCTTCTTCGAAGATGCCCAGGGCCCCTACGCCGCGACACTGTTCCACACCTGGCTCCTCGTCGTCCGGGGGTTCCTCCGGCGCACGGGACCCCGGGGGATCTCCATCCGGGCCACCGGGTGCTGGGAGCTGCCCGTGCTGCACGCGGCCTGGGAGCGCGATGGCCTGCCGGCGGTGGCCGAGCTCATGACGGCTCCGGTCGAGCTGCTCAGCGAGGAGGCGGTCCTCGCGGCGGCGGAGAGCAGGGCGAGCCGACCGGTCATGGTGCGGCCACCGGTGGGCTCCCCGCCAGGGGGGTACGAGCCTCGCGACCCCAGCAGCTCGACGGCGGGGGGCATGGGCCCACGTCGGGTCCTCGTCCACCCGACGGGGTTCCGTCAGTCGCCCTACGCCGACATCAAGCCGGCCGGTGAAGACGGCAAGTCGGCACCACGCAAGCTGTGGCACTCCAGCGCAGGGAGCTCCGGTGGCTGAGGACGCCCGCACGACGATCCTTCACATCGACATGGATGCCTTCTACGCCTCGGTGTCCTTGCTGACCCGACCGGAGCTGCGCGGCCTCCCGGTGATCGTCGGGGGTGCCGGTACCCGGGGGGTGGTGCTCTCGGCCACTTACGAGGCCCGCCGCTTCGGGGTGTCAGCGGGCATCCCGATGGCACGGGCGAGACGGCTGTGCCCACCCGCGGTGGTGCTGCCGCCCGACCACGACCGCTACGCCGAGGTCTCCGCAGGGGTGATGGAGATCTTCCGCGACGTCACCCCGCTGGTCGAGCCGCTCTCCCTCGACGAGGCGTTCCTCGACGTCACGGGTGCCCGACGACGCCTCGGCAGCCCGGTCGCCATCGCCCACCGGCTGCGCGACCGGATCGCCGACGAGCAGGGCATCACCGCCTCGGTCGGCGTGGCCGCCTCGAAGTTCGTCGCCAAGCTTGCCTCGACCCGGAGCAAGCCCGACGGCCTGCTGGTCGTCCCTCCCGAGGAGGTCATCTCCTTCCTGCACCCGTTGCCCGTGGGTGCGCTGTGGGGGGTGGGGGAACGCACAGAGGAGGTCCTCGTGCGTCTCGGGCTGCGCACCGTGGCCGACATCGCAGCGACTCCCCGCGGCACCCTCCAGCGTGCCCTCGGCCCTGCGGCGGGTGCCCATCTCCACACGTTGGCCTGGGGGATCGACGATCGGCCGGTCGTCCCGGTCGAGCCCGACCGCAGCGTCGGTGCCGAGGAGACCTTCCCGACCGACATCGACGACCCTGACGTGGTCCTGCGTGAGCTGCTCGGCCTGTGCGAGCGCACCGCGGCACGGATGCGCGGGCGGGGCCTGGCCGGACGGACCGTCTCCATCAAGGTGAGGTTCGCCGACTTCACGACGATCACGAGGTCGCGCACCCGCTCGGAGGCCACCGACGTCGGCCAGGAGATCTACGCCTGTGCGCGTGAGCTGTTCCTCGCCCTCGGGCTGCAGCGGGCTCGTCTGCGGCTCGTCGGGGTCCGTGTCGAGAGCCTGGTCGACGCCGCCGCCGCACCCCGCCAGCTGCTCCTGGGCTCCCGCGAGAAGGGGTGGCGCGAAGCAGAGCTTGCGGTCGACCGGGCGGTCACCCGGTTCGGCTCACGAGCCCTGCGACCCGCCGCCCTGGTGCCGGTCCGACCCCTCGCGGGCCCCCCGTGAGGACATCCGTGACCAGGTCGTGACAGCTCAGGGCCGATGCTGGGTTTCGCCTGGCGGCATCGCTGCTTATCCTGGGCAAACAGCGACCGGGCGCCCTCGCCACGAGGGCCGTTCCGTAGGAGGTGCCGGTGCCACTCTCTGAGCATGAGCAGCGTCTGCTCGAGCAGATGGAACAGGCCCTCTACGCCGAGGACCCCAAGTTCGCCTCCACGTTGCGCGGGGCTGACATCAGGCGCCGCTACCGCCGTCGCCTAGCGCTCGCCGGCGTCGCCTTCCTCCTCGGCATCGTCCTGCTCCTTCTCGGGGTGGCCACGAAGCTCATCGCGGTGAGCGTCCTCGGCTTCGTCGTCATGCTGGCGGCCGCCCTGTTCGCCGTGACGAGCCGGAGCCACGTTGCCGTCCCCGGGGATGCCGCTGCCGGCAAGACACGGCCCGCAGGAGGTCGTCGCTCCTCTGACCGCACGGCGTCGCGTGCTTCCCGCAAGGGCTTCATGAGCCGGGTCGAGGACCGCTGGAACCGCCGTCGCGACGAGCAGCAAGGCCGCTAGGCCACTCCGTATCCCTGGCGCCCCCTGGCGCCCCTGCGCCGCCCCTGGCCGCCCCCTGGCGACCCCTGCGCCGCCTGGCGCCCCCTGGCGCCGATCTACGTCTGAACGTTGCTCCACAACGCCGATGATCAACGTTCAGACGTAGATCGGCGGACCTGGGGCCGGTGCGCAGGTCGGCGTGGCGGACGGGGCGGGCTCATCGGGTCATCGCACCGCGGGACGGGAGAGCCCTCAGCGGACGGCCGAGGCTCCGTCGTGAGCGGGGCGGCGTCCCGGACGACGTTGCCCGAGTGAGTCCGCCCAGTCGAGGGCGTCGGCGATGCGGGCGCCGAGCCGGTGAGTGGCGTCGAGCCCCGCATCGAGCACGGATCGGGGTGCCACCCGGGAGGCCCACCGCTGCCCGCGCGTGCTGCGTGCCGCGAGCCCCGCCCGCGCCGCCGCGGCGAGCACCCGCAGGGCCGCGGCATCCCCGCCCGCCGTCCGCTTCGCCGGCCCGTCACCGGCAGGCCTCGGCGCGTACCGTTCCCGCTCGACCCCCCGCACCAGCCCGGCGAGCGCCGTGGCCGCCTCGCTGCCCGGCAGCAGTGGAGCCTCCGCGCAGAGCCGCGCCCCGACCTGCCGCGGCGTCTCGCCGCGGCCCCAGCGGAACCCGAGGTCACGAGCGTCGTCGCGCAGCTGCTCCCACGCCGTCTCGGCCCCCGGGCGAGCCGCGCGACGCCACCGCCAGCGCGACCGTCCGGCGCCGAGGAGCCCCGGCAGCGCGAGCAGCAGCACGAGACCGGCGCCGACTCCCACGATCGGCGCCCACGACCGGTCCGGCCGCTGCGCCGTCGTCACCCCGACACCGCCGGACGGCCCGCCCGTGGGGGAGCCCTGCGCGTCCGGGTCCTTGCCGTCGAGCTGACGGTCCGCGCGCGACAGCCGCGGGTCGAGGCCGTCGGTGGCACGGCCTCCGGCAGCCGTGGGGAACTGCGGGGTGGTGCCGCCACCGGGCAGAGTGCCGGTGCGGCCCTGCGCGTAGGTGGGCACGGTCTGGGAGCGCACCGACGGCGTCGGCTCGAAGCGCACCCACCCGACCCCGTCGAACCACAGCTCCGGCCAGGAGTGGGCGTCGGCCAGCGTGACGACCCAGCTGCCGTCAGGCTGCCGACGTCCGGGGGTGAACCCCACGTCGACCCTGGCAGGGATCCCGAGGCTGCGCGCCATGACGGCCATGGCCGAGGCGTAGTGGACGCAGAACCCACGGCGGTCTCGGAGGAACGCCTCGATCGCGTTCGTCCCGTTGGAGTTCGGTGCGTCGGTGGAGTAGGTGAAGGTGGGCGAGCGCAGCCAGTCCTGCAGGGCTAGCGCCTTGTCGTAGGGGGTCGTCGCCTTCGCTGTCACCGTGCGCGCCGTCTCCGTGACGACGGCCGGCAACGGTGGAAGCTCGAGGGTTCTCCGACCCCCGGGCCCGGACGAGGTCGCTCGGGCCAGCTGCGCCGCGCTCGGCTTGGCCCGCTCGCTCGTCACCGCGTAGGTCTTGCGCTGGGTCGTCGTGTCGGTCGAGAAGACGTTGCGCGAGTCGCGGTCGTAGAGCCAGGTGCCGTCGATGTCGACGAACGTCGACCCGTAGGGAAGGGGCAGCCAACGCTGCGCGAGATCGCGCACGGCGACGGTCGTCTGCACGCGCTCAGCGACGACGGTGTCACCGCGCCCCGGCACCCGTGGGATGCCCTTGTCGACCCGCTGGCTCGACGGGATGTTCTCCAGCGGCAGCGGCGCCCAGGAGTCCCCGGTGAAGGAGTCGAGGGTCACCATGCGCAGGTAGTCCGGCGAGGTGTCGGTGCTTCGGTAGCGGATGACCTCGGTGTCGGTGCCCCGCACGAGGTCGGAGCGCAGGTCGATGATCGGGTTGACGACGGCGACCGTCCGGTGCCCACCGCCGTTCCCGCGGCCCGGGCCTGCTCCGGAGATCAGCGGCGTGTCGAGCCCCGGGAGCATGATCGGCACGACGAGGGCGATGCCGAGCGAGGCGAGGCCCACCCGACGCCCGACGGCCGACACGGGGTCGCTCGTGCCCGCGACGTAGCGGCGCTCCCGAGCGGCGTCTGAGGCGCGGTAGCCCAGCGGCCGTCCCCAGCGGGCGAGCCGGTCGCGGGACTCGGCGACGAGCAGCACGAGCCAGCCACTCGCGGCGAGGAGGAACAGCCAGGGGCCGACCCCCGACGGCGACAGCGTGGCCGGGACGGCGAACAGGCCGAGCAGGGCCACGCCGCCGTAGACGGCGCGGCGGTAGGTGACCGTCGCGGTGTCGACGGCGAGGGCGACGAGGCCGATGCCGGCGACCGTGACTGCCGTGAGCCCCGTGCCGGGCGAGAGCGGCGCGCGGTAGCGGACGACGTCGTCGTTCGCCTCGAGCACGAGCTGCCACGCCGCGCGCCATGCCCCCGGGCCGGGCCAGAGCCGCAGGACGGCGGGCTCGGGCACGAAGAGCGTGGTGAGGAGCAGGACGAGACCGACGAGCCCGGCGAGCGGCACCGCCCATCGCGGCAGCCGCCACGCCCGCGCCAGCGAGCACGTCAGGGCCACGACGGCGATCGCGGCGAGAGCGGGGTTGAGCCACGACGCGTCGGCGAACACCGTCGTGAGGCTCAGGCTGACGAGGACGACGGACAGGGCCGAGAGCACGGTGAGCCGCACCCGGGTGCTCATCGGGCCACCGCCGCCGCGGCAGTCTGGAGGTGACGGGCCACGCGCTCCCAGGCCCCCGCGACGGTGTCTCCGCGGGAGACGACGGCGACCCGCCAGCCCGCGTGGCGAAGGAGGTCGCAGACGGCGGCGACGGACCCGGCGCGCACCTCGGCCACCCCTGGCGGCAGCGCCACCCACGTCGAGGTGTTCATGAGGAGGGCGACGCCGGTCGTCGTCCCGCTGCGCAGCCGGACAAGCTCCCCGGCGACGTCGAGGTCGAGCATGCCGACGACGGCGACGAGCAGGCCGTCACCGCCGGAGCGCTGGACCGAGGCCGAGGCCGCGCGCAGCGTCCGTCCCGCGGAGGTCTCGGCGACGGCGAGGCTGTCGAGGAGCATCCCCTCGAAGTCCCCGCCGACCGCGTCGGCCTCCCGCCCTGCGCTCGACAGCGTGCCGGAGCCGGTGTCGGTGGTGAGCCGGACGGCGTAGCCACGCCGAACGAGGTGCATGGAGACCGACGCCGCAGCGCTCACGGCCCACTCGAACGACGACGTCGCGCCGTCCCCGGCGTGCGCGGTACTGCGGGTGTCGAGCAGGACGGTGGCGCGGGACTGCCAGGGCTGCTCCTCCCGGCGGACCATGAGCTGACCCAGCCGCGCGGTGGAGCGCCAGTGGACCCGCCGCAGCTCGTCGCCGTGGCGGTACTCGCGGGTCGCGATGTCGTCCTCGCCAGCGGCGGCCACCGAGCGTGACCGGCTCTCGCCGTTGCCTGCCCACTCCCCGCCGAGCGCCACGGGGGGCAGCGGGTGGACCGCTGGGGTGACGACGAGGACGTCCTGCGCGGTGAAGGACCTCGTCAGCTCACACATGCCGAAGGGGTCGGTGAGGCGCAGCGTCAACGGCCCGAGCGAGAACTTCCCCCTGACGTCGGAGCGCACGGGGTAGTGCACATGACGGGTGCCTCGCGGCTCGACGCGGTCGAGGACGAAGCGCGGCCTCGGCCCCAGCGCGTAGGGGATGCGGTCCTCGACGAGGAGCAGGCCCGTGGGCAGCCGCGAGACGTTGTCGAGGGTGAGCATGACCTCGGTGGTGCTGCCGAGCGTCGTGCGGGCCGGCTCGAGCGTGCGCTGCGAGGCGACGCGGTAGCGGGTCCGCACGACCACCCCCACGCTCATCGCCACGAGGGCGAGCAGGAAGATGCCCACCCGGAGGAGGTCGCGCTGCCCCGAGAGGACGGCAGTCGTCACCCCGGCGATCCCCACGAGGAGGAAGGCCTGCCCGCGACGGGTGAGCCCCGCGAGCGCCGATCGCATCAGTCGCGCCGGCCGCGGGTGGCACCCCCGGGCACGGGGATCGAGTCGAGGAGCTCCTCGACAACCCGTTCCGGGGTGCGACGGGCGATCTGCGCCTCGGCCGTGGGCAGGAGCCGGTGGGACAGGACGGCGACGGCGAGCCCCTGGACGTCGTCGGGGAGGACGAAGTCACGGTCGTCGAGGGCGGCGGCGGAGCGTGCGGCCCGGAGCAGGTGGAGGGTCGCGCGTGGTGAGGCCCCGAGCCGGAGGTCCGGGCTCGTTCGGGTGGCGCCGATGAGGTCGACGACGTAGCGGCGGACCGGGTCCGAGACGTGGACCGTGCGTACCGTCTCGATGAGCTTGGCGACCTCGCGGGCGTCGGCGACCGGCTCGACGTCCTCGAGGGGCGAGCTCGAGCCGTGCGTGTCCATCATCGCCAGCTCGGCCTCGACGGAGGGGTAGCCGATGGACATGCGAGCCATGAACCGGTCGCGCTGGGCCTCGGGCAGCGGGTACGTGCCCTCCATCTCGATGGGGTTCTGGGTCGCGAGCACGATGAAGGGCATGTCGAGGACGTAGGTCGTGCCGTCGACGGTGACCTGCCGCTCCTCCATGCACTCGAGCAGCGCGGACTGGGTCTTGGGCGAGGCCCGGTTGATCTCGTCACCGACGACGACGTTGGCGAAGACGGCGCCGGGCTTGAACTCGAAGTCGTGCCGCTCCTGGTTGAACACGCTGACGCCGGTGATGTCGCTGGGCAGGAGGTCCGGGGTGAACTGGACTCGGCGCACCGTGCAGTCGATGGAGCGTGCCAGGGCCTTGGCGAGCATGGTCTTGCCGACGCCGGGGACGTCCTCGACGAGGAGGTGGCCCTCCGCGAGCAGGACGGTGAGCGCCATCCGGACGACCTCGGGCTTGCCCTCGATGACCCCCTCGACGCAGGCGCGGATCCGGCCCACCGTGCCGGACAGCTCGGCGAGGCTCATCTCGTCGGCGCTGACGGTCACGCTGGGCTCCTCGCTGCGGTGCGCCTCGCGGCGCGCGGTCCTCTGACGCGTCGAGCACCCGCACCGCAGTGCCGACCGTGGTGGCGTCAGAGTACGTCCGCGCAGCAGCGCGTGCCGCTCACCCGATGAGGGGACCGCCGGGGTTACCCCTCGTCGCGCGTGGCCGCGAGGTGGTCGCCCTCGACGGCGGCGAGCTCGCCGGCGCTCGTCACCGTCTGGTCGGTCTCGTCGTTGAACCCGTGGGTACGCACCTGGTCGGGCAGGGCGTCCACGGCCATCGCCGAGCTGATCTCCGCGTCGGTGACCGGTCGGTCCATGCGGGCGTCGTCATCGGGGGTGGCGGTGGTGGGCTCGGCGGTCGCGTCCGGGGCGTCTGACGGGTCGCTGGGGGAGTCGTTGGGGGATTCGCTGGGGGAGTCGCTCATGAGAGCCCTCTCCCCGCAGCCGGGCGCGGGAAACGGCAGGACGGCGGGCCTTGCGTGCGCGCCGCGCTGAGGGGTAGAGCGACCCTATGACGACGAACGCGCCCACCCCCGGCACCCCCGGGCCCCTCTCCTCCGCCTCCGCGCTGCTCAGCGCGCCGCTGGACCGCCTCGCCGAGAACCCCGCGCTCGACGGGCTCGTCGACAAGGTCAGCGGGATCGTCGCGGAGCGGCTCCCGCAAGGGGTGATCCGCGACATCCTCCACGGCGTGCCGATCGGCCACCCGTTGCACCCGTCGCTGGCGCAGGCTGCCCTCGGCTCGCTGACGTCGGCCAGCCTCCTCACCGTCGTCCCGGGGACCGAGAGGGCCGGCGACGTGCTGACGCTCGCCGGGATCGCCGCCGCCGTCCCTACGGCTCTCGCGGGCTGGGCGGACTGGTCGCAGGGCCAGCGGACCCACCAGCGGCTCGGCCTCGTCCACGCCGGGAGCAACGCCGCGGGGCTGCTGCTCTACGCCGCCTCCCTCATCGGCCCGGCCCGGAGCCGACGGCGGCTGCGCGTGCTCGGGGCCCTCGTCGTGGGGGTCGGGGGCGCCATGGGTGGGCATCTGGCCTACCGCTTCGCCCTCGGAGCCAATCACGTCGAGGCGGTGCCTCACCTCATCGCCGAAGGCTGGCACCCGGTCGGGCCGCTCGCGGGTTTCGCCGACGGCGAGCCCCGCCGCGCCGAGGTGGCCGGCGTGCCGGTCGTCGTCGTCCGGCGGGGTGCGGGGGCCGACGTCCTCGCCGACCAGTGCTCGCACCTCGCGGGCCCGCTCTCCGGCGGGAGCGTCGTCACCGAGCGCGGGGCCGCGTGCATCGTCTGCCCCTGGCACGGCAGCATCTTCCGGCTGGCGGACGGCGCAGTCGTGCACGGGCCGGCGACGGCACCGGCACCCACGCTCGAGGCCCGCGTCGTCGCCGGAGAGGTCGAGGTGCGCCTCGTCGGCGCTTCCGGCTGAGCGTCGAGTCCGACGTCACCAGCCTCTGCCGCTGATCGGCTCCCTGAGGCTACGGTGCGGTCCATGGCTGAAGAGGGCGGTCCGGGCAGGGTTGCGAGGCAGGCGTACGAAGACGAGCTCCTGCGTCTGCAGCGCGAGCTCGTCGTCATGCAGACCTGGGTCAGGCGCACGGGTGCGCGGGTCGTCGTGATCTTCGAGGGCCGTGACGCCGCCGGGAAGGGCGGGACGATCAAGCGGGTGGCCGAGTACCTCAACCCGCGGTTCTGCCGCATCGCCGCCCTCCCGGCGCCGACCGAGCGCGAGAAGGGGCAGTGGTACTTCCAGCGCTACGTCGACCACCTGCCGACCGCCGGCGAGATCGTCCTGTTCGACCGCAGCTGGTACAACCGGGCCGGCGTCGAGCGTGTCATGGGCTTCGCCACCCCGGATGAGTACCGCGCCTTCCTCCAGCAGTGCCCCATCTTCGAGAGGCTGCTCGTCCACGACGGCGTCATCCTCATCAAGTACTGGTTCTCGGTGAGCGACGAGGAGCAGGAACGACGGTTCCGCTCCCGGCTCGAGGACCCACTACGGCGCTGGAAGCTCTCCCCGATGGACCTCGAGTCCCGGCTGCGCTGGGTCGACTTCTCGCGCGCCAAGGACGAGATGTTCGTCCACACCGACATCCCCGAGTGCCGGTGGTACACCGTCGAGGCCGACGACAAGCGGGCGGCCCGTGTCAACTGCATCAGCCACCTGATCTCCGCGGTCCCGTACACCCCGGGCAAGAAGGAGAAGATCGTCCTGCCGCCGCGACCTGCCGGCCAGGACTACCAGCGGCCCCCGCGGGAGCTCGCCTCGTACGTGCCCGACGTCGCGGCACGGCTCCCGCGGAACGTGAAGGTCTCGAAGAAGTCGGCCAAGCGCAGCCACGGCGACGCGAAGGGCTGACCCAGCACCCGCCTCCCCGGCGGGCGAACGCTTCCCAGGAAGGCCCGGACGCCACGGCGTCCGGGCCTTCGTCCTGCCCGGGGTGGAGGAAGTCGGGAACTTCCTCCACTTCGCACCACCGCCCTGACCTGCATCGACAGCGACCTCGCACCAGAAATGAGGCATCGGGACCGTTGACGGTGGAGCAAAGTGGGGTACCGTGGGCGCCTCGGGAGGTCGTGGGAGCGGAGGTGTCGGGTGTTCCTCGGTACCCACTCCCCGCGCCTCGACGAGAAGGGCCGGCTCTTCCTGCCGGCGAAGTTCCGTGACGAGCTCGCCGACGGCCTCGTCCTCACCAAGGGCCAGGAGCACTGCATCTACGTGTGGCCCAAGGCCGAGTTCCTCGCGATGACCGAGGCGATGCGGCAGGCACCCGTGACGCGCAAGGGGGCTCGCGACTACGTCCGGGTCATGTACGCGAGCGGGTTCGACCAGGTACCCGACCGCCAGGGGCGGATCACCGTCCCGTCCGGGCTGCGCTCGTACGCGGGACTCACGCGGGACTGCGCAGTCATCGGCGCCAACAGCAGGGTCGAGATCTGGGACTCCGCGGCGTGGGAGGCCTACGTCGAGGAGCAGGAGCAGCACTTCGCCGACCTCAGCGAGGAGGTGTGGCCGGGCCACTGAGCACGAGACCCGGATGTCGTCCCTCCGGCGAGGTCTCCACCCGCGTACCGCCCTGGCGCACCTTCCCCGGTGCCAGGACGGGCACGGATCGCGGTTGGAGACCTGACCGGACGGCCGTTCCCCACATCGCTCCATCGACGCGTTGGACGCAGTGCCACCACCAGCCGCACCAGCAGTCGCACCACCAGTCGCACCACCAGCGAGGGGTCACATGCAGGGATCGCCGTCGCCGCGGACCTCCGCGGCCGAGCCCCGAGGAGCACGCCGGTGACGGCGGCCGCCTCGGGGACTCCGGCGTTCCGTCACGTCCCCGTCATGCTCCAGCGGTGCCTCGAGCTGCTCGCCCCGGCGCTCTCGCGCGCTGACGCCGTCGTCGTCGACTCGACCCTCGGGCTGGCCGGTCACGCGGAGGCGATCCTCGCGAGGTTCTCCGACGTCCGCCTCGTCGGGCTCGACCGGGACCCGCGCGCCCTGGCTCTGGCCGAGCAGCGGCTGGCCCCCTTCGCGAGCCGGGTCGAGCTCGTCCACACCGTCTACGACGCCATCCCCGCGGTCCTCGACCGGCTGGGCTACCGCCGGGTCGATGCTGTGCTCTTCGACCTCGGCGTCTCGTCCATGCAGCTCGACGACGCCGAGCGCGGCTTCGCCTACTCCCAGGACGCCCCGCTGGACATGCGGATGGACCCCACAACCGGCATCACGGCTGCCGACGTCGTCAACGGGTACCCGCCGCGGGAGCTCGCCCGGGTCCTGCGCGAGCACGGCGACGAGCGCTTTGCCTCGCGGATCGCCGCCGCGATCGCACGTGAGCGCGTGGAGGAGCCGTTCCTCTCGACGGCCCGCCTCGCCGAGCTCGTGCGCTCCTCGATCCCCGCCGCGACCCGGCGCACCGGCGGGCACCCGGCCAAGCGGACCTTCCAGGCGCTGCGGGTCGAGGTCAACGGCGAGCTCGACGCGCTCGCCGTCGCGGTGCCCGCGGCCGTCGCGGCCCTGCGCCTCGGCGGTCGCATCGTCGTCCTCTCCTACCAGTCGCACGAGGACCGGCTCGTCAAGCGGGTCCTCGCAGCCCAGGCGACGACGCAGGCCCCGCCCGGCCTGCCCGTCGTGCCCGAGTCGATGGCCCCTCGGCTGCGCCTGCTCACCCGCGGGGCCGAGGGGCCCTCGGAGCAGGAGATCGCCGAGAACCCGCGCGCCGCGTCAGCCCGGCTGCGCGCCGCAGAACGCATCAAGGAGGCCGCGTGAGCCAGGACCTAGCGGTGTCGCTGCGGGAGGATGCCGTCGGCGCGTCGACGCTGCGAGCTCCGCTGCGCACCGCCCCCGCCGACCGGCGGGGGCGGCCCGAGGCCCGCCCCGACCTGCGGGTCGTCGCCCGCCAGCAGGCCTCGGCCCGCCGTGCACCGTTCGTCGTCCTCGTCTCGATCCTCCTCACGGCCGGGCTGCTCACGCTGCTCATGCTCAACACCGTCCTGGCCGAGAGCTCGTTCCAGATGCACGACCTCACCGCGCGCTCCGTGGTGCTCGCCGACCAGCAGGAGGCGCTCGAGCGGGTCCTCGCCGTCGAGGCCTCGCCGGCCCGGCTCGCCGGCCGCGCGGAGGCGCTCGGCATGGTCCCCGGGGGGTCGCCGGCGTTCCTGCGGCTCTCCGACGGACGCGTCCTCGGCGTGCCCAGCCCCGCCAAGGCCCGGCCGGTGCCGGCGCCGTCACCGGCGCCAGGGAGCACCGCGGCCGCTGCGGCCCCCAAGCCCGCCACTGCCAGGCCCACCACCAAACCGGCCCCCAAGCCGCGCGCCTCCGCCGCAACGGTGGCCCGATGAGCTCGCGCCCGGCCAGCGGCGCCGGCGGTGCCCGGGGACGCGCGCCGGCGCACCGTCCCGCGCCCAGCCGCCGTCGTCCGGTGCCGGCCGAGCGAGTCGCGCCGCGTCCCGGCCCCGGCCACCGCGGCCCCGGCGGCCGTGACGGCCCGCCCGGACGCCCGCGCCGTCACCTGCGCATGGCCGACACGCGCCGGCGGCTGCGGGCGATGCTCGTCGTCGTCCTGCTTGTCTTCGGGCTCTTCGCCGGCCGGCTCGTGCAGCTGCAGGGGATCGACGCCTCGGCGTACGCGGCGACGGCCCAGGCCGAGCGGATGACCACGGTGGTGCTTCCGGCGACCCGCGGCGCGATCCTCGACCGCGACGGCGTCCCCCTCGCGACGAGCCTCGACGCACGTGACATCACGACCGACCAGACGCTCGTCACCGATCCGGCTGCCACGGCATCGCGCCTGGCCCGGGTGCTCGGCATCGCCACCGACGTCCTCGTCGGTCGGCTGTCGGGAACGAGGAAGTTCGCCTACGTGGCGCGCGAGGTGACCCCCGCCGTTGCCCGAAGAGTCACGGCGATGGGGCTGCAGGGCATCTTCACAGAGAAGACGAGCCTGCGGGTCTACCCCAACGGCGAGCTCGCGTCCAACGTCATCGGCTACCTGCGCCCCGACGGCACGCCGGGGGCCGGCCTCGAGTCGTCGCTGGACTCGACGCTCTCGGGGACGGCGGGCAAGTCGACCTTCGAGCACGACCGGCTCGGCCGTCGGATCCCTACGGGCATCGACGTCGAGGTGCCGCCGGTCGCCGGCGAGGACGTCGTCCTCACCATCGACCGCGACCTCCAGTGGGTGGCCCAGCAGGCGATCGCGACCCGGGTGGCGCAGGCCAACGCGGCGAGCGGGACCGTCGTCGTCATGGACGTGCGGACCGGCAAGGTGCTCGCCATGGCCAGCGCCCCCTCGTTCGACCCCAACCACCCGAGCAAGGCGACGCCCGGCAGCGTGGGCAACCGCGCTCTCACCGAGATCTACGAGCCCGGGAGCACGAGCAAGATCATGACGGCTGCTGCGGCGATCGAGGAGGGCGTCGTCACCCCGGCGAGCCCGGTCACCGTGCCTCCGACGCTCTCCCTGGCCGGACACACCTTCCACGACAGCGAGCCGCACCCGACCGAGCACCTGACGTTCGCGGGCGTGCTGGCGAAGTCGAGCAACATCGGCACCATCCTCACTTATCGCAAGATCGGGCCGGAGCGGCTCTACTCGTACCTGACGAAGTTCGGGATCGGCCAGCCCACCGGCCTGAACTTCCCCTACGAGAGCCGCGGCCTGCTGGCCCAGCCGAAGGACTGGTCGGGGACCCAGGGGTACACGATCGCCTTCGGCCAGGGCCTCTCGCTCACGGCGATGCAGGCGACGTCGGTGTTCGCGACCATCGCCAACGACGGCGTCCGGGTCGCCCCGCAGCTCGTCGCCGGCACGCGCGACGCCAACGGGGTCTTCACCCCGGCCCCGGCACCGGCCCGCACCACCGTCGTGAGCCCCGCCAGCGCTCGTGCCGTCCGGGCGATGCTCGAGGGCGTCGTCAGCTCCGAGGGGACGGCCCCGCAGGACCAGATCCCCGGCTACCGGGTGGCGGGCAAGACCGGCACCGCGCAGCGTGCGGACCCGACCTGCGGCTGCTACCGCGGGTACACGGCGTCGTTCATCGGGATCGCCCCGGCCGACGTCCCTCGGCTTGCCGTCTCGGTGACGCTGCAGGACCCCAAGGGGGTCCACTACGGCGGCATGCTCGGTGGTCCAGTGTTCAAAGACGTCATGTCCTTCGCCCTCAAGAGCCTCGGCGTCCCCCCGACGGGCACGGCCGCGCCGCACCTGCGCCTGACCTTCGACCGGTAGCCTCGCAGCCGTGCCGACGCCGCCCCGAGACCTCGAGGGGCCCGCGCGCAGCCCAGACCCGGGCAGCGGCGGGGCCGCCGTGGGCGTCCCCCTCGCCGAGCTCGCCGTCCTCGCCGGGACCCCCGTACCGACGGCGGCACCCGACCCGCTCGTCACGGGTGTCACGCACGACTCGCGAGCCGTCGTCGCGGGCGACCTCTACGCGGGGCTGCCCGGCGGCCGGTTCCACGGCGCGGACTTCGCCGGGGCCGCGCGCGACAGCGGGGCCGTGGCCGTGCTCACCGACGCCGGGGGAGCGGCGCGCGCCGAAGGCTCGGGCCTGCCCCTCCTCGTCGCGCAGGACCCTCGCGCCGTCCTCGGACCCGTCGCCGCAGCTGTCCACGGCTGCCCCAGCGAGGCGCTGCTCCTCCTCGGCGTCACGGGCACGAACGGCAAGACGACGACGACGTACCTGCTCGAGGCCGGTCTCCGAGCGGCAGGGCACCGCACCGGGCTCATCGGCACCGTCGAGACCCGCGTCGGCGGCGACGTCGTCCCTAGCGCTCGGACGACCCCCGAGGCCACCGACCTGCAGGCGCTCTTCGCCCGGATGCGCGACGGCGGGGTCACCGGCGCGGCGATGGAGGTCTCCAGCCACGCCCTGGCGCTGCACCGGGTCACCGGCACCCGGTTCTCCGTCGTCGCGTTCACCCAGCTCGGACGCGACCACCTCGACTTCCACGGCGACCTCGAGAGCTACTACCAGGCCAAAGCGAGCCTGTTCACGCCCGGCTACGCCGCTGCGGGGGTGGTGTGCGTCGACGACCACGCGGGCCGGCGGCTCGCCGACGAGGCCTCGATCCCCGTGACGACGGTGTCCCGTGCGGGCAACCCGGCGGACTGGCAGGCGGAGGACGTCGTCCTCGGAGCCGCGGGCAGCCGGTTCCTCCTCCACGGCCCGGACCACCAGCGCGCGGAGGTGGCCATCGAGCTGCCGGGGGAGTTCAACGTCGCGAACGCCGCGCTCGCGGTCGTCACGCTCGTCCGCGGCGGCGTCCCGCTCGAGCAGGCTGCCGCAGGGGTCTCGTCGTGCGCCGGCGTCCCCGGACGGATGGAGCGCATCGACGCCGGGCAGCCGTTCCTCGCCCTCGTCGACTACGCCCACACCCCGGACGCCCTGGCGACGCTGCTGGGCACGGTGCGCGCGCTGACGACGGGCCAGGTGTTCCTCGTCGTCGGTGCCGGCGGCGACCGCGACCGCGACAAGCGGCCGTTGATGGGGGCCGCCGCCGCAGCAGGCGCCGACGTCGTCATCCTCACCGACGACAACCCGCGCAGCGAGGAGCCGCACGAGATCCTCGACGCGCTGGCCCGCGGCGCGGACGGCGGTCACGGGGAGGTCGTCGTCGAGGGCAACCGCGCGAGAGCCATCGCCACCGCGGTCCAACGCGCCGGCGCGGGCGACACCGTCGTCGTCGCAGGCAAGGGCCACGAGCAAGGTCAAGAGGTCGAGGGGGTCGTGCGCCCCTTCGACGACCGCGAGGTGCTGCGGTCGGCGATCCAGACGAGGAGCTCCACGTGCTCGACCTGACTCTCTCCGCCATCGTGGCCGTCACCGGCGGGGCGCTGGTGGGCGCCACGGGCGACGAGCGGGTCACCGGTCCGGTGGTCGCCGACTCGCGCGAGAGCGGTCCCGGCGGGCTCTTTCTCGCCTTCGCCGGCGAGCACGCCGACGGCCACGAGCACGCCGCCGCCGCCGTCGCGGCCGGGGCGGTGGCGGCCCTCGTGAGCCGCCCGGTGCCCGGGGTGCCGTGCGTCGTCGTCGACGACGTCCTCGTCGCGGTCTCCCGGCTCGCCACCGCCCACCTCGACTCGCTGGCCGAGCTCACCGTCGTCGGGGTGACCGGCTCGTCGGGCAAGACGAGCACGAAGGACCTTCTCGCGCAGGTGCTCGCGGTGCACGGGCCCACCGTCGCGCCGCAGGGGTCGTACAACAACGAGCTCGGTGTCCCCCTCACCGTGCTGCAGGCCGACGCGTCCACCCGGTTCCTCGTCGTCGAGATGGGTGCGCGGGGCATCGGCCACGTGGCGCACCTGTGCCGCATCTCCCCGCCCCAGGTCGGCGTCGTCCTCAACGTCGGTAGCGCTCACCTCGGGGAGTTCGGCAGCCGGGAGGCCATCGCCGCGGCCAAGGGCGAGCTGCCCGAGGCGCTGCCCGAGGACGGCACGGCGGTGCTCAACGGCGACGACCCGGCGGTGCGGGCCATGGCGTCGCGCACCCGGGCCCGCCGCGTCGTCTTCTTCGGCGAGAACGCGCAGGCGCAGGTCCGCGCCGAGAGCGTCCGGCTCGACTCCCACGGTCGCGCGGGGTTCGACCTCGTCACCCCCCAAGGCTCGGCGCCCGTCCGGCTCGGGCTGGTGGGGGAGCACCACGTGTCCAACGCCCTGGCAGCGGCCGCGGTCGCGGTGTCCGTCGGGATGACCCTTCCTGACGTGGCCGCGGCGCTGTCGAGCTCCGTGGCTCGCAGCCGGTGGCGGATGGAGGTCACCGAGCGCGCGGACGGGCTCACCGTCGTCAACGACGCCTACAACGCCAACCCGGAGTCGGTCCGCGCCGCGCTGAAGTCGCTCGTGGCCATGGCCCAGGGCCGCCGCACCGTCGCCGTCCTCGGCGAGATGCTCGAGCTCGGTGAGGACCACCTCCGCGAGCACGACGCCATCGGCCGGCTCGCCGTCCGGCTCAACGTCTCCCAGCTCGTCGTCGTCGGGCGCCGGGCACGCTCGCTGCACCTCGCCGCGGGCATGGAGGGCTCCTGGGACGGCGAGAGCGTCGCGGTCGAGGACGTCGACGAGGCGCTGGACTGGCTGCGCGGCTATCTCCGCCCCGGCGACGTCGTCCTCGTCAAGGCCTCGCGCGCGGTCGGGCTCGAACGCGTCGCCGAAGGGCTGCTCGCGTGAAGCAGGTCCTGCTCTCGGCGGCCATCGCCCTTGTCATCTCCCTCGTCGGGACACCGTTCGCCATCCGCTTCCTCGTTCGTCATCAGTTCGGCCAGCTCATCCGCGACGACGGCCCTACGAGCCACCACCTCAAGCGCGGGACGCCGACCATGGGCGGGACGGTCATCATCCTCGCCGCCCTGTGCGGGTACGGGCTCTCCCACGTCGTCACCGGGACGAGCCCCACGGTGACGGCTGGACTCGTGCTCGCGCTCATGACCGGGCTGGGACTCGTCGGCTTCCTCGACGACTTCATCAAGATCCGCAAGCAGCGGAGCCTCGGCCTCACGGCCCGCGCCAAGCTCGTCGGTCAGGCGACGGTCTCCATCGCCTTCGCCGTCGCGGCGCAGCAGTTCCCTGACGACCGCGGCCTCACCCCGGCCTCGACGCACCTCTCGTTCATCCGGGACACCTCCCTCGGGCTCGGGCCGGTGCTCTTCGTCGTCCTCGCCTACCTCATGATCAGTGCGACGTCGAACGGGGTGAACCTCACCGACGGGCTCGACGGGCTCGCGACGGGCGCGTGCGTCGCGTCGTTCGGCGCCTACGTCCTCATCGGCGTCTGGCAGTTCGGCAACCCGTGCAAGGTGGCGACGCAGACGAGCTGCTACGACGTCCGCAACCCGCTCGACCTCGCCCTCGTCGCCGCGGCTCTCGTCGGGGCCTGCGTCGGATTCCTCTGGTGGAACACGAGTCCCGCTCGCATCTTCATGGGCGACACCGGCTCACTGGCCCTCGGTGGCGCCCTCGCCGGGCTCGCCGTCGTCTCGCGCACCGAGCTCCTCCTCGTGCTCCTCGGCGGGCTCTTCGTCATCATCACGCTGTCGGTCATCCTCCAGGTTGCCTCGTTCAAGCTCACCGGACGCCGGGTGTTCCGGATGGCCCCACTGCAGCACCACTTCGAGCTCGCCGGCTGGGCGGAGGTGACGATCGTCGTGCGGTTCTGGATCGTCGCCGGCCTGTGCGTCGCGAGCGGCCTGGGGATCTTCTACGCCGAGTGGCTCACCGGGTGAGCGTCGGCACGGCACCTGCCGGTGGCCCGAGGGTCCCCGGCGAGGGCGTGCCGTGGGAGGGCCTGCCGGTCTGCGTCGCCGGGGTCGGGGTGTCGGGCCGGGCCGCGGCGCGGGTGCTCGCCGGGCTCGGGGCGGCCGTCACGGCGGTCGACGTCCGGGACGACGACGCCACGCGTGCCGAGGCCGCCCGGCTCGAGGGCGACCGGGTCACGGTGCAGCTGGGAGCAGGTGCGGCCGGATCGCCCCCCGCGGGCACCGAGCTCGTCGTCACCTCGCCCGGCTGGCGCCCCACCTCGCCGCTGCTCCTCGAGGCCGAGCGCCTCGGGGTGCCGGTCTGGGGCGAGGTCGAGCTGGCTTGGCGGCTGCGTCCGGGCGGGCCCGACGCCGCCCCGTGGCTCGCCGTCACGGGCACGAACGGCAAGACGACGACCGTCGGGATGCTCGCCGCGATCCTACGGGCGGCGGGTCTGCGGGCCAGCGAGGCCGGCAACATCGGCACGCCGCTCGTCGAGGTCGTGCGCGCCGACCCGGCGCCCGATGTCCTCGCCGTCGAGCTGTCGAGCTTCCAGCTGCACTGGTCGAGCAGCCTGCGGGCCCTTGCCGCGGTGTGCCTCAACGTCGCCCCCGACCACCTCGACTGGCACGGCGGCCTCGACGCCTACGCCGCCGACAAGGCCAAGGTCTACGCCGGGGTCGTCCGCGCCTGCGTCTACCCCGTCGACCAGGCGCGCTGCGAGGCCATGGTCCGCGAGGCCGACGTCGCCGAGGGTGCCGTCGCGGTCGGGGTCACCCTCGGGGCACCTGCGGCGGGTCAGCTCGGCGTGGTCGAAGGGCTGCTCCTCGACCGCGCCTTCGGCGAGGACCGCCACCGGTCCGCGGTGGAGCTCGCGGGCGTCGAGGACGTCCGCCCGGCCGGGACGCACAACGTCGGCAACGCCCTCGCCGCTGCGGCTCTTGCCCGCGCCGCGGGGGTCCCGGCGGAGGCGGTGAGCGCTGGGCTACGGGCCTACGTCCCCGGCGGGCACCGGATCTCCCAGGTCGCCGTCGTCAGGGGCGTCGCCTACGTCGACGACTCCAAGGCGACGAACGGGCACGCCGCCGCGGCGTCGCTGACCGCGTACCCGTCGGTCGTCTGGGTGGCAGGGGGGCTGGCCAAGGGGGCGACCTTCGATGACGTCGTCCGCCAGGCGGCCCCTCGGCTGCGGGCTGCGGTGCTCCTCGGCAGCGACCGCGCGCTGCTCGCCGAGGCTCTCGCGCGACACGCACCGGATGTGCCCGTCGTCGAGGTGGCGGTGACAGACACTGGGGCCATGGACGAGGTGGTGCACCGTGCCGCGGCGCTGGCGCGCCCCGGGGACACTGTCCTGCTCGCACCGGCCTGCGCCTCGATGGACATGTTCGCCGACTACGCGGCGCGCGGCGAGGCCTTCGCCGCTGCCGTGAGACGCCTCGACGCGGCCGGTACGGCGTAGGCGCTGCGCCCGTGAGCCCAGCAACGACCGGCACCACCTCGCAGCGTGGCAGCCGGGGTCGCCCGCCTGCGACGAGCCGCACCCAGAGCTCGCCCGGTGCGCCACGCCCAGGCGCGGCCCGTCACGGCACCGCTCATGAGCTCGCCCGCCCGACGGCGCCGGCGCGACTGGCGTCGCGCTCGGTGCTCCGGCGGCCGCTGGCCTCGTACTACCTTCTGCTGAGCTCGACCCTCCTGCTGGCTGCCCTCGGGCTCGTCATGGTGCTCTCGGCCTCGAGCGTCACCGCCTATGCGAGCTCGCGCTCGTCCTTCGGCTTCGCCCGCAAGCAGGCGATGTTCATGACGGTGGGGCTGCTCCTGCTGTGGTGGTGCTCGCGACGCAGCGTGCGGTTCTGGCGCGCTCTCGCGTGGCCGCTCATCGTCGTGGCGTTCGGCCTCCTCGCGCTCGTCCTCGTGCCCGGACTCGGCGTGTCGGTCAACGGCAACCAGAACTGGATCAACATCGGCGGCCCCTTCCGGATCCAGCCCTCGGAGGCAGCGAAGCTCGCCCTCGTCGTCTGGTCGGCCGACCTCCTCGCTCGCAAGGCCCCGCTGCTCACCGCGTGGAAGCACCTGCTCGTCCCGCTGCTGCCCGTCGGCCTGGGGATGATCGCCATGGTCCTCCTCGGCAGCGACCTCGGCACCTCGCTGCTGCTGCTCGGGATCCTTGTCGCGCTGCTCTTCCACGCCGGGGCCCCGATGCGACTGTTCGTCCTCATGAGCGGCTTCGGCGTCGGTCTCGTCGCGGTCATGTCGGCCAACCACAGCGCTCGTCTGGCTCGGCTGAAGAGCTTCTGGGACCCCATGGCCGACTATCACGACACGGGGTGGCAGGCGGCGCACGGGCTGTTCGCCCTCGCGACCGGTGGCTGGTGGGGCCTGGGGCTGGGGGCGAGCCGGGAGAAGTGGCAGTACCTGCCAGAAGCCCACACGGACTTCATCTTCGCCATCATCGGCGAGGAGCTCGGAATGATCGGGACCCTCGTCGTCCTGGGCCTGCTCCTCGGGATCGGGGTCGCGGGGGTGCGGATCGCCACCAGAGCCGTCGACCCCTTCGTGCGCCTCGCGGCCGGCGGGGTCACGGCCTGGATCATGATCCAGGCGGTCGTCAACGTCGGGGCCGTCCTCGGGGTCCTGCCCATCACCGGTGTCGCGCTGCCGCTCGTCTCCTACGGCGGCTCCGCGCTGCTGCCGACGCTGGCGGCGATCGGGATGCTCCTCTCCTTCGCCCGCGGCGAGCCGGAGGCCCGGGCCGCGCTGGCAGCCCGGGGTCCGGGGCCGCTGCGCCGACGGCTCTCGCGCCGGGGGGCCTGATGCACGTCGTCCTGGCCGGTGGCGGCACGGCAGGCCACATCGAGCCTGCGCTCGCCCTGGCCGACGCGTTGCGCCGGGCCGACCCCGACGTCGGGATCACGGCACTGGGGACGAGCCGCGGCCTCGAGAACAGGCTCGTCCCGGCCCGTGGCTACGACCTCGAGCTCATCCCCGCCGTCCCCGTGCCGCGGCGCCCCAGCGCGGCTCTGCTGCGGCTCCCCGGGAACCTGCGCGGCGCGGTCGACGCAGCGGCCGATGCCATGGCGCGGGTCGGCGGGGACGTCGTCGTCGGTTTCGGCGGGTACGTCGCCGCGCCGGCCTACCTCGCCGGACGACGGCTGCGGCTCCCGCTCGTCGTCCACGAGGCCAACGCCCGGCCGGGGATGGCCAACCGTCTCGGCGCCCGGCTCGGTGCCACCGTGGCGGTCGCTGTCGAGGGGACCCCGTTGACCCGCGCCGAGGTCATCGGGATCCCGCTACGCCGAGCGGTGAGCACCCTGGACCGCCCCGCCCGCCGGGCCGAGGCGCGCGCCGAGCTCGGCCTGGACCCCGATGCCCCGGTGGTGCTCGTCTTCGGCGGGTCCCAGGGCGCCCGACGGGTGAACGACGCCGTCGTCGAGGCTCTCCCACGACTGCTCGCCGCGGGGGCCGCCGTCCTCCACGTCCTCGGGCCGGCCCTCATCGCCGAGGCCCCCGAGGCCGTGGCAGGCCGCTACGTCCCGCTGGACTACCTCGAGCACATGGAGGTCGGGTACGCAGCGGCAGACGTCGTCGTCAGCCGGTCCGGCGCGCTGACCTGTGCCGAGCTGGCGGCGGTCGGCATGCCCGCGCTGCTCGTGCCCCTGCCGATCGGCAACGGCGAGCAGCGCCTCAACGCCGGGCCGCTGCTGGCTGCGGGCGCTGCCCTCGCCGTGCCCGACGCCGAGCTCGACGCGGAGCGGCTGCTCGCCGAGATCGTCCCGCTGCTCACCGACCCGGCGCGCCTCGCGCAGATGGGCGAGGCCGCGCGCGCCACGGGGCACCCTGACGCCGACGAGCGGCTCGCGCAGATCGTGCGGTCCGCCGTCGCCGGGCGCCGGCCCCCCGACGACGCCCCTCACCCGGCCGGGTCGGTCCCGCCGGACGCACCCCCGGAAGGCTCCTCGTGACCCTCGTCCCGCCCCCGACGACGACCGTGCCCGCCGACCAGCTCGGGGCGGTCCACTTTGTGGGGATCGGCGGTGCGGGCATGTCGGGGATCGCCCGGATCATGCTCGCTCGAGGCATGACGGTCTCCGGCAGCGACGCCAAGGACTCCGTCGCCCTCTCGGCCCTGCGCGCGCTGGGGGCCAGGGTCGCCGTCGGCCATGACGGCGCCAACCTCGGCGACGCCGACACCGTCGTCGTGTCGACGGCGATCGGGGCCGCCAACCCCGAGCTCGTGGCCGCCCAGGATCGGGGGCTGCTCGTCCTGCCCCGTGCGGCCGCCCTCGCCTCGACGATGGTCGGGCGCCGCAGCGTCGCCGTCGCCGGCACCCACGGCAAGACGACGACGACGTCGATGCTCACCGTCGCGCTGCAGAGCGCGGGGGCCGACCCCTCCTTCGCCATCGGGGGGACGCTCAACGACAGCGGCGCCAACGCCCACCACGGCACCGGCGACCTCTTCGTCGCCGAGGCCGACGAGAGCGACGGGAGCTTACTGCTCTACAGCCCGGTCGTCTCCGTCGTCACCAACGTCGAGGCCGACCACCTCGACCACTACGGCACGCTGGATGCCGTCGAGGCGGCGTTCCTCGACTTCGCCCGTCGGCTGCTTCCCAGCGGCACCCTGGTCGTCTGCGCCGACGACGACGGATCCAGGCGTCTCGGGGAGCGTGCGCGTGCCGAGGGGGTGGGGGTGAGCAGCTACGGGGAGTCCCCGGAGGCCGACCTCGAGCTCCGCGGCCTGACGACGTCCGCGGGTGGTTCCGAGGCCGACGTCGTCTGGGAGGGCGAGCCCGTGGGCCGGCTGCGGCTGCACGTGCCGGGGGCGCACAACGCGCTCGACGCTGCCGCCGCGCTCACCGTGGGGATCCGCCTCGGGCTCCCCGCAGAGGCGCTGCTGCGCGGGCTCGAGGGCTTCTCGGGCACGCGGCGTCGCTTCGAGCGCAAGGGTGAGGCCGGGGGGGTCACCGTCTACGACGACTACGCCCACCACCCGACCGAGCTGCGGGCCACGCTGCGGGCCGCGCGCGGGGTCGCGGGGGAGGGACGCCTCGTCGTGGTCTTCCAGCCCCACCGATACAGCCGAACCGCCGCCTTCCTCCCCGACTTCGGCGAGGCGCTCGGGCTCGCCGACGAGGTCGTCGTCATGGACGTCTACGCGGCGGGGGAGGACCCCATCCCCGGCGCCACCGGCGCCGCGGTCGCCGCCGCCGTCCCGCCGGGGGTACCGACGCTCTTCGAGTCGTCGTGGTCCGCCGTCGCCGCTGCGCTGGCGGCGCGCACCCGGCCCGGCGACGTCGTCCTCACCCTCGGGGCCGGCGACGTGACGATGGTCGGTCCCGAGGTCCTCGAGGAGCTCGCCCGGCTGCGCCCCGAGGCGTCCCGGGCATGAGCGCCGGGCGCGGCTCCGGGCACGGCTCGGTGCGGGCCCCCTCCCGCGGCGGCAGACCTGCGGGCCGCAGCGAGCCCCGGCCGGGTGCCCGCCGTGCCGGGGCCGGCGAGAGTGCCCGTCCGGGGCCGTCCGGCAGGCGCGGCGGGTCGACGGACCCGGCGCGGGGTTCGCTCCCGGGCACCTCGGCCCAGCGGTTCGCCCAGCGGTCTGCCCGGGCGCGGGCTGCGCGACGGTGGCGGGTTTCGGCGGTGCTCGCGGGCGTCTTCCTGCTTGCGGGGGTCGCCTGGGCGCTGCTCTTCTCCTCCCTGCTGGCCGTCTCCGACGTCGACGTCGAGGGTGTGCCGCCCGCGCTGGCGCGCGAGGTGGAGGCGGCCGCACGGGCACCTCTGGGCGCCCCGCTGGCGCGGGTCGGGCTCGCTCCGATCGAGGCGCGGGTCGCCGCCCTGCCGCCGGTCGCCTCGGTCCGGGCCACCCGCGCCTGGCCACGGACGCTGCGCCTCGTCGTCGTGCCCCGCCGAGCGAGAGCGGTGCTCGTCGAGGGGTCGGGGCTGACCCTCGTGGACGCCTCGGGGGTGCCCTTCGCGCAGGTCGCCACGTCGCCCACGGGCCTCGTGCCGATCCGTGGCACCCCCCGAGGAGAGCCGCTCGCCGCGGCGGTCGCGGTGGCGCAGGCGCTCCCGCCGGCACTGGCCCGTGAGGTCACCGCGGTCACCGCTCCGAGCGCGGTTGCGGTGCGGCTGAGTCTTGACGGCCGGACGGTGGTCTGGGGCACGCCCGCCCAGTCGGTTCGCAAGGCACGGGTCACCCTGCTCCTCCTCGGGCGCCCTGGCCGGCTCATCGACGTCACGGCACCCGACGCCCCCACCGTCCGCTGACGCCCGAGGGCCTCTCGCCGGCGTGACCTTGACCGTGCGAGGGTCGTCGCTGTCAGCGTCGACGCCGCGAGACCCGCCGACGAATGTCTCGACCTGTCCTTGACGGTGCGGGTCGGGCGGCTCGCTCGCCCGGTCCTCGCAGGATCCCCCCGGGGTCCCTCAGGAGGGAGGAACCTGCAGCGTGTGGGCCTGAGGGGCGGTGGCGAGGGTGGGATCACTGCAGGTCACAGGCCTTCGACGACCATAACTGTCAACCGAACGTCCAGGGTTGAGAAGTAGGCGACACGCCGCCAAGGTGGGACCCGACGGGCATGGGGGGTGCCGCACCATGACGGTGGTGCGGCCCGGGCGCTCCTCGCGCCAGCGCTCGAGGCACGACTCACCCCACCGCTCCCAGCGGCCGGACTTCAGCTCGAGGAAGGCGCCTTCCATGGCAGCACCGCAGAACTATCTCGCCGTGATCAAGGTGGTCGGCATCGGCGGGGGTGGCGTCAACGCCATCAACCGGATGATCGAGGTCGGCCTCAAGGGCGTGGAGTTCATCGCGGTGAATACCGACGCGCAGGCGCTGCTCATGAGCGACGCCGACGTCAAGCTCGACATCGGCCGCGAGCGCACCCGTGGCCTCGGTGCGGGCGCCGACCCCGATGTCGGCCGTCAGGCAGCCGAGGACCACGCGGAGGAGATCGAGGAGGTCCTCAAGGGGGCTGACATGGTCTTCGTCTCGGCCGGCGAGGGCGGCGGCACGGGGACCGGCGGCGCGCCGGTCGTCGCGCGGATCGCCCGGGGGCTCGGCGCGCTGACCATCGGCGTCGTCACGAGGCCGTTCAGCTTCGAGGGCCGACGCCGGGCAACCCAGTCCGAGAGCGGGATCACGTCGCTGCGCGACGAGGTCGACACCCTCATCGTCATCCCCAACGACCGGCTGCTCTCGATCTCCGACCGTCAGGTCAGCGTCCTCGACGCCTTCAAGTCCGCCGACCAGGTGCTCCTGTCGGGCGTCCAGGGGATCACCGACCTCATCACCACCCCCGGCCTGATCAACCTCGACTTCGCCGACGTCAAGTCGGTCATGCAGGGTGCAGGCAGCGCCCTCATGGGGATCGGTTCCGCCCGGGGCGAGGACCGTGCGGTCGCTGCCGCGACGACGGCGATCTCCAGCCCGCTGCTCGAGGCGTCGATCGACGGCGCCCACGGCGTCCTCCTGTCGATCTCCGGGGGCTCCGACCTCGGGCTGTTCGAGATCAACGAGGCGGCACAGCTCGTCGCCCAGTCAGCGCACGCCGACGCGAACATCATCTTCGGGGCCGTCATCGACGACGCGCTCGGCGACGAGGTCCGGGTCACCGTCATCGCCGCAGGCTTCGACGGCGGCGAGCCGCAGCGGCGCGAGCCTGCCGCGCGCGCGGCTGCAGTGCCTGCCCCGTCGGCCGCCGCTGCGCCTCAGCCGTCGCCCCGGCCCACGCCAGCACCCGCGCCCGCCGCGCCGGCCGTCGCCGCGTCGGCACCGGCTCCCGTCGTCATGCCTGCGTCCCCCGTCACGGTCCCGGCGCGTCCTGCCGTCGGCCCCCGGCCCGAGACGCCGCCCCGGCCGACCCGCACGATCGTCTTCGACGATGCCAGCGACGACCTCGACGTCCCCGACTTCCTCAAGTAGGGGTGGCACCCAGCACGGTCGCCGCGACCGGCGCCGTCGAAAGGCCTCGCCTGCACCCTGCTGACCTCGGCGAGGGTGAGGTCGTCGGGGGGTTCACCGACCGCCATGGCGGCCGGAGCGTGGGGCCGTACGCGTCGCTGAACCTCGCCCGCCACGTCGGGGACGACCCGGCGGCTGTCGCCACCAACCGCGACCTGCTCGCGCGAGCGCTCGACGTCCCCTCCGAGCGCCTCGTCGCCATGTCGCAGGTCCACGGCACTGCCGTCGCCGTCGTCGACGGGCCGACGGCGGAGCCGACCGCTGACGCCCTCGTCACGGCCGCCACCGGCCTGGCGCTCGTGGTCCTCGTCGCCGACTGCGTGCCCGTCCTCCTCGCCGACGCCGAGAGCGGGGTCGTCGGCGCCGTCCACGCGGGTCGCGCGGGCACCGTGGCTGGCGTGCTGCCCCGGGCCGTGGCCGCCATGGTGGGCCTCGGGGCGCGAGCCGAGCAGATCCGCGCCTCATTAGGCCCCAGCGTGTGCGCCGGCTGCTACGAGGTGCCCCGGGCCATGCACGACGACGCGGTCACCGTCGAGCCGGCGCTGGCCGCGACGAGCAACCGAGGGACCCTGGCGCTCGACCTGCGTGCCGGGCTCGTCGCGCAGCTGCGGGCAGTCGGCGTCACCGCGATCGAGGTGAGCGCGGTCTGCACGGCGCGGTCCCCGGAGCACTTCTCCTACCGCCGCGACGGGGTCACGGGTCGCTTCGCCGGCGTCGTCGTCCGTCGGTCGACGTCGTGACCGTCCCGAGGACCCCAGGGCCGTTCGACGCCGGGCCGGGCGACGCCGAGCCAGGCGGGGCCGACGAGAGGACTCTCGAGCTGGCGCGCAACCTCGCGGCGCTGCGTCAGCGGGTCGCCCAGGCCTCGGCAGCCGCCGGGCGCGACCCCGCACCGATCACGCTCATCGCCGTGACCAAGACCTGGCCGGCGCAGGACGTCCGGCGGCTGGCCTCGCTCGGGGTCCTCGACGTCGGCGAGAACCGGGACCAGGAGGCTTCTCCGAAGGCCGAGCAGTGCGCCGGGTGGGGGCTCACGTTGCGCTGGCACCTCGTCGGGCAGCTGCAGCGCAACAAGGCGCGCTCGGTGGCCCGGTACGCCGACGTCGTCCACTCCGTCGACCGGCTCCCGCTCGTCGAGGCGCTCGACGAGGCCGCCGCCGGTGCCGGGCGGTTGCTCACCGCGCTCGTCCAGGTGAGCCTCGACGGCACCCCAGGACGCGGGGGCGCCCACCCGGACGACGTGCTCCGGCTGGCCGACGCCATCGCCGCCCGGACGTCTCTGCGCCTCGGTGGGGTCATGGCGGTCGCCCCCCGCGACGCAGATCCCCGCCAGGCGTTCGACCGGCTCGTCGCGCTGTCGGCCGACGTCGTCCGCGAGCACCCCGAGGCCGGGATGGTCAGCGCCGGGATGAGCGGTGACCTCGAGGCCGCGGTCGCCGCCGGCGCGACACACCTGCGCGTCGGTGCGGCCCTGCTCGGCCAGCGGCCCCCTCTCGGGTAGCGTCGGTCCGGTCGGCCGAGCACGTGGTCGACGCCCACCACCTGTCAGACGACCCCGGAGGTACCTCGAGCATGGCTGGCGCGCTGCGCAAGATGGGGGTTTACCTCGGACTCGTCGAGGATGACGAGCACTACGCCCAGTACGACGACTACGACGAGGCCGACGCCGACGGTCGTCCGGCCGAGCCCGTCGCACGCGGCGCGCGCCGCGAGGTCGTCGAGGAGACGCCGAGGCACTCGCCCCGTGAGTCCTCGCGGGTGACCGCCATGCAGGAGCGCCGTCCGTCCTCGGCGGCCGGGCACTCTGCCGGTCCCGTCTCCCACGGCGCCACGGCCCATGCCCTCGCCCCGCAGATGGCTCCGGCGGCGCGCGAGGCCTACCGCATCACGACGATCCACCCGCGCACCTACAACGAGGCCCGCCAGATCGGGGAGGCCTTCCGCGACGGCACGCCGGTCATCATGAACCTCACCGAGATGAGCGACTCCGACGCCAAGCGGCTCGTCGACTTCTCCGCTGGGCTCGTCTTCGGCCTGCACGGCACGATCGAGCGCGTCACGAGCAAGGTGTTCCTCCTCTCGCCGACCGATGTCGTCGTCACCGCCGAGGACAAGGCCCGCATCGCCGAGAGCGGTTTCTTCAACCAGTCCTGACCCGTCACGTCCGGGCTGCCGGACGCCGATGGCCCCGGAGCGTTGCCGCGGGGTCGGGGGGCGGGGGAGCCGTCCGGTGAGGGATGATCTGCTCATGGATGTCAACCGGCGTGCCGCCCGATGAGCCCGGTGGGTCAGGTGCTGACCACCGTCCTCTGGCTCTTCTTCCTGCTCTTGCTCTTCCGGCTCGTCATGGACTACGTCTTCATGTTCGCCCGCAGCTACACGCCCAAGGGGCCGATGCTCCTCGCGTGCGAGGCGACGTGGACGGTCACCGACCCCCCGATCAAGGCCCTGCGCAAGGTCATCCCCCCGTTGCGCCTCGGATCGGTCTCGCTGGACCTCTCGTTCCTCGTCCTGCTGCTGGCCGTCCAGATCCTCCTCAGCGTGGTCTCCCGTCTCTGAGGCACCCCTGCGGCCCCCCGCTCCCCGACGTCCTCCCGGAAGGTTCGATCTCATGCCCCTGACCCCGGACGAGATCCGCAACAAGCAGTTCACGACCACCCGACTCAAGCAGGGCTACGACGAGGGCGAGGTCGACGCGTTCCTCGACGACCTCGTCGCCCCGGAGATCGAGCGGCTGTACGCGAGGGTCGCCGCCCTCGAGGCGGAGCTGACGGCGGCGCGGGAGGCCGAGCCTGCCGAGCCATCGGACGCCGCCGTCGGCGCTCCGGCCGTCGCGGTGCCCCGGGTGCCACCGGTGGAGGCGGCCAGCGCGCTGCTCGCGATGGCTGAGCGCACCGCGTCCGAGCACACGGCCGCGGCGAAGGCCAAGGCCGACGCCGTCGTCGCCGCGGCCCAGGCGCACGCCGCGACCCTCGAGCGGGAGGCTCGGGAGAAGCACAGCACGACGATGTCCTCGCTCGACCAGCAGCGGGCGGCCCTCGAGCGGCGCGTCGAGGACCTCCGCGGCTACGAGCGGGAGTACCGCACGCGGCTCAAGGCCTACCTCGAGAGCCAGCTGCGCGAGCTTGGCTCCGTCGGTGACGCACCCCGGGCCGCCGAGGCCGCCCGCCCGGCTGCGAGTGGTGGCGGCCCCCCCGCCGGGGCCGTCGCCGGCTCGCCGCAGCCGGCCGGTGGTCCCGCAGCGGACCAGCACCGCAGCGTCGTCGGCGGGGCTGCCGGCATCCCGGCCTCGGGACCCATCCCCGTCCCCGGCGTCGCCCAGCCCTCGACCCAGCACGAGCCTGAGCACGAGCCCGTCGGGCCGCCACGCGAGGCCTGAGGCCCGGCGTCCTGCCGGCCGACCCATGACGCCGCACGGCCGCCGCCGAGCCGAGGGCCCGAGCGGCGGCCCGTGGGTCAGGTCTTGGCGACGGTGAACCGCAGACCGAGGTCCGCCTCGTCCCGGGCGTCCGGGCCGGCGTCGCCGACCTGCTCGAACGTCGTGGCGAGGACCTCGTCGGCGACGAGCCCGGCGTGCTCGGTGAGCGCGTGGGCAAGCTCGCCGGCTGCCTGCCAGCGCACCTCGACCCGGTCGGAGACGTCGAGCCCCGAGGCCTTGCGCGCCTCCTGAACCAGCCTGACCACCTCGCGCGCGAGCCCGGCACGTCGCAGTGCCGGAGTGATCTCGAGGTCGAGCGCCACCGTGTCCGGGCCCTCGGCGACGACGGCCCAGCCCGCCCGGGGCGTCTCGGAGAGGATGACCTCGTCGAGCCCCACGCTCACGACCTCGCCCTCGACGACGACCTCCGCGCGGCCCTCGCCACGCAGCGCCGCCGCCAGAGCGGAGGCGTCGGCCGCGGCAATGGCTGCCGCGACGGTGGGCGTGCGCTTGCCGAAGCGCGCCCCGAGGGCCCGGAAGCTTCCCTTCGCCGAGACGTCGACGAGCTCACCGCCGGCGTCCCCGAGGCCGGCGAGCGACACGACGTTGAGCTCCGCGGCCACCTGGGCGCGCAGCTCGTCGTCGAGCTCGGCCCAGCCGGGGGAGGCGACGAGGGCACGTGAGAGCGGCTGGCGGTTGCGCACCTTGGACTCCGCGCGTGCTGCCCGGCCGAGCTCGACGAGCCGGCGCACGAGCTCCATCTGCGTGCTGAGCCGGCCGTCGACGAGCTCCGGGTCGCTGACCGGCCACGAGGCCAGGTGGACGGAGTCCGGTGCCGACGGGTCCGTAGCGACGACGAGGTCCTGCCACACCCGCTCGGTGATGAACGGGGTGAGGGGGGCCATGAGGCGCGTGACGAGCTCGAGGCACTCGTGCAGCGTCGCCAGCGCCGCGGGGTCCCCGGCCCAGAAACGCCGCCGAGAGCGACGCACGTACCAGTTGGACAGGTCGTCGACGTAGGCCGAGAGCAGGGCACCGGTGCGCTGGGTGTCGTAGTCCTCGAGCGCGGCGTCGACCTCGCGCACGAGGCGGTGGGCCTCGGACAGCGCCCACCGGTCGAGCACCGGTCGCTCGGCCGCCGGCGGCGCGGCCGTGCCCGGCGACCACCCTGCGGTGCGGGCGTAGAGCGACTGGAAGGCGACGGTGTTCCAGTACGTCAGGAGGACCTTGCGCACGACCTCCTGGATCGCCGCGTGCCCGACGCGCCGCGGCTGCCACGGGGAGCCGCTGGCGGCCATGAACCAGCGGACGGCGTCGGCGCCGTGCTGCTCCATGAGGGGGATCGGCTCGAGGATGTTGCCGAGGTGCTTGCTCATCTTGCGCCCGTCCTCGGCGAGGATGAGGCCGAGGCACAGGACGGTCTCGTAGGAGGAGCGGTCGAAGACGAGCGTGCCGACGGCCATGAGCGTGTAGAACCAGCCGCGGGTCTGGTCGAGCGCCTCGCAGATGAACTGCGCCGGGTACCGGGCCTCGAACACGTCGCGGTTCTTCCAGGGGTACCCCCACTGGGCGAAGGGCATCGAGCCGGAGTCGTACCAGGCGTCGATGACCTGGGGCACCCGGGTCGCCGTGGCCGCGCACTGCGGGCAGGCGAGGGTGATCTCGTCGACGAAGGGCCGGTGCGGGTCGAGCTCGCAGAGGTCTCGCCCGGCCAGCTCACCCAGCTCGGCGCGAGAGCCGACGACCGTCACGTGGCCGTCCGCGCAGCGCCACACCGGGAGCGGGGTGCCCCAGTAGCGGTCGCGGGAGAGCGCCCAGTCGACGTTGTTCGTCAGCCAGTCGCCGTAGCGGCCCCACTGGATCGTCTCGGGGTGCCAGTCCGTGCGGCCGTTCTCGCGGAGCAGGGCGTCCTTGACCGCTGTCGTGCGGACGTACCACGACGGGCGCGCGTAGTAGATCAGCGCTGTGTGGCAGCGCCAGCAGTGCGGGTACGAGTGCTCGTAGTCGGTGACCCGGAACAGCAGCCCACGGACGTCGAGCTCTCCGACGATGAGCCCGTCCGCGCTCTTGAAGAACATGCCCCCGACATGCGGGACCTCGGCGGCGAAGCACCCGTCCGGCTCGATGGGGTTGACCACGGGCAGCCCGTAGGACCGGCACAGGGCGAGGTCGTCGGCGCCGAAGGCCGGGGCCTCGTGCACGAGGCCGGTGCCGTCCTCGGTGGTGACGAAGTCGGCGAGCAGGACGGTGTGGGTGCGCGGGTCGGCGTCGTCCGGGAAGCTCACCCAGTCGAACGGACGGCGGTACGGCGTCCCCTCGAGCTCGCGGCCGGCCCCGCTCCACAGCACCTCCCCGACGGGCTCGCCGTCCTCCCCGGTGCCAAGGGCCCGCCCGTGCAGCGCCGCCGCGACGACGAGCACCTCGCCGGAGGGCGTGCGCACGGCGACGTACTCGACGTCCGGGCCGACGGCCGCCGCGGTGTTGGAGACGAGCGTCCACGGGGTCGTCGTCCACACGAGCAGCGAGGCGTCGAGCTCGGCCAGCGGACCGGCCGTCACGGGGAAGCGGACGAAGACCGACGGGTCGCTCACGGTCTCGTAGCCCTGGGCGAGCTCGTGGTCGGACAGGCCTGTTCCACAGCGCGGGCAGTACGGCGTCACCCGGTGGTCCTCGACGAGAAGCCCCTTTGCGGCGATCTGCTGGAGCGACCACCACACGGAGTCGACGTACTCGGCGTCCATCGTCCGGTACGCCTCGCCGAGGTTGACCCAGTAGCCCATCCGGGTCGTCATCGCCTCGAAGGCGTCGACGTGGCGGTCGACGGAGGCTCGGCACCGGGCGTTGAACTCGGCGATGCCGAAGGCCTCGATCTCGCCCTTGCCCGAGAACCCCAGCTCCTTCTCGACGGCGAGCTCGACGGGCAGGCCGTGGCAGTCCCAGCCGGCCTTGCGCTCGACGCGGAAGCCCTTCATCGTCTTGAACCGCGGGAAGACGTCCTTGAAGACGCGGGCCTCGACGTGGTGGGTGCCCGGCATGCCGTTGGCGGTCGGCGGTCCCTCGTAGAAGACCCAGAGCGGTGCGTCCTCCCGTGCCGAGAGGCTACGGGCGAAGACGTCGCGCTCGGCCCACAGGTCGAGGACCTCGTGCTCCATCGCCGTGAGGTCGACCTGCGCGTTGACGGGGCGGTACATGGACTGTCTCCTCCGGGCGGTCGCGGTCCCGGAGGGACGAGGCGAGCCGGACGTCGGCGGGCCCCGCGGTACCACCCTCCTTGGGCCGCGCACGGCGACCCCGCTCGAGGCGCCTGCGTGCCGGGTCTACCCGGACGCGCACGTCCGATCTTCCGGCGGCTCAGGGGTGATCTTCACGGACGGGCACGCCCCCGGGCTCGCACCGTCCCCGGGTCGCTTCGGGCTGCGACCGCCGCTACTCGTCCCTTCGACGCCTTGCAGGCCTCAGCAGGGTAACCGATGAGCACGCTGCGTGCCGGGGCGCGGCCGTGTCGTCCGGACGGCGTGGGAGCGTGTGCGGATGGCCCCCGCTGTCCTGCGCATCGCGGTCAGGGTCAAGCCGGGGGACTCGCGGCCGGGCGTCGGCGGCCGGCACGGAGAGGCGCTCGTCGTCCGCGTCGCCGAGCGCGCGGTCGACGGCAAAGCGACCGAGGCGGCCCTGCGGGCGCTGGCCGACGCCCTCGACGTCGCCCCGAGCCGGCTCCGCCTCGTTTCGGGCCGCACGAGCCGGGACAAGGTCGTCGCCCTCGCCGACCCGCCCGCGGACGTCGAGGGCCGGCTGGCTCGGCTACGGTCGTGACTCGCGCTGCCCGGCGCACCGGTCTGCCCGACCCGGGTGCCCGCCCGCCGCTCGACCGACAGAGGAGCCCGTGACCGACACCGCCTCGCGCCGTCTGACCGTCCGAGAACTCGCCGGGGTCCGCAGCGGGGCGCTGGCCGCGCAGCTCTCCCGGAGTCTGGGGCGCGGCGGTGGCTCCACCATCGGGGGCCGGGTCTCGCTCGCGGTCTCGCCCGGTCTCCTCGCAAGCCTGGCCGTGGGACGGCAGTGCGTCCTCGTGAGCGCGACGAACGGAAAGACGACGACGACCCGGATGCTCGCGGCCGCGCTCGCACAGCTCGGACCGGTCGCCCACAACGACACGGGGGCGAACCTCCCTGCCGGAGTCCTCGCCGCGCTCGCGAGCAGGCCGGAGGCGATGGTCGCCGCCCTCGAGGTCGACGAGCAGCACCTGGGCGTCGTCGCGGCAGCAGTCCGGCCGCGCGTCGTCGTCCTGCTCAACCTCTCGCGCGACCAGCTCGACCGGGTGGGGGAGGTCGGCAAGGTCGCCCAGCGCTGGCACGCGGTGGTCTCGGCGCTGCCTGCCGGCTCCACCGTCGTCGCCAACGCCGATGACCCGCTCGTCGCCTGGGCGGCCGAGGGCGCGCCCGACCTGCGCTGGGTGAGCGCGGGTGCCCGCTGGACCCAGGACGCCACCGGGTGCCCCCGCTGCGGGGAGCTGCTCCGCCGGGCGGACGGGGAGTGGTCGTGCCCCGGCTGCGGGCTGGACCGCCCGCGGCCGGACTGGGCGCTGCACGGTTCGGTCCTGCGCGACCCCGAGGGCACCGACCACGAGGTGGTCATCGGGCTGCCCGGTGAGGTCAACCGGATCAACGCCGCTTACGCGACCGCCGCGGCCGCTGTCCTGCGGGTGCCGGTGCAGGACGCGCTGCGGGCGTGCGCCGGGGTCCGCAGCGTCGCCGGGCGCTACGCCGTCGTGCCGGTGGCCGGCCGCTCCCTGCGGCTGCTGCTCGCCAAGAACCCGGCCGGGTGGGGCGAGATGCTCGACCTCATCGAGGGCGGCACCTCCCCGCTCATCCTCTCGGTCAACGCGCGCGCGGCCGACGGCAGGGACACCTCGTGGCTCTGGGACGTCCCCTTCGAGCGGCTGGCCGGACGTCGGATCACCGTCACGGGAGACCGGCGCCTCGACATCGGCGTCCGCCTGCACTACGCGGGCATCGAGGTCACCGTCGCCGACGACGTCGAGGCAGCGGCCCGAACGCTCCCGGACGGAGGCGCCGCGGACGTCGTCGCCAACTACACAGCCCTGCACGACATCCTGAGGACCCACGGCGAGAGGGCCTGAGGTGGCTGACACGCTGACCGTCGTCAACGTCTACCCGACGCTGCTCGGCACCTACGGCGACCGGGGCAACGCGACCGTCCTCGCCGCCAGGGCGGTGCTGCGGGGAATCGAGGCCACCGTCGTCGAGGTCGGCCCGGAGGACCCCGTGCCGTCGACGGGCGACCTCTACATCCTCGGCGGTGCCGAGGACGCCGCGCAGGTGGCGGCCACCGCGAGGCTGGCCGGCGACGGCGGGCTGCAGCGGGCGCTCGAGGCAGGCGCGAGCCTGCTGGCGGTCTGCGCCGGCTTCCAGGTCATCGGCTCCTCCTTCTGGGCGGCTGGCCGCGAGGTCGCGGGCCTCGGTCTCGTCGACGCGACGTCCGTGCCCGGCGCCGGGCCGAGGGCCGTGGGCGAGCTCCTGGCGCAGCCCGAGCCCGGCCCCTCGACCGGCTCCTCACCCTCGGCCGGGTCGGCAGCGCAGGGGCTGCCCGTGCTCAGCGGTTACGAGAACCACGCCGGGGTGACGCGGCTCGGCCCGGGGGTGCCACCCCTGGGCCGGGTCCTCTCCGGGGTCGGCAACGGCGACGGCACCGAGGGGGTCCTGTGGCGAGGCGTCGTCGGCACCTACCTCCACGGACCCGTGCTCGCGCGCAACCCCGCGCTGGCCGACCTCCTGCTCAGCCGGGCGCTCGGCGAGCTGGCCCCCCTCGACGACGACCTCGTCGAGCGGTTCCGCGCCCAGCGGCTGGCCGCCGTCTCGCCCGGGGGCTCCGCCAGCGGCTGGCTACGACGGTGGCGGAGGCGCTGACCGGCTGACTCCCGCCCGTCGCCACCACGGTGGACCGGCGTCCGTGACCCCCGTCACCGGCGCCGGCCGTTGTCGCACGTCAAGATCGGCCCTATCATCCGGCGGACGGTCCGGAGCATCGTGCTCTGCCCCGGGAGAGGTCGAGCCATGGCCGAGAACGGCAAGGGACTCAGCAGTCGGGTGCGGCGAGCGGTGTCCGGCGTCGCTTCGGCCGTCACCGGCTCCTCCGGAACCTCCTCCGCCGTGGACGTCGTCCCGGACGTCGCACGACCGCCGGCTGCCGACGTCGTCGAGAGCCCTCGTGCCGCCGCCGGGAGCAGCTCTCGGCGCCCCCCGGCGCCGCGCCAACCGTCCTCGGAGACCGTCGAGCCCGCGGCCGAGGCGCCGGCCGTACCGGCGGCTCCGGCTCCCCGGCGCAGGGCCTCCGCCAAGCCCGTAGCCGCGAAGCCTGCGGCCGCGAAGCCTGCGGCCGCGAAGCCTGCGTCCGCCAAGCCGGCCGCCGCGAAGCCTGCGGCCGCGAAGCCTGCGGCCGCGAAGCCTGCGGCCGCGAAGCCGACCGCCGCGAAGCCTGCGGCCGCGAAGCAGCCCGCCCCGTCTGCCAAGGCCCCCGTGAAGCGGTCCTCCCGGCCCGCCTCGCCAGCCGCTGCGGCACCGCCCGAGGCCGTCCCGGTGGACGCCCCCGCCGAGGCGCTGCCCGTCCCCGGCGTCCTCGTCACCAGCCCCGGTGAGGAGCCGTGGACGGAGGCCGAGGTCGACGAGGTCCGCGCCGAGCTCACTCGCGAGGCCCTCGAGCTGCGCAGCCAGCTGTCGAGCTCGACCCAGGGGCTCGCCGCCCTCTTGCGCGACTCCGGCGACGGCGCGGGGGACGACCAGGCCGACGCCGGCGCCAAGACCTTCGAGCGCGAGCACGAGATGTCGGTGGCCAACAACGTCCGCGACATGCTCACCCAGGTCGAGCGAGCGGTCGCGCGGCTCGACTCCGGCCGCTACGGCACGTGCGAGTCGTGCGGGGAGCCGATCGGCAAGGCGCGCCTGCAGGTCTTCCCACGTGCGACCCTGTGCAGGACATGCAAGCAGCGCGAGGAGCGTCGCTGAGCGACGCCGACACCCAGGCCCCCCGTCCCTCTCGGAACCGCCGCACCCTGCTCCTGGCGTGCGTGGCGGCATCCGTCTATGCCGTCGACCAGATCACCAAGTACCTCGTCGTCGCCCACCTCGAGGGGCGGCGCACCATCACCGTCGTCCCCTCGGTCGTCCATCTCGAGGTCACCCGCAACCCCGGTGCGGCCTTCAGCATCGGCACGGGGATGACGGTGCTCCTGTCCGTCGTGGCCGCGGTCGTCGTCGTCGTCATCGTCCGCAGCGCCCGTCGGCTGGCCTCGCTGCCGTGGGCGGTCGGCCTCGGCCTGCTGCTCGGGGGTGCCCTGGGCAACCTCACCGACCGCGTGCTGCGCGCGCCAGGACCCCTGCGCGGCCACGTCGTCGACTTCATCGCCTTCCCGAGCTTCCCGGTGTTCAACGCCGCCGACTGCGCGGTGGTGACGGGCGCCGCTCTCGTCGCGCTGCTCTCGGCCACGGGACACCAGATCGACGGCACGCGGCTGCGGTCGGGTGACGAGCGTGGCTGAGTCCCGCCTGCTGCCCGTCCCTGACGGCCTCGACGGCGAGCGCCTCGACGCCGGGCTCTCGCGGATGCTCGGCCTCTCGCGCACGGTGGCTGCAGCGCTCGTCGCTGGCGGTGACGTCCTCGTCGACGGCCGCGCAGCCGCGAAGTCCGACCGGATGGTCGCCGGGTCCCTGCTCGACGTCCGCCTTCCTGGCCCCGTCGTCGACGACCAGCCCCCTGAGGCCGTCCCGGGCCTTCGGGTCGTCCACGACGACGACGACGTCGTCGTCGTCGACAAGCCCGTCGGGGTCGCCGCCCACCCGAGCCCCGGCTGGAGCGGAGCGACGGTCTCCGGCGGGCTCGCCGCGGCGGGCTACCGGATCTCGACGAGCGGGGCGGCCGAGCGGCAGGGCATCGTCCACCGCCTCGACGTCGGCACGAGCGGGCTCATGGTCGTCGCGAAGAGCGAGCGCGCGTACACCCTGCTCAAGCGCGCGTTCAAGGAGCGCACGGTCGAGAAGGTGTACCACGCGCTCGTCCAGGGCTACCCCGACCCCTCCCGTGGCACCATCGACGCCCCCATCGACCGTCACCCGAGCAAGGACGCGCTGTGGGCGGTCGTCGCCGGCGGCCGTGAGAGCGTCACCCACTACGAGACGCTCGAGGCGCTCCGGTCGGCGTCGCTGCTCGAGATCCACCTCGAGACGGGCCGGACCCACCAGATCCGGGTCCACTTCTCCGCCGTCCGGCACCCGTGCGTCGGTGACCTCGCCTACGGCGCCGACCCGACGCTGTCCGCGCGCCTGGGCCTGTCCCGCCAGTGGCTGCACGCCCACCGCCTGGGCTTCACCCACCCCGGCACGGGGGAGTGGTTCGAGGTCTCCACTCCCTACCCGGACGACCTCGCGCAGTCCCTCGAGGTGCTGCGCGCGTCGTCGTGACGCCCAGGCGTCCGTCCGTGCGCGTGCGCGTGGCGCAGGGCGAGGCTGACATCGCCGCGGCCCAGGCGGTCCGGACGACGGTGTTCGTCGGTGAGCAGGACGTCGACCCGACGATCGAGCAGGACGGGCGTGACGGCGAGGCCGTCCACCTGCTCGCCGAGGTCGGGCGACCCGACGGGAGCGACGGCGACGCCTCTGGCCCCCGCGGCATCGGCGCCGGTAGCCGCTGCGTCGGCGCGGTCCGGGTGCTCGTCGAGCCGGCGGGCGAGACCCCGCTGGCCGGGCACGGGTGGGGCTCCGTCGCGCACCTCGGCCGGCTCGCCGTGCTCCGCGAGCTCCGGGGGGCGGGGGTGGGGGCGGCCCTCGTCCGGGCGGTCGAGGTCGCCGTCGTCGAGCGCGGCCTGCCCGCGGTCTACCTCGGCGCCCAGGTGCACGCGCTGGGCTTCTACTCCAGACTCGGCTACGAGCCGGTCGGCGAGGAGTACGTCGAGGCCGACATCAGGCACCGATACATGGTCAAAGTGCTCAAGGCGCGCCCGGAGACCGCCGACCACACGGTGTGACCTCCGGCGCTCAGCGCTCCGGGTCTCGCTGGGCTTCGAGCGGGTCGCGCAGGTCGACGACGTCGTCCTGCCGGGTGTGTGCTGCGTCCCGCTCGTCACGGTGGTCGACGACAGGGACGGCGGTGGCGCCGCCGTCGGGCCGGATCGCGCGAATCTCCTGCGCCGGCCCGTCGGGACCGTCGAGCCGGTCCTGCCCCATGCGCTCGGCACGCCCCTCACGGACCGTCTCGGCGCCACGCTCCACGGAGTCGCTGCGCTGCTGGGCCTGCGCCTCGTCGTCGGCCACGCTCGCGGACTCCTCGAGCAGCCGGTCGACGAGGTACCGGTAGTGCACCATCGCCTGGCGCAGCTCCTCGGTGGTGGCCTCGTCGGCGTCCGAGCCGATGCGGTGGGCCTCCCGGTAGTGGTCGAGGACGTCGGCGTGGTCGACCGAGAGGTCGGCCGCCTGCTGGTCGAAGTCACCGGTGGGGTAGCCGCGCTCGGCCATGAGGCGTCCGACGAGCCGGTCGGCGTCACGGACGGCCTCCTTGGGCTGCTCGACGAACTGCGCCTGGGTGCTCGTCCACGCGGCGCGGAAGTGCTCGGCGCGACCCGGCGCGAGCGCGACGATCTGCAGGGAGGCGCGGCGCTGCTCGCGCGCGGCGAGCTCGGACTCGGCGCGCCGGCGGCTCCCGGCGTCTTCGACGGTGCGGTCGTACTCCCCGCCGAAGCGCTCCTGGAGGTGCTCCCTGCGGGCGCCCCGCTGCCGGGCGACGAGGGCTAGGCCGACCCCCAGGAGGACGAGGACGACGACGACGACGACGATGACAGTGGTGTTCGACACACCCGACCGGTTCCCGGTGGCTGACCTGCGGAAACGGCGGAGGGCCTCCGAAGGTGCCGGGACCCGTCGGTGGGCGCGGCTACAGTTCCCTGCGCAGCGGCGCTTCTCAAGCCGGCCGCAGCAGACCGGAGGAGGCCGACGGGAATGGCGCAGACGGCGTCGCGGGACGGCTTCGTGCACCTCCACGTGCACACCGAGTACTCGATGCTCGACGGCGCAGCGCGGCTGACCGACCTGTTCGCCGAGGCGTCCCGCATGCAGATGCCGGCTCTGGCGATGACCGACCACGGCAACGTCTTCGGTGCCTACGACTTCTACCGGCAGGCGCGCAAGGCCGGGGTCAAGCCGATCATCGGCATGGAGGGCTACCTCGCTCCGGGCAGCCGCTTCGACCGCAAGCGGGTGGCGGTCGCGGGCGGTGACGACTCCAACGCCGGCGAGATGTACACCCACATGACGCTGATGGCCGAGACCACGGAGGGGATGCACAACCTCTTCCGGCTCTCGAGCCTGGCGAGCCTCGAGGGTCAGTACTACAAGCCGCGCATGGACCGCGAGCTGCTCGCCACCTACGGCAAGGGCATCATCGCCACCACCGGCTGCCCCTCCGGCGAGGTGAACCGGCTGCTCCAGCAGGGTCGCTACGACGCGGCGAAGCAGGCTGCCTCGGACTACCGCGACATCTTCGGCCGTGACAGCTTCTTCTGCGAGCTCATGGACCACGGGATCGGCATCGAGCGGCAGACCCGCGACGACCTCCTGCGGCTGGCCCGCGAGCTCGAGCTGCCCTTCCTCGCCACCAACGACCTGCACTACACCTTCGCCAAGGACGCCCAGGCCCACGAGGTCCTGCTCTGCGTGCAGACCGGCAAGACGATGGCCGACCCGCAGCGGTTCAAGTTCGACGCCCAGGACTTCTACCTCAAGAGCGCTGCCGAGATGCGCCACCTCTGGCGCGAGATCCCCGAGGCCTGCGACAACACCCTGCTCGTCGCCGAACGGGTCGACGTCACCTTCACCGAGGGCGCCGACCTCCTGCCGACCTTCCCCGTGCCCGAGGGCGAGGACCAGACCTCGTGGTTCGTCAAGGAGGTCGAGCGGGGCCTCGCGCGCCGGTACCGCGGTGCCGTGCCCGACGACGTCCGCACCCAGGCCGACTACGAGGTCGGCGTCATCGTCCAGATGGGCTTCCCGTCGTACTTCCTCGTCGTCGCGGACTTCATCAACTGGGCCAAGGACAACGGCATCCGGGTCGGGCCCGGGCGGGGCTCGGCGGCCGGGTCGCTCGTCGCCTACGCCATGGGCATCACCGACCTCGACCCGCTCAAGCACGGGCTGCTCTTCGAGCGGTTCCTCAACCCCGAGCGCGTGTCGATGCCCGACATCGACGTCGACTTCGACGAGCGTCGTCGCGGCGACGTCATCCGGTACGTCACCGACAAGTACGGCGCGGACCGCGTCGCGCAGATCGTCACCTTCAGCACGATCAAGGCCAAGCAGGCGGTCAAGGACGCCGGACGGGTGCTCGGCTACCCCTACGCCCTCGGCGACCAGCTGACCAAGCTCATGCCTCCCTCGGTCATGGGCAAGGACGTGCCGCTCGCCGGGATCTTCGACCCCCAGCACAAGCGCTACGGCGAGGCGGGGGAGTTCCGGGCGCGCTGCGAGAGCGACCCGGACGCCCGTCGGGTCGTCGACACCGCGATGGGCCTCGAAGGGCTCAAGCGGCAGTGGGGGGTGCACGCGGCGGGTGTGATCATGAGCAAGGAGCCGCTCATCGACCACATCCCGGTCATGAAGCGCGAGGCCGACGGCGCGATCATCACCCAGTTCGACTACCCGAGCTGCGAGTCCCTCGGGCTGCTCAAGATGGACTTCCTCGGCCTGCGCAACCTCACGGTCCTCGACGACGCCCTCGCGGGCATCATGGACAACCGCGGTGAGGCCGTCGTGCTCGAGACCCTCGGGCTCGGGGACCGCGCGACCTACGAGCTGCTCTCCCGGGGGGACTCCCTCGGCGTCTTCCAGCTCGACGGCGGACCGATGCGCTCGCTGCTGCGGCAGATGGCGCCGGACAACTTCGAGGACATCTCCGCGGTCCTCGCGCTGTACCGGCCCGGGCCCATGGGGGTCAACGCCCACCTCGCCTACGCCGAGCGCAAGAACGGCCGCGAGAAGGTCGAGCCGATCCACCCGGAGCTCGCCGAGCCCCTCGCCGAGATCCTCGAGCCGACCTACGGCGTCATCGTCTACCAGGAGCAGGTCATGGCGGTGGCCCAGAAGCTCGCGGGCTACTCCCTCGGCCAGGCCGACCTGCTGCGTCGTGCGATGGGCAAGAAGAAGAAGGAGGTCCTCGAGAAGGAGTTCATCCCCTTCTCCGGGGGCATGGCCGAGCGCGGCTACTCCCGGGGTGCGATCACCGCCATCTGGGAGGTGCTCGTCCCGTTCGCCGACTACGCCTTCAACAAGGCGCACACCGCTGGCTACGGGCTCGTCTCCTACTGGACGGCGTACCTCAAGGCGAACTACCCGGCTGAGTACATGGCGGCGCTCCTCACGAGCGTCAAGGACGACAAGGACAAGTCCGCGCTCTACCTCAACGAGTGCCGCCACATGGGCATCAAGGTGCTCCCGCCCGACGTCAGCGACTCCGACGGCAACTTCACCCCGCGGGGGACCGACATCCGCTTCGGGCTCACCGCGATCCGCAACGTCGGGGCCAACGTCGTCGCCTCCATTGTCGCCACCCGCCGCGCCAAGGGCCGGTACACGTCCTTCGCCGACTTCCTCGCCAAGGTCGAGCCGGTCGTCTGCAACAAGAAGACCATCGAGTCGCTCATCAAGGCCGGCGCCTTCGACTCCCTCGGCGACAGCCGCCGCGGCCTCGTCTCGGTGCACGCCGACGCCGTCGACTCCGTCATGGGCACCAAGCGCGCCGAGGCCGTCGGCCAGTTCGACCTCTTCGGCGCCGCCTTCGACGAGCCCGACGGCGCACCGGCGGCGCTGGGCCTCGACCTCGTCGTGCCCTCGGGGGAGTGGGACAAGCCGGTGCTCCTCGCCTACGAGCGCGAGATGCTCGGCCTCTACGTCTCCGACCACCCGCTCCTCGGCGTCGAGCACGTCCTGGCCGCCGCGTCGGACTGCCCCGTCTCGGCGCTCACCGCAGACGACCGTGCCGACGGCGCCGTCGTCACCGTCGGCGGGCTCATCAGCGGGCTGCAGCGCAAGATGACCAAGCAGGGCAACCCCTGGGCGATCGTCACGCTCGAGGACCTCGAGGGCGCCATCGACGTCATGGTCTTCCCGGCGACCTACCAGGGGTGCGCCACCTCCCTCGTCGAGGACGCCGTCATCATCGTCCGGGGCCGCCTGGACAAGCGCGAGGACGTCCCGCGCCTCGTCGCCATGGAGCTCTCGGTCCCCGACCTCAGCTCGGCCGGCACCGGGCCGCTCGTCCTGAGCCTGCCGACCGTGCGGTGCACGCAGCCCGTCGTCGAGCGGCTCAAAGACGTCCTCGGCACCCACCCCGGAGTCACCGAAGTCCACCTGGCCCTCCAGGGGAAGGGCCGGACGACGTTGCTGCGCCTCGGTGACGGCCACCGCGTGACGCCGTCCCCCGCGCTCATGGGCGATCTCAAGGCGCTGCTCGGCCCCTCGTGCCTCGCGTGACCCGTCCCGGTCGGGCGGCCGGGGCGGCGCCCTCGCCGCTCGTCCTCGTCGTGGTGCTGGGCGTGCTGGCGGCGGTGCTCGCCGTCGCCGCCGGGCTGCTCTGGCACGTCACGGCGCCGCTGCCCGACGTCACGGTCCTCACCGGGGGAGGGGCCAGCTACGCGACGCCCCAGGACCCGGCCTTCATCGCGGCCGACGGCTGGTTCGTCCTGCTCACCGGCGTCGTCGGGGTCGCCTGCGGGGTGGCGCTGCGGCTGCTCGCGCGCTCTCCCGTGCCCTGGCACCCCGTGCTGCTCGCCGGGGTGTGCCTCGCGGCGGCGACGCTGACGCTTCGGGTGGGCACGGCGCTCGGGCCAGGTCCGCTGGGGCCACGGGTCGAGGCACTGCGGACGGGCGGCACCCTCCAGGGCCCGCTGCAGCTGCGGAGCACCGTCGCGCTCGTCGCCGCCCCGCTGGCGGGGGTGCTCGCCTACGCCGCGACGACCGCTGCCGCGTCCCGGCGGCACCGGCCCGCCCGAACGGGCTGACGCGGGGAGCCGCTGCCGTCGCCTCGCGGCCTTCCCCGTGCCGGTGCCTCGCCCGCGCCCGGTGCCGATCCACAGGCCTGCGACAGGTCAGTCCCGCGCGATGTCGGCCACGACCGCCGACGTGAGCCGCACGAGGTCGGCAGGGGAGAGCTCGACGTCGAGGCCCCGTCGTCCCCCACTGACGAGGACGGTTCCGAAGGCCAGGGCCGAGGAGTCGACGACGGTCGGGAGGTGTCTGCGCTGCCCGAGCGGGCTGATCCCCCCGACGACGTACCCGGTCGCGCGCTCGGCGGCCTCGGGCTGCGCCATCTCCGCGCGCTTGCCCCCCAAGGCGCTCGCGAGCGCCTTGAGGTCCAGCCGGCCCGCCACCGGGACGACCGCCACGGCCAGCGAGCCGTCGACCGTGGCCAGCAGGGTCTTGAGCACCCGAGCCGGGTCGACGCCGAGCACCTCGGCCGCCTCGAGGCCGAAGGAGACGGCCCGGGGGTCGTGCTCGTAGGGGTGCAGCGTGTGGGCGGCGCCGTCGTCGGCGAGCAGCGTGGTCGCGGGCGTCGAGGCGGAGCGCTCCTTCTTGGCCACCCTCAGTTGACCGAGGTCGGCGCGCGGACGAGGTCGACGGCAGGCAGCGACGGCAGCGCCTTGACGAGGGCCGCCTCGCGGCGCAGCAGCGACAGCTCCTCGCGCAGCCTGGACGAGGTGTCGGGGCAGGCGAGGAGCCGCTGCTTGTCCTCGAGGTCGAGGACCATGGCCGCGGCGACGAGGTAGGAGAGGACGTCAGCGTCGGCCGGCAGCTGCGGCGGCTCGTCGGCCTCTTCCCCGCGGGCGGAGAGCAGGCTGTCACGGTAGGCGCGGAACAGTCGGCCCACCCCTGGCGCCACGAGGTTCGCGCCTTCACCGGGGTCCTCGTCGAGCAGCTCGACCGAGGCGGTGAGGTAGGGCAGCGAGTCGTCGACCTCGTCGAGGCGGAAGCGCTGCGCGCCGGTCGTCATGATGTCGAAGCGACCGTCGCTGTAGGCCTCGACCTGGCGCACCTCGGCGGTGCACCCGACGGCGTGCAGGGCCTTCGCCCCGGCCGCGCCGACCTCCCAGCCCTCCCGGATCGCGACGACGCCGAAGCGTCGCGGCTCACCGTCGGGCAGCGCGACGAGGTGCTCGACGAGGCGCCGGTAGCGCTCCTCGAAGATGTGCAGGGGCAGCAGGAGGCCGGGGTAGAGGACGGTCCCCAGCGGGAACAGAGGGAGGCGCACCGGCACGTCCTGAGCCTAGGCGGGCCCGGTCACCCGCGCGCGATGCGGGCCTGGTCGCTGCGGTCGTGCGCGGGCGAGGCGTCAGTAGACTCCCGCCCTGTGATCCGCCGCATCGACCTCCGGTCAGTTCCCGACGCCGAGTACCGCGACGTCCTGCCGAGGGCGGCGCTCGACGTCGAGGCGGCCACCGACGCCGTGCGACCGGTCTGCGACGACGTCCGGGCCCGCGGGTTGGCTGCGGTGCTCGACGCCACCGAGCGTTTCGACGGCGTCCGGCTCAGCACGACCCGAGTGCCGCAGGAGGCCTGTGATGCAGCGCTCGCGGCGCTCGACCCGGCCGTGCGCGCGGCGCTGGAGGAGGCGACGGCCCGTGCCCGTCGGGTGCACGAGGCGCAGCGACGTAGCGAGGTCACCGTCGACGTCGTCCCGGGCGGCACGGTCACCGAACGCTGGGTCCCGGTCCGCCGGGTGGGCCTCTACGTCCCCGGCGGTCTGGTGGCCTACCCGAGCAGCGTGGTCATGAACGTCGTCCCGGCGCAGGCGGCCGGCGTGCGCTCGCTCGCCGTGGCCAGCCCGCCTCAGAAGGACAACGGCGGCCTGCCGCACCCCTCGGTGCTCGCTGCCTGCGCGCTGCTCGGCGTCGACGAGGTCTACGCCGTCGGCGGGGCCCAGGCGGTGGCGATGTTCGCCTATGGCACCTCGGAGTGCGCGCGGGCCGACCTCGTCACCGGTCCTGGCAACGTCTACGTCGCGGCGGCGAAGCGGCTGCTGCGCGGCGTCGTCGGCATCGACAGCGAGGCCGGGCCGACCGAGATCGGCATCCTCGCCGACGCCACGGCCGACCCGCGGCACGTCGCGGCCGACCTCGTCGCCCAGGCCGAGCACGACGAGAACGCGTCCTGCCTGCTCGTCACCCCGAGCGAGTCCCTCGTCGAGGGCGTCCTGGCCGAGCTCGAGCGCCAGGTGCCGCTGACCCGCCACCGCGAGCGCGTCGAGACCGCGCTGACCCGCCAGTCGGCCGTCGCCGTCGTCCGTGACCTCGAGCAGGGGCTCGCCGTCGTCGACGACTGGGCAGCCGAGCACCTCGAGGTCATCACCGAGGACGCCGAGGCCTGGGCGGCGCGGGTGACGAACGCGGGGGCCGTGTTCGTCGGCCCGTGGTCCCCGGTGAGCCTCGGGGACTACCTCGCGGGCTCCAACCACGTCCTGCCCACCGGAGGCACGGCCCGCCACACCGGGGGGCTCTCGGTGCAGTCGTTCCTCCGGGGCATCCACGTCGTGCACTACGACCGCTCGGCGCTCGCGGCCGTCGCGCCGCACGTCGACGCCCTCGGCGGCGCCGAGGACCTCGCGGCGCACGTCGACGCCGTGCGAGCCCGGGTCCCGCGGTGAGCGGCCCCGCCGACGCCGTCCCGCCCGCCCCGTCCTCGACCCCCGGGCCGCAGCCCCACGCGGCATCCGACGAGACGCAGCTCTCCGTACCGCTACGCCCCGAGCTGCGCGGTCGCACTCCCTACGGCGCGCCCCAGCTCGACGTCGCCGTCCGGCTCAACGTCAACGAGAACCCCTACGCCGTCCCGCAGGAGATCGTCGACGATGTCGCGGCGGCCGTCGCCGAGGCCACCCGTGGGCTCAACCGCTACCCCGACCGCGACGCGCTCGAGCTGCGCGCGGACCTCGCCGGCTTCCTCTACCGCGACACCGGTGTCCGGCTGGCCCCCGAGCAGGTGTGGGCCGCGAACGGGTCCAACGAGGTCATGCTCCAGCTGCTCCAGGCCTTCGGCGGCCCAGGGCGCACGGCGATGGGCTTCGCGCCGACGTACTCCATGTACCCGGACTACTGCCAGGACACGTTCACCGGGTGGACGACGGTGCCGCGGCGCGCGGACTTCACCCTCGACCTAGGCCCCTCGATCGAGGCGGTGCAGCAGCTGCGGCCGGCAGTCATCCTCCTCGCGAGCCCGAACAACCCCACGGGGACGGCCGCGACCCCCGACGAGGTGCTCTCGCTCTACGAGGCCACCGAGGGGCTGCTCGTCGTCGACGAGGCCTACGCGGAGTTCCGTCGCCCCGGCGTCCCCAGCGCGCTCGAGCTCCTCGAGGGCCGGCCTCGCCTCGTCGTCACCCGGACGATGAGCAAGGCCTTCGCCCTGGCCGGCGCCCGGCTGGGCTACCTCGCCGCCGACGCCGCCGTCGTCGACGCCGTCCAGCTCGTCCGGCTGCCCTACCACCTCTCCGCAGTGACCCAGGCCGTTGCGCGCACTGCGTTGCGGCACGCTGACACGCTCCTCGCCGAGGTCGCTGTGCTCCGGGACGAGCGCGACCGGCTCGTGGCGTCGCTGCGGGCCAGGGGGCTCCAGGTCGCCGACACCGACGCGAACTTCGCCCTCTTCGGCACGTTCCCCGACCGCACCGCGGTCTGGCAGGGTCTGCTCGACCGCGGGGTGCTCATCCGCGAGACCGGGCCGCAGGGGTGGCTGCGGGTGAGCGTCGGCACCCCCGAGGAGTGCCAGGCGTTCGAGCAGGCGCTGGACGAGGTCCTCGACCAGGGCCAGGGTGTCCGAAGGGGAGGGTCCGCATGACCGAGCACCGCACGGGGCGCGTCGCGCGCACGACGAAGGAGTCCGACGTCCTCGTCGAGGTCGACCTCGACGGCACCGGCGTCGTCTCGGTCGACACCGGGGTCGGGTTCTTCGACCACATGCTCGCCCAGCTCGGCAAGCACGGGCTCCTCGACCTCACGGTGCGCACGACCGGCGATGTCCACGTCGACTCCCACCACACGGTCGAGGACACCGCGCTCGCCCTCGGTACCGCGGTGAGTCAGGCCCTCGGCGACCGCTCCGGGATCCGCCGGTTCGGCGACGCCCTCGTGCCGCTCGACGAGGCGCTCGTGCAGGTCGCCGTCGACCTCTCGGGGCGGCCCTACCTCGTCCACGACGAGCCCAGCGGCCTCGCACCGATGATCGGCGACTACGACACGACGTTGACCAGGCACGTCTTCGAGTCCTTCGCCGCGACGGCTCAGGTCTGCCTCCACATCAGGGTCCTCGCCGGGCGCAACGCCCACCACGTCGCCGAGGCGCAGTTCAAGGCCGTGGCCCGGGCCCTGCGCGACGCGACGGCCCGCGACCCCCGGGTCAGCGGCATACCCAGCACGAAGGGCGTGCTGTGACGGCGCTGGCCCTCATCCTCTGCGGGTTCCTCATCGGCGGCGTCATCGCCTTCGCCCAGCAGCGCAAGTGGGTGGCGACGGGTGTCCTCGCCGTCCTCGCGGCGGCCGCAGGGGTCGCGGCGCTCGTCTCGAAGGTCGGCGCGTGACCGGGCCGGGCGATCGCGGGCCCGAAGGGCCGGACGACGCCGCTGCCGCCGGTGCCACGCACCCGGCGATGTCCGCGGCCAAGGGGCTCATCCTCACCACGGCCGACGTCGCAGCCACCCGCTCGGCGATGACGGTGGCGCGCTGCGCCGGGTGGCTCATGCCGGGCTGGGTCCGCGGCACGACCGTGCTGGCCGAGGCCGTCGACGGGCGCACCGTCCGTCCCGAGGTGCTGGCCAAGGCGCTCTCGCTGGCCACGGCCGAGCCGGTGCTGCTCCTCTGGTGGTCAGCAGAGGCCTCGGGCTACCTCCTGTGGTCAGGTCGCACCCTGGTCGACAGCCACGTGTGGACCCCCGAGCGCTCCGGCGGCGGTGACCCAGCCGCGCTCGCAGCCACGGTGCCGCTGATCATCCCCGACGACAGCGTCACCGAGCGCCTCGCCACCCTGCTCGGCGAGCCGGGTCACCCGCTCGAACGGGTCCACGCGCTGTGCACGGCGCTGGCCCTGCCGGTCGAGGGCTTCGGCGTCCTCGAGGGCGGTGCCCCCGTCGTCGCGATCAAGGGTGCCGAGCACGTCGGCCGGTCCACCCTCGGCGGGGCGCTGCGCCAGGCGTTCCGGCGTCGCCCCGACGGCAGCCCGTCGTGAGCCGCGTCGTCGTCCTCGACTACGGCTCGGGCAACCTCCGCTCGGCCGAGCGGGCGCTCGCCCGGGTCGGGGCCGACGTCGTCGTCACCTCAGACCCCGCCGCGGCGCTCGAGGCCGACGGGCTCGTCGTCCCCGGCGTCGGGGCGTTCGCGGCGTGCATGGCGGGCCTGCGGGCCGTCGATGGCGAGCGGGTCATCGACCGGAGGCTGGCCGGTGGCCGCCCCGTCCTCGGCATCTGCGTCGGCATGCAGATCCTCTTCGCCACCGGGGTGGAGCACGGGGTGACGACGCAGGGCGCCGGGCAGTGGCCGGGCCTGGTCGAGCGCCTCGAGGCCCCGGTGCTGCCCCACATGGGGTGGAACACCGTGCAGCCGCCGTCCGGCACGCGGCTGTTCGCCGGCCTGGACCCGCGGACCCGGTTCTACTTCGTCCACTCCTACGGCGTCCGTGAGCTTCCCTTCGACGGCGACGGCCCGCTCGAGCCGCCGCTGGTCACCTGGGCCGAGCACGGCGGCCGCTTCATCGCGGCGGTCGAGAACGGCCCGTTGTCGGCGACGCAGTTCCATCCCGAGAAGTCCAGCGACGCCGGGGCCGCCCTGCTCGAGAACTGGCTGGGGACGCTGTGAGCACGCCTCCGAGCGCCCCCGCGCGCGGGCTGACCTGGGTCGCGCGCTCCACCCTGCCGCCCAACCCGCTCCGCACCCACCCACCCCGGAGGTCCGCCGTGCCGCTGGTCCTGCGACCTGCCGTCGACGTCGCAGGCGGCCGGGCGGTCCGCCAGGTCCAGGGCGAGGCGGACTCGGAGACCAGCTACGGCGACCCCCTCGAGGCTGCGCAGGCCTTCGTCGAGGCCGGGGCGCAGTGGATCCACCTCGTCGACCTCGACGCCGCCTTCGGCCGGGGGCACAACCACCGCCTCATGGCTGAGGTCGTCGGCCGCCTCGACGTCGCGGTGGAGCTCTCGGGCGGCATCCGCGACGACGCGTCCCTCGAGGCGGCCCTCTCGACCGGCTGCGCTCGGGTCAACCTCGGCACCGCCGCCCTGGAGTCCCCGGAGTGGTGCGCGCGGGCGATCGCTCGCTTCGGCGACCGGATCGCGGTGGGCCTCGACGTCCGCGGGACGACCCTCGCGGCACGCGGCTGGACAGAGGATGGCGGCGAGCTCTTCGAGGTGCTCGAACGGCTCGACGCGGAGGGCTGCGAGCGCTACGTCGTCACCGACGTCCACCGCGACGGCACGCTCACCGGCCCGAACCTCGAGCTGCTGCGCGATGTCTGCGCCGCGACCCCGCGGCCGGTCGTCGCCAGCGGTGGGGTCAGCTCGCTGGACGACCTGCTCGCCCTCGCGGAGCTCACCCCGATCGGAGTCGAGGGGGCCATCGTCGGCAAGGCGCTCTACGCCGGGGCGTTCACCCTGCCCGAGGCTCTCGCCGCGGTCGACGTCGGCTGAGCGGCAGCCCGCCGTGGCGACGTTCCCCGACCAGCTGCGCACGCCCCGGCTCGTCCTGCGGCGCTACCGGGACGGCGACCTCGAGGACCTCGTCGCGATCGAGAGCGACCTCGAGGTCGTGCGGTACCTCTACTGGGAGCCCCGCTCCCGCGAGGAGGTCGCCACCGCCCTCGCCGGCCGCATCGGTCCGGCGAGCCTTGGCGAGGACGGCGACATCCTGCAGCTCGCCGTCGAGCACGGCGCACGGGTCGTCGGCGAGCTCGTCCTGTGGACGCGCAGCGCCCAGCACCAGCAGGCCGAGGTCGGCTTCGTGTTCTCCCCTCGCCACCGAGGTCAAGGTCTGGCCACCGAGGCCACGGCAGCCCTGCTCGACTGGGCGTTCGCCTCGGGCAGGATCCACCGGGTGTTCGGGCGTGCCGACGCACGCAACAGCGCCTCGGTCGCCCTCATGCGCCGGCTGGGGATGCGCGAGGAGGCTCTGCTGCGCGAGAACGAGTGGTTCAAGGGCGAGTGGAGCGACGAGGTGGTGTGCGCGGTGCTCGCCGCTGACTGGCAGGACGTGCACGGCGGGTAGCGGTCAGCGCACCGTCGCGCCGGCGGCGCGCAGCGTCGCCTTGACCTCACCGATGCTCAGCGTGCCGAAGTGGAAGACGCTCGCGGCCAGCACGGCGTCGGCGCCCGCCTGCACGGCCGGGGGAAAGTCCTCGAGGCGGCCTGCGCCGCCGCTGGCGATGACGGGGACGTCGACAGCTGCACGCACCGCGCGGATGAGCTCGAGGTCGTAGCCGCCCCCGGTGCCGTCGGCGTCCATGGCGTTGAGGAGGATCTCGCCCGCGCCGAGCCCGGCCGCCTCCGCCGCCCAGGCGACGGCGTCGACCCCCGTGCCGCGGCGTCCGCCGTGCGTCGTCACCTCGAAGCCGCTCGGCGTGCCTGGTCCGTCGCCGGTCTGCTGCAGCCGCCGCGCGTCCACCGAGAGCACGAGCACCTGGTTGCCGAACCGCTGGGCGATCTCGGCGACGAGCGCCGGCCGTGCGAGCGCGGCGGTGTTGACGCCGACCTTGTCGGCGCCGGCACGGAGCAGCTTGTCGACGTCGTCGACGGTCCGGACCCCGCCGCCGACGGTCAGGGGGATGAACACCTGCTCGGCGGTCCGCCGGACGACGTCGTAGGTGGTCTCGCGGTCGCCCGAGGACGCCGTGATGTCGAGGAACACGAGCTCGTCGGCGCCCTCGGCGTCGTAGCGGGCGGCGAGCTCGACGGGGTCCCCGGCGTCGCGGAGCTCGCGGAAGTTCACCCCTTTGACGACCCGGCCGGCGTCGACGTCGAGGCAGGGGATGACGCGGACGGCGACAGGCACCCCGACACCCTAGACCGAGTGCGGGACCCGCTCGGCCGCCTCGACCGGGAGCGGCGGGGGAGCGAGGACGACGTCGGCACGCCCCTCGTCGCGCATGACGAGCGCGGCATTCGCCTCGTCGGAGCGAAGCACCCACTCCCGCGCGGCCTCGGGGGAGCGGCCGTGGGCGACGTGCCGACGGAGGAGCCGCTCGACCCGCTCGTCGTCGTCGAGGCGGAGGAACCACACCTCGTCGAGCAGCGGACGGACGGCGTCCCACGGCGGCTCGTCGAGCAGCAGGTAGTTGCCCTCCGTGACGACGAGCCGGACGGCGGGGTCCACCCGGATCGACCCGGCCACGGCCGCCTCGAGGTTCCGGTCGAAGCGCGGCGCGTACACCGGGCCGGGGCCGCCGTCGCGGATCCGCCGGAGCAGGGCGAGGAAGCCGTCCGCGTCGAAGGTGTCGGGGTCGCCCTTGCGGTGGCCCCGTCCGAGCCGCTCCAGCTCGTCGTCGGCGAGGTGAAAGCCGTCCATGGGGACGAGGACCGCGTCGGCGCCCAGGGCCGTGACGAGACGCTCGGCGAGGGTGGACTTGCCGGAGCCGGGGGCCCCGGCGATGCCGAGGAGGATGCGCCGGTCACCCTGGCCCAGGGAGCGGGCTCGCGCGACGAGCGCCTCGAGGCCGAGGGATGCGGGCTCTCGGGGAGCCGCTGCGACTTGCCCGCGGGTGCGTGCAGAGACATCCGCCAGGCCTGCCACGTCGCGCCTGCTACCCGCTCAGAGCCCGAGGTGAGCGCTCGCGAGGGCAGCGACGGCGGCGGCGTCGCCGTCGACCGTCACGTGGGTGTGCGCGCCCCGCCCGTAGGAGTGGAGCAGCAGCTCTGCAGGGGTGCCGGTGAGGACGACGGGGCCGGTGCCGCCCTTGACCACGTGCTCGCGGCCATCGTCTCGCCGCAGGGTGAGCCCCACGGGCGCCGACCGGTAGAACAGCCTCGACCTCGACGTCAGCGCGGACCACAGGGCGTCCTGCAGACGTGGGTCGAGAGCCCGGGGTGTCCAGCCGTCCTGCGCCCTGCGAACGTCCTCGTGGTGGATGAAGAGCTCCACGGTGTTCATCGCCTGCTCCACCGGCGGCAGCCGCAGCGGCGACCAGACCGGAGGCCCGGAGCGCACGAGCGCGACGAGCGTGCCCCACGGCTTGTCGCGGTAGCCGCCCTGCACCCAGGCCGTGTAGCCCCGGGCGGGCGACAGGACGATCCCCACCGCGGCGTCGAGCCGACGCTCCCGGATGACGAGGTGCGCGGCGAGGTCCGCGGTGCGCCAGCCCTCGCACAGGGTCGCCGCGTCGGGACCGACCTCCAGGAACAGGTCGCACAGCGCGCTGCGCTCGATCCTCGACCACGACGTCATGACGGCGAACCTAGCCGACGCATCCGCGCTGCGCCCGCCGTCGCAACGCCGGCCGCCGGGCTCAAGCCGGTGCTCGCCAGGCCCGAGGAAGAGGTATGCCCTCGCCGTGGTCCCGCCCTGCCCGGACCCGGGAGGTGGTCCAGGCGGCACGAGCCGTGGCGGACGGGCGCGAGGACGTCGTCGTCCCCCGGCACGAGGGCCTGCCTGCCGCGGTGGCCGGGCTGGCCGACGCCGTCTCGGTGCTCGCCGACCGCGCCCGGATGCTCCAGGCCGAGAACGTCGCGCTCCTCACCGAGCTCGCCGACGAGCTCCGCACCCCGCTGGCATCCCTCGACGCCTGGCTCGATGCCCTGGGCGAGGGCAGAGTGGCGCCGGACGACGCCTCCCTCGGGGCCATGCGCGTGCAGACCCAGGCGCTGCGCGTCGTCGTCAGCGACATGGGTGACGCCGTCCTCGCCGGGGGAGGGCCCGTCCAGCTCGAGCTCGCCGTCCTCCCGCTCGGGCCCATCGTCGTCACGGCGTGCCGGCTGTTCCGTCAGCAGGCGATGGACCGAGGCGTGCGGCTCTCGGGGGTGCTCGACGACGATCTGCCCGATGTGCTCATCGACCCCGACCGCGTCGTCGACGTCCTGGCACGGCTGCTCGACAACGCGGTCCGGCACACCCCGCCGCACGGGGAGATCGTCGCCTCCGCCCGCCGGTGCGACGCCGGCGTCGTCCTGGCCGTCACCGACACCGGCGACGGGCTGCGCGAGGACGTGCTCCCGCGGCTGTTCGATCGCTTCTACCGGGTCGAGGGCGCCAGGGAGCACGGACGACGGGGCCGGGGGCTCGGCCTCGCCGTCGCGAAGGCGCTTGTCGAGGCCCACGGCGGACGGATCAGCGCCTCGAGCCCCGGGCTGCGGCTGGGGTCGAGCTTCGACGTCGAGCTGCCTGCCCACGTGCGGGTCGAGCGGGCCTCAGACCTCGACGCCGCGGGGCAGCTCGCGGACACCACGAGCTGAGAGCACGAGCAGCGCGGCACCGATGCCGATGACCGACATGCCGAGCAGGGTCGTGTGCAGCCCCAGGATCGACGTCGCGCCGCCCGCGGCGAGGTTGCCCAGCGGGAGCAGGCCCACGCTGACGAGATAGTCGTAGCTGCTCACCCGCGAGAGCGAGGCCGAGGGGATGTGCTCCTGCAGCGAGGTCTCCCACAGGGTGAAGAACCCCGTGACGCACACGCCGGCGAGCAGCTCGAGCCCGGCGATGCCTGCCAGCGGCAGACCGCTGCCGATGATGGCGGCCTGGCACGAGGCCCCGACGAGCATGAGCGCGGAGGTCCGCAGGGCGAACCGCGGCCGCCAGCGCAGCAGCAGGGCGTCGCCGAGCAGCGCGCCGATGCCGAAGCACGTCGTCACGACGGCCCACGCCCGCGCGCCACCGAGCTCACGGTCGGCGAGGACCGGGCCGAGCACGAAGATCGCTGGCAGGACGGCGACGTGGTACGTGCACATGCCGCCGAGGAACGTCCCGACCCAGGGCCGCGAGCGCACCTCGGCCCAGCCCTGGCGGAGCTGGGCGAGGAAGGGCTCCGGCTCGGCCGCCGGGCTCGCCGGGGGCGTGTGACGGGTGCGGAGCATCGCCAGGCAGACCATGGAGACGACGAAGGTCGCCACGTCGAAGAGCAGCGCGCCGCCCGGGCCGCTGATCGTGATGAGCAGCCCCGCGAGCACCGGCCCGAGCACGGAGCTCGTGGAAAAGCTGAGCCCGCGCATGGCGTTGGCGGGCTGGATGTTCTCGGGCCGCACCGTGCTCGGGAGCAGGCCGGTCACCGCGGGGGCGAAGAACGCGTCGGCCGCGCCGTAGCCCAGCGCCAGGACGGCGAGCACCGGCACGGTGGCCACGTCGGTGAGCAGCGCAACTGCGGCGAGAAGCTGGCTGAGCAGCCGGACGCCGTCGGAGACCAGCATGATCATCCTGCGGTCGAGCCGATCGGCCCAGACGCCTGCCGGCAGCGCGAGAAACGCGAAGGGCAGGAACTGGGCGGCCGACACGACAGCGACGCCGGTCACGCCGCCACCGATGCTCAGGACCGCGAAGGGGAGCACGATCCCGGCGACCCGGTCACCGACCACCGAGAAGGCCTGTCCGGTGAACAGGAGCCGGAAGGCGGGCTCGTCGCGCAGGACCGCCGGGACGCGGGGGCGGCGTCGGCGTCGGGTCGGCAGGCGCGTGGGCATGACGGGGAGACCCTGCCAGAGGGCGGCCTGCGGCGGCGAGGGGTTTCCGCTCCGCCGGGCCGCCGCGCCCGCCGGGGGGGGCCCCCCGGCGCCC